>CBINNW010000005.1:0-90633 GCA_966252115.1 uncultured Akkermansia sp.
ACGCGCCCGCGCCGCCCACAACAAGTAACGCTATTTGTCGGGCACTACAGTAGTATTTACGACTAGCATACAGACTTCGCTTTCCACCTGCACCCATTCATGCCTCACCGCCGCTCAGCCCCAGTCAAAATCCTCGTCGTGGAAGACCGGGAGGAAGAC
The DNA here is from genome assembly GCA_966252115.1 of uncultured Akkermansia sp. Taxonomy (GTDB): domain Bacteria; phylum Verrucomicrobiota; class Verrucomicrobiia; order Opitutales; family Opitutaceae; genus IMCC26134_A. Next base: position 160 of record CBINNW010000005.1, read on the forward strand.
TACCGCTTCCTCGCCATGCTTCTGGGGCGCCCGCAACTCGCCGAGACCTACGAACTCGACTGGGCGGAGTCGTTCGACGAGGGCATAAGCCGGCTCAACAGCGGTCGTTACGACGCCGGACTCTTCGACTACGGCCTCGGCGGCGGCACCGGCCTCGACCTCATCCGCCAGGCCTCCTCGGTCGGCGCCGACATGCCCGTCATCCTGCTCACCGGGGTGGACAGCCCCCACATCGACGAAGAGGCCCTCCAGAGCGGCGCCGCCGACTACCTCTGCAAGGTCGGCCTCACCAGCGTGCAACTCGAGCGCGCCATCCGCTACGCCCGCCGCCAGGCCGACATCCTCGCCGAGCTGCGCCGCACCAACCACCTGCTCAACAGCGTCCTCTCCAGCCTTCCCGTCATCGCCGGCCGCGTCGATGGCGACGGCACCATCCTCGAGGCCCGCGGCCTCGGCCTCAAACTGCTCGACCTGCGCCCCGAGGACGTCCTCGGCACCAACGCCCAGCAGGCCTGGCCCGACGCCGACGCCGAGATCCGCCGGGCCCTCGCCGGCGGCCACAGCGAGTTCACCCGCGAGATCAGCCGCAACGGCACCCGCCACTATTTCGACAACTACCTCCGTTTCGACGAGGCCCGCGGCCAGGGCGCCATCGGCTTCGCCATCAACGTCACCGCCCGCGTCGAGGCCGAGAAGGAGCGCCGCCGCCAGGCCCAGCTCCTCGACAGCATCCTGCGCAACCTCCCCGTCATCGCCGGTCGGCTCGATTCCTCCGGCCGCGTCGTCGAGGCCCAGGGCGAGGGCCTGCAACGCCACGAGCTCGCCCCCGCCCAGATCCTCGGCCGCGTGCTCGCCGACCTTTTCCCCCAGAGCCGCCAGGCCATCACCATCGCCCTCGCCGGCGGCAGCGCCGGCTTCACCCTCGGCGGCCGCCGCGGCGACGACGAGTGGTCCATCGATTTTCTCGTCTCCTTCGACGCCGACCAGGGCGCCGGCGCCACCTTCTTCGGGCGCGACCTCAGCGAGCGCCGCCGCCTCGAACGCCAGCTCCTCGAGGTCAGCGACGCCGAGCAACAACGCATCGGCGCCGACCTCCACGACGGCCTCGGTCAGCAGCTCACCGGCCTCGCCTGCATGGCCGCCGCCCTCCGCGACCGCCTGCGCGCCAAACTCCCGGAGGAAGCCGGCACCGCCGACGTCGTCTCGCGTCTCGCCAACGAGGCCACCGAGCAATCGCGCGCCCTCGCCCGCGGCCTCAGCCCCGTGCAGCTCGAGGTCCACGGCCTCGCCTCCGCCCTCGAGGACCTCTCCTTCCAGTCCCAGCGGCTCCACAACATCGACTGCCGCTTCAGCCTCCGCGGCGACCCGCCCGAGATGAACCACCTCGCCGCCATCCACCTTTACCGCATCACGCAGGAAGCCATCCACAACGCCGTGCGCCACGGCACCGCCCAGCGCATCCACGTCGGGCTCCTCTCCCGCGGCGCCCGCCACCGCCTCCTCGTGCTCGACGACGGGCAGGGCTTCGACCCGCGCGGCCAGCCGCAGCGCATGGGCCGCGGACTCTGCCTCATGAACTACCGCGCCAACATGCTGGGCGGCACCCTTTCCGTGCGCTCCTCCCTGGGTCTGGGAACGCGCGTGATCTGCGATTGGACCCTCTCCGCCTCCAACCACGATGAAAACTGAAACGCCTTCCCCCGTCTCCACCACCGGCACGTCCGTCCCGGCCGCCGCGCAAACCACTCCCCGTCGCATCTTCCTCGTGGACGACCATCCCGTCACCCGCGAGGGCGTGCGCGTGCTCATCGACCAGGAACCCGACCTCATCGTCTGCGGCCAGGCCGACAGCGCCCCGGTCGCCCTCCAGATGATCCAGAAACTCCAGCCCGACCTCGCCGTCGTGGACATCACGCTCAAGACCACCAGCGGCATCGAGCTGATGAAAAACGTCAAAGCGCTCCTGCCCGACCTCCCCGTGCTCATCATGTCGATGCACGACGAGAGCCTCTACGGCGAACGCGCCCTGCGCGCCGGCGCCAAGGGCTACATCATGAAACACGAGGCCAGCGACCGCATCCTCACCGCCATCCGCAGCGTGCTCTCCGGCGAGCTCTACCTGAGCGAGAAGATGAAGGAAAAGATGCTCCATCGTCTCGTGCGCAGCAAAAAGAACGAGGTCGTCTTCACCATCGACACCCTCAGCGACCGCGAGATGGAGGTCTTCCAACTCATCGGCAACGGCTTCGGCACCCGCCAGATCGCCGAAAAGCTCAACCTCTCGGTCAAGACCATCGACTCCTACCGCGAGCACCTGAAGTTGAAGCTCCGTCTCGAAAAAGGCGCCGACCTCGTTCGCCACGCCATCCAGTGGGTGCGCAGCGAAGGCGTCGTCTGACGCGCCCGCGTCTCCGATCCATTTTACCCCTTTACCCCCGCAAGGAAGGAAGGGCGAGGCTCCGCATCCGCGGACCCTCGCCCTTCCTGTTTTCGGCGCCCGCCGCCGCGCACCTTGTCGCTGGGAGCGCCGGCATCCTGCCGGCATTCCGGTCAAACAGCCGGCGGGACGCCGGCGCTCCCGGTGGGCGGACCGCACCCCGCGTCGCCCCCGTCCCACGCCCGCGCCAAACCGAGGCTTGCCATCGACGCCTCCGGCCGGAGGGTCACGCGCCTTCATGCCGCGCTCGACGCCCACGCCACCGTGATTCGCCCCTGAGCCGGTCCCGACCCGGGACCGCCGGGCTTCACCCTGCCCAGATCCCCGAGGCCGCGCCGCATTTCACCCGCGCGCCCGCCGCCTCCCCCGCGCCCGTCGCGCCAAGCGTATCCATTTTTCCACCACTTCCGTCCCCCGTCTCCGCACGTCCACTCCACACCTCAAAAGTAGCGGGAGCTTCCAGCTCCCGTGCTCCCGAGGCTCCCGCGGCCCCCTCGCCTCCCTCCCCTTTCATGACCAAGTCCACCTACCTTCACGAATGGTTCGGCAACCCGACCCGCGATCTCGTCGCGGGCACCGTGGTCGCGCTCGCGCTCATCCCCGAGGCCATCGCCTTCTCCATCATCGCCGGCGTCGCGCCTCAGGTCGGCCTCTACGCCTCCTTCTGCATCGCCGTGCTCATCGCCTTCGTCGGCGGCCGGCCGGGCATGATCTCCGCAGCCACCGGCGCCATGTCCCTGCTCATGGTCACCCTCGTGAAGGAGCACGGGCTCGACCACCTCTTCGCCGCCACCCTGCTCACCGGCCTCATCCAGATCGGCATGGGCCTGCTCAAGCTGGGCAACCTCATGCGCTTCGTCGCGCGCTCGGTCGTCATCGGTTTCGTCAACGCCCTCGCCATCCTCATCTTCCTCGCCCAGCTCCCCGAGTTTCACGGCCAGGGCTGGCTCATGTATGCCTGCGTCGCCGGCGGCCTCGCCATCATCTACGGCCTGCCCCGCCTCACCAAGGCCGTGCCCTCCCCGCTGGTCTGCATCGTTGTGCTCACCGCGCTCTCCGTCGCTCTCGGCTGGGGCGACGCCGGCCTGCTCCGCACCGTGGGCGACATGGGCGAGCTGCCGGACGCGTTTCCCGCCTTCCTCTTCCCCGACATCCCCTGGACCTGGGAAACCCTCCGCATCCTCCTCCCCTACTCCCTGCCCCTCGCCGTCGTCGGCCTGCTCGAGTCGCTCATGACCGCCACCATCGTGGACGACTACACCGACACCACCTCGGACAAGAACCGCGAGTGCGTCGGCCAGGGCGTGGCCAACATCGGCGCCGGCCTCTTCGGCGGCATGGCCGGCTGCGCCATGATCGGCCAGACCGTGATCAACGTGAAATCCGGCGGACGCGGCCGCCTGTCCACCTTCTGGGCCGGCCTGCTCCTGCTCATCCTCGTCGTGCTGCTCGGCGACCAGGTCGCCCGCATCCCCATGGCCGCGCTCGTGGCCGTGATGATCATGGTCTCCGTCGGCACCTTCAGCTGGGCCTCCGTGCGCAACATCCGCGTGTATCCGTGGACCGCCACCTTCATCACCTTCTCCACCGTCGCCATCGTGGTCGGCACGCACAACCTCGCCCTCGGCGTCGGCGCCGGCGTGCTGCTCAGCGCGCTCTGTTTCGCCGCCCGCATCGCCAAGCTCCTGCACGTCAGCTCGCATCTCTCGGCCGACGGAGCCACCCGCACCTACCACGTGCGCGGCCAGTTGTTCTTCGCCTCCACCACCGCCTTCGCCGCCGCCTTCGACACCCGGGAAAAACTCGCGCGCGTCGTGCTCGACGTCACCCACGCCCACTTCTGGGACACCACCTCGATCAACGCCCTCGACAAGATCGCCATCAAATTTCGCCAGGCCGGCGCCACCGTCGAGCTCGTCGGCCTCAACGCCGAGAGCCGCGCCATCGTCGAGCGCCTCGCCATCTACGACAAACCCGGCGCCACCGGGGCCGGGGCACATTGATCGCAGTGCGATATTTCTCAGGGGACGCGGCACAACACGTTTGTCAGGCCCCGCCCCGGTGCCAAACCCTGCCCGGGTGATCGCCGATCTCATCCCAGGAGCTTTCCAAAAACTGCCGCCGCAGGCGCGCACCATCACCGCGACCGCCATCTTCGGCCTCGCGGCCGGGCTCATCGCGGTGGCCTTCCACCTGGCGATCCACACGATCTACGAGCACGGCATCGAGCATCTGGCCCACCAGTCCACGCCGCGTTTCCTGATCGGCAGTTTCCTCCTCATCACCCTCACCTCGGGCATCGCCGGCTGGTTGCTCACCCAGTTTTGTTCCGACGCGGCCGGCAGCGGCATCCCGCAGGTGAAACTCGCCTTCTGGCGCGACTTCGGGGTCATCCCCTGGCGCGTCGTCTGGGTGAAGTTCATCGGCGGCGCGCTCACCGTGGGCGGCGGCTCCAGCCTCGGCCGCGAGGGCCCCTCGGTGCAACTCGCCGCCGGCCTCGCCTCCAATCTCTCCGGCGTGCTCGGCACGCCGAAACACCTCCGCCGCCCGGCCGCCGCCGCGGGCGCCGCCGCCGGCCTCGCCGCCGCCTTCAACACGCCCATCGCCGCCGTCACCTTCGTGCTCGAGGAGATCATCGGCGACCTCAACAGCCGTATGCTCGGCGGCGTCCTGCTCGCCTCCGTGCTCGGCGCCCTCGTCGCCCACGCCCTGCTCGGCGCGCAGCCGTCCTTCACCCTCGTCAGTCCCGGCGCGCCCGACTGGCTCGGCTACGCGCTCACGCCGGTCGTCGCCGCCGTCGCCACCCTCGCCGGCTGCTGGTTCCAACGCTTCTCGCTCGGCCTGCGCGCGCGCAACAAACGCCCGCACCGCCTGCCCGCCTGGTCGCGCGTCATGCTCGGCGGCGTCGCGGTCTGGGCCATCGGCGCCGCCGTCTTCGTCAACACCGGCCACCTCGGCGTCTTCAGCCTCGGCTACGACGACCTCTCCGCCGCGCTCAACGGCAACATGGTCTGGCACGCCGCCGCCCTCCTGCTCGTCGCCAAACTCGCCGCCACCGCCATCTGCTACGGCCTCGGCGGCTGCGGCGGCATCTTCGCCCCCACCCTCTTTTTCGGCGGCATGGCCGGCGCCGCGCTGGCCGGTCTGGCCAGCCTCGTGATGCCGCTCACCGGCGCCGACCAGGTCACGCTCGCCGTCGTCGGCATGTGCGCCTGCCTCGGCGGCGTGGTGCGCGCACCCGTCACGGGCATCCTCATCGTGTTCGAGATGACGCACGAGTTCGCGCTCGTGCCCGCGCTCATCGTGGCCGCTCTGGTCAGCCAGAGCCTCGCCCGCTGGATCAACCGGGAAAACTTCTACGAGGAGGTGCTCGCCCAGGACGGGCACCACGTGGAACGCATCGCCCCGCCGCGCAGCCTGCGCACCTGGATGGAGCTGCCCGCCGCGCGTATCGCCAACTTCACCCCGGTCATCGCCACCGACCTCGCGCCCGACGCGCTCCGTCGCCTGCTCGCCTCCAGCCGACACGAACGTTTCCCGGTGGTCGTCGAAGGCCGGCTGAAGGGTGTGATCGAACGCCGCGCCACCGAAGCCGCGCTCCGGGACGGACGCCCCGCGCCGGTCGAGACGGTCGCCACCTGCACCGCCGACACCACCCTGCGCGAGGTGCAGAGCCGACTCATCGAATCGCCCGGCCAGCTCGAAGTCGTGCTCGACCAAATGGGCCCGGAGGGTCGCGTGGTCGGCATCGTCACCCTGCACGACATCCTCCGCGCCGAGATGCTCTTCGCCCGCGAGCAGGAGGAGTGAGCGGAACCGCTAAATCTCGCTAAGGCTCGCTAAACAAATACCCGGCAAAAGCGCCCCGTCCGGAATAATTTAGCGTCCTTCAGCGTCCTTTAGCGGTTTCCCTTTCCCGCCTCCATGAACGCCGCCACGGAAAACCCGGAAAGCACCTTCGTCCCCGGCCGCGTGCGCTGGTGGCAGTGGCCGACCGTGCTCTCGCTCGACGCGCCGCTGGTCGCGATCGCCTGGCAAGGGGCGGTCGGCCACGCCGTCTCCGCGTCGCCCGCGCCGCACCACGCCGTGCTGCTCGGAGTCGGCGTGTGGCTGGCCTACGCGGCGGACCGCTGGATCGAGGGCTGGCGGCTCACGCCCGCCACCGTGCGCACCCAACGGCACTACTTTTTCCTGCGCCGGCGCTGGCCGAGTTTCGGCGTGTGGCTCGGCGTCCTCGCCGCAGGCGTCGAGCTGGCGCTCCGGGAGCTCGGCGCGCGCGAGTGGTTGTTCAGCCTCGGCCTGCTCGGGCCGACGCTCGCCTACCTGCTCTCGCACCAGTTCCTGCACCGCGACCATCCGTGGCGGGTGCCGAAGGAAGTCTGCGTCGCGGGCATCCTCGCCGTCGGCGTGGCGCTGTATCCCGCCGCCACCACGAACGGCCCGCCCGCCGCCCTGCTCCCGCTGGTGGCGCCGACCGGACTGTTTTTCCTGCTCGCCCTGGCCAACTGCCTGCTGATCTCGGACTGGGAACGCGAGGTGGACCGCGCCCAGGGCCAGACCTCGCTCGCCCTGCACCACCCCGCCGCCCGCGCGCTCGCCGCCCGCCTGCCCTGGGTGGTGGCGGCGCTCGCGCTCACCCAAGCATTCGCCCACCACGGACCGGCGCGCGCCGTCGCCCTCTGCGCCGCCGTCGCCGCGCTCCTGCTCGGCGGGCTGGCCCGCGTGCAAGCACGGCTCGGACGCGAACGCGCGCGAGTCCTCGCCGACCTCGTCCTGCTCACACCGCTCGGCCTGTGGCTGGTGGCGGAGTGCGCGCGGCGTTTGACCTGAGGGCCGATCAGCCGCCCTGTGGGGAAAACCCATGCGCTCCCCCGCCCTCCTGCTGCTCGCCGCCCTCGCGTTTGCCCAATCGCCCCTCGCCCACGCCGCCGAGCCCGCGCCGGCCGCCGAGGCGGCCAAACAGATCCAGGTCGGCGACACCCTGCCGGCCGCCACGCTGCGCACGGTGGAAGACCAAAAGGTCGGCCTGCGCGAGCTCGTCGCCGAAAAGCCGACGGTCCTGATTTTCTATCGCGGCGGTTGGTGCCCCTACTGCGTCAGACACCTCGGCGCCCTCGGCGAAATTTCCCCGAAGATCATCGAATCCGGATTTCAAATTCTCGCCGTCAGTCCGGATCAACCGTCCAAGCTGCGGGCCAAGCCGGCGATGGCGGAGCTTTCCTACACGCTTCTGTCCGACAGCTCGGCGGAGGCGATCCGCGCGCTGGGCATCGCCTTCCGCGTGCCGGACGAGCTGGTCGCAAAATACAAGGCCGACTACGGCATCGATCTAGAGGCCGACTCGGGCCAGACGCACCATTTGCTACCGCATCCGGCGGTCTTCGTGGTGAACCGCGCCGGCGTGGTTCGTTTCGCCCACGTGAACCCCGACTACCGCGTGCGCCTCGATCCCGAACACATTCTCTCCGCGCTTGAGGAGGCGAAAAACTGATACGCCCAACGCCCTCCCTGCCGACCATCGAGGGCGCGACCGCCGGGCGCGCCGGTTTGGGCCGATCACCCTCCGTCCGCCGCGGCGAGCCCGGCGGTCCCGCCCATTCGGATCAGTAGGCCCGACCGTGATCGGGCCGCCTGACCAGCGGTCAGGCCTACAGCTTGCGATCACCCGGCGGAAAGCGGATGGGGATCGGCTCAGCGGCGGGTCCAGCGCAGCATCGCCCAGCCGCAGCCGATGGCGGCGAGCACGAGGAACCAGAACACCGGCTCGCCCGCGTGTTCGAGGCCGTGATGGATGTTCATGCCGAAAACGGCGCCGAGCGCGGTCACGGGCAGGAAGATCGCGGCGAGCAGGTTTAGCCGGTGGCTCGTCTCGGCGATGCGGCGGGACTGCTCGGCCTGTTCCTCGCTTTTGCGCGCGAGCAAAAACTCCAGACCCACCTTGGCGTCCTCGCGCACCAGCTCGAGCGTGCGCTCGGCCTCGCCGGCGAGGTCGCGCAGATTGATGAGCTCGGGATCGTCCACCGCCTGCCGCGCCTCCTGCAGCGCCGCGTGGAGGTTGCGCGCGGCGCGGGCGACCGGCACGCAGCGGCTGACCACCTCGTGGAAAAGCGCGGCGGAGTCGTCCTCCTTTTCCAGCCGTTCATCGAGCCCGTTGGCGGTCTGGACGTAGTCCTCGACCAGTCGTTGCAGGCTGCGCAGCCCCTCCGCGCTCGCGGTCGAGCGCCAGGCCCCCTTCGGATCGCGCCAGAAAAACGCGGTCTTCCGACGATGGCTCCCCGCCTCCGGCACCGGATTGAGGATCAACAACAGGTGCCCCTCCGCGACCATCGCGCGCTGACGGCCGGGACGATTGCCGATGCGACGCCGAAAGAGCGCCGGCACCGCCCAATCGCCCGGCAGGAGCTGGGACGAACCCGACGCGGTGGCGCCGACTGGACTGCGGGGCGGAATGGGCGGGGGCGTGGCCATGGGATGTGGGATGTGGAAAGCTGGAAAAGAGGAAGGGAGCGGGGCGGCGGGAACGGGATGACGATGGTCCCGCGCGTGGCGGAAGGAAAGATGTAGCGTTGGCCGTCCTCGGCCCATCCCTCCGGGCCTCGCGGGCCTCGCACACGCCGCACCTCTTCCAAACCTTGGCCGGGGACGGCCAACTCTACACCGGCCCCAAAAAAGCCCCGTCACGGGGACGGGGCTTGGAGAGAAGTAAACCGGTTTCGCGGGCCCTTCAGGCGATCACTTTTTCTTCGGAGCGACGTCGGAGGAACCGGTCCCGGACGCGGAGGCGGACGTCGCCGGCTCCGCCGGCGCGGCGCCGAGGAGACCGTCGGGCACGAGCTGGCCCTTGCCGAGGTCGAGACCGAGCTCGGTGATCATCTTCTCCACGATCGGCACCTGCATGCGGTATTGCAGGAGGGCGTTGACGAGCTGGTTGGGCAAACCCGCGCCGCCGGCGCCGGCCTCGGCCGTATTCGCCGCGCCGATACCCGCGCCGCCGGCCTGGCCGGGCATGCCGTTGATGTGGAGCATGCGGATCGAGTCGATCTTCTCGGCCGGCTTCATCGCGGCGGCGATGACGCCCTCGAGCTTGGCGACGAGTTCCTTGCGGACCTCGAAGGCCATGATCGTCTCGCCGAGCAGGTTCTTCGCCTCGTTGATCGCCTGGAGACCGACCGCCTCGACCTCGAAGCGTTTCGCGTCGGCCTCGGCCACGATGCGCACGCGGTCGGCCTCGGCCTGCGCCTGGGTGCGCAGGGCCTCGGCGCGGTCCTCGGCGGCCTTGCGCTCGGCGTCGGCGGCCACGATCACCTTCACCGCGTCCTGCTCGGCGGTCTCGCGGGCCTTGATGACCACGATTTCCTTGGCGCGCTCGGCGGCGGCGATCTCCTGCACGGTCTTCACCTGCTCCTCGGCCTTCACCATCACCGCGCGGGCGGCGGCGGCCTCGGCGTCGGCCTTGGAGAGCTCCTCGGACTTTTTCGCCACGGCGATGCGCGCTTCCTGACCGGCGATGTCGAGTTCGCGTTTGCGCTGGATCTCGCGCGCGGCGACGGCCTTTTCGGCGTTGATGTTGGCCTCCTTGACCGCCTGCTCGGCGGTGATCTGGGCCTCGCGTCCCTCGCGCTCGCGCTCGGCGCGCTCACGGGCGATGCGGGCTTCCTGCGCGGCCTTGGCCATCTGGATGGCCTGCTCCTGCTCGAACTGGGCCTGGGCCTCGATCTGGCGCACGGTCAGGGACTGGCGCTCGACCTCGAGGTTCTTCTGCTCGATGGCGAGGCGGGTGTTCTGCTCGGTGTCGTTGCGCTCCTTGCGCTTGCTCTCGGTGATCTCGGTGAGCTTGGCGAGACCCTGCGCGTCGAAGGCGTTGGAGTCCTTGAAAAACTCGCGCGAAGTCTGGTCGAGCTCGGTGAGCGACACGGACTCGAGCTCGAGGCCGTTGCGGCTGAGATCCTCGGTCACGGCCTTCTGCACCTGCATGACGAACTCGACGCGTTTCTCGTGCAGCTCGTCCATGCTGAGCGTGGCGGCGACGGCGCGAAGGGCGTCCACGAACTTGCCCTGGAGCTGGCCGGTCAGCTCGTCGGGGCGGAAGGTGCGGTGACCGAGGGTCTGGGCGGCGACCATGATGCTCTCCACGGTCTTGGCCACGCGCACGTAGAACTCGGCGCGCACGTCCACGCGCAGGCGGTCGCGGGTGATGAGCGCGTCCTGGTTGCGACGCTGCACCTCGAGGCGGAGCGTTTGCAGGTTCACCTCGGTGATCTGCTGGAGGAAGGGCAGCACGATGGTGCCGCCGTCCGTGATGACCTTGCCGCCGCCGAGACCCGTGCGCATGAGGGCGCGCTCGGGATTGGCCTTGCGGTAGAGCTTGGCGAGAAGGGCGCCGAGCAGGACGAGAAAGATAAAGCCGCCGACGACGGCTATTATCACGGAGGGAGTCAGGTTGGGCATTGTAGTGTCAGATTGAATACAGAACGGAAGCGGACGGGGGAAACCGGGACCACGCGCGGGAAGACGGGGCGCGAACGCGGGACGACGTCAGGCCGGGCGCGGGCGGGATGGATTGGGGTGACGGATGACGGTGAAGAAGGCGCCTCTGCGCCCGACGATGAGCACGGCCTCGCCGGCGGTGTAGGTTTCATCGGCTTTGTCGGCGTAGGCCATGACGTGGTGCATGGCGCCGGCGGAGTCGCGAAACTTGATCTGGCCCGGCTCCTCCCCGCCGATGCCGCCGAGCACCACCTCGGCCTCGTGGCCGACGTAGGACTCGACGGAGGTGGCGCTGGTCTCGACGTCCTTCGGCCAGATACGACCGAGGCAGAGGTTGATCGTGCGCACCACCGGCAACGAACCGAGCACCGAGCCGGTCATCACCAGGGGCCAGGGCAAGGCGAAGCCGAAACTTCCCAGCATCACCGACTGCACGGTCACGCCGATCAGCCCGAGCACGAGCAGGAAGGCCGCGAGCGAGATGAGGAAGGGCACGCGCCCGAGCCCCAGCCAATCGAGCACCCAGCCGTGCGAGGAAGCCTCCGGCACATCGATGTCGGCGCTGAGGTCGAGCCCCGCGTCGGCGCCGAAGCCGGTGAAGACCACGATAATCTCCAGCAGCGACACCAGGAGGAAGAGCCCGAGCGGCACGCAGAAGGGCCAGACGTGGGGGTGGAGCAGGATTTGACCGGAGCTCATGCGCGAAGGTTTGGCGAAAAGCCGGGACGGAGCCGAGACTGGTCGGCGGGCGGCGAGGCTTAATTAGAGGAGGGCGAGGAGGGGTTGAGGCGGGCCTTCAGTTGTTCGAGGCGGAGCTGCACGCGGCTGTCGCGGGCGACGGAGCTGAGATCGCGCAGCCGGCCCTGCTCGGCCTCGCGGGCGTGGAGCGTGGCGCGGTCGGTGCCGGTGGCCTTGGCGTAACGGTCGTTGAAGGCGTTTTCGGCGCGCTCGGCCTTGATCTGCGAGGTGAGGCCGGAGGCGCGTCCGCCGGCGGCGGGCGACTGGGCGCGGGTGCGGCGAAGGGCGACGAGGTCGTCGGCCATCTGGGCACGGCGGGCTTTCAGGCTCTCCAGCGACTGGCCCAGGCGGTCGGCCTCGGCCTTGTGGTCGAGCATCTGGCTCTCGAGCTCGGGCAGTTGGCGCTCGATGTCGTCGATGCGGCTGAGCCCGGCGACGGCGAGGTCCTCGCGTCCGGAGCGGACGGCGGTCTCGGCCTCGTCCTCGAGGCGGTTGCGCTCGTGGGTGAGGCGCTCGATGGCCTTGTTGACGTGGTGTTTGCGAGCGAGGGATTCGCCCTGGGCGATGTGGACCTCCTCGATGGCGCCGTCCACTTCGCGGATGGCGGCCTCGAGGATGCCCTCCTCGTTGAGGCCCTCGATCTTGTCGACAAGGGTGTGGGCGGTGCTGGTGAGCACGCGCGCGATGCGGTCGCGTAGTCGGTTTTCCATGACGTTATCCTCGGTTGGGGGTGGTGGTTTCGGTGGAAGCGGTCGGAGAGACGGGGCGGGAGTCCGAGGCGGAGCTCCCGGAGTTCGTGTTCGCCGCCGCGGCGGCGAGCTCGGTGGCGGCGGGGTGCGCGGCGACGGAGCTCGCGGCCGCGGCGGCAACGGAACCGCGGGTGGCGAGAAAAGCGGCTTGTTCGAGCACCCGTCTCAATTCCGGGGCGGTCTGGGCCGGATGTCGGATCTGGGCGGGGTCGAGGGCGGCGGTGCGGAGGAGTTGAAGGGCGGTTCGGCTCCAGCGGCGGACGAGTTTGGCCTCCAGTTCCGGCAGGTGTTTTTCCGGCGCGTGGTGGAGATTGTCGGCCTGGGCGAGGAGGAGCGCGGCGCTCTCGATCACGCTCTGGGCGAGCTCCTCGGCGATTTCGGAGCCCTGACCGAGCAAACGCTGGCGACGGAGCGCCTGGAGGGTCGGATCGAGCTCCGCCTCGATGAGCTCGAGCGCTCGGGCGAGATCGTGCCGGGAGTCGAGCAGGGTGAGCTGCTGGCGCACGAGGCGGGTCAGCCGCTCGCCGTTGCTCAGCCCCGGCATGGCTTCGACGATCTTTTCCCAATCAGCCTCGTCGAGTCGGACGTTTACTTGCATTGCCATGATGCAAACAAGAAGTGCTACACTTTTGTAGCACTTCAAACCAAATCGATAGGATTCTAATTTTGGCTTGGTTGTGTAATCGCTGGGGCGGGGCGGCGGGACGGCGGGGACGGGCCGCTTGCGGAGCAAGCGGGGCACTTTGGCTCGGAGAGTAATCAACTCGCTCCGCGAGTTGTGGCTTGGCCGGAGGGAGGACGGACCGCTCACGGAGTGAGCGGAGCACTTTGGTTCGGAAGGTGGTCAACTCGCTCCGCGAGTTGAACCTTCTACGGAACGGCGCGGGAAAGACGGGGCTCCGCTCACAAGCAACCCTGCCGCCCCCCTCTGACCGGGTGGCCGGTCAGAGACGATCAGACCGGCGGCCGGCAAGTTTTGCGACGCGCGCAGACCGTTCCGACCGCGCCAAAGCCGAGCAGCAACGTAAGCGAAGCCGGCTCCGGGATGGCGCTGTAGTTGTAGTCCACCGTTACCGAGGAGCCCGGGTCGAAGGCGATGGTGGCGTTGGCCAAGGCACCGAAGAACTTATAGTCGCCGAAAAATCCGTCACCACTGTAATAGGCGCTGAGGTTGAAGGCCGACGGGGCGCTCAGCGTGGACCAAATCGCCGCTCGGTCCGGGCTGGTCTCGGTGGACAAAAAGGTGTCGGTTTGGGTGGCGCTGGAGCTGTTTCCGTAGGTCGCGCCGACGGGGCCGCCACTCCCGTTTCCGCCGCCAAAGCCGTTGTAGCTCACGCCTTCGACGTAGAAACCCCCGCTGAACGAGAAGGAAATGCTGCCGCCCGACTCGGGATAGTTGGTGGCGTATCCAGACATCGTGACATTCCACGTGATATCGACCGATTCGAGGGTGCCCAACCCGGTGTCGAAGGGCTGCACGGTGAGGGAAATCGGGGCAACGTCGAAGGTGCCGGTTTCGGTTACGGGACCGTCGTGGAACGTGGCCGAAAGGTCGAAGACCTGGGTTTGCACGGCGGCGTGGGCGATGCCGCTGAGAGCGACGATGGCGAGGAGAGACGTGGTGAGTTTCATCGTCGTTCAAGATAGCAGACGGAACCTTAGGCTAAGATTAAGGGAGGGCGGGGAACGGAGACGGACCGCTTGCGGAGCAAGCGGAGCACTTTGGCTCGGAAAGTAGGCAACTCGCTCCGCGAGTTGTGGCGGGGGGCCGGGTGACGTGGGCTGTGGGGCAACTGGCCGCTCGCGGAGCGAGCGGAGCACTTTGACTACTTCAGCCGATACTCGCCGGGGCGGAGGCGGGCTTTGGTCGGGTTTTCTCTGATGTAGGATCGTAGGAGCTGGAACTGCGCTTCGTGCCTGACGAGGTGATCGAAGGACTCCGCCTGCCAAAAACGTCCGGTGGCGCCGAGGTGGCGGTTGATCCGCGTCGCGGTGAATCGTTTCCAGGATTCGCACTGCGCACGCTGGGTCTCGGCATCGGGAAAGATGGCGAGCAGGTGCACGTGGTTCGGCATGATCACGAAGTCGTGCAGCTCGTAACGGTCGCCGTCGAAATGCGCCAGGCTCTCGGCGACCACGGAGGAGAGCTCGGGGCGCCGGAGAACGCACGCGCCGTGGCCGGCGTCGAGCGAGTCGTGCCACCGGGTGGTGAAATGCTCGTGGTAGACGGCGAGTTCGTCGGGCGGGAGTTGTTGGAGTTTTTCGCGCCAGGCTGCGTCGGTGGCGACGGAGATGCCACGCGCGCCGAGCCAGCGGGCGCGGTCCTCGCGCCAGGTTGCGAGCACGGTGCGAGGGAGGGAATCGGCCGTGCGCCAGGTGATGAACACCACCGTTCCCGCCTGGGCCCAATGCGGGAGCCGCGCGCGAGCGATGAGCACGTCGTCAAGGGGGTTGAAGAAACGCACGCGGCGAGGCGGACGGGCGCGGGCGCGGGAGTCAAGGCGCGGGACGTGGGACGGACCGCTTGCGGAGCAAGCGGAGCACTTTGGCTCGGAAAGTAGTCAACTCGCTCCGCGAGTTGAACCTTCGCCGGAACGGAGGACGGACCGCTTGCGGAGCAAGCGGAGCACTTTGGCTCGGAGAGTAGTCAACTTGCTCCGTGAGTTGCCGCTGTCGAAGCCGGTGCCGGGCGACGACGCAGGACCGGGCCGGCCAGCGAGGCCAGTCCGAGCAAGATCGCGAAGGAGGCGGGCTCGGGAATGACGGCCACCGACAAGATGCCCTCCGACTCGAGGCGGGAAATATCCCAGGCGTAGCCGGCGGGCAGGTCTCGCGTGGCGAAGGCACCGGCGTAGGAGCCGGCGGAGAAAAGCGTGAAGGAAGCGCCGGCGGAGGGCGCGTAGCCGTCAATCAGGGTGACGGAGAGGGTGCCGCCGAAGCTGGTGAGGCCGGAGGTGACGAGCTGGTCGTGGCCGGAGCCCGCAGTGTCGCCGCCGAGCTGGAAGGAGGCGGTGGCGGTGGAGGAGAACGAGGCCGAGGCGGCGGTGAAAAGGCCGGCGGCGGACGTGGCGCCGGGGTCCAGGGTGCCGGCGATGGAGAGCGCGGCGGCGGAGGCCGAGCCGGAGCCGACCAGGGTGGCGCCCGGGGAGACGACGAGCGCCGCAGAGGCGACTGAGCCGTCGAGTTGTAGGGTGCCGGCGGATACGGTGAAGGCGCCGGAATGGGTGCTGGCGGCGGCGAGCGCGAGGGTGCCCGCGCCGGTTTTGGCAAAGGCGCCGGAGCCGGAGACGGGGGCGGAGAGCGAGACGGCATGGGTGCCGGTGTCGAGGGTGGCGCCGCCGGAGGCGACCGCGATGGAGCCGAGGGCGGGAGCGCCGTCGGCGGTGAAGTGAAGGGTGCCGTCGTCGATGAGCACGGAGCCGGAGACGCTGGTCGTGCCGACGTGGAGATGGGCGCCCCCCTCGACGCCGATGCCATCGGCCGCGCCGGCGCCCAGGGTGCCGGTGACGGTGAGCGTGCCGCCGTCGGAAATCGTGAGGGTGTTGCCTCCGCCGCCGAGGAAGAGGTTGGCGGCGCTAAGGGCGGAGCCAACGCCGGTGACGGTGACCGTGTGGGATCCGGTGAGGCTGATGTCGCCGCCGAAGGAGGCGGATGCGCCGTTCTCGACGCGAAAGGTGGCGGGGTTGTTGGTGGCGGTATTGGTGAGGCCGGCGCCGAAGATGGCGGTGGATCCGTTGCCGGTCACCAGAAACGTGCTGGCGGGACTGTTTGAATCATGCAGGTCGAAGTCGGTGCTGCCGGTGAAGACGATGCTGGCGCCGTTTTGCACCGTGAGACTGGCACCGTCGTAAAGGCCACTGGTATTCCCATTGTTGGCGAAGGTCAGGCTCGTGCCGGAGCCGTCGAGGGAGAGGCTGCCGCCGACGAGCGTGAACGGTGAACCGGTGAGCGTGGCACCGTTTTTGGCGACCAAGTTGCCATAGCTCATCTCGATGAGGCCGAGTCCCGTGGAGGTGCCATCGAAGGTGAGCGTGCTATTGTTGTCGAGCCTGGTCCGGACGAGATCGGTGAGCGTGGCACCGTTCTGGAAGGTGGCGGTGGCATTGGTGGAGAGTTCGATTTCGAAATAGGCACCTATTTCGACGGCGGCATTGTCCACCAGGAGCGAAGCCCCGTTGTTGAGCTCCAAAAAACCGGCCTTGAGCGTGGCTCCGGAGAGGACTTGCGCGCTGACAGCGCCGCCGGCGACTCGCCCCAAAATCAGGCCTTCAGTATTGGCATTGCCCAGAACCGCGCCGTCGCTGACGAGCACGGTGGCGTCACCGCCTTGTCCGATTTGCAGCCAGCCCCTGTCACTCGTGTCGAAAGTCGAGCCGCTGCCGCTGACGGTGAGATCGAGGCTGCCGCCGCTGCCCGCGAACAAAAATCCGGCTAAACTGCTGCGATTCAAGTGGACACTGGCTCCGCCGGTGACGCTCCAGGTCAGGTCCCCGCCGTTGCCGCCGATCATGGTGTCGGTGCTGCCGCTCTGGGTGTGCGTCCAACTGGCTCCGCCGCTCATGAGAATGTTCGCGCTGGTGTCGGCCACATTGGCCAGGCTCACGGTGCCGACAGTGGTGAGAACAGCGCTGTTTCGAAGGGTCAGTGTGCCCCCATCGCCATCTGCGTTGCTGTTGGCGACCACGAAGGCGTCGCCGGAGATGCCGGGCAAACTGTCGCCGATTCGCACGACGCCGCTTGAGTGGGTAAAGGTGGCGCTGCCGCCGTCCGCCGAGCTTGTGCCGCCGAGAATCAAGTGGTCGTCGATATGGAAGAGTGTGTCGCCGCCTTGGACGGTGACGGCGCCGGACTTGCCGCTTTCGGGAGCGATCCAAGCGGAGCTTTGCGAGCGCCACTGGGCGCCGTTGCGCAGGGTGAGGGTGCCGCCGCTGACGACGAGGCGCGAGCCGGTCAGCCCGACGGAGCCGCCGCTGGTCTGGCCGATTTGGAAGATGCCGCTCTCGTGGGCCACGGTGGCGGAACCGCCATCGGCCGAGTCGGTGCCGCCGATGACGGCGTTGCCGAAGCGCACGGTCGGCGAGCCCACGCCCGAATCGCCGAGGGTGAGCGAGGCGTTTTGCCCGGCGGTGATGCCGAGTTCGAGTGTGTTGGCAATGAGCGTCGCCTCGTCGGCCACGGTGAAGGCGCCGCCGCCGGTTGAGAGGGCGTCCATGTCGGCGAGGCTGTCTTCACCGGTGACAGTGAATTGGTGGCTGCCGGTGAAGCCGACCGTGCCGAGGAAGATGGTCTCGGCCCCGGCGGAGACGGTGAAGGTGGCGGGGTTGTTGGTGGCGGTATTGGTGAGGCCTGCGCCGAAGATGGCGGTGGATCCGGTGCCGGTTACGAGGAAGGTGCCGGGACTGTTTGCCAAATGCAGGTCGAAGTCGCTGCTGCCGGTGAAGACGATGCTGGCGCCGTTTTGCACGGTGAGGTTGGCACCGTCCTGAAGGCCACTGGTATTCCCATTGTTGGCGAAGGTCAGGCTCGTGCCGGAGCCGTCGAGGGAGAGGCTGCCGCCGACGAGCGTGGCATATGACCCGGTGAGCGTGGCGCCGTTTTGGACAACCAGATTGCCAGAGTTCAACTCGATGATGCCCAGTCCCGTCGAGGTGCCATCGAAGGTGAGCGTGCTGTTGCCGTCGAGCCTGGTCCGGGTGAGATCGGTAAGCGTGGCACCATTCTGGAAGGTGGCGGTGGCATTGGTGGAGAGTTCGATTTCAAGAAAGTCGCCAATTTCGACGGCGGAATTATCCACCAGGAGCGAAGCACTGTTGTTGATCTCCAAAAAACCGGCCTTGAGCGTGGCTCCGGAGAGGACTTGCACGCTGACAGCGCCGCCTGCTGTGCGCCCTAAAAGGATGCCATTACCATTTTCGTTTCCAAGAACCGCGCCGTCACTGAGCAGGAGCGTGAAATCGCCGCCACGGCCAAATTCCAGCCAGGAGGTGTCGCTATGATCGAAAACGGTGCCGGTGCCGCTGACGGTGAGATCGACGCTGCCACCACTTCCCGCGAACTGAAAGCCGTCAGAACTGCTGCGATTCAAGTGGACGCTGGCACCATCGGTGACGCTCCAGGTCAGGTCCCCGCCGTTGCCGCCGATCATGGTGTCGGTGCTGCCGCTCTGGGTGTGCGTCCAACTGGCCCCGCCGGACATGTTGATGGTGGCGCTGGTGGAAGCCGCGTTGGCGAGGCTGATCGTGCCGGACGTGGTCAGGTCCGCCGAGTCGGCCAGGGTGAGTGACGAGCCGCTGCCGTCCATGGTCAGAGAAGTCCCCACCGTGCCTTGCGTTCCTGATCCGGTGAGGGTGACCCCTGCCGTGCCGCCGATGGCGAGACCTGCGGAGGCAGTGACCGTGGCGCCTGCCTGCCCGGTGATGGTCGCGTTTCCCGAGAGGGTGACCACGGCATTCGATGCGCTGAAGGTCGCATTATCCACGAGGAAATCCGTGTCGTTGTAGAGGAAGAGGGTGGAGCCGGTGGACAGGAACGAGGAACCGGACAACACGTTCACCGTCGGTGTGCCTTCGCCCTGGATGCCGAAGTCCATGTTTTGCGCCTGGAAGGAGGCCCCGTTGGTGAGGGTGAGGTCGAAGGTGCCTTTCCTTCCCATGCGCAGGAGGTGGCCGCCGCCGTCGAAGGTGGTGCCGGCGCCGTCGAGCGAGAGGGCGACGGTGGTGCCGGAGTTGTTGCCGATGACGATGGTGCTCGAGCCGGAGTCGAAGGCGAAGTCGGCGCCGTCGCTCATGGTCCAGTTCACGATGCCGGTGTTGACGCCGACGCTGGCCGAGCCGGTGTGGGTCCAGGAGGAATCGCCGGAGAGGGTGATGTTGGCCACGCGTCCGGTGTCGGCCGCGAGGGAGAGCAGGCCGTTCGAGGCGAGCGTGCTGCCGCCGGAGAGGGTGAGGCTGCCGCTGGTGCCGGTGCCGCCGAGGAGGAGGCCCTGGATGGACTGGCTGGAGCCGTCGCCGAGCGTGGCGCTGGCGCCGTCGGCGAGCTGCACGTCGTCGGTGGCGGTGGGCAGGGAGTCGGAGGACCAGTTGACGGGGCTGGTCCAGAGGCCGTCGCCGGCGGCTCCGTCCCACGTGAGGGTGGCGGCGTGCGCGGTGGCGGACGCGAGGACGGAGAAGAGGAGCGTGGCGGGTTTCATCGCCACCACTTTAGCAGACCGAACCTTAAGCCAGGATTAATCGCCCTTGGGCGCAACGGGGACGGGCCGCTTGCGGGTGAGGGACCGCTTGCGGAGCAAGCGGGGCACTTTGGCTCGGAAAGTAGTCAACTCGCTCCGCGAGTTGAACCTTCGCAGGAACGGACGCCGGACCGCTTGCGGAGCAAGCGGGGCACTTTGGCTCGGAGAGTGGTCAACTCGCTCCGCGAGTTGACGCCCGGGCCTCGCGACGACGGCGCAGGCTTATCGCCGCCAAGGCCCCGAGGCCCGCCACAATCGCGGCGGCGGAGGGTTCCGGTATCGATGATCCGGAAATCGTGAGGCTGCTGAAGGTGGCGCGATATTCTTTGTCGTAACCGTCGGTGTATATGTAGGCGTCGAGCACCGTGGTCAGGGCATAGGTTCCGTTGTGAAATGTGTTGTCGGGGCGGACTGCCATCGATGCTCCGTAGCTTGCGAAGGTGCCCGAGGGGCTGACCCATGCTTCGAGAAAATAGAACTCTTCGCCGCCGCGATACAGGCCGAGTCCGGTGGTGACCGAATCGGTGTATGCGGATATGTAGAGCGGACGGATGCTGTCGGAGCGCAGGTCGGCGTCGGCGTATTCAGGGGCCGGTGCCTGGTAGGAGCCGGTGGCGCCGCTGATGCTCATCGTGCTCCAGATAACGCCGTCGGGCGCGGGAGCCTCATCCCATCGGACGCCGCTACTGTCGTTGAGGTAGTTAGGCGCGCCCAGCGTTTCGTTGGTCGTGACGGAAAATGAAAAGGCCTCCCCGAGTTCAAACGCATTGCCTGCGTCCTGAGTTATCGTGCCGGTAAAGGTGAAGGTGACGGCGGCGTGCGCCGTGCTGGCGAACGCGAGGAGGGAGAAGAGAAGCGTGGCGGGTTTCATCGCCACCACTTTAGCAGACCGAACCTTAAGCCAGGATTAATCGCCCTTGGGCGGAACGGGGACGGACCGCTTGCGGAGCAATCGGAGCACTTTGGCTCGGAGAGTGGTCAACTCGCTCCGCGAGTTGGACCTTCGCCGGAACGGGGACGGACCGCTTGCGGAGCAAGCGGGGCACTTTGCTCAATCCACCTCGACACGGAGCCGCGCGAAGGCGCGGGCGCCGGAAATCGGGATGCTCACCGTCACGGTGTCGGCCTCGTCGCCGTTTTCTTCGATGGTGATGAGGGCTCCGTTGCTGGTGCCGGAAACGTCTCCCACGACATGGTCGGTCCAGGTCGAGAGGTCGGTGCTGCTTTGGACCGTGTAGGTCAGATCGGCCTCGGCGGAGTCGGGGCGCTCGAAGACAAGGGTCAAATAGGTGCCGTCGCTCGTGAGCGTCGGAGCCTCGATCGTGCTGGCGACGGTGGGATCGCCGCCCAGCGCGAACTCGAGCAGGTTGGGCAAACCGTCGTCGTCGGCATCGGCGGAGTCGTCCGAGCCGTCGGCGGCGAAACCGTATTCGGCGAGGAATGACGCGAGACCTTCGGTCGCGATGACGGAGAGCGTGAGCGCCTGGCCGGTGAGCTCGCTCTGCCAACTCTTGCCGGTGGAGAGCGCGGGCAGATCAAAGTTCGCACCGGCGTCGGTCAGCGCGGTGCTGGTGAGCACGGCGAAGCGGTCGCCGATCGCGGGCTCGAAACCGGCGAGCAGATTAACCTTCACCGAGCCGGCGAGGCTCACCGGGCCGTCCACGCTCAACACGTCGTGGCCGGTGCCGGCGGTGGTGCCACCGATCTCCAGCAAGAGCGTGGCGGCGGCGGATTGGGCATAGCTTCCGTCGATCGCGACCGCAGCAGCGCCATCGGCGGGACTGAGCGTGCCGGAGGTGTTGACGAGGTCGCCGCTCACGGCGCGGACGATTAGCGTGGCGCCGTTTTGCAGGGTCACACTGCCGGAGGCGCTGATTTCGAGCGCGTCGAACTCCAATGATGCGTTGTCCGCCAGCAGGGTGGAGGAACCTTGGAGGAGCACGGTGCCGCCGGAGCGAAGGGTCGCGCCGGAACGCACCTCGGCGGCGACGCTGCCGCCGCCGGGCTGGCCGAGGACGAGGCCGCCGCTGGTGGTGTTTCCGAAAATCGCGCCATCCGAGACGGTGAGCGAGAGGTCACCGCCGGCGCCGAGCTGGAGGGTGTGCGCGCCGTGGTCGAAACTCGAGCCCGTGCCGCTGACGGTGAGGCCCACGGTGGCGCCGGGCGAGGCGAAGGAGTAGGTTTGCGCGGGCGTGGCGTGGGCCAGGGTTACGTCGGAGCCGTCGGTGACGCTCCAGGTCAAGGTCTCACCGGTGCCGATGACGTCGAGGGTGTCGCCGTAGGTGTGCGTCCACTGCGCGCCGCCGGTGAGCGCGATGGTTGTGGTGTAGCCGGCGGTGGAGAAAAATTGCAGACGACCGGACGAGGCGAGGGTGGCGCCGCCGGCGAGGGCGAGATTGTCGCCGCGGCCGTCGCCGATGTTGAGCGCGTCGCGAACCGTGAGGTGGCTGGCGTTGCCGAGGCGAAGATCGCCGGTGCCGCCGGTGTCGCCGATCCAGAGCGTGGATACTTCGCGGGACGATCCGTCCTCAAGACGCGTGATGCTGTCGATGCCAAGGGAAGCGGTGTCGAGCACGCCGGGCAGAAAATCGCCGGACCAGTTTTCGGAGCTGGCCCAGAGGTTGTCGCCGGCGTCGTTGTCCCAGTTGCGGTAGGCGGCGCCCAGTTGCGCGGTGATGACGAAAGTTTTGACGGTTTGGTTTTGGCCGCCGTTTGCGGTGCCGCCGTTGTCGGAGAGGGAGACGGTGACGGTGGCCTGGCCAGTCGCCTGATTGGCGATGCGGTAGGTGAGCGTGGCGTGATCGCCCGAGAAGCTGAGTTCGGGGATGAGGTCAAAGAGCGCGTTGTTGTCGGTGGTGACGGTGATGGCGCTGAGGACCTGGCCAGACTCAACCGGATCGAAGCCGGTGAGGAAATTCGCGACCGTGACGGTGCCGTTGGCCGAGCTGGAGGTGCGGTCGCCGGCGAGGGTGAAGACGGGGGCGTCGTTAACGGGAGAGATTTCGATGACAAAGGTCAGCGGCAGCGACGTGTTGGCCGAGGCGCCGTCGTCGTGCAGGACCACGGTCACGGTGGCCTCGCCGTAGGAGTCGGCGGCGGGGGTTAAGGTCAGGGTGCCGTCGAGGGCGATGGCGGGCGCGACGGCGAAGAGCGCGTCGTTGTCGGTCGTGAGGGTGAAGCCGGTGAGCGTCTGCCCGTCGTCGTTGGCGGAGAGGGACTCGGCAAACGCGGTTCGGGTGTAGGCGCCGCTGTCCTCGTTTACGGTGATCGACGCCACATCGAGCTCGAAGGTGGGGCGGAAGAAGGAGCTGTTCTCATAGGCGCCGATATCGATGGCGGTGTAGAGGACGCGGGTGTTGCCCAGGAGATCGGTGGAGCTGGTGCTGAGGGTGTCGTCGCCCGCGTCGAAGGCGGGCGAGGTGGAGTCGAAGGTGAAGTCGCCGGCGAGGGTCGGCGCGGAGGCGGCGTCGGGGAGCGAGGTGAAGAGCGGGTCGGCGTCGAGGTTGCCGCCGCCGTCGGTGCCCATCTCTGTGGCGTCCCACGCGGCGCTGCCGCCGGAGCCCTCGACGAGCGAGTTTTTCCACGTGGCGACGGCGTTGCTGGTGGTCTTGATCGCGGGGTCGGAGGAATTGCCCCACACGATGCAGTTGTTGGCGGTCAGGTTGGTGCTTCCGGTGAGGAAGATCGATCCGCCGGTGCCGCCGGACTTGTTGGAAGCGACGGTGCAGTTGGTGAGATACATCTTCGGGTTTGGCACCCACGAATGGATCGCCCCGCCATCACCCGCGGTCTGATTTCCGGTGAGCAGGCACTCGCTCATGCGGATGGTGCGGGTGCTGCTGGTGCCTCCCTTGATGGCGAAGGCGCCGCCGTTTTGGCCCGACACATTTCCCGAAAGGATGCAGCGGTCCAGGGTCATGGTGCCGCCGGACACGCCGTTGCGAATCGCGCCGGCGTGGGCGGAGGCGTAGTTTTGGAGAAACTGGCAATCGGTGATCGTGTGATTGGCGCCGAGGGCGTTGAGCGCGCCGCCGTCGCCGGATTTTTTGTTACCGCGCAGGACGCAGTCGGAGAGCGTCAGGGTGCTGCCGCTGGCGGTCTGGATGGCGCTGGAGGCGGCGCCGCAGAGGACGAGGCCGTCGAGCGTGGCCTGAGAGCTGGCGGCGACGTCGATGAGCGGCACGGAGGTGTTGCCGCCGCCGGGGCCGTGGTCGGTGTAGGAAAGGGTGACACCGTCGGCGTCCACGGTGTCGTCGCCGTCGATGTCTCCGCTGAGCACGGTGAGGTGGAGTGCGGGGTCGGCCTCGGTGAGGTCGGATTCGCCGCCGGCGAAACCGCCGTGGAGGGAAATCTCGGCGGGCAAAGTGAAGCCGATCGTGGCGCTGGTGGCGGAGGGTTTGTAAACGCCGCGGGCGATCCAGATCTCGTCGCCGGAGGAGGCGTAGGCGAGCGCGTCGCGCAGCTCGGTGAAGGCGTTGGTCCAGGAGCGGCCGGTGCCCGTGCCGGTGGCGGAGGCGTCCACGTAGAGGCGGGAGAGCGCGAGGGTGACGGAGAAGCTCTGGCTGGCGGTCTGGCCCTTGGCGTCGGTGGCGGTGACGGAGACGGTGAACGAGGAGTCGCCGAGCGGCGTGTTGGCGAGGGAGAGCGCGAGCACGTTTTCGTCATCGAGGGTGGCGAGGAGGTTGGCCGACGAGGTCGTGACGACGTAGGTGAGGCCGGAGCCGCCGAAGTAGTCGTCGAGGTCGAGGCTGGCGCCGGCGTAGCCGGAGGCGGCGTCGAGGGTGAGGGCGGCGAGGGTCGCGGTGGCGACGGGCTCGTCGATCTCGTAGCAGCCGATGTCGATGTAAACGGTGCCGTTGTAGTTGCCATCCACTACGCGGGGGTCGCCGGCGAGGTCGAGGGTTTCGTCGCCGGCGGAGCCGGAGACGGCGCCGGTCATGTCGATGAGGGCGGTGCGACTGCCAGTGTCGATGGCGGGGCCGCCGGCGGCGGGACGGAAATCGCCGGCGAGGGTGGGCGCGGTGGAGGGGGCGGGAACGCTGCCGAGGAGGGGATCGGAGGAGCTCTGGATGAGGGAGTTGCTCCAGGTGAGCGCGCTGGAGCCGCTGTCATAAACCCAGGCCAAGGCGTAGGTGTTGGCGGTGTCGCCGGCGCGGGCGTTTTCGCGGGCGATGCAGTTGCGGAGATAGACCTGGGAGGCGCCGAAGATCCAGAAGGCGCCGCCGGAGTATTCGCTGTTGTTGGAGCAGATGGTGCAGTTGGTGAGAGTGAGGGTGGAGGCGCCGCCGACGGCGAAGGCGCCGCCGTTGCTGTTGGAGGCGCCGCCGTAGGCGCTGTTGCCGGTGATGAGGCAGTTGGTGATGACGGCGTCGCCGCCTTCGGTGAAGCTGATGGCGCCGCCGTCCATCTCGCAGGAGTTGCCCTGGAAGGTGCAGCGGCGGATGACGTGGGTGCTGCCCTTCAGGTGGACGGCGCCGCCGTGGCCGAGGGCGGTGTTGGACTGGAAGACGCAGTCGGTGAGGGTGAGCGCCCGGGTGCTGGCGAGGGCGGCTCCATCGGTGCCGGATTTGTTGCCGGAGAAGGTGCAGTTTTCAAAGGTGGTGCCGGTGCCCTGGTTATAGACCGCGCCGCCCTGAAACTCGGAGACGTTGCCCATGAAGCGGCAGTTGGCGACGGTGCCGCCGGAGCAGCCGTTGAAGATGGAAAGGCCGGCGCCGTAGCCGCTCTCGCCGAAGTTGGCGTAGTCGGTCTTGCCGCCGGTGATGGTGAAACCGTCGAGCACGAAGTTGTCGGCGTTTTCGTCCGCCTCGATCACGGTCCAGGTGTTGTTGCCCACGATCTCGGTGGAGAGGTCGGTGACGCCGTCGGAGCGGTTGGAGTCGTTGCGGTCGAGGTCGCCGGAGAGGATGGAGCGGTGGGTGTCGGGGTCGCGTTCGTCGAGGGAGGTCTCATTGCCGGAGAAGCCGCCGTAGATCGCGATGTTGCCGCGAAGTTGGATGGACTCGATTTTGTCGCCGGCGACGGGAGTCGTCTCGGGCGGGTTGGCGTAGTAAACGCCGTCGGCGACCCAGATCTCCTGGCCGGACTGGGCGGCGCTGAGCGCGGCGGTGAGGGTGTCGTAGGCCTTGGCCCAGGAGGAGCCGTCCTTGGTGCCGGAGGTGTGGGAGGCGTCCACGTAGATGACGCCGGCGCGGATGGTGACGGTGATGACGAGCGTGGCGGATTCGCCGACGTCGTTGGTGGCGGTGACGCGGACGTAGGTGGTGCCGACGCCGGCCTCGGCGATGGTGAGGTTGCCGGAGGCGTCGAGGCTGGCGGTGGCGATGGCGGTGTCGTCCACGCTGAGCGAGTAGGTGGTCTCGTTGGCGCTGCTAAAACTGTCGTAGATGTTGATCGAGGAGAAGGAGCCGAAACCGGCGACCTTGCTGTAGGAAATATTGGATACGGGATCGGGCGTGCCGGAGGAGAGGTCGCCGCCGGTGAGGACGAGGGAGTAGATCTGGCCGCCGGTGAGGGAGCCGGCGTGGTTGACGGTGACGGTGTAGGTGCCGGAGGCGGGGGCGGAGAGGTAAACCTGCTCGACGTTGTCCACGGTGTTCACGCCGGTGGTGGCGGCGTCGTTGAGCTTGGAGTCGGACCAGTTTCCGGCCCAGGGCATGACGTAGGGGTAATGGGTGCCGTCGGGGCCGGTGAGGGTGAGGTTGAGGTCGTTGACGAGGCGGGCGGTGCGGCTGTCGTGGGTGGAGGTGGCGGAGCCCTCGGGGTCGGTCCAGGCGAGGGTGACGCGGATCTCGCCGGAGCCGTCGTAGGTGAACGTGAAGGTGTCGCTCGCGTCGGTGGAGGAGAGTTTGCCGTCGAGGAAGCGGGACTGGTCGGGGTCGGCGGCGGTTTCCTTGATGAGGGAGGCGGCGGTCTTGGTGTTGATGAGGCCCCAGCCGTAGCGGTAGTCGGGGCCGGCGTTGCCGAGGTCGTCGGCGGTGTGGATGAGCAGGGCCTTGAGGAGGGAGGCGCGCATCGACTGGCCGGAGAATTTGTTGTCGTAGTAATCGACGAGGAGGGCGGCGGAGCCGGCGGCGTTGGGCGTGGCCATGCTGGTGCCGCTGAGCGTGGCGGTGGAGGCGTCGGTGGAGCTGGAGAGCGAGACGAGGCTGACGCCGTTGGCGACGAGGTCGGGCTTGATGCGGCCGTCGTCGGCGGGGCCGAAGGAGCTGAAGTCGGAGATGCCTGCGGCGGCGGTGCTGCGGGCGCCGGAGGAGACGGCGTCGTTGACCGCGCCGATGGCGATGACGTTTTTCGCGGCGCTCTGCGAGGTGATGGTGCCGAAGCCGGTGACGGAGCCGTCCACCATCCACTGGGCGTTGTTTTTCGGGTGGGAGGAGGAGTCGTAGGTGTAGGCGGACGAGGCGGAGCCGTTGAGATACCAGGTGTGGCCGGAGGGCGGCGTGCCGTAGCCGCGGTCGTTGCCGGCGGCGAAGAACATGGCGAGGTAGGGGTGGTCGCTCGCGATGGAGTCGAGCTCGCGGGCCTCGGTGGAGTAGCGGCCGTAGTTGCCAGCGTAGTCGTCGGCGGCGTCTCCGTCGTCGGAGAAAGTGCCATACCACGAGTATTTGTCTTCGGAGGAATCGTAGATCCAACCGGAGGTGGTGCCGTAGGATTGGTTGGAGAGGTAGATCTTGGTGGAGCTGCCTTCGCCGGTGGCGGCGAGGGCGTCGATCTCGGCGCTGTGGTCGGCGTAGGAGGAGGTGATGTAGGCCTCGATGGTGGCGTCGGGCGCCATGCCCTTGGCGGAGGCGCTGACGGTGCCGGAGCCGGCGAGGGTGCCGGCGACGTGGGTGGCGTGTTTCTCGGAGGAGCCGGAGTCGCCGTAGGTGACGCGGCCGGTGAGGTCGGTGTGGGTGCCGCGCGGGAGGCCGTCCACCTCCCAGAGGCCGATTTTCACGCCGGAGCCGGTGACGCTGTAGGGGGAGGTGGAGCGGACCTCGGCGGCGGCGGTGGAGATGGCGGCGTTGGAGTTGAGACTGCGGACATAGACGGGCGAAGCGCCCTCGAAGTGGGAGAGGCGGGCGCCGTCCACGGTGCGGAGGGGCAGGCCGAGCGCGCGGGCTTTTTCGGCGGTGAGGCGCTCCTCCTCGGCGGCGAGGCGCTCGAGGTCGGAAGCGATGTCAACGTGAGCGGAATCGGCGCGGCGGCGTTGGCGGAGGCCCTCGCGCTCGGCGCGGACGCGGGCGAGGGCAGCGTCGAGCGCGGGGGTGGCGGAGGAGGGTTCCGGGGAGGATCCGGGGGCGGGCGCTTGAACGGGCTCCGGGGAGGAGGACGCGGAGGGTGTCGCGGACGTCGCGGTATGCGAGGCGGCGACGGCGGCGGGGGCGGACGCGGACGCGGGGGAAGCCGGCCGCGCGGACGACGGAGCCGTCTCGCCCGAAACGGCGGCGGCTTGGGACATCGCCCCCGAACGGAGAAACCAGAAGCCCGCACCCGCGGAAAGGACCAGGGACAAAGCCAGGACGAGCAGTGCCTTCGGGCGCGGGGATTTTAACATCCCCCGATTCTAGCAGAACGAACCTTAAGATTTGATTAAGGCTTCTCAGCGGTCCCGCCCCCCGGTGGTTTCGGCGGACGGTATCAGTTAACGGTTTCACACCGGTCACGGGCCGGATTGAGACTGATGGCAGGTCTATGGCAGGTCTATGGCGGGGCGCATGTCGGGGCCAAGGTTGGGGCGGAAACGCCGGGACCTCCGGGAACGCAGGGAACGCCGGGACCACAGGGGCCGCCGGGATCACCGCGAAGGATGAACGGAGGCGGCCTCCACACCGGCGCGCCCGGAGGGCACGCGCTACTTTCCCGAGGGGCCCGCCTTGGGACGCAAGGGGTATAAGTCGATGGCTTCGGCGAACGGTTTCCGTTGCGGCCCGGTATCGCGCCGAGCTCCGGCGCAACACCTTGCGCGACACCCGGCAGGGCCGCCCGGGGGATCGGGCGCGGGAAAGACGGGAGCTTCGCCCACAAGCGACCTTGCCGCGCCCCCCTCCGGCCGGCTAGCCGTCACATCTTCGTCACATGATCGGCACGATCCTCACCCTCCTCGGCAGTCTCGGAATGTTCCTCTTCGGCATGAAGATCATGTCGGAGGCGTTGCAAAAGCTCTCCGGCGAGCGCCTGCGCGGGATCATGCGCACCATGGCGGGCAACCGTTTCTCGGGCGTGGGGACGGGCTGCCTCGTCACCTGCCTCGTGCAGTCGTCCTCGGCCACGACGGTGATGATCGTGAGCTTCGTGAACGCCGGTCTGCTCAGCCTCGCCGAGGCCATCGGCATGATCATGGGCGCCAACATCGGCACCACCACGACCTTCTGGCTCGTCTCGTTCTTCGGCTTCAAGTTCAGCATCTCCGCCATCGCCCTGCCGCTGATGGGCATCGCCCTGCCCCTGCTCTTCGTGCGCAAGGCCAAGCTGCGCGACACGGGCGAGTTTTTGATGGGCTTCGGCCTGCTTTTTCTCGGCCTGATGTTCCTCAAGGACTCGGTGCCCGACATCAAAAACAACCCGGAGGTGCTGCAGTTCATCCAGGGTTTCACCGGACACGGCCTCGGCTCGGTGCTGATGTTTTTCGTCTTCGGCGTGCTGCTCACCATCGTGGTGCAGTCGTCCTCGGTCGCCGGCGCCATCACCCTGACCATGGCCTACAAGGGCTGGATCGACTTCCCCACCGCCTGCGCGATCACCCTCGGTGAAAACGTCGGCACCACCATCACCGCCAACCTCGCCGCGCTCGGCGCCAACGTGCAGGCCAAGCGCGCCGCGCGGGTCCACTTCGTGTTCAACATCATCGGCGTGCTCTGGGCCATCGTGCTCTTCGTGCCCTTCACCGGACTCATCGATCGTCTGATCCCGGGCGACGCCACCGACGCCGCCAACATGCCCCTGCACATGGCGGGCTTTCACTCGCTCTTCAACGTGCTCAACACCGCGCTCCTGATCGGCTTCGTGCCCCAGCTCGCGCGACTCGCCGAGCGCATGGTGAAAGGCGACACCACCCCGGCCCGCGACCACGTCGGCTACGAGTCGCCGCTGGTCCCCGCCACCGGCGAGCTCAACCTCGCCGAGGCCGAGCGCGACGTGCAACGCATGGGCGACATCACCCGCGAGCTGTTGACCGGTTTCGCCGATCTTTTCGAAAACGCCCCCGCCGATCCGGCCGCGCTCGAGGCCCGCGTGAAGGCCGCCAAGGAGCTGGAAAAAGAGAGCGACCGGCGCGCCCTCGAGAGCACCAACTACCTGCTGCGCTGCACCGCCAGCGGCGTGAGCGAGTCCACCATGAACCGCGTCACCGGGCTCCTCCGCGTCGTCGCTGAGCTCGAGGACATCTGCGACTGCGGCTACCGCCTCACCCTCCTCGCCGAGCGCAAACACCGCAAGGACCGCCAGCTCCCGGCCGAGGCGCACAAACAGGTGAAGGACTTCGCCCAGCTCGTGCTCCAGTTCATGGACTTCTACTCCACGCGCCTGCAAACCGGCGTGCCCATCGGCGACATGGAGACCGCCTACCAGTTGGAAAACCTCATCGACAGTTTCCGCAAAAACCTGCGCAAGGCCTCCATGCAGCGCATGCGCAACAGCGGCGAGGTCATCAAGGCCGAGATGCTCTACATCGACATCCTCAACAACATGGAGAGCATCGGCAACCACTCGCTCAACGTCCTCCAGGCCCTCCGCCACGACGCCTCGGCGCCCGCGACCGCCGCCTGATTTCAGTTCGCTCGCGCGCCTCGCCTCCGCGCGGGGCACGCCGCTTCACCGGGCGAAAAAAAACGCCTCCCGCGCCCCGGGGCCGGATTTGCCCGTCCCTCGGGGCGCGCGATTCGGCGGACCCGACCCGGTTCGACTTCGGCGTCCGCCAACCGGAGACGCCTCACGCCGCCGCGCGCACCCGCTTGCGTGAGGCGGACACCGGAGCCGGGGCCGAAGTCGTCTTCGCCGGGGTCCGCTCGCGCAGGGGCAGGGCCTCCGCGTCCACCCATCGACCGGGCACCAACACGTGGTGCGGCGCGGCGGGCAGGCCCGTCTCGCCGCGGTGCAACATGCCCACCACCATGTCCACCGCGAGCGAGCCCACGATGCCCGGGTCGAGATGGATGCCGGAGAAGCCGCGGTCCGGCTTGTCGTTCACCAGAAGAAACAGCTTCACCCCGCGCGGCAGCTTGCGTCCATGCGCGGCCAGCAGATCGACGATGGGGTCGGCGTGGGTGGCGAGCACGACGTCCGGCTGGTGGGCGTCGAACCAGCGCAGGAAGTGCGAGGGGAACTGGTCCGGCGGGCGATACTCGCAAAAAGGGATGCGGTGCTCCGGAGCGAGCCGCAGTTGCAGCCGAAGAAACGCGCCCAGCCAACGGTCGCCCATGTTGGGGCTGTCGTCCGGCTCCGACATCACGAAGCCGATCCGGCGATAGCCGCGCGCGAAGCACTGGTCCATCGCCTCCGTGGCCGACGCGAACGCGTCCTCTGACACGCGGTGCAGATCGGGCTTCGTCAAAGTGAGGCCGAGCGCGACCGCCGAGAAGTTTTCCCAGGGCAACTGGATCTCGCTCTGGCCCGGCGGCAGCCGACCGATGAGCAGGCCGTTGATCCCGCGGCTCACCAGGATCTGCGCGAAGCGGCCGGGGCTCATGCCCGGCTCGCCGAGCCAGAAATCCTCGAGCTTGTAGCCGAGCTCGGCCGCTCGCGCCGCCGCGCCCGGGAAGTAGTCCGGCCGATCGTGGTGCGGCGGACGCCACCCGTAGCGCGTGGGGTAGTTGGTCACGTAGGCGAGCACCACGTGCTTCGCCTCGGTGTGGGTCCGCCGCGAGCGCATGAGCGCGGTCACGAGAGGATTGGTGCGATAGTCGAGTTCGCGGGCGATGCGTTGCACGCGGGCGCGCACCTCCTCGGAGATGCGGGAGTTGTTGCGGAGGGCGAGCGACACCGTCGAGCGGTGCACGCCGGCGCGTTCGGCCACGTCCTGCAGGGTCGCGGGTTGGGGCATGGGCGGAGGGGGCTGGGGAGGAAAGCGAGGTGGAAAACGCGCGGGCGCCGACAACTAGTCAACAATAAGCGCACGGGCGGTGTTTTTTCCCGGCGCCCGTATCCATACTTCACCTACGCCCCCCAAAACAGCCATCGCATGAGACACTCTTCCTCCCCCGCCGCGCTCGCGCGGCTGCTCGCCGGCATGCTCCTCGCCGGCGCCGGCTTCGCCCGTGCCCAGACCGTTTTCGTCTGCCTCGGTGGCAAGGCCAAGATGGCCTCGGTCATCTCGATCCCGCCCCCCGGCCACGGCTGGGATTTCAGCGCCGCCGCCCCCGCTCCCGGCACGCAGTGGAACCGCCTGCGCCGCACCGCCGGCATGGACGCCACCGATCCCGCCCTGGCCGGCGGCGAGCCCCGTCCCTCGCCGCTCGGCGTGCACGTGCTCGACACCGCCGACGACGTGGCGCTCATGGACCCGGCCGGCAATCCCACCACCGCCCGGCTCACCGTCCGGCTGGAGATCAAGTCCCTCGCCTCCGACAAACCGCGCACCGAGCCCGCCATCCACAGCAAGAGCAAGGGCGCGGTGCCCTACGACCTCATGGAGTCCGCGTGGCGCGTTTACCTGCCCGACAACGCGCTGCACTTCACCCTTGGCGGCCTGGTGCCCGGCCAACCCTACGACCTCTATCTCTACGGCTCCTGCGTCGATCCAGTCAGCAATCCCGACGGTCTCGGCGAGGGCGCGCGCTTCACACTCGATCCCGCCAACATCCCCCCCGGGGAGAGCGGCGGCGTGGAGACCGTCGGCGGTTTCGGCGGCGGCATCTACACCTACCATCCGGAGACCGACCGCATGGCCCTCACGCCCCCCGGCAGCACCTGGGCGAGGTTGTCCGCGCTCGCCGATCCGCGCGGTCGGATAAATTTCAAAACCACCCGCAACAGCGAGGGCCGCCACTACGTGAACGGCTTCCAGCTCGTGGAAGTGAAACGCTGATTCGCCGCCCGCTCCGGCCCCGCCTCGCCCCGCCCTCTGCTCAACAATGCCGTCCGCGAGCGCATCGTCGCCGCCCGCCCGCCCGCGCAGCTTACACCGCGACGAAACTGTGGAGCTTCCAGTTTCCCCCCAAATATGAACCCAACCAAACTCCTCCTGCCTCTCGCACTCCTGCCCGCCGCGCTGTCCGCCCAAACAACCGTGTTCAGCGCCAACTTCGCCGGCGGCGAATTGAATCCCGCCTCCTACGATGTCGGTGGCGACTGGACCATCGCATCGACCAAGGCGATCACCGCCAGCTCCATCGACGGCTCCGGCCTGTCGTTCACCATCGCCAACACCTCCTCCGGTTTCGCCGAGGTGCAGGGGCGCGTGCTGAGCAGCCAGCCCACGCTCTCCACCACCGGCGACTTCCTTCGCATGACGGTCAACTTCACCAACGTCTCCAACCTGATGGCGGGCGGGGACTCCAGCGTGGCCTTCGGCCTCTTCAACTCCGCCGGGCAAAATCCGCTCAACGGCCTGTCGAACAACCTGACCGGCACCGACCTCACCACCGGCGGCGCGGCCGACTGGTCCGGCTACGTCCTCCGCTTCGTGAACACCGGCACCAACGCCATCTACACCCGCCCGGTGCAGACCGACACCACCAACGAGGCGCAGGAACTCCTCTACAACAACCGCGGCGGCGGCGCCTACGACAATCCCGGCGGCACCGATGTCGCCACCTCCGCCGTCACCGGACTGACCCTGACAGCCGGCACGGCCTACACCGCCCAGTTCACCGTCACGCTCAACGGCGGAGGCGGACACGACCTCTCCGGCGCCCTCTACCTGGGCACCGGCACCGGCGGCACCCTCCTCGCCTCGGTCGCAGGCACCTTGGCCACCCCCGTGACAACCGCCCTCGGCGGCGTCTCGGTCGGCTTTCGTGACGGCGACTCCGTCGGCACCGACGCCAACAACATGAGAATCACCGGACTCACTCTGGAGACCGCCGCCATCCCCGAACCCTCCTCCTTCGCCGCCCTCGCCGGCCTCGCCGGATTCGCCCTCGTGGGCCTGCGCCGCCGTCGGCTTTGAAACTCGTTTAGATACCAACCGCGGTTTTCTAAACGTTTTTGCTCCCCGACACCGCCTCCTCCTGATCGGCGCACCCTCGCGGGTGCGCCACTTTTCCGCCGCATCCCGCGCTCGCCCCGCCCCGGCCGCCCGCCCCGGAACCCGTGGAGCCCCCCCGACTGTTCAACAATGCCGGCCAAATTTGTTTCGTGTTCCCACCGAGCGAGGGTAGCCGCCCAAGCGAGAGACACGCCCGCCCTCCCCACCGTTCTCACGAACCCCGGACGCCGTCTCCCCCCCCCCAAAAAAAACATGAACACTCCCACCCGCCACGCCCCGGCGATCCTTCTCGGATTGGCCCTGCTACCGTTCCAGCAAACCCAAGCCGCGACCCTGGTGAACGACTCATGGCTGGACGGATCGCGCGCCGAGCAGGAATCCGGCACCGACGCCGATACCGACGGCAACATCGAGTCCGCCTGGTTCGGCACCAACGGCACCCTCACGGCGAGCACGGGCAAACTCACCGGCACGGTCGGCGCGGGCTCCTCCTCCTGGACCACCTATTTCTCCGGCGAAGGCTCCGAGACCACGCTCGCCAACGCCGGCGACACCCTCACCGTCAACTGGACCTTCGTTCTCTCCGGCCTCAACGCCACCAACAACAGCCAGGGCATGCGCCTCGCGCTCGTGAACACCCCCGGCGCCTCCCGGCTCGCCGCCGACGGCAATCCCGGCGCCGCCGCCTACGCCGGCTACGGCATGTTCATGAACGTCGCCGAAACCCTCGGTCACACCAATCCCTTCCAGCTGATGGAGCGCACCGACAACGCCGCCTCCTCCGCCCTGCTCAGCTCGAGCGGCAGCTGGACCGGCTTGGACGATCAGTCCGGCATCGGCGACCCCGGCTACGTCAACGGCACCAGCTACACGCTCGTGATGACGCTCACCCTCACCGCCGCGTCCGAACTTCAGATCTACTCCGCCATCACCGGCGGATCGTTGAGCATGGAGGCCTCGTTTCTGGACGCCACCCCCAACTCCCTCAGCTTCGACACCTTCTCGCTCCGCCCCTCCAGCGCCACCCTCGCCGCCGCCACCTTCGAAACCTCCGCGTTCTCGGTCACGCTGACCTCCATCCCCGAGCCCTCCGCCTTCGCCGCCCTCGCGGGCGCGGCCGGACTCGCCCTCGCGGGCCTGCGTCGTCGCCGTCGCTGAACACGTTTCCCGCCGCGGCCCCCGCCGCCCGCATCCCCCCTCGCCTCGCCCTCGCCGGCCACGGGCGCACCTCTCGGTGCGCCTCTTCTTTTCGCCCCATGCGCAACGACGCGCGCACCCCCGCCCTTGTAGGCGCCCAAACCCAACCGAGCCTCCGCCTTTCCCTCCGTCTCCCTGCTCCCCCAGCCCTGAACATGCGCCCCGCCGACCGTCTCCGCCTCGCCCTCGCGTGCCCGCTCCTCGCCTCCGCCCTTTCCGCCGGCGAGCTGAAGGTGGACAT
Organism: uncultured Akkermansia sp.; assembly: GCA_966252115.1. GTDB lineage: Bacteria > Verrucomicrobiota > Verrucomicrobiia > Opitutales > Opitutaceae > IMCC26134_A. The sequence goes on from CBINNW010000005.1 coordinate 35,365, forward strand.
CAACCGCAACACCAACAACGCCGACACCGTCACCGAGCTGGGCTACGTGAAATGGAGCCAGGACAACACCAACGCCGCCTCCACCGGCACCGCCGCCGTCTCGCGTTCCTTCACCACCGCCGACGGCGAGGCCGTCACCGTCACCTTCGCCCAGACCGCCGCCTCCGCCTCCGCCGGCGGCACCGGCCTGCTCAGCAACTGGTATAAGGCCGGCGCCGAGGGCTCCGCCAAACTCGTCAGCGACGGCCTCACCGTCGCGCCCGCCGACCTCGCCACCGGCGGCCAGTTGCTCATGACCATCACCGGCCTCGCCGCCGGCCCGCACACCCTGCTCACCTACCACAACGCCTGGGACAACCGCGCCGCCGGCTCCCTCGGCCCCATCGACATCTTCGTCAACGGCACGCAGGCGGTGGACAACCTCACGCCCACCATCCGCGCCGCCTCCACCATCGCCTCCGCCAGCGCCTACCTCGAGTTCGAGGTCTCCGGCCCCTCCGACGTCGCCACCATCCTCTTCGCCGCCGACCCCGACGCCCCCGGCGGCGGCGCCGTCACGATCCGCAACGCCATGATCAACGGCTTCGAGATCGACACGCCCAACAGCTTCCGCATCGCCCATTCGCCCTCGCCCGCCGACGGCGACGAACACGTCAACGCCGACTTCGACACCGTCACCCTCGGCTGGTCCCCCGCCCTCTCCGGCACCACCGCCTCGCACGACGTCTATTTCGGCACCGACCGCGCCGCCGTGAAGGCCGCCGACCACGCCTCCCCGCTCTACCTCGGCAACCAGACCGCCACCGGCCGCGCCGTGCCGGTGCCCGATCCGCACGCCACCTATTACTGGCGTATCGACCAGATCGATACACTGGGCAACGTCACCCGCGGCACCGTCTGGTCCTTCCGCCCCCGCGTGCTCGCCTTCCCCGGCGCCGAGGGTCAGGGCCGCTTCGCCCGCGGCGGCCGCGGCGGCCGCGTGGTCAAGGTCACCTCGCTCGCCGACTACGGCGCGTCCGACACGCCCGTGCCCGGCACCCTGCGTTACGCGGTCGAGGTCGAGACCGGCCCGCGCGTCATCGTCTTCGACGTCGGCGGCCTCTTCACCCTGGATCGCCGCCTCACCCTCAACTCGCCCCACGTCACCGTCGCCGGGCAGACCGCCCCCGGCAAGGGCGTCTGTTTCCGCGGCTGGCCCCTCGGCCTCAGCGGCGCGCGCGACGCCATCGTGCGCTTCATCCGCAACCGCCCGGGCAACATCTCCGGCCAGACCGTGGACGGCGGCGGCCTCGCCGGCTGCGACCACAGCATCATGGACCACTGCTCGATCAGCTGGTCCCTCGACGAGGGTTTCAGCTCCCGCTCGGCCAAAAACATCACCCTGCAAAACACCCTCATCTCCGAGGCCCTCGCCATCGCCGGCCACCAAAACTACCCCGCCGGCACCGACCACGGCTACGCCGCCACCGTCGGCGGCGACATCGCCAGCCTCCACCACAACCTCCTCGCCCACAATTCCGGCCGCAACTGGTCCCTCGGCGGCGGGCTCGACGCCTCCGGCAACTTCGCCGGCCGCCTCGATATCCGAAACAACGTGGTCTATAACTGGCGCACCCGCACCACCGACGGCGGCGCCATGGAGGTGGATTTCGTCAACAACTACTACAAGCCCGGCGCCGCCACCACCTTCACGCCCTACGCCCTGACCATCAACCACGAGGACGACTTCGGCGGCTCCCAGCGCGCCTACTTCGCGGGCAACATCATGCAGGGCTATTTCACCGAGGCCAACCAGACCGTCGGCCGCCGTAGCGTCGTGTCCGGCGGAGTGCCCGCGCCGAGCTACCAGACCTTCGTCACCACGCCCTTTTTCCCCGACCCGAACGTCACCACCCAAAGCGCCACCGGCGCCTACAAACGTGTGCTCTCCGACGTCGGCGCCAACCGCCCGCTCGACGACCACGACGCCCGCGTCATCCACGAGACGCGCACCGGCACCTACACCTACACCGGCACCGGCCCCCACGGCGGCTACCGCGGCCTGCCCAACTCCCAGGACGACGTCGGCGGCTGGGAGGACTATCCCGCCGTCTCCCGCCCCGCCGGCTTCGACAGCGACGACGACGGCCTGCCCGACTGGTGGGAAAGTATCCACGGCACCGATACACACTCCCCCGCCGGCGACTTCTCCGACGCCAACGCCGACCCGGAGCTCGACGGCTACACCCGCCTTTGCGACTACCTGAACTGGCTCGCCCTGCCCCGCCTGGAAACTCCCGCCGGCGCTCCGGTCGAGATCGACCTCTCCACCCTCACCGTCGGCTACACCTCCGCGCCCACCCGCCAGGTCGCCCTGCCCCTCGCGCTCGATCACGCCGGCTCGGTCGAACTGCTCCCCGACGGCAAAACCGCGCGCTTCACCCCCGCCCCGGGTTTCTCCGGCCTGGTCACCTTCCGCCACGTCGTCATCGACTCCGCCGGCGATTCCATGGAGGGCGACATCGGCGTGCGGGTCCTGTCCCCCACCATCGACGAATCCGCGATCCTCTCCCTCGGAATCCTCCGCGAAGGCGACGCGCTCGTGCTGCGTTTCACCGGCCTCTCCGGCCAGACCTACACCCTGCAGCACTGCGCCGATCTCGCCGCCCCGGCGTGGACAAACTACGACACCGTCGTCGCCACCGGAGAGCCCCAATCGCTCCCCGTCCCTCCGGAACTGGCCCCCGCCCCCCGTCGCTTTTTCCGCGCCGTGCGTTAAGCTGCCCTCACCTCCCCTCGCCCCCGTCCTTCGGGCACCGCCCCCTGCCCCGTCCTCCGTCCTCTGTCCTCTGGCCTCCGGCTTCTGGCTTCTGGCCTCTGGTCTCTGGCCTCTGGCCTCCTCCGCCCGCCCCCCATGTCCGTCCGCCCCGCCGCCGTCCGCCGTCTCCTCGCCGCTCTCGTCCTGCTCGGAGGCGCCTCCTTCGCCCGCGCCCAGGCGAGCATCCCCGCCTTCCCCGGCGCCGAGGGCTTCGGCGCCTATTCCAACGGCGGGCGCGGCGGCGACGTTTATTACGTCACCAACCTCAACGCCTCCGGCGCCGGCTCCTTCGCCGACGCCATCGCCACCGTGCCCTCCGCCGGCCGCACCATCGTCTTCGCGGTCTCCGGCTACATCCGTTTCCCCAGCGGCTCCGGCGGCACGCGCATGACCAAGGGCAAGGTCACCATCGCCGGCCAGACCGCGCCCGGCGACGGCATTGGTTTTTACAACAACTACCTGCGCGTCTCCGCGCCCGACGTGGTCATGCGCCACCTGCGTTTTCGCCATGGCAAAAACGGCTCCGGCGGCGACTGCATCGACCTCGATAGCGGCGCCAACCGCACCCTGCTCGACCACCTGGCCATGCAGTTCTCCACCGACGAGAACATGTCCAGCTTCAGCAGCGCGCCGGACCGCCTCACCCTCCAGTATTCCATCAACTCCTGGGGCCTCCAGTCCCACTCCGCCGGCGGCCTCTGGGACCAGAACTACGCCACCTCGCTCTACAATCTCTGGGCCCACAACCACACCCGCAACCCCAAGGCCCGCCCCTGGGGCCTGCTCGAATGGGTCAACAACGTCACCTACGACTGGAACATCGGCTTCATCATGGGCGACTCCGAGACCCCGGCCGACTGGAAGGCCAACGTCCTCGGCAACTACTTCCTCTGCCCTCCCGGCAACCTCCGCTCCCGCGCCCTCGAAAAAGCCAACCTCGACCGCAACGGAAACCCCAACTTCACCCTCTACGTCGAGGACAACCTCTTCGACAAGGACGGCGACACCGTGCTCGACGGCACCGACCAGGGCTACGGCATCGCCTCCGGCTCCTACGTCACCGCCCCCGCGCGCATGAGCGCCACCGGCGGCACCACCGTCACCCCCGTCGCCCCGCGCCTCGCGTTCAAAAAAGTCGTCTCACACGCCGGCCCGCTCCGCCTCAACGCCCTCTCCGGCGTCCCGCTGCGCGACGAGGTGGACACCCACCAGTTCGACAACGTCCTCAACTTCCGCCGCAACATCATCACCCGCGAGAGCGACCTGCCCGTCTCCAACGCCGGCTTCGGCACCCTCAACTCCTCCGCCGCCCCGCTCGACACCGACCGCGACGGCATGTCCGACGCCTTCGAATCCGCCCTCGGCTGGAACCTCAACGTCCAGGACCACAACACCGCCCTCCCCTCCTCCGGTGGTATCCTCTCCGGCACTACGTTCATGCCCGCCGGCACCCCCGCCGGCTACACCCGCCTCGAGGAATACCTGCACTTCCTCGCCAGCCCCCACGCCATCGTCGCGCGCAACACCGCCTCCGACCCCACCTCCCTCCAGGTGGACCTGAGCCGCTACACCCTGGGCTTCAACTCCCTCTCGCCCACCTTCACCCTCTCCGGCTTCCTCGGCGGCTCCGTCCTGCAGTCGGGCGCCGGCGGCCGCGTCGTCACCTTCACCCCCACGCCGAACCTCGCCGGCCGCGCCCGCTTCGAGTTCACCGTCACCGATTCGCAGGGCGACAGCTGGACCCAGTCCTTCCTCATCCTCGTCTCGTCCGTCGGCGCCCCGCGCAACCTGGTCTGGAAAGGCGACGGCACGACCAACACCTGGAACACCTCCGCCCTCCACTGGACCAAAACCGACGGCGCCGCCGTCGCCTTCGCCTCCGGCGACCACGCCCTCTTCGACGACCGCGGCTCCGCCAGCCCCGCCATCGCCATCCCCGCCAATCTCACCACCGGCACCCTCACCTTCGACACCACCCAGGATTACACCCTCTCCGGCTCCGGCGCCCTCTTCGTCGGCGGCCCGCTCACCAAACGCGGCACCGGATCCCTCACCCTGGCCAACACCAGCGCCAACACCTTCGGCTCCGTCATCCACGAGGCCGGCGAGCTCGTCCTCACCACCACCTCCTCCGCCGGCGGCGGCAAACTCCAGCTCCAGGGCGGCGCGCTCACCCTGTCGATGCCGCACAACAGCACCATCGCCAACGCCTACGAGTTCAACGCGCCCACCACCCTCAACGTCACCTCCCAACACACCGCCTCGGGCAACTGGAGCGGCTCCGGCGACGTCACGCTCAACACCGCCGCCATGTGGACCGTCACCGGCTCCTGGTCCGCCTACTCCGGCCGCATCGGCATGGGCGCCGACGCCCGCATCCGGCTCAACGGTAACAACAACACCAACTTCGGCTCCGCCGCCCTCGCCATCGATCTTGGCTCCGGCGTCGGCCAGTTCTTCAACCGCAACGGCAACCTCTCCGGCGACGCCCAGTCGTCCTTCTCCATCGGCACCCTCACCGGCGGCCCCGACACCCAGCTCCTCGGCGCCCAGACCGGCACCGGCCTCTCCACCTACAGCATCGGCGGACGCGGCGAGTCCGCCACCTTCGCCGGCTCCATCCGCAACGGCAACGGCGGCGGCGCCGGCCTCGCCCCCACCGCCATCGCCAAGGTCGGCGCCGGCACCTGGACCCTCACCGGCGCCAGCACCCACACCGGCGGCACCACAGTATCCGCCGGCCAACTACGCCTCGACGGCTCCTTCTCCGCCTCGCCCGTCACCGTCGCCTCCGGCGCCGTCCTCTCCGGCTCGGGCTCCGTCGGCGCGCTCGTCACCGTCTCGTCCGGCGGCCGGCTCACGCCCGGCGCGGGCGACTTCGCCGCCGGCACCTTCAGCGCCGGCGGCCTCACCCCGGCCTCCGGATCCACCCTCTCCTTCGACCTCCCGGCCACCCCGGCCGGCACCGGCGACCGCCTCACCCTCTCCGGCGGCAGCCTCACCCTCGCCGGCACGATCACCTTCCAGCTCAACTTCCTCGACCTCGCCGCCGGCGTCTCCGCCGGCACCTATCCGCTGATCGACGGCGCCGCCACCCTGAGCGCGAGCGGTCCCACGATGCTCGCCGTGCCGCCCGCCACCGCCGGCACCACCCGCCAGTCCTTCTCCCTCGTCCGCCCCGCCTCCGGCGCCAACCCGGCCTTCGTCAACCTCGTCGTCGCCGGCCAGGCCGCCTCGCTCGTCTGGAGCGGCGCCGACGGTGCCACCTGGGATCTCAACAACTCCGCGGGCAACTTTACCGGCGCCTCGCCCTCCACCTTCCTCAACCTCGACCGCGTCACCTTCGACGACTCCGCCCCCGGCGGCACCGTCAACCTCACCGGCACCCTCCAGCCCGCGCTCGTCACGGTGAACAACGACACCAAGGCCTTCACCTTCGCCGGCTCCGGCCTGCTCTCCGGCGGCATGCGTTTTGTGAAAAACGGCCCCGGCACCGTCACCTTCGCCAACACCTCGCCCAACACCTTCACCGGCGGCGTCGAACTCAACGCCGGCACCCTCGCCCTCGGCGCGACTGTCAACCCGCTCGGCACCGGCGTCATCCGGGTAAACGGCGGCACTCTCCAACTCGCCAACGCCTCCACCTTCCTCTCCAACTCCCTCCTCTTCTCCGGCAGCTCCGCGATCGTCTCGCCCTACACCGGCAACTCCACCCTCGCCAACTCCACCGCCAACACCTTCGCCAGCGACGGCCCCGCCTCGCTCGATCTCTCCGGCCTCGCCGGCATCCTCAGCATCAACGGCTCCATGTCCGGCTTCTCCGGCCTCATCGACCTCGGCGCCGGCTCGGGTATGATCCGGCTCAACTCCAACTCGTCCGGCGCCAGCGACGTCAACCGCGGCTCCGCCGCCGCCCACTTCGACCTCGGCGGCGCCGGCGGCCGTCTGGTCAACCGCAACGGCGACATCACCATCGAGCTCGGCGCCCTCTCCGGCGGCCCGTCCACCCTCCTTTCCGGCCGCCAGACCGGCAGCGGCGAGACCAGCACCACCTACCGCGTCGGCGCCACCGGCCTCGACACCACCTTCGCCGGCCAGATCCAGCAGGGCGGCGACCTCTCCGGCGTGGACATCGTCAAAGTCGGCGCCGGCCGCTGGACCCTCTCCGGCGCCTCCGCCTTCGTCGGCTCCACCACCGTCGAGGCCGGCCGTCTGGTCCTCTCCGGCTCCCTCGCCTGCACCGGCGGCACGGAGGTCGGCGGCGCCGCCGAGCTCGAGCTGGCCGGCGGCACGCTCGAGACCGAATCCCTCACCCTCGCCCCCGGCGCCCTGCTCACCGGCCTCGGCACCCTCCGGGGCGACCTGAGCAACCACGGCACGATCTCCGCCTCCGGCCCCGGCGCGCTCACCGTCACCGGCGACGTGGTCAACGACGGCGTGCTCCGCCTCACCGGCGGCGCCGAACTCGTCGCCACCGGCGCCTTCGTGAACAACGGCGTGCTCGACCTGATCACCGCCGACGGCCGGCTCCCGCCCAATCTGGTGAACAACGGCACCGTGATCGACGCCTCCGCCGCCCGCCTCGCCTCCTGGTCGCGCGCCGGCACCGCCTTCACCCTCGTGATCGCCTCGTATTCGGGCCACACCTACACGCTGGAAACCAGCGCCGACCTCGCCGCCGGCTGGACCCCGGTCGGCGAGCCCCGCGCCGGCGAGACCGGCCGGGAGCTGAGCTTCACCCACGACGCCGGCCCCTCCGCCGGCCGCTTCTACCGCATCCGGATCGAGTGACGCCCCCCCGGCCAAAGGCCGACCTTCGACCGCCCTCCCCTCCGACTACTCGCTACCCGCTACTCACTACTCGCTACTTCCTCCCCGCCCCCCGCCCCCATGCCCCACCCCTCCGGCCGCACCTCGACCACGGTCCGCCTGAGCTACGCCGCCAGCGATGTCGGCGGCCAGCTGCTCTTCTGCTGGATCATGTGGTATCTGCCCTTTTTCCTCACCGACACGGTGCGAATTTCCGCCGCCGCCGTCGGCACCATCCTGCTGGCCGCGCGCTGGATCGACGCCATCGACGCGCCCGTCTGGGGCCTCGTTTTCGACCGCACCCGCAGCCGCTGGGGCAAAAGCCGCCCCTGGTTTCTCTGGCTCTGCGGCCCCTTCGCCCTCTTCGGCGTCCTGTCCTTCCTCAGCCCCGAGCTGAGCTACGGCGCCAAGGTCGCCTACGCCGCGATCACCTACATCGCCTGCAACATCCTCTACACCGGCATCAACACCCCCGTCACCGCCATCCTCTCCGCGCTGACGCCCGATCCGACCGAGCGCGTCACGCTCACCACCTTCCGCATGCTCGGCTCCAAACTCGGCGTGCTCGCGGTCAACCTCACCGGTCTCGACCTCGTGCGCCGCCTCGGCGCGGGCGACGACCGACGCGGCTTCATGCTCGCGGTGCCGATCTTCGCCGCGCTCTCCATCGCCCTTTTCCTCGTGGCGTTTCGCAACCTGCGCGAAACCGTCCCCGTCGAATCAAAACCGCTCCCGCTGCGCGGCAGTTTTCGCGCCCTGCGCGGCAACTGGCCCTGGTTTATCATCTTCGCCAGCAGTCTCCTCTTCTGGGTCGGCTTCATCGCGCGCGTCACGGTGGCGCCCCACTTTTTCGAATACGTGCTGCATCGGCCCGACCTGCTAAAACTGGCCAACGGTCTCGACTTCGCCTCGCTCGCCACCGCCCTGCTCCTGCCCTGGTTTTGCCGCCGCTGGTCCAAGACCGGCACCTGGGCCCTCGGCCTCGCCGGCATGGCGCTCGGCCAGTTGATCGTGTGGCTCGGCCTGCGCGGCGACGCCCCCTCGGTCGCGCTCGTCATGAGCGGCTGGACCGTCTGCTTCGTCGCCAGCGGCGCCGCCATGGCCATGCCCTTCTCCGTGCTCTCGGAGAGCGTGGACTACGGGGAATGGAAAACAGGGGTGCGCGCCGCCGGCCTGCTCACCGCGGTCGGCGCCGCCTTCTGCCTCAAGGCCGGCGCCGGACTCGGCGGCGCCCTGCCCATGTGGATGCTCGACGCCTCCGGTTACGTGCCCAAGGCCGAGCAAACCCCCGCCGCGCTCGGCGCCATCACCGCCGGCGTGCTTTGGCTGCCCGCGCTCTGCTTCGCCCTGGCGATCGTGCCGGTGCTCTTCTACCGGCGTTTCGAGCGACTCGAGCCCCGCGTGCGCGAAGAGCTGGAACAACGCCGCGCCGCCGCCGCGTGATGAACATATCCGGTTTGGAGTGCGGCGGCACGACGCCGCCTTCGACGAGCCGACACGTCGGCTCGCCCCGCCCGACCACCGTCCAACCTCCTGCGTTGCCCAATACTCCCGACTGCCCCTTCTGCAATTCCGCTCCGCCAGCCCGCCCCACCCCGCCCCGTCTCACGATGCAAACGCCTCCGCGCCCTCGGCCGTGCCTGGCCGGCCTGCTGCTCGCCGCCGCCCTTCTTCTCACCCTCGCGCCCCTGCCCGCCCACGAGTTCTGGGCCGCGCCCCACGGCGGCGAAAAAGCCGCCGGCACCGCCGAAGATCCGCTCTCGCTCGTCGCCGCCCAGCGTCGCGCGCGCGAGCTCCGCCGACTCGCCGCCGAACCGCTGAGCGATCCGGTGCGCATCGTTCTGCGCGGCGGCGACTATGCGCTCGACGCGCCGTGGTGCGTGCGACCGGAGGATTCCGGCACCGCGCAAAGCCCGACGCTCTTCACCGCCGCCCCGGGCGAGACTCCCGTCATCGACGGCGGCGTCGCCGTCACCGGTTGGCGTCGCCTCGCCTCCGCCGACGCCAAAAACCCCGCCGGGCTTTCCGCCGCCGCCGCGGCCGAGCTATGGGTGGCCGACGCGCCGCTCGTCGGCGGACGCCCGCGCGAGTTTCGCCAGCTCTGGATCGACGGGAAAAAAGCCGTCCGCGCACGCACGCCAAACACCGGCGAGATGAGCCGCGTGTTGACCTGGGACAAACACGCCGAGCTCACCACCATTCCCACCCTGGCCGGCATCGGCGGCGACCTCTCCACGCTGGAGTTTGTCATCTACCAACAGTGGGAAATCGCCCTCCTGCGGGTGCGCGAACTCCTGCCCGAGGGCGACGCGACGCGGGTGCGTTTCCACCAACCCGAGAGCCGCGTCCAGTTCGAGCACCCCTGGCCCGCGCCGATCATGACCGAGACCTATCGGGCGCCCTTTTTCCTGCAAAACGCGCTCTGCCTGCTCGACGCCCCCGGCGAATGGTTCCACGACCTCGCCGCGCGCCGGATCTACTACCGGCCGCGCCCGGGCGAAACCATGTCCGCCGCGCGCGCCGTCGTGCCGGTGCAGGAGACCCTGCTGGAGATCGTCGGCTCGCTCGAACGGCCGATCCGCCACGTCGAGTTCCGTGGTATCCATTTTAACCATACGGCGTGGATGCGTCCCGCGCTCGCCGGACACGTTCCCCACCAGGCCGGGCTCTACATGACCGAGGCCTACAAGATGCTCCCGCCCGGCACCCCGGAGAAAAAGGGCCTCGAAAACCAGGCCTGGGTCGGTCGTCCGCCCGGGGCGGTCCGGGTGGAGGCGGCGCACGCGGTGCGCTTCGAGCGCTGCCGTTTCGAGCGCCTGGCCTCGGCCGGGCTCGACGCCGGGCGCGGGCTGCGCGACTTCGCCGTCGAGGGCTGCGTCTTCCTCGACATCGCCGGCAACGGGCTCCAGTTGGGCAAATTCATGGAAGGCGGCGAAGAGACCCACCTCCCCTACAATCCCGCCGACGACCGCGAGGTTTGCGCGCGCCTGCGCATCGCCAACAACCTGATCCACGACTGCGCCAACGAGGACTGGGGCTGCCTCGGCATCGCCGCCGGATACATCCGCGAGTCGGTCATCGAGCACAACGACCTCGGCGACCTGCCCTACTCCGGCATCAGCCTCGGCTGGGGCTGGACCTACCTCACGACCGCGCAGCGCGACAACCGCGTGCACGCCAACCGCATCACCCGCTTCGGACGCATCCTCTACGATTTCGGCGGCATCTACCATCTCTCCGCCTCGCCCGGCACCTGGATAACGGAAAACGCCCTCGGCGGCGTCGTGCTCAACCCCTACGCCGAAAAGCCGCACTGGGGCCACATCTACCCCGACGAAGGCTCGTCCTACATGATCATCCGGGACAACTGGTTCGAGACCGACCAAAAGCTCATCAACTCCAAGGCCTACGGCCTCACCTGGGAGCGCAACGGCCCCGACACGCCCGCCGCCATCCGCGACGCCGCCGGCCTGCAAGAACCCTACCGCGACCTGCTCAAGCTCCTGCCGCGATAGCAGCCGCCCGTTATGAAGTGCGGCGGCACGACGCCGCCTTCGACGAGCCGACGCGTCGGCTCGCCCCCCCTCGCCCTCGGGCATTCCCACATCAAAAGCGGCGACGCGTCGCCGCACTCCATACATTCCGCCCCCTCAGCGCGGCAGCGGACGGCTCAGCACCGCCACGCCGTAGCGCGGCAGGCTCACGCTCGTCACCTCGCCGCCGGCCAGCACGTCGCGCATCGCGCCGGGCAGGCTCAACACCACCGGCGCGGCCTGCTTCGAGAAATTGGTGATGACATACACCTCGCGCCCGGCGCCGACCCGGCGGCTGACCTTCACCCCCTCCGGCGCCTCGATCACTCCGGCCGTGCTCACGCCCGCCTCACGCACCCAGCGACGCGCGATTTGGTTCATCAAGGCCGTGTCCAACACCGAGCCGAGGTAGGTGATCGTGCCGGCGCCGTGCCGGCGCCGGATCGCCGCCGGCGCGTCGGTCAGCCAGTCGTTGCCCGCGCCGAAACGCAGCACCACCTCCGCGTCGGGAGCGAGACGGTCGAGCCGCTCCGCCCAGACCGTCGCCGTGCCCTCGCCCCAGGCGCCGCCCACCGGCACCGCATCAAGCAGCGCATAAAACTGCTCCACCCGTCCGCCCACCGCCGGCAGCAGCGGGCCGGGCTGACGCTGACGGTTGAGAGCGTTGAACTCGTCCTTCATGCCGGTGCGTGGCCCGAGCACGAGGTGCCCGCCGGCGCGCACGTAGTCGGCCAGACGCGCGGCCAGTTCCTCCGAGACCACGTTCAGGCTCGGCGCCACCACGAGTTTGTAGCGCGAGAGGTCCATCGCGGGCGTCACGATGTCCACCGCCTGGGTCGGTTCGCGCAAAGCGCGGTAGTAGTCGATCAGCAGGGGCATCTGCTCGTAGCGATTGCTGAAGGGATTAAACTCGATGGCCCAGCGGCTGTCGTAGTCGTGGATCAGCGCCACCTCCGAAACCGGCTGCGTGCCGGCCAGCACGGGCGCGGCTTTCTCGAACTCGACGCCGGCCCGCGCGGCCTCCGCATAGACCGGCACCGGCTCGCCGTCGGGGCCGACCAGCGAGCCGTGATACTGTTCCTGCCCGTTGAGCGCGCTGCGCCACTGCCAATACGCGATGCAATCCGCGCCGTGACCGACCGCGTGCCAGGCCATCGCGCGGGTCTCGCCGCGGTCGAGCGAGTTGCTCACCGAGCCCCAGTCCACGAAGCCGGGCGGCATCTCCATCACCCAGAAATTCTGCTGCCGCCAGCCGCGCACGAGATCGTGGCTGGCGCCGCTGCGCAGCGGATCGAGGTGACCGGTGCCATTCTTGGTTTTGTCGAACCAGCCCGACCCGAGATACTCGTCCCACGAGATCACGTCGTAGTCGGCCGCCACCTGCTGCCGATTGAATCGCGTGGCCCAGCCGAGGCCGCCGAGGTTGGTGGTGATGAGCTGGCGCGGTTCGACATGGCGCCGGAGCAGGTCGATCTGGTTGCGCTGAAAATCCCGCCAGGTGTCGGTGATGAAGCGCTTCTGCTCCAGGAGCAGTCCGGGGTTGGCGCGGCCGGTGGTCATCGGGACCTGACTCCACTCGGTGTAGGTCTGGCTCCAATACGCGGTCATCCAGCGCTCGTTGAGCGCGTCGAGCGTGCCGTATTTGTTTTCCAGCCAACGGTGGAAACGCGCACGCGACTCCTTGTCGTAGGACTCCTCGGTGAACTCGTTCCCGATCTGCCAGGCCACGACGTGGGGGTTGCGTCCGAAACGCCGCGCGAGCTGTTCGACGACTCCGCGGCAGAGTTCACGATACTTTTCGCTGCCGATGGAGAAATGCCGCCGCGAACCGTGCTGGAGTTGTCTGCCGTCCTCGCCGACGCGCAGGATTTCCGGATACTTGGTCGTCATCCACGCGGGCGGCGTGTCGGTGGGCGTGCCGATGATCGTCACCATGCCGCGTCGCGCGGCGGCCGCGACCGCGCGCTCCATCCAGTCGAGATCGTAACGGCCCTCGGCGGGTTCGAGGGAGCTCCAGGCGAATTCGCCGATGCGCACCATGTTCATGCCGGCGGCCTGCATGCGCGCGAGGTCGGCGTCCCACTCGGCCTCCGGCCACTGCTCGGGATACCACGCGGAGCCATACATCAGCGTCGGCACGGTGTGCGACCGCGCGTCGAGCGCCGGCGCGGCGGACGCCACGGAGGCCACGGTGAGGGCGGTCACGAGGACGAAGCCCAGGCGCCTGGCGAGATCAGTCAGACTTCGCTTTTTTCGACACGGAGAGCACGGAGGGCGGACACGGAGGGCACGGAGGTCCGGGGCGGAACTGGAGGCGCAGTCGAGAAGTGGGGCGGGGTTCATTCTATAAAATCATTCGGGGATCACTGCTCTCACACGTTCCGAGCCTCCCAAACTCCTCCGTGGCCTCCGTGTCATCGCTCCGTGTCCTCCGTGTCCAAAACCCGGAGCGTCGCCCTCGCAGGCTCAAAACCCGGCGCGGCCACCGTTACTCGAATTTTCCCCGGCGCTTCGCCCGCCCGCACAACCGCGAGTGCGCGCCCCTGATAGAGCGCCCTCTCCGCGCCGACGTAGGAATCGAACGAGGTGAGATCGCCCGAGCCCAGCGCGGCCAGCTCTCCCGCGCCATCGACCGTCACCGTTACGCGCGGCTCCGCCCAGGGTTGCCACACACCGCGGCGATCCTGCGCCTCGATGTGCACAAAGGCCAGATCCTGGCCGTCGGCACGCAGGCGCTCACGGTCCACCCTCAGACGCAAACGTGTCGCCTCGCCGGCGCTGCGCAGAGTGAAGCGCTCCTTCACCCGTCCGCCCCGGAGCCCGAGCACCTCCAGCTTTCCCGGTGCGTAGGGAACGGTGAATACAGCTTTGAACTCCTCCGTCAGGCCGGTCGGCTTTTCGCCGATCACCTCTCCGTTGAGCAGCAGCCGCACCGCCTCGTAGCGCGAATACACCTCGACCGTCAGCGGCTCGCCCTCGCGGCCCGGCCAGCTCCAGCTGGAGAGCATCGGCGGGACCGACCAAGGCGTGGTATTCCACTCGCCCCCCGCCGGCGCCGGCACGCGCACCGCGGCGTGCAGCGTGGCGTCGCGGTCCCAGACGATTTGCCGGTAAAACGAGATCGGCTTGCGGTCGCCGATGAGGTCGATGTCGCCGCAGTAGGCTCCGTGCCAGGGAAACATCTCCGCCTCCCAATGCTTCTTCGCCTCCTCGCCCGGCGGGAAAACCCGGCCGATGCCGGCCTCGCCGAGGTAGTCCATCGCGCTCCACACGAAGTCGCCGATCACGTGGTCGCGCCCCGACATCGTCCGCCAGTTGGCGAAGGCCTCCGTCTGGTAGGACTCGGAGGCGTAGATGACACGCTCCGGCAGTCGCGCATGGTCGGCGGCGTGGTGTTGCTGGAGCTCGTAGTTGTAGCCCGCCACGTCCAGCGCGGCGAAAAGCCCGTCGAGCTGCGGCCACTTTTCCGCGTCGCCGAGACCGTTCACCCCCGCCGTCACCGGACGCGTCGTATCGTTTTTGCGGATACGCGCCGCCAGCTCGCGCGCGATGCGCCGGCCGGACTCGCCGCCGCGCTCGAACATCTCGTTGCCCGTGCTCCACATCACCACCGACGCATGGCGCCGGTCGCGCCGCACCCACGCGTCCACGTCGCGCGTCCACCAGTCTTTGAACAACACGCTGTAGTCTTTCTTGTTCTTCGCCTTCTCCCAGCCGTCGAAAATCTCGTTCACCACCAGCAGGCCGAGCCGGTCGCAGGCGTCCAGAAACGCGGTCGAGGGCGGATTGTGCGCGGTGCGAACGGCGTTGAAACCGGCCGCCTTCAGCAGCTCGACCTTGCGCTCCTCCGCCCGGGCAAATGCCGCCGCGCCGAGCGGACCGGTGTCATGGTGCAAGTTGCCGCCAAAGAGTTTTACCGACCGGCCGTTGAGCTCGAAACCACGCTCGGCCGAGACCCGCACGGTGCGGATGCCAAACGTCGTCGTGGTCTCGTCGAGCACTCGCCCCCCGTCCTTAGTTTTCACGCGTGTGACGGCGCGATAGAGGGTGGGCGACTCCGGACTCCACGGGCGTGGGCCACGCACGAGCGCGTCCAGCGTGCCGCTCCATTTGCCCTGCGCCGCGACCGACGCCTCCGCGCTTTCGCGCGCGACCACGCGGCCCCGCGCGTCGCGCAGTTCGGCCTCGATCAGCAACTCGCGCGGTTCGGCCGACGCGTTCGCCACTTCGGCATGCACCCGCAGGCGCGCCTGTTTGTCCGACAGTTCCTCGGTCGTCACCCACAGGCCGCCGCGCGGCACAAACACGGGGTCCGTCACGCGCAGCCAGACCGGGCGATATAACCCCGAACCGGAATACCAGCGGCTGTTGGGCTGGGCGGAGTTGTCCACCCGCACGGCGAGCACGTTGTCCGCGCCGAGGCGAAGATGCTGCGTCAGGTCGAAGGCGAAAGGCGTGTAACCGTAGGCCCAGTGTCCGAGCTCCACGCCGTTCAGCCATACCGTCGCGCCCATCGCCGCGCCCTCAAACTCGATCTCGACCCGCCGTCCGGCCCAGCTCACGGGCGCGGTCAGCGTTTGCCGATACCAACCCGTGCCGGTCGGAAAATAGCCTCCGTGCCCGGCGGCCGGCGCGGCCGGGTCCACCGGCCCGGCGATGCTCCAGTCGTGCGGCAAACGCACGGACGCCCAGCCGGTGTCGTCGAAGGCCGGCGACTGCGCGCCCGCCGGATCGCCGTGGAAAAAACGCCAGCCGCCATCGAGCCGGCTTTGCTCGCGTGAGGCCGCCAGGGCGGTGGCAACCATGGTCAGGACACAAACGAGCCAGCGAAGCATAACGGCGTTAAGAGGGAATACAGCGAGGGAGCCAGCCGCGCCCTTAGGCGACGTCCACCGGCCGACGTTTCACCAGCAGCAGGTGCTCCGCCGCGAGCACGGTTTCACCGCGCTGGTTGATCGACTCCACCAGCTCCACCACGATGCCGTGGTCGGCGCGTTTGGGGTGATCGCGTTTCTCCTTCACCGTGCAACGCGCCGTGATCGTGTCGCCGATGAAGACCGGTTTGATGAAACGCAGCCGGTCGTAGCCGTAGGAAAACGCAACCGGGTTGACCTCGCCCGCCGTCTGCCCGACCGCCACCGAGAAGACCAGTGTCCCGTGCGCGATGCGCTGCTTAAAATCCTGCGTCTTGCACCACTCCGCGTCCATGTGGTGCGGGTAAAAGTCGCCGGTCTGCCCGGCGTGCATCACGATGTCGGTCTCGGTGATGGTGCGCCCGGTGGAGCGCCGCTCCGCGCCGATCGCGTAGTCCTCGAAAAAACGTGGGGGCATGGGGAAAGAGATTCAGGAGGTAAACAGTCCGAGCGCGCGGGTGATCTCCGCCGCCTCCTCCCGAAGCGCGCCCACCAAGGCCGCCTCGTCCTCCCGCGAACCGCGCCGCAGCAGACGTGTGACCGCCAGCGCCGCCAGGCCCGGAGCACCGGGGCGACCGACCACGACGGCGACATCGCGCACGCCCTCGATGGTCTCGCCCTCGGCGGTGGAAACACCTTCGCGCGCGAGCTCTTCCAAACCGGCCAAAAACGCCTTCCGCGCCCGCGCTCCGTGCTCCGCCGCGACCGGCGAAAGGGAAAGAACCTCCGCGCGCTCCGCCTCGCCGAACTGCGCCAGAAGCAGCCGGCCCGAGGCGGTCGCGACCGGATCGAATTCCCCGCCCACCTCGATCGTCAGGCGCACCCGAGCCGGGCTCGGTTGGTGTGCGATGACGATCAGTTTGCCCCGGTCCAGCACGCTGAGATGACAGGATTCGCCGCATCTCTCGGTGAGGACCTGCATCGGCCGGCGCGCCGCCCCGAGCAGCTTCGCCATCGGACTATGCGCCTGCGCCAGCGAGTGGAGTTTCAGGCTGAGCGCGTATTTGCCCGAGACGGCGTCGCGCGTCAGGTAGCCGCGCTGCTCCAGGCAGGCCAGCATGCGAAACAACTCGCCGCGGCTGCGCTCGAGACGCGCCGCCAGTTCGGCGAGGGACTGGGCTTCGCTGGCGGCGGCGAGCGTCTCCAGAATATCGAGACCTTTCTCCAGCGCCGGCACGGGGTAGGTGGGGCCGTCTGACATGGTTTAAGCTTGCCAGAGGCTTCGCTAATAAAACGATGTTTTGCAAATAAAAACCATGGATCTACCCCGTCCATTGGCCGCCCTCCTGCCCCGGAGCCCCCGGCCCATCGTCGTGATCGGCGCCGGCGGCATCGTGCGCGACGCCCACCTGCCGGCCTACCGCCTGGCCGGATTCCCCGTGGTCGGCCTGCACGACCTCGATGCGGCGCGCGCGGAGAAACTGGCGGCGGACTTTTCGGTGTCCCGGGTTTTCCCGACCCTGCACGACGCCGTGGCCGAGGCGCCGGCCGACGTGGTTTTCGACGTGGCCGTGCCCGCCTCCGCGCTGCCGTCCGTGCTGGCCGCCCTGCCCGACGGCGCGCCGGTCCTGATCCAGAAACCCTTCGGCGAGGACCTCGCGCAGGCCCGCGCCCTGCTCGCGCTTTGTCGGGAAAAACGACTGCGCGCGGCGGTAAATTTCCAGCTTCGCTACGCCCCGGCCGTGCTGGCCGCGCGCGAGCTCATCGCCGCCGGCGAGATCGGCGAGCTGCACGACATCGAGGTGCGCGTCACCGTCCACATGCCCTGGCACCTGTGGACCTTTCTGGAGCGCTCGCCGCGGGTGGAGATTCTTTACCACAGCATCCACTACCTCGACCTCATCCGCTCCTTCGCGGGCGAGCCCGACGGCATCTACGCCAAGACCCTGCGTTCGCCGCTCGCCCCGCGCCTGCACTCGACTCGAACCGCGATGATTCTCGACTACGGCGAGCGTATCCGCGCCACGGTGACGACCAACCACGGACACGACTTCGGCCTGCGTCACCAGGAGAGCTACATCAAGTGGGAGGGCACGCGCGGCGCGATCAAGACCCAGCTCGGCCTGCTCATGGACTACCCCAGCGGCGTGCGGGATTACCTCGAGGTCTGTTCTTTCGAGCCGAGCTCGTCCGCCCGCGAGTGGCGTGAGCTGCCGCTGGCCGGCTCCTGGTTTCCCCACGCCTTCGTCGGGCCGATGGCCGAGCTGATGCGCCACGCCGCCGGCGAGGCTGGAGAACCCCCGACCCATGTCGCCGACGCCGCGCGCACCATGGCGCTGGTCGAGGCCGCCTACGAATCGAGCGCCCGCGGCGCGCCCCCCATTCCTTCTCCATGAGCCAAGCCACCCGCCTTCGCGGCATGACCTGGGGCCACACCCGCGGCTACCTGCCGGTCGTC
This sequence comes from uncultured Akkermansia sp., assembly GCA_966252115.1. GTDB lineage: Bacteria > Verrucomicrobiota > Verrucomicrobiia > Opitutales > Opitutaceae > IMCC26134_A. Next base: position 53,815 of record CBINNW010000005.1, read on the forward strand.
GCCACCGCCCAGCGTTTTCAGGAGCTGCACCCCGACATCGAGATCGTCTGGGAGAAACGCTCGCTCAAGGCCTTCGAGGAGTTCCCGGTGGAAAAACTCGCCGCCGATTACGACCTCATCGTGATCGATCATCCTTTCGCCGGCTATGCCGCCACGCACCGCCCGCTCCTGCCGCTCGACAAGCATCTGCCGGCGGATTTCCTCGCCGACCAGGCGGCCAACTCCGTCGGCGCCTCGCACGCGAGCTATACCTACGGCGGGCACCACTGGGCGCTCGCGATCGACGCCGCCACGCCGGTCGCCTTCTGGCGCGCGGATTTGTTGGAAAAACTCGGCCTCTCCGTGCCGCGCACCTGGGAGGAACTGCTCGCCCTCGCGCGCGCCGGGCACGTGGAGATTCCGGCCGCGCCGATCAACTGCCTGATGAACTTTTATTCGTTCTGCATCGCCCACGGCGAGACGCCCTTTGTCTCCGCCGAGCGGGTGGTGTCGTTCGAGGTCGGCCGCGCCGCGCTGCACACCCTGCGCGAGTTGATCTCGCTCTGCGCGCCCGGCTGCTGGACGCGCAACCCCATCGCCTCGCACGACCTCGTCGCCTCGGCGACCAACGAGCGCGTCGCCTACTGCCCGCTGGCGTATTGCTATTCCAACTACGCCCGTGCCGGCTACGCCCCGCATCGCCTGACCTTCGGTTCTCCGCCCTCCTTCGCCGGCGCCGCGCTGCGCACCACGCTCGGCGGCACCGGCCTCGCCGTCTCGGCGCTGCGGCCCCATCGCGAGGCCGCGCTGGCCTACGCGCGCTTCACCGCCTCGGGCGAGGTGCAACGCACGCTCTACACCGCCGCCGGCGGCCAGCCCGGCCATCGCTCGGCCTGGACCGATCCGCACAACAACGCCGTGAGCGGCGACTATTTCGCCAACACCCTGCCGGTGCTGGACAATGCGTTCCTGCGTCCGCGCCACGACGGCTACATGGGTTTTCAGGAAAAGGGCGGCCCGGTCGTTCACGCCGTCCTGCGCGGCGAGTTGTCCGACTCCGAGGCGCTGGCGCGGCTCGACGCGCTTTACCGCCGGTCCCTGCTCGGTTCCGCCACGCCAGCCGAGGCCACCGTTTCCCTCGCGTCATGAAGCCGCTCGAAGGTCTGCTCGTTCTCGATTTCGCCCAGTTCCTCGCCGGACCCTGGGCCGCCACGCGTCTAGCCGACCTGGGCGCGCGCGTCATCAAGATCGAGCGCCCCGGCTCGGGCGACATCTGCCGCCAGCTCTACATTTCCAACCTGTCGCTCGACGGCGACAGCACGCTGTTCCACTCGATCAACCGCAACAAACAGAGCTTCGCCGCCGACCTGAAAAACCCCGCCGACCTCGCGCAAGTGAAACGCCTGATCGAGCGCGCGGACGTGTTGATCCAGAATTTCCGTCCCGGCGTGATGGAGCGTATCGGGCTCGGTTACGAGGCCTGCGCGACGCTGAATCCGCGCCTGGTTTACGGCGTCGTCACCGGCTATGGCCCGAGCGGCGAATGGGTTGAAAAGCCCGGTCAGGACCTGCTCGCCCAAGCTCGCTCCGGCCTCGCCTACCTCAACGGCAACGCCGACCAGCCGCCGCTGCCCTTCGGCCTCTCCGTCGCCGACCTCACCGCCAGCGCACACCTCGTGCAGGGCCTGCTCGCCGCGCTGCTGCGGCGCGGCGTCACCGGCAAGGGCGGGCTGGTCGAGGTGAGCCTGCTGGAGTCGATCCTCGATCTGCAATTCGAGCTCACCACCACCTTCCTCAACGACGGCGGCAAGGCCCCCGAGCGCAGCGCGGTCAACAACGGCAACGCGTATTTGGGCGCGCCCTACGGCATCTACGCCACGGCGGACGGCTTCCTCGCGCTCGCCATGGGCTCCATCGTGCAACTCGGCGAGTTGTTGGAGCTGCCCGCGCTGGCCGGCTTCGCCGATCCCGCGAGCTGGTTCACTGAGCGCGACACGATCAAGCGGCTCATCGCCGATCATGTCGCCACCCGGCCGACCGCCCACTGGCTGGCGCGGCTGGAGCCGGCCGACTACTGGTGCGCGGAGGTGTTGTCCTGGGAAAAACTCTGGCGCACGGAGGCGTTTCGGCAGCTCGACTGGGAGCAGGAGGTCACCCGGGAGGACGGCCCCACGCTGAGCACCACCCGCTGTCCGATCACCATCGACCGGCAGCATTTCAAATCCCCGCTCGGCTCGCCGCGCGTGGGGCAGCACAGCGCCGCCATCCGGGCCGAGTTTGGCCTCTGACCTGAACCGCCAACCTCCACCGCCCTGCCCCGTCATTCTGCATTCTTCATTCTGCATTCTTAATTTCCCCGCCCCGCCCCCCCGCCCCATGAACCCCGAAGCCGCCCCGCTCCTCGGCACCCTGCTTCACACCGTCGGCGCCGCCTCGGCCGCGCTTTGTTACGCCCCGCAACGTTACGTCAAAAATTGGAAGTGGCAGACCTACTGGCTCGTGCAGGCCTCCGGTTGTTGGCTCGTGCTGCCGTGGATCTTCGCCGCCGCGAGCATCCCGCAGCTCGGCACCGTGCTGGCCGAGGCGCCCAAGGACGCGATGCTGCGCTCCTACCTGCTCGGCGCGCTCTACGGCGTGGGCGGCATCGCCTTCGGCGCCGCCATCCGCCACCTCGGTTTTTCGCTCACCTACGCCATCGCCATCGGCCTCTCCTGCGTGCTCGGCACGCTCATCCCGCCGATCAAGGACGGCGTGCTCCTGGAAACGCTTTCCAACACCGGCGGCGGCTTCGTGATCTCCGGCGTGTTGCTCGGCGCGCTCGCGACCTTCGTCACCGGCCTCGCGGGCTTTCGCAAGGAGCGCGAGCTCAGCCAGGCGGACGACGCGTCCATCGCCACCGACGAGGCGCCCTCGTTTAATCCCCGCGTCGGCCTGCCCATCGTGGTGTTGGCGGGCGTGTTGTCGGCGGTGTTCAGCTTCGCGCTCGCCGCCGGCCAACCCGTCGCCGACGTCGCGGCCAACTACGGCGCCGGGCATTTTCAGGGGAACGTCATCTACCTGTTCTCCAACACCGGTGCCTTCACCACCACGCTGGTGTATTGTCTCTTCCTGATCTCGCGCGACCGCTCCGCGCGCGAATTCGGCTCCGCCGGCGGCGCGAGCCTCGCGCGCAACTACGCGCTCTCCCTGCTCACCGGCCTGCTCTGGTATTTGCAGTTCTTCTTTTACGGGCTCGGTCACGTTCGCATGGGCGAGTTCAAGTTCTCCAGCTGGGCGATCCACATGATCATCCTCATCCTGCTCAGCTGCGGCTTCGGCGTCGCCATCGGCGAATGGAAATCCTGCCGTCCCGGCACCAAGGCCATCGTCACCGGCGCCATCGTGCTGCTCTTCGGCGCGGTCGGCCTGCTCACCTACGGCAACTACCTCGCCGCGCCGCCCGTAGCCGCCGGTGACTGACAGCGCCTTCGCCCCCACTATCCCGCATCCCCATGCATCTCGTCACCCTGCCCGCCAGCGGGCCGTTGCTCGGATTGGTCTTCCCCCGTTTGAGGACCCATTAATGGCCCACCATTTCAAGCTACTCTTCGCCAAATACACCAAGGCATCTAGTTTCAACTCGTTCATTTACATGCCATTAAGAAACTCGTGACAAAGTGCGAATTTTAACAGGAAATAAGTCTTTACAGGCAATTGCTCCCGCCCATAAATACGTAGTCCGAAATCTTCGGCAAAAATCACCAAATCAAAAAATGAACCGACAATTAATTCTCACTCGATTGCCCATAGTGAGCACATTAGCGGCCGCACTAATGGCGACAGCAATTGCCCAAACAATGCCAAATCAGCCGTCTCCCGCTGGCACAGGCAATAACGGCAGGTGGTATCGTAACGCGATAAACATCGAAAATTATCAACAAATTAGAGCAATTTACCATGAGAACGCCTTACTCCAAGTTTATGATGCTTACACTAACGTAGGAATCGCAGGTTACGCCCATGCCCAAATAAATGGCGCTCAAGCTTACACAGCGGCGGAGGCTCATGGCAGGGATGGATGGGAGCCCTATTAAAAACAATAAGTGACCCAAATCCTACCCCCAAAATCAAAATTCCCGCCGTTGACTAGGGGGTATCAAGGAATCCGTATGGATCCAAAAAAATCTAATCACCTCACGCCAGTTGTCGCCACGCTCGTGGTGTCTGTATTTATCGCAGGATCTGTTTTCTTTCTTAACCAAAAACCACAAGACCCCCCCAAAAACTCGCTTGATAAACCCAAGGAGCTGCCTTTAACGCACCGAGTTCCAGCGCCAGCTATAAATCATTTTAAATCAGTCAATTTAATTCAGCTTGAGCAAGACAAAGAAACACGATTGTCCCTTTTTAAGAATCACTTACTCGACTTAAATTCAGAAGGACACCGCGCGATTTTCGAAAATCTCAATCGCCCACCTCACACCAAAGCACAGAAGGATATGCTCGCGCTGCTGCTTAACAGTTGGGGCAGAATCGACGCTAAATCTGCGCTTGGCGCGGTTGACTCGGTTGCCGACGCCAATAAAAAAGCAATCTACACAGATTACATTCTAGCTGGGTGGACACGAGAAGACCCTGAATCCGCTTGGACATGGGCAACAGAGCGCATCCCCCCGCCAGAGCAGGGCTTTTATTCGTCAATACGTCGATTCGATGGCATGTTGGATTCACTAATTGATCTTAATAACTACGGTGTTGCAGCGTCGCTCGTATCAACGATTAGCAGCCAAAACATCCAAGGAGCAATTTCAGCTCGACTGGCCAAGGAATGGGCAGGGGTAGCTCCGGCAGAAGCGGCTAGATGGGTGAATGGGATCGAAGATCGTATTCTTAAACTAAACGCTTACCGGGGGTATAGTGAGTCCATTTGTGAAATTGATGTTTCTATGGCCACAAGGCTTGCGCTGTCACAAACCGAGCCGCACTTGCAATCTTATGGATTAGTTACCGTCGTTACTCATTTTCTACAAGAAGACAACCCATCGAATGCCACAAAGTGGATAATGAGTCAATCGCCCGCTCCGACAATGGATGTCGCCTACCAAGCATATATAAATGGCACAATGCATACAGATCCTGATAATGCAATTGAGGCCATATCCCGCGTGACGGATGCAGACACAAAAGAACAGATGGCGAAATCAGCAATTAATCGCTTTAAGGTTGATCTACCTGATCGCGCGATCAACTTAACTCTTCAATACGTAAAGAAAAACCCGGTAGGCGAAGCGTCTAAAATATTGGAAAATTGGGCAAAATACGAACCTGAAGGAGCGTCCCAATATATCGCCAGCAACACCAGCCTATCGGAGACGGATAGGCGTCAGTTGCAGACGGTTCTAGCGAAAGTAGCGGCCAAGGCGGCGGCTAAAAAGTAGCATAGGGACCAATAATTTCATTCAAATTGCTACGCTCCGAATACTCCTACGGTGGCATTCCACGGCTTTCTTTTTTTTGGGATAATCCAAACCATGCGGCGGCGGTAATTGCTTGTTTCATTCCTATTTTATGGGGTTTGCAGCGAATAATTCGCCACAAACGTTCATTGAGGCTCGCGTGGTATGGACTGCTTGTTGCCGAAATTCTAGGCGTAGTTTCCTTGGTTTTGACTTTTTCACGCGGTGGTGGCGTAGCTTGGATCGCTAGTTTGTTATTCTTTGAATGGGTGGATACGCGATCAATTGGGCTGACCAAAGCGACCGCGCTTAGGGCTCTTGCTTTTTGCGGGCCTAGGCTCCTCCTTTTCACCGGGTTATCCATCCTATGTGGACTCGGGGCCCGATTTGGTGAAAAGAACGATGCATCCGTAATGAATCGTTTGGATCTCTGGGAAGGAGGGCTGCAATTGATTGAAGCCAGTCCGATCAATGGATGGGGTAAGGGAAATTCAGGTTTGGCATTTATGCAATGGCTTCAGCAACCAGACGCGACCGCAGGCTATGGCGGCATGGTAAACACGTATTTACATATTGCAGTGGAGTTTGGGATACCTGTTTTAATGCTTTATGGGTTCCTGCTCATCGCGCCTGCTATTTATTGTATATCGATCAATCTCAAGGCGGATCCGGATACTCAAGAAAAGCACATGCAACACGCTTATGCGGCGAGTTTGTTTGCATTTTTCATCGCAAGCATCTTCAGCACCTTGTGGCTTATATTGGGGGTTGTCTGGCTCCCGGCCAGCATTGTCTTGTCGGTTCTTCTCTCCGCAAACTTTCGCGAGGACCGACCAGTGGTGATCAGGGCGGCCTCGACTGCATTGTATGCCGTCCTCGCTTCGGGTCTCGTGCTTTATTCTTTGGCTCACTACATGAACACCCGCTCGGAGTGGCGTCTCGCGTTGACGAATGATGGCGCGATAAACCTCAGGCAAAACCGGCATCCATCTAACAATAAAAAAATAACCTTTGCTCCGGACATGCAGGTTTTGGGTCCGTATTACGGCAAGGAAATCCGCAGCGCCATTTCGGAAATAGAGCAGACACCCTCTGAATTTACCATATATCCACCCAGTATCGACCCATCGTTCAGTCAAAACGCTTTCGCCATTATCATGGGGAAAAGAATTCAAAAAATAAAACACACGGCGCCTGAATTACGGGTTACCTTATTATTTCCTTTGGGAGCTCCGGTCAACCAAGAAGATCTTAATCCTGAGTTACTTATCTTGCCTGCCTACGATCAAATTGGGCAAACAAGTCAGGCAAGTGCCTGGCGAGTATGGGCGAGCGAAAAGAAAGTTCCAACCCGCACGATACCTTGGGCCGGCCAAGACGCACGCGCGAATTTGATCGAAGTTATTCAACATGCGATGGATGACGTCGTTAAAGGCACGGAGCAATGATGAAAAATTTTGGCATCATGTTGATGAGTATTCGTCTTATGTTAGATACAACATATGCCGCGCCCGGCGCCTCCGATTGGCCCTTCCTGATAACGCCCGAGGCGTCCCCAGCCCTGCACCTGATGATTCATGAATTCAAAAATCAGGAGCATGTTGTTGGAATTTCGCTTCGGCATGAATTGATTTTCGATGGAATCGATTACCAGAGTTATCTTGTCACATTGGGCATCGAATCGCATTTGATATCCTCGGGACGTGGAAAATTTATCTGGTCCAGATTTGATGGCGGCGAGGTCGCCTTGTCTCTTGCGCCCGCCGCTCCCAGCCAAGCGTGGATATTAAAAACGATCACTCCGGAGTCTTATGAGATTTGTTCCGCTGACGGCACGGAGCGATATTATTTTAATAATAGCCAGCTGGCCGAATTCAATATCAAGGACCGGTTCTATCGGCTTGATTACGAACAAGGCCGGGTTGCCGGCGTGTCGCGCTACAAGCCCGGGGATGAACAACTCGTTACGATTAAATACGACTCTCGCGGAACGATAAGCCAAATCGACATTCAAGGGCGTGTTTTCCACTATCATTACGATAAAAGCCTTAAGTTGAGCTCCATTGACGGCGGCTCCCGGCTGAGCGCCATATTTGGCTACAAAAACAATCTTTTAAGTGAGGTCCAACTCGGTGCCGTCCATTCTGAATTTACCTGGGGTTCGCCACGCTTGGTTGACTATTTTACGTCTCCCCTTCCTAGCCCTCCGGTGGTGACTTCCGACCCCCTGTTTACTTACGAAACGACCAGCGGTCGCGACCATCTCGGTGTTTCATTTTTTTCCAAACACACGCCTGGTAACAAGGGTGAATGGAGGCTGAACAAGCGCGATGGCTCCATTCAATACAGATCAAATTGAGCATGTATTTCCCGTGATTTTAATCCAGATGAGGAAATGGTTATGCAATTAATATCCAGAAGCTCGCTTTTCTTATGCCTTTTGATCTCCGCGTTGTTCGGTAAGCTGGCTGCCGCACCAGCCTCCGTAATCGTGCCAGTTTTTACCGCCGGCGACAGCATGGTGCCTATTGAAGAATGGCTGCTACTTGGCCCCCTGTCGGCCAGCGAGTCAAAACCGATAGAGGGATGCGCCAGTCCGAATCGTTACCTGGACTTTATTGAAGGGGCGACGCTTGGAAGCACCCCGAGTTTTGTCGGAGAAAAACGCTATGCACTCCAACTCCCCGATGCCGAGGATGAATATTATTCCACCATTGATTTCTTTCGTTCCCTTGGCGTGCAAAGCGATATGGTCAATATCAAGGAGGAGCTTTTTTATTACGCCGCTTGTGTCGTGAAATGCAACAAGGCCAGATCTGCTTATCTTTTCTCCAAAACAAGGGGCTCCATTAGTCTCTGGAATAATGGAAATGTGGCCCAGGGGCCGGGTAATAATAAGACGACTCCCATTGCCCTTGCGGCAGGTGACAACTTTTTGCTGGTGCGGGTTTCAAGGCGGGGCCCCGTTGCCTTTTCATTATCCTATGTGCCTGATTTTGAAGCGGGTGCGGGCGTCGCAATGCGATCGGCGGCACGCGTGCTTTCAAAGCCCTTGTATAGCGCCGATGAAAAACCATCGCTAAAAATCAACATGGATACGGACGATGCTTTGATTTTTGAGCTTGATATTGAAAGCGCGGCAGGCGTCAAAGCCGCCCAAGGGCTTCGGATGAAGAATGGCGGGGAGATTCCGGACATTGAAAAATTTAAGCCGGGCGCCTACCAAATCACCATAAAATGCGGAGGCGCTGCGAGGAAGGAACTGTTTTTTCTCGGAGATCCGGTAAAAAAATCAGAGGAACTTGCCATTCGCACAAGAAAACAGGAGGGCGATGAGCGGGTTTCCATAAATCTTCATGCGCTGATGCGACGTGCCGACATATTATTGGAGCCCGAAAACAGGGATAATGTCGGACAGGCGTGGGGGGATAAAATATGCGCAACATTTTATGACTTGGAGGCTTCGCTTGTCGCCTTGGAAGCTGGAAGCGAGGCCTTCAAGGATGTTCCGGGCCTGCACACTCGCGGATTCAAGTCCCGAATCGACGGCGTTGACCAGCATTACAGAATTTTTGTCCCGGAAAACTATACGCGTGAAGGCCCGGCGCTTCCCTTGTTTTTGATCTATCCGACGATTCCCTCAACTTCCCGGCCGTTTGTGGAAAGCGTCTTTATGGCGGATCATGAGGGTGCTATGAGGATGGCTGATCAGGCCAATCAATTGGGTGCGGCTCTCTTATGGATTGGGTATCGTTGCGACCCGACGGGGAGCGCTTGCGATTTCACCCATTTGGACGAGGTCATTAACGAAGCAAGGCGAGACTACAAGATCGACGACCGTCGGGTGGTCATTCTGGCAACCTGCGGGGGCGGTATTAATGCTGGGATGAGTGCGGTGCAGTTCCCCGATAGATTCGCCGGGATGGGGATATACGACGGGATTTTCAGACGCCATCGGCATCGACCACATTCCAAGCAGGATTTCTGGTCTATTCCTTCATATAACAAATGGATGATCGAATCCGATTGGTTTGGAAGGCAATTTAAATTGAAGGATTTTCCGGTTTATATTATCGCTGACAGAATTAAGAAAGAAGGGCAGGGCGAATTGGAGCTTTCTATCAAGTATGTGAAAGAAGCGAAAGCGGCAGGCGCGCATGTTCTTTTCGAGCCGGAGCCTGAGTATGAGCAAAGTCCCGGTGACCCATGGGTGCGGCTATTTAAATGGGCTTTGTTACAGCGGAGAAGCGATGTCTCTCCGCTGCAAGCTCCCGGCATGTTCGAAAATTACACCGGGCCGGGCCCCGTTTCCCGTGCGTTTACCGAGCGATTCGTTGTGGTTCGTGGCACTGGGGGCGATGATACGGAAAAGATGGCGACCGCAGCCTGGACATCGGCATTTTTAACGTCCTGGAGGAGAGTTCACTATGGGGATTGCGTGATAAAAAACGATCATGAGCTCACGGATGATGATATGCGCATGTCCAATTTAATTTTGATCGGTAACAAGCGAAGCAACTCTATTTGGGCAAAATATGTCGGAGAAAACGACCTACAATTGGATGGTGATTCCATTAATATCCGAGGCAGGCGATATGTCGGCGCCAATCTGTCGGTCCATGCATCCATGATGAATCCGCAAAATCCCCAACGTCTCATCGTTTTGATAGGGGCGGCGGATATGATCCATGCGCGTCCCGATACAATGGAACTTTCGCTGGATGGATGGTATGATTATGCGGTGTGGAAACCCATCGAGAAATTTGGACACATTTCGCCTTTCGCGCAATTGGTTGACGCCGGATTTTACGAAAACTGGTTGAACGGGAAATAATTATGGCCCCCGGCGCTGTCGCTACAAAGTCACTTGGCCCCTAGAGGTGAATTTCGTTGGCTATTAGCCAAATGCGAATTTAGCCGTGCTGGGTGGTGTCTGATTTGGGATACTCGTCCTCTTCGCTTCTTCCCATGCACCTCGTCGATACCCACCAACACCTTTGGGACCTCGACCGCTTGCCCTACACGTGGAGCGCCGGCATCCCGGCGCTCCACCACAGTTTCCGCCTGCCGGATTACCTCGCCGCGTCCGCCGACACGCCGATCACCAAAACGATCTTCATGGAGTGCGACGTGGACGATCCGCACCAACTCGCCGAGGCCCGCGCCGCCCAGGCGCTCGCCGACGCGAACCCGCTCATCGCCGGCATCGTGGCCAGCGGCCGCCCTGAAAACGCAGACTTCCCCGCGCATCTGGAACCACTCGCCACGCTGCCCAAGCTCCGCGGCCTGCGCCGTGTGCTCCACGTGGTGCCCGACGCCGTTTCCCAACAGCCGCTCTTTCGCGCAAACCTCCGCCGCCTTCCCGCCCTCGGCCTTACCTTCGATCTGTGCGTGCTGGCGCGGCAGCTTCCGCTCGCGCGCGAACTCGCCGACGCCTGCCCCGAGGTCACCTTCATTCTCGACCACTGCGGCGTGCCCGACGTGAAAGCCGGCGCCCTCGATCCGTGGCGCGACGAGATCGCGGCTCTCGCCGAGCGTCCGAACGTCCACTGCAAGATCAGCGGTCTCGTCGCCTACGCCGCGCCGGACTGGACCGTCGCCGACCTCCGCCCCTGGACCGACCACGTGCTCGCCTGCTTCGGCTGGGACCGCGTGGTCTGGGGCGGCGACTGGCCGGTCTGCACCCTTGGGTCCACGCTCTCCCGCTGGGTTTTCGCCACCGGACTGCTCGCCGCCGACGCGAGCGAGACGGAGCGCGCCAAGCTCTACCACCGCAACGCCGAACGCCTCTACCGTGTTTAAGCTCAACTCCAAAACCGCCCTCGTCACCGGCGCCGGCTCCGGCATCGGCGAAGCCATCGCCCGAACCTTCGCCACCGCCGGCGCACACGTCGTTGTCGCCGACCTCAAGCCCGACGCCGGCCAGGCCACCGTGGACGCCATCCGCGCGGCGGGAGGCTCGGCCGAGTTTGTCGCGCTCGATGTCGCCGATCCCGCGGAGTCCGAGGCGCTGGCCGCCCGCCTTGGCCGCCTCGACATCCTGGTCAACAACGCCGGCATCGGCCACGTCGGCAACCTGCTGCTCACCGCCGCCGCCGACCTCGACCGCCTGCATGCCGTAAACGTCCGCGGCGTGTTCAACCTCTGCAAGGCCTTCGTCCCCGCGATGCTTGAGCACGGCGCGGGCAGTGTGATCAACCTCGCCTCCATCGGCGGCGTGGTGGCGGTGCGCGACCGGCTCGCTTATACCGTGACAAAACACGCCGTCGTCGGCCTCACCAAGTCGCTCGCGCTCGACCACTCCCACACCGGAGTGCGTTTCAACGCCATCTGCCCGGGGCGGGTCGAGACGCCCTTCGTGAAGAACCGCCTAGCCGAGTATCCCGATCCGGCGGAGGCCTACCGGCAGATGTCCGCCACCCAGCTCACCGGCCGCATGGCGCGCCCCGACGAAGTCGCCGCCGCCGCCCTCTACCTCGCCAGCGACGAAGCCGCCATGGTCACCGGCAGCTGCCTCATGATCGACGGCGGCTGGTCGGCGGGGAAATGAACCTCTTCTTCAATCCTTTCGACACGGAGGACACGGAGCGCGGACACGGAGTTCACGGAGGTCCCAACGCCTTTGGTCCCGCCATAGGTTTCCCGCCTTTTTATCGGCCAAAAAGTCACCCGATCCTCCGTGGCCTCCGTGTCCGAGCTCCGTGTCCTCCGTGACTAAATCCGAAACCAACTCCCCGCTTTTCCCATGAAGATCATTCGCTACCTCTCCCCTGCCGACACCATCCACCACGCCGTCGAGCAACCCGACGGCTCCGCGCTTCGCATCGAGGGCGACATCTACGGCGCCCACCGCGTCACCACCGAGCCCGCGCGGATCGCCCGGCTGCTCGCGCCCATCGCGCCCACCCAGATCCTCTGCATCGGACTCAACTACCGCCAACACGCCGCCGAGACCAACGCCAAGGTGCCCGAGCGCCCGATCCTCTTCGTCAAGGGCATCAACACCCTCCAACACCCCAACGCGCCCATCCTCATCCCGCAACACCTGCGCAGCGACGAGGTGGACTACGAGTGCGAGCTCGCGGTCGTGATCGGCAAAGCAGGGAAAAACATTCCCCGCGCCCGCGCGCTCGACCACGTGCTCGGCTACACCTGCTGCAACGACGTTTCCGCCCGCGACCACCAGCTCCGCCTCGGCGGCGGCCAGTGGTGCCGCGGCAAGTTTTTCGACACCTTCGCCCCGCTCGGCCCGCGGCTGGTCACTCCCGATGAAATCCCCAACCCCAACGCTCTCGCCATCTCCACCTTGCACAACGGCGAGCGTGTCCAAAACTCGAATACATCCGACATGATCTTCGACGTGCCCGCCCTGATCGAATACCTCAGCGGCAGCACCACCCTCGTCCCCGGAACGGTCATCCTCACCGGCACGCCGCAGGGCGTGGGCATGGCCGCCAAACCGACCCCGCGCTGGCTCCGCCCCGGCGACACCGTGAGCATCGAGATCGAGAAAATCGGCACCCTCACCAACCCCGTCGCGCTGGAGCCGCTCTGATTTGGAGTGCGGCGACATGTCGCCGCCATCGACGACGAGCCTCGGCTCGTCGCCCCCATCCCCTGGCCCACGATCCGGCGAGCCGCCGAGTCGGCTCGTCAAAGCGGCGACACGTCGCCGCACTCCATAAGCTCCGCCTCATCCCCCCATCACCGAAACCGATGCGTCTGCTCACCGCGCTTTGCCTACTCCTTGCCGGGCCGCTCGTCTGCTTTTCCACCGACGCTCCGGACACCCGCCCCGCCGTCGTCCCCTTTCCTGTCGGCAAGCCGCGTTTCGTGTCGGGCAAGGTGATGCGCGCGATCCACGAGGAGGTGAAAACGCCGCACAAATACGGCGTCGTCCTGCCCGCCGATCCCGGCGAGTTGCTCGATTGCCCCAACGTCTTTCGCCACCGCGGGCGTTGGTTCATGATGTTCGTCTCCAACCGCGACAAAGTCGGCTACGAGACCCACCTCGCCGTCAGCGACGATCTCCTGCACTGGAAACGCCTCGGCCCCATCCTGCCCTTCGCCAAACAAGGCTGGGACGCCTGGCAGGCCGGCGGCGGGCTCGCGCTCTACGACACGCGCTGGGACGACGCCACCCACGAGCTCGGCACCCACGAGGGCAAATACTGGCTCTCCTACCTCGGCGGCGCGCAGCAAGGTTACGAAACCGATCCGCTCGCCATCGGCCTCGCGCACACCGACGATCCCTCCGTCGCGAAAAATTGGATACGCCTCCCGGAAAATCCGGTTCTCTCGCCCGCGCAGTCCGACACCCGCGATTTCGAGCATGTCACGCTCTACAAGAGCGCCATCGTCCGCGACGAGGCCCGCACGCTGGGCGCCGAGTTCGTCATGGCCTACAACGGCAAGGCCCCACCCTACGGCCAGGAACAGATCGGCCTGGCGATCAGCGACGACCTCCGCCACTGGAGGCGTTTGGGGCCCGGCCCGGTGGTGAACAACGTCGGCGCCGCGCCCTGGTCGATCAGCGGCGACCCACAGCTCGTGCGCATCGGCGACGTCTGGGTGATGTTTTACTTTGGCGCCTTCTGGAAACCGGGCGCCTTCGACACCTTCGCCGCCTCGCACGACCTCGTCCACTGGACCAAGTGGGACGGCCCGCACCTCGTCGAGCCGAGCGAGCCCTACGACAACCAATTCGCCCACAAGCCCTGGGTGCTAAAACACGAAGGGGTGGTGTATCACTTCTACTGCGCCGTCGGCGACCAGGGCCGCGTCATCGCCCTCGCCACCTCGAAGGATCTCCGCGGGACCGAGATTTCGGATTTGGACACGGAGGGCACGGAGCGCGGACACGGAGGGCACGGAGGTGTCGCCTCGGGCGATGCTCCCCCCGCCGATGCCACGCTTCCATCTCAAATAAAAACCCGGACCCGCGCCACCCCCTCCCCGTCCCCCGACGCAAAACCGACCTCCGTGCCCTCCCCCTCCGATCTCCGTGAACTCCGTGTCGAAAAAACAAACCCTCCCGACGCCGCGCGTTACGTCGTCCTGACAACACCCGGTGAACACCTCTTCGAGTCGATCCCGCTGGGCAACGGTCGCCTCGGTGCCGCGCTTTACGGAGGAATCACCGAGGAACGCATCGTGCTCAACGAATCCGGTATGTGGTCCGGCTCGCCGCAGGAGGCCGACCGTCCCGACGCCCACCTCGCCCTGCCCGAAATCCGCCGCCTCCTGCTTGAGGGCAAAAACCACGAGGCCGAGGCGCTGGTAAACGCCACCTTCACCTGCGCCGGCAAGGGCTCCGGCCACGGCTCCGGCGCCAACGTGCCCTACGGTTGTTACCAAATTCTCGGCAACCTGCGCCTCTCGTTTCCCCAAACTTCTTCCGCCGAATCCGTCGCATCCGCCGCACCCGTCGCGTCCGAAATCAAAAACTACCGCCGCAGCCTCGACGTCGCCGACGCCGTCGCTCGGCTCGACTACGAGCAGGATGGCGTGCGTTTCACCCGCGAGGCCTTTGTCAGCGCGCCCGCCGAGGCTTTCGTGCTCCGGCTCACCGCCAGCGCCCCCGGCCGCATTTCCTTCGACGCACGCCTCGACCGCCCCGAACGCGCCACCGTCGAGCCGGCCGGCCCGGCCGCCGCCGACGGCCTGCTCATGCACGGCCAGCTCAACGACGGCCACGACGACGGCGCCGAGAACGGCGTGCGCCACGCCACCCGCCTCAAAATCGTCCCGCGCGGCGGCACGCTCGAACTCGCGCCCGACGGCGCCGCCCTCCGCGTGCGTGATGCCGACGAGGTGTTGGTCTTCGTCACCGCCGCCACCGACATAAAAACCTTCGCCGGCCGCCGCGTGACCGACGCCCGCGCCGCCGCCGAGGCCGACCTCGCCCGCGTGCTCGACTCCGGTCGCGACTTCGCCGCGCTCCGCGCCTCCCACGTCGCCGACTACCGGCGTTATTTCGACCGCGCCGCCATCGACCTCGGTGCTTCCGCGCCCGCCGTCGCCGCGCTCTCCACACCCGAGCGGCTCAAGGCCTTTCACGAGGGCGGCGCCGACCCCGCGCTCGCGTCCCTGTTTTTCAACTTCGGCCGCTACCTGCTCATCTCGTCCTCCCGCCCCGGCGGCCTGCCCGCCAATCTCCAGGGCATCTGGGCCGACAAGATCCAGACCGCGTGGAACGGCGACTGGCACACCAACGTCAACGTCCAGATGAACTACTGGCCGGCCGAGGTCACCAACCTCTCCGACCTGCACGCGCCGCTCTTCGCCCTCATCGGCTCGCTGGTCGAGCCCGGCCAGAAAACCGCCAAGGCCTACTACGACGCGCGCGGCTGGGTGTCCTTTCTTCTCTCCAACCCCTGGGGCTTCACCTCGCCGGGCGAATCCGCCTCCTGGGGCTCGACCGTGTCCTGCTCGGCCTGGCTCTGCCAACACCTCTGGGACCACTACCTCTTCACCGGCGACCGCGCCTTTCTCGAACGCGTTTACCCGATCCTGCGCGGCTCCGCGGAGTTCTACCTCGACATGCTCATCACCGAGCCGAAGTCGGGCTGGCTCGTGACCGCGCCGTCGAACTCGCCGGAAAACGCTTTCCTGCTCGACGGAAAACCCGCCCACGTCTGCCTCGGCCCCACCGCCGATCAGCAGTTATTGCGCTACCTTTTTTCCGCAACCCACCAGGCCGCCGCACTGCTCGACCGCGATCCGGCGCTGCGCGCGGAACTCGCCGCCGCGTTGCCGCGTCTCGCGCCAAATCAGCTCGGCTCCGACGGACGCCTGATGGAGTGGCTGGAGGAGTATCCCGAGGCCGACCCGCAACACCGTCACATCGCGCACCTCTGGGGCGTGTATCCGGGCCACGAGATTTCCCCGCGCGGCACGCCCCAACTCGCCGCGGGCGCGCGCAAAACTCTCGACGTGCGCGGCGACGGCTCCACCGGCTGGAGCCTCGCCTACAAGATGCTCCTCCGAGCCCGCCTCGGCGACGGCGACCGCGCGCACACGCTTTTCCGCAACGCCCTTCGCCCCGCCGACGCCGCCACCAGCAAGAAAAACTGGAGCGGCGGCACCTACGCCAACCTCTTCGGCTCGCATCCGCCCTTCCAGATCGACGGCAACTTCGGCGCCACCGCCGCCATCGCCGAGATGCTTCTCCAGAGCACGCCGCAACAGATCGAGTTGCTGCCCGCCCTGCCCGCCGCCTGGCCCGAGGGCGCGGCGCGCGGCCTGCGCGCGCGCGGCGGCTTCGAGGTGGATCTCGCCTGGCGCGAGGGCCGCCTCACCGAGGCAACGATCCGCAGCGTCGGGGGCACCGGCACCACGGTCCGTCACGGCGACCGCGTCACCACCCTCACGCTCGCGCCCGGTGAGGCGCGCACCCTGACCTTTCCGTAGCTCCGCCGCGACGCGCCCGTGCGCGCCCGCGTGATCGCCCTCCGCTTAAACCCCAAGCCCCGCCCCGCATGTCCCTGTTTCGTTTCGCCGCCTGCATCGCCGCCGCCGCGTCTCTGTTCGTTTCGCTTCGGGCCGCGCCCGGCCCGCTGGAGTTGTTCTCCAACACCGCCGCCACCTACTCGGCGCAGACCTCGAACGACGCCTACCCGATCGGCAACAGCCGCCTCGCCGCCATGATCTACGGCGGCGTCGCGCAGGAGATCATCCAATTCAACGACGACACCGTCTGGGCCGGCCGCCCCCACGACTACTCGCGCCCCGGCGCGGTGGACTCGCTCGCCACCATCCGCAACCACGTCTGGGCCGGGCGCGGCGAGGACGCCTACGAACTCGGCGCGAAGTCCACCTTCATGTCGTGGCCGCTGCGACAGAGCCCCTACCAGCCCACCGCCAACCTGCGGCTCAACTTCCCCCACGCCACGCCCGCGCCGAGCGCCTACCGTCGCGCACTCGACCTCGACACCGCGCTCGCCACCGTGCGCTACACCCACGAGGGCGTCACCTACACGCGCGAGTGTTTCGCCAGTTTCCCCGATCAGGTCATCGTGCTCCGACTCAGCGCCAGCGAGCCCGGCGCCCTGTCGTTCAACTACAGCTTCGACACGCAGCATACCGAAACCGGCAACGTGCCCGTCATCGCGGTCAAGGGCACCGACCTCCACATCGACGCCAAGGTGAAACGCGACGCCAACCCCGCCCGCCAGCAGACCAGCGAGGTGCGTTTCCGCGGGCGGGTAAGAATCACCGCCGAGGGCGGCACCGTCTCCGCCGCCGGCTCCACCGTCACGGTCGCCGGCGCCAACTCCGCCACGTTGATTCTCGCCGTCGCGAGCAACTTCGTGCGTTTCGACGACCTCTCCGGCGACCCCGTCGCGCGCAGCACGGCCACGCTCGACGCCGCCTCCGCCAAGTCCTACTCCGCCCTGCGCGACGCCCACGTCGCCGACCACCAGGCGCTGTTCCGCCGGGTCGAAATCGATCTCGGCCCCACCAGCCAATCCGCGCTAGAAACCTCCGCCCGCCTGCAACGTATCCGCAACGCCGCCGCGGCGGTCCCCGGCACCGGCCGCGATCGCAATCCCGCCGTGCAGGGCGCCGGCGCGACCGCCCTCGCCGGCGACCTGCAGTTCGTCGCGCTGAACTTCCAGATGGCCCGCTACCTCTACATCGCGGGCTCCCGTCCCGGCTCCCAACCGATGAATCTCCAGGGCAAGTGGAACAACGAGCTCGACCCCGCCTGGGAGAGCAAGATGACCCTGAACATCAACCAGGAGATGAACTACTGGGGCGTCGAGATGATGAATCTCCCCGAGTGCCACCTGCCCATGGTCGAGCTCGTGCGCGATCTTTCCCAACGCGGCGCCACCGTCGCCCAGCGCCACTACGGCGCCGCCGGCTGGATGGTCCACCACAACACCGACCTCTGGCGCGGCGCCGCCCCGATCAACAATCCCGGCGGCCTCTGGCCCGGCGGCGGCGTCTGGCTCTCCCTGCACCTCTGGTCGCACTACCTCCACACCGGCGACGCGACCTACCTCGCCGACGTGTATCCGCTCATGAAGGGCGCCGCCCGGTTCTTCGTGGATTTCCTCGTCGCCGACCCGCGCCCCGGCCGCACGCCCTACCTCGTCACCAACCCCGGGCACTCGCCCGAACAACCCAACCCCGCCCTCGGCGACAACGGCGAACTCGTCGCGGGCGTGACGATGGACAACCAACTCATCCGCGAGCTTTTCACCTGCGTGATCCGCGCCGGCGAAACCCTCGGCCTCGATGCCGATTTCCGCGACACTCTCGCCGCCAAACGCGCCCTGCTGCCGCCCAACCAGATCGGCCGCCTCGGCCAGATCCAGGAGTGGCTCGAAGACGTGGACCTGCCCAACGAACACCGCCACCTCTCGCCCCTCGTCGCGCTTTTTCCCGCCGACCAGATCAGCCCGATCCACGAGCCCGCCCTCGCCGCCGCCGCCCGCGTGAGCCTCGAATGGAAAAGCGACACGACCAACAACACCTCCTGGAGCCAGGCCTGGAAAATGTGCCTGCGAAACACGCTCCTCGAGGGCGACCGAGGCTTCCTCATACTCGCCAACCTCCTCCGCACCTCGCACTCCAACAACCTCGTCTTCTCCACCAAGGGCGGCGGCTCCCCCGAAAACCAAATCGACGGCAACCTCGGCTCCGCCGCCGGCATCGGCCTGTTTTTCCTGCAAGCCCGCCGCGGCGAGCTGCACCTCCTGCCCGCCCTGCCCACGAGCATCCCGCAGGGCTCGATCAAGGGCCTGCGCGCGCCCGGCGCCTTCACCGTGGACCTCGCTTGGGCGGACGGCGCGCTCACCTCGGCGAAAATCCACTCCGACCGCGGTAACCCCTGCCGCCTCCGCACGACCGCCGGCTCGATCCATGTGCGCCGCGACGGCCAACCCGTCGCGCTCACCGAGGTTTCGCCGCAGGTGTATGATTTTTCCACTACCGCCGGCGGCGACTACGACATCGTTGTCGGTTCCGATCCCCGCGCCGACACCGACGGCGACGGCGCGGGCGACGCGGCGCGGTAACGCGCCAGCCGGTGGAGCGTGTTGTCCTCAGCACGCTTGGCTCGGGTCCGGGCGCGGCGTCGCCGCGTCAACGCGTTGGGGACAACGCGTTCCATCTCCGGCCGCAAGCCGCGCCCGCACCGGGCTGAACAGACGCACCATGCCAGCCGGTGGAGCGTGTTGTCCCCAACACGCTCGGCTCGGGTCCGGGCGCGGCTTCGCCGCTTCAACGCGTTGGGGACAACGCGTTCCACCTCCAGCCGCGAGCCTCACCCGCACCGGGTCGAACAGACGGACCAAGCCAGCCGGTGGAGCGTGTTGTCCCCAGCACGCTCGGCTCGGGTCCGGGCGCGGCCTCGCCGCGTCAACGCGTTGGGGACAACGCGTTCCACCTCCGGCCGCGAGCCCCACCCGCACCGGGCTGAACAGACGCACCAAGCCAGCCGGTGGAGCGTGTTGTCCCAAACACGCTCGGCTCGATCCGGGCGCGGCCTCGCCGCGTCAACGCGTTGGGGACAACGCGTTCCACCCTCCGGCCGCGAGCGCCACCCGCACCGGATTGAACAGACGCACAGACCAGCCGGTGGAGCATGTTGTCCCCAACACGCTCGGCTTGGGTCCGGGCGCGGCCTCGCCGCGTCAACGCGTTGGGGACAACGCGTTCCACCTCCGGCCGCGAGCGCCCCCCGCACCGGCTCGAACAGACGCACCTAGCCAGCCGGTGGAGCGTGTTGTCCCCAACACGCTCGGCTCGGGTCCGGGCGCGGCCTCGCCGCGTCAACGCGTTGGGGACAACGCGTTCCACCTCCGGCCGCGAGCCCCACCCGCACCGGGCTGAACAGACGCACCAAGCCAGCCGGTGGAGCGTGTTGTCCCCAACACGCTTGGCCCGGGTCCGGGCGCGGCCTCGCCGCGTCAACGCGTTGGGGACAACGCGTTTCACCTCCGGCCGCGAGCCCCACCCGCACCCGGTTGAACAGACCCACCGAGCCTGCCGGTGGAGCGTGTTGTCCTCAACACGCTTGGCTCGGGTCCGGGCGCGGCCTTGCCGCGTCAACGCGTTGGGGACAACGCGTTCCACCTCCAGCCGCGAGCGCCCCCCGCACCGGCTCGAACAGACGCACCTGGCCAGCCGGTGGAGCGTGTTGTCCCCAACACGCTTGGCTCGGGTCCGGGCGCGGCTTCGCCGCGTCAACGCGTTGGGAACAACGCGTTCCACCTCAGGCCGCGAGCCCCACCCGCACCGGGCTGAACAGACGCACCAGGCCAGCCGGTGGAGCGTATTGTCCTCAACACGCTTGGCTCGGGCCCGGGCGCGGCTTCGCCGCGTCAACGCGTTGGGGACAACGCGTTCCACCCTCCCGCCGCGAGCGTCACCCGCACCGGGTTGAGCAAACGCACCGGGCCGAGCAGGCCCGACGCAACCAAGGGCTCGTCCTTGTCGTAAAAATTCCAGGTCGAAAAGGTCACGCGGCCGCCGGGCGGCTTGGGGCGGCCCTCCTTATACCAGTCGGGCAGCCGCACGATGCCGTGCGGGTCGTTGCCGTGCTCGTCGCGCAGGCCGAACTCGTCCTCCGCCGGCAGCGACTCGTCGCCGATCAGGCGGTTGGTCCAGAGATTGGTGACGCGCACCTCGAGCTCGTTTTCCCCCGCCCGCACCAGCTCGGTGATGTCGGCTCGATACGGCTCTTTCCAGACCACCGGCACCGAGCGGCCGTTGACCACGATCTCGGCCAGCACCTCGACGCGCCCGAGGTCCAGCACCACGCGACGATCCGCCGCCAGCCAGGCGGCCGGGACCGTCATTTTTTTCCGATACGTCGCGGTGCCGGAGAAATGTCGCACACCAAAATCCTCATGCAGATGCAGCGAGCGCAATTCGGGCATAGCGATCGACTCCGGCGCGCCGCGCCCAGGTTGAAAGGCCACTGACCAAGCCCGATCGAGCGCCCGCGCCGCAGCCACGGCGACCTCCGACTCGGCGCCGCCGGGCAAGGCGTAGCGACCCGGCTCCCAGGCCAGAAACTCCAGGCCGCCGCCCGCCGCGCGACCGAGGCCGGTGACGACGGGAAGCTCCGGCGCGGGCACACCCTCGGCGACGAGCGCGCGCAGCTCGGTCTCGTCCAACGCGCGATCAAATGAGCGCGCTGGCACCGAATTGCCCTCGAAGTAAAACACGTTGCCGCGCGAGGTCGGGGCCGCCTGCCCGGCGGCGCGCGCGAGCGATTCGAGACCCGGAAAATAGAGGGTGTAATCTACCGGCGGCGGCGGTGAGCCGACGCCGCTATAAACTTTCTTCCCGGAACGGAGGCCCTCGCGGACAAACTCGCCGTTCACGTAGAGCGACGGCGTGCCCTCGCGATACACGACCGCGACATGGGTCCAGCCGGAGACGGGGCGATCCGAGACCAACACCGCCGGGCACGTATCCCACGCGCGCTCGACCACGAAGATCCCGTTGCGCCCGACCGCCAGCCCCGCCGTCGCCGCACCCTCGCCGAAACGGACGTCACCCGGGTCGGCCGGGATGGCGTAGAATTTGCCGACCTCGTCGATGCGACCGCTCACACCTTCCTTGGGCATGGCGCGCAGGTCGGTGTCGGGCTTCACCCAAATCGCCATGGTGAAGGTGTCGCAATGAAAGGGATCCGACGGCGGCGGCCGAAGCGCCGTGTCCACCACGGGTTTTCGGTCCTTGAGCAACTGGGTCGCGACGGCGTCGCCGGACTTGCGAAACAACACAAACACCGACTCGCCCGGTTCCAGGCGCAGCGGCAGGTCGGCGCGATCCGCTCGGGTGGAAAAGATCGGCGACTCCCGACGCTCACCGGTCTCCGGGCGCCAAATTTCCGGCTGACGCCCGGCCATGCCCCGGAAAGAAGCCAGCCCCTCCTCGACGCGCCGCTGGCGATTCACCACGAAATACAAATCCCCGTCGGCCAAGCGGCGGTGTTGCCAGGCCAGGGCGCTGTCGGGCAGCGAGGACTCGAAGAATAAATCCGGCGCCACGTCGGCCCGGGCCAGCGCCTCGCCGATGTGTTCCACGTCGCTCCGCACGCGTGGCTCGCGCCAGATCGCGTCGGCGTCGGCCAACATCGCCCGCTCGCTTTCGGGAAAACCGCGCAGGGTCGGCGAAAAGCGCGGCTTCGGTCCGACCAGCGTCGCGCCGGCCTCGACAAACTCGCGCAGGCGGCGCGCCAACTCGGGCGTCATCGCCTGGAGGTTTTCGGGCAACACCAGCAACCGGTAACGCCCCCCCTCGGGCAGCACGTAGTCGCCCCCCTCGACGCGCACGCGATGCAGCAATACGTCGGCGTTGACCAGGTCGTAGGTGTAGCCGGGCGGCAGCACGGGCATCGCCATCTGCGAGGGATCGGGCGAACGCTCGCCGGTGAAATACAGCACGTCCGCTACCGGCTGGCCGCGTCGCAAGACCTGCTGGGTGCGCGCGAGATAGTGGGTCCATTCGCCGGCCTGTTCATACCAGGTGTTGGTGCGCTCGAGGTGCGAGCCGTAGGGTCCCATCGTCATACCCGGCACCGCGTCCGGGTGCGGCTGGTGCGCATAACGATGGAAATAAAATTGGTTCACCCCGGCCGCCATCATCTCGTCGCCGAGGATTTTCAGGGCATAGGGATACTCCAGCCAACGTGAGGTGCGGAACTCGCCAGTGAAGGCCTCCGCCGCCACCACCGACTTGCCGTAAATGTTTGCGGCGGAGGTGACCATTTTGACCGGGCGGTTGGGCGTCCAGGGCGTGCGGGTCCAGAACTCGGTCATGGGCACATCGGGCAGGCCGGAGATGCGCAGCTCGTCAAAATTCCCCGGACCGTAGCCCTCGACGTAAAAGGTGAGGCCGTGCTCGCGGGCGAGCTCCTGGGCGCGGCCGTAGTAACACTCGGCCATCAGGTCGGCCTGCACGCTGCGGAAGTCGTGGAGGAAACGTTCGCTGCGGGCGGCGTCGCCCACCACCCGGCCAAGGAGCGCGGGCATGTAGGGGAAAATCGGATACCCGGCGCGCCGCTCGAACTCGGGGGGGAAGTTGCGCGTCCAGTTCTGCATGCCCGCCTCGTAGCTGTCGATTTCGAGCGAACGCAGCGCGCCGGCACCGGCCGCCTCGGCGTCGGCCAGCACACGTTTGATGACGGTGTCGAAGTGCAGCTCGATGCCGGCGGGGTCGAGTTTGTCGCATTCCAGCCCGCGCCCGGCGGCGGAGGCGGCGACGTTTTCCTTGCCCGTGGTGGTGTGGCCGATGCGGAGGATGGTCCACGCGCCCGGGGGCGCCTCCCAGCGGAGACGTCCGTCGCGCACGAAGGCGCTCAGATCGCGCACGGAGGCGGGGTCGATGCCGGGATGGTTTTTCTCCGGCAGGCGGAGCTGCCCGGTGACGCGGTAGTCGAAATTGGCCTTGGCTCCCCAGTCGCGCACACGCGGCGCGCGGTGGAAAACGAGTTCGCCGATCGCGCCGGAACGGGTCGGCGTGAGCCGCAGAAAACGCGCGGTCACGGGCTCGTCCAGCTCGCGCACCGAGGGACCGGCGATGCCCTGACGCGGCGGGTTGGAGACGCGGCCGAGCGGAGTGAAGGCGACGCCGTCGGCCGAGGCCTCGACGGCGAGGGTGGCGAAGCGTTGACCGGTCGCGGCCCAGGCGCTGAAGCCGTGCAGGGTGAGCGGACGGGCAAACTCCAAGGTCAGCGGCTGGCCCTGGGCGAAGGCCACGGCGGTGGAGGCGAGTCCGTCGCTGAGCACGGGGACGGGCAACTCGGAACCGTCGGCGCGAACGAGACGCGCGAGGTCGTCCTCGTAGCGCGTTTCCTCGCCGGGCTGCGCGGGGAAGGCGATGACCAGCGCGTCGGCGTAGTAGTCGCGGTTGGCCTGTGGGCGCGCGAGCGCGAGGTCCACCGGGCCGCCGCCGCGCACGGTGGTCTCGGTCCACACGAGTTGCTGCATC
This sequence comes from uncultured Akkermansia sp., assembly GCA_966252115.1. Lineage (GTDB taxonomy): Bacteria > Verrucomicrobiota > Verrucomicrobiia > Opitutales > Opitutaceae > IMCC26134_A. The sequence goes on from CBINNW010000005.1 coordinate 78,186, forward strand.
GAGCGCTCGGGCGTGATCCACGGGCCGCCGGAGGAGGACCAGCCGGGGCCGTTTTGCATGCCGGCGTCGAGCCCGAGGCGATTCGCCTCGCGGATGGCGTGGGTCATGAGCTCGCGCCAATGCGGTTGCAGATAGGCGGCCGGGCCGGCGGGCAGGTAGGTGCTGCCGTCGTAGGCGAAAAAGCCGCCGACGCCGGCGCGTTTCATCGCCTCGAGGTCGCGGGTGATGCCGTCGGCGCTGACGTTGCCGTTCATCCAAAACCAAAACGTGCGCGGCCGCGCGGCGGAAGGCGGGTTTTCAAAGCCGTCCGCCAGCGGATCGACGGCGGCCGCGGCGGCAAACGCGAACAGGCTGGCGAGCGCGAAGACTAAAGGACGAAGAAAAGAAGCCATATCACCACGGAGACACGGAGGCACAGAGGGAAAGAAGCGGTTTGGGCCATTCATTTTCAGCTGTCTGCGCCTCCGTGTCTCTGTGGCGAAAGATTCATGGTCGGCCGGCGGCGCCAGTAGTTGGCGAGCAGGGAACCGGAGATGTTCATCCACGGGCTGAAGACCGCCGGGCCGAGGCCGACGGTGGCGAGTTTGCCCATGGCGCCGGCGAGGCCCGAGGCCATGCCGCCGTTTTGCAGGCCGACCTCGATCGCGACGGTGCGGCAGGACCCGCGGTCGAGCCCGGCAAGGCGCGCCAGCCAGTAGCCGAAGAAGTAGCCGGCGCCGTTGTGCAGGATCGCCACGACGATGAGCACGCCGCCGACGAGGAGCAGGTTGTCACACCCGGCGGCGGTCGTAATGGTGGTGAAATACACGATGCCGGCCATCGAAAGCACGGGCATGAGTTTTTCGATACGTGGAACGCGGCGAACCAGATGATGGTAAAGCACGCCGAAGCCCACCGCGCCACAGAGGAAACCGACCAGCTCGATCCCCAGCGCCGCGTCGGCGGCGGCCGGCATCCAGGAGGCGCGGGTGACGAGCAGCGCGAGCGCGATCAAGCCGCCGAGCACACCCGCGCACGTCACGCGGCGCACCGTGGCGGACGCGGCGTTTTTCAGCACCTCGTGCAGCAGGGCGGCGCCGATGGGCACGAGAACGATCTTCACGATCTCGGTCATCATGGAGAGGAAACGCACCTCGACCAGCGAGCCGGCGAGCAGCTTCATCCAGAAGGGTGTCATGAGCGGCGCGAGCAGGGTGGTGACGGCGGTCGCGGTGATGGAGAGCGCGAGGTTCGCCTTGGCGATGTAGCACATGACGTTCGACGCGAGCCCGCTGGAACAGCAACCGATGAGGATGACGCCGGCCGCGATCTCGTCGGGCATGGCGAAGAGTTTGGTGAGAGCCCAGCCGCTGAGCGGCATGATGAGAAACTGGCAGGCGACCGCGACGACCACACCCCAGGGCATTTTGAGGACGCCGACGAAGTCCTTCAGGCTCATCTGCGCGCCCATGCCGAACATCACCGCCTGCACCACGATCAGCACGAGCCACTTGTGGCGCAGCTCGAGCGGCCCCCACTGCTTGAAGGCTTGCGGATAAAGCATCGCCACCACCACGGCGGCGAGGATCCACGCGGTGTATTGAAAACTCTTGAGCGCCGGCACGGCGCCGAGGCCGACCGCAATTCCGAGCGCGGCCACCGCGGCGCAGGGGGTCCACAGCGCGGCCGCATCGAGGGCGATTCCGATGAGAAAACCCAACCCGGCGGGCGCGGTCAGATAGAGGCAAATTTTGCGAAGGGGCGGCATGGGGCGGAAAGAGGGGGCGTAGCGGCAGCGCGGAGCGCTTTCGTCGGGGAGCGCTTTCGTCGCGGAAAGACCGCGTCGAAACGGCTCCGCCGTTCCGCTACGGTTCGGAAGTGGCCGGAGACGACAGGCTCTCGCGGAGGTAGGCGTGGAGCGGTTCGAGCACGGCGGGGGCGAGGGGCATCTTGTGACCGCGCGGCTCGGTCTCGGGGTGATAAACGAAAGGGCTGCCCAGCTCGGTCAGCCGCGCGCGCAAGACCTCCATCTGGTGAAGCGCATCCGGCGACTCGGTGACGTTGATGGTGAGGAACAGCGGCACGGTCGGCGCGCGCAGATAGTCGAGCGCGCCGTGGCGGCGCCACGCGTCCTCGTTGGTGGCGCGTTCGCCCCAGGCCTTGGCGTAGCGAGGGATCATTTTGTCCTCCGGCAACAAATCGAGGTAGGTGAAGCGTCCCGACATCACGACCGCGCCCTGCACCGCGCCGGAGACTTCCGGGTGTTCGCCGCGCGGCTCAAACTCGGCGCTGCCGGCCGTGGTGGCGGCGAGCAGGGCCATGCCGCTGCCACGCGAAAAACCAAGGGTGACGACGCGACCGTTGAGCCCGAGCTCGGGGGCGAGCGCGCGCAGGGTGCGCACGGCGGCCTTGGTTTTCCACGCGCTGTCGGGCATCGGATCGAGGCCCTTGTAGGGCGCGGCGACAGGATGGTCGGCCATGGCGGCGGCGTGGCCGTCGATGGCCGCGGCGGGCAGGGTCGCGTCGGTGCAGAAGGTGAGCGAAAAATTGCCCATGCGCTCGGCGTTGTCGCAGGAAAACTCCAAGACGGCGCCGACGGGCGCAACGGGCTTCGACGGGTAAATGACGTCGAGCGCGAGCGTGCGCGCCGGCTCGCGCGCCGTGTCGCGATAAAACACCACATCGCGTCGCAGCCGGCAGCCGGCGGGCACGATGTAGATCCGCGCGGCGTCGATAGCGCGGTCGCCGAGCAGTTGTTTGCCGCGCAGGTCCTCACGGAGACGAATGAGGTCGGCGTAGAGTCCGGGCAGGACGGAGCGCGGGTCCTTGGCGTAGTCGAGAACCGCCAAGAGGTGACCGGAGGCGCGCAGATCGGCCAGGATACTTTCGTCGGGCTCGGTGCCGACCCGCGGTGCGGCGAGATTTTGCAGGTAAACGACCAGCGGCGGCGCAGCTACGGCCGGAGACGTGGAGGCGGGATCGGTCGGTTCCAGCATGGTGAGCCTGAGATCGGTGCCGGTCGCCAGGCTATGCCAGGTGGCGGCGGAGGCGGGCAGCTGCGCGACAAGCAACCATGACAACAGGAAGAACAGAACGATGCGGGAGGCGGGGGCTGTCGGTCCGGGGAGCGCACGCGTCTCGCGTGCGGGTTTTGGCGTCTCGCCAAAACCTTCCGGAAGCGCCGGGCGAGACGCCCGGCGCAGCCCCCGGGACGGGGGCGCTCCCAGGACCAGGGAAGCGATGTTGCGACAACTCATCGTCATCGGAGCAGGGTAGCGAGGTGGTCGATGGCGAGCGGCGGAGACGCCAGGATTGGGATGCGTTTGTCCGCCTCGGGCAGGCCATCCACCACACGCGCCATGGAAGCCTGCGCGAGCAGGATCACGTCCGCGTGCGCGGACAACTCGCGCAGCGCGGCGGAGACGAGCGCGTCGTGCGTGGCGGAGTCGCCGGACATCAACGCATCGAAGGCACCCTCGACCAACCGCGCGGTGAGTTCGATGTCCTTGCCGGCGAGCGCGGCGCGGCGGCGCACGAGATCGGAAGTCGGATTGAGCGTCGTGGGCAGCGTGGCGATGACGCCAATGCGGCATCCTGCGGCTACGGCAGCGTCGGCCATGGGCTGATCGACGCGCAGCACGGGCACGGCGCAGAAAGGCGCGGAGGCCTCGACCGCCGGACCGATGGAAGAGCAGGTCACGAGGATGTGATCCGCGCCGCCGGCCTCGGCCGAGGTGATGTAGGCCTCCACCCGACGCGCGATATCGGCGGTGAGCGCGCCCTTGGCGTCGATGGCGCGCACCAAGCTATCGTCCACGATGTTGAAGGTGGCGACGTGCGGCAGCTTGGTTTTGCAGAGCTGCTGAAAAACCGGGACGAGCGTCGCCGAAGTATGGATGAGCGCGAGGGTCGGCATGGGGCGGAGGGAATTATGAATGAAGAATGCAGAATTATGAATGGAGCGGCGGCGGGGTTGCGGCGCGGAGGAAGAAGTCGGGGGCGCCGACCTGGCCGCCTTTGAAGTTCACCTCGATGCCATCGGCGGGAGAAGTCGGCGCGTGCGCGCGGCAGAAGGGCGCGCCGGGCGCGAAAGGGGCGATCATCTCGACCGACTCTAGGCCGAGCGCGCGCGCGGCGTAGCTCGACGTGTCTCCGCCCGCCACGACCACGCGGCGCACGCCGGTCGCGGCGACGCATTCGCGGGTCAGGCGGCCCAGACGGGTTCCGAGGATCTCGGCCGGCGCGGGCGCGGCGGACTGGCCCCGGCTGGTGTAAACCACGGTGTGACGGCCGGCGCGGAGGCTCGCGACGGCGGCGGTGCGGGCCGCGTCGGCATCCCCATCGGGCGGCAGTTCGACACCGGCGAAACCTTCGGCCAGCGCGCGCTCGATTTGTCCGGCCGTGACCGGCGAACAGGAGCCGGAAACGACCAGCAGCCGCGAGGCGGGGGCGAGAATCGGCCAGTCGGTCTTGGCCGGCGCGGCCCAATGGGACGTGAGGGCCGCACCCACGCCGGAGGAACCGACGGAAAACAGCGGCGAGACGGTGTCGGCCAGTCCGTCGATCAAGGCGCCGGCGCGGAGCAGATGCGCGGCGTTGAGGCCGTCGAAAAGCAAGACGCGGTGGCCGGCGCGGATCTGCGCTTGGAGCGCCGCGATGCTTTCGGACGGCGAACGCTCCAGATCGGTAACATCGACCAGGCCGATGGATTTCGCGGTCTGCTTGGCGAGGTGCGCGCGCAGGTCGGCCTCCGTCATGGGCGTGACCGGGTGTTTGCTCACCGAGGGATGCCGGTCGAGCCGGTGGATCGCGCCGGCGCTGCCGATGCCGTAGCGGGCGAAGAGATTTCCAAAAGCGCAGAACCGTCCGAGCGCGGGCGCGGCCACCAGCAGTGGCACGATGGAGCCGCCAAAGACCGACGCGCCGACGTCGATCGCGCGACCGATGCTGCCGACGGACGGCGACGAGTCGAAGGTCGAGCAGACCTTGTAGTGAACATGGCGCGGCCCGAGGGTTCGCAACGCTTCGAAGGACGGGCGCAACACCGCCTCCATCGCGTCGGGCGCGAGCGCGCGCGTGAGCCCGGCCACGCCGACGGCGTCGAGCCCGGCGCAGGCCTCCGCGCTGGGCGGGTCGAGGAAGAGACGAGTCCGCAGGCCGGCCCGCGCGAGCGACTCGAGCGCGTCCGTCGCGCCCGTGAAGTCGTCGGCGAAGTAGGCGAGGCGCAGCATGAAACTCATGGAGTGCGGCGGCATGACGCCGCTTTCGACGACGAGCCTCGGCTCGTCGCAATTGTTCGCGCTGGGGGTCGGGGCGAGCCGACGTGTCGGCTCGTCAAAAGCGGCGACATGTCGCCGCACTCCATACTCGAGCTCCTCGAGATCATGACGCACCTTGCCCGAACTTGTCGGCGGATTTGGCGAGGGCGGGATACTGGGCGATGGCCTCTTCGTAGCTCAGACCCTCGACCACCGCTTCCCACCAGAGCTGGAGCGAACGCACGAGTCCGCGGGCCGGCCCGCGCGAGCGACTCAAGGGCGTCCGTCGCGCCCGTGAAGTCGTCGGCGAAATAGGCGAGGCGGAGCATGGAACTCATGGAGTGCGGCGTCATGCCGCCGCTTTCGACGACGAGCCTCGGCTCGTCGCAATCGTTCGCGCTGGGTGTCGGGGCGAGCCGACATGTCGGCTCGTCAAAAGCGGCGACATGTCGCCGCACTCCATATTCGAGCTCCTCGAGATCATGACGCACCTTGCCCGAACTTCGCGGCGGATTTTGCGAGGGCCGGGTATTTGGCGATGGCGGCTTCGTAGTTCAGGCCTTCGACCGCCGCTTCCCACCAAAGCTGAAGCGAACGCACGCCGGCGGCGGGCCCGTCGGGATGCGCTTGGATGCCGCCGCCGGCCATGTAGAGCAGATCGGTCGTGCGGGTGCGGCGCCAGGTCTCGGGCGCTTGTCCGCCCCATTGGCCGGAGGAAACGACCGGGAGGAGCGGTTTGCCCAGCGGCTCGGCGGCGAGGCAACAGCCGATGGAACGCACCACCGAGTCGTCAGGCTCCCAGAATTTGTTGGCGATGCCGTTGACGTGAAGCTGATCGACTCCGGCGAGGCGCCAGAGTTTTTGGTAGGCGGGGAACTCCATGCCGAGCAGCGGGTGGCGGTTGAGCATGCCCCAGCCGTTGCGGTGCCCGTGGATGGCGAGCTGGCCGCGGTCGCAGATCTTTTTCGCGGCGACGAGGCCGACGCTGTTGAGCGAGATCATCGCGCAGGTGCCGCCGGCGGCGACGACCTTGTCGTGGTGGCGCTGCATGGCGTCGAGCTCGTCGCTGACGTTGAAGGCATACATGGCCTTCTTGCCGGTGTGCTGGGCGTGCTCGTTGATGACACGCATGACCGCGTCCACCCGGGCGTCGAAGGGGGAGTGCGGCGGATTCGCCATGAGCTCGTCGTCCTTGAGAAAATCGATACCGGCCTCGACCAGCTCCTTCACCATCGCGGCGGTCTGCGCGGGCGTGAGCCCGATGCTCGGCTTGATGATCGTGCCGATGAGCGGACGACCCTGCACACCGGTGAGCGCGCGGCAGCCGGCGACACCAAAGGCCGGACCGCGAAAGGCAGCCGCAAGCGTCGGCGGCACCTCAAAATCCACCAGCTTGAGCCCGGAAAACTGGGCCAGCTCGTAGAGGTTGCCCTGAAGCGTGGAGACCAGCGCGGGGAGATTGGCGCCGAAGTTTTCCACCGACCAGGAGACCGCGATCTCGGCGCGGTGGTAGGCGGCGGCGGGCGCCCGGCCAGTGGGCAGCGAGGACGTGGCAACCGTGTCCAGTTCCTGGATACGTTCGACGCGCGCGGCGAAGCGTTCCTTGAGCTCGGCGGTCTCGCCGGGCACGGCGACGAAGGTGCCGGAGGATTGTTCGCCGGCGAGGGTGGCGGCGGCCTTGGCGACGGGCAGCGCGGTCTCGATCAGGTAGGTGGCGGTGACGCGTTGCATCGGCGGGCAAATCTTGAAATCGGGCAGCTTGAAATCGCTAAACTTGAAATCGAAGGCGCGGAGGTCGGGGTGATTTTCAGATTTCAGATGCCCGATTTTCAGTTTTCACGATGCGGCTGAAACACGCTGGTTACCGAGTAGTGGCCGGCGGGCGCGGTGCAGCGCAGCCAGCGGCCCTCGCGGGGGCCGGCGGCGAGACCGTCGAGCGCGACAGGGGTGTCGGGTTCGGAGGGGACGAAGACGGTCGCCTCGGTGTTGGGCGGCACGGTGAACTCCCAGCGCAGCTTGCCGTCGGTCACGCGCCAGGCGCTGGCGATCTCGCCGTGCAGGGTGCGCAGCGTGGCGCGCGCGTGGTCGAGGCCAGCGCCGATGTGCGGCTGGAGCACGAAGCGTTTGTAGCCGGGCGTCTCGGGATCGAGTTCGATGCCGGCGACGTGGCGGAACAACCACTCGCCGACCGAGCCGAGCGAGTAGTGGTTGAAGGAGTTCATGCCGTCCTTGTGGAAGCCGCCGGCGATGGTCCAGCTGTCCCAGCGCTCCCAGATCGTGGTCGCGCCCTGCATCACGGGAAAAAGCCACGACGGGTAGCCCTCCTGGAGGAGCAGCCGGTAGGCGACGTCCACGTGGCCGGTGAGGGTGAGCTGCGGGTTGAGGTGGCTGATGCCGACGAAGCCGGTGCTGAGGTGCCAGCCGAGCTCGCGGATGTTGGCGACGAGGTGCTCGGCGGCGCGGGCGCGGACCTCGGTCGGCAACAGATCAAAGGCGAGCGCGAGCAGGTAGGCGGTCTGGGTCTCGACCGCGAGCCGGCCGTCGGGCCGCAGCCACTCGCGCTGGAAGGCGGCGCGCACGCGCTCGAACATCGCCAGGAAACGCGCGGTGTCGGCCTCGCGTCCGAGGGCGCGGGCCATGCGCGCCATCTTGGCGGCGTCGTCCGCCCAGTAGGCGGTGGCGAGCAGGTTTTTCATCGGCGAGTGCGTGCCGAAGGACGTGTCGCTCGGGATGCAGAGCCAGTCGCCGTAGTTGTTGGCCAATTTGTTGAGGCGAAGCCCGTCGGGATTGTGGCGCTCGATCCAGTCGAGCCAGCGCACCATGGCGCCCCAGTGGCGCTCGACCACGCGGAGGTCGCCGTAAACGCGCCAGAGCGTATGCGGAATAATGATACCGGCGTCGGCCCAGGCGGCGGCCCCGCCGAGGTTGCCGAGGCCGACGAAATGGATGTCCTCGCGCAGGCGCGGAGCGACGTCGGGGAAAACACCCTCGGGCGTCTGCGCGTCCTCCACGTCGATGAGCCACTTGGTGAAGAACGCGGCGACGTCCATGTTGCACATCGCGGTGCGGCAAAAGACCTGCGCGTCGCCCATCCAGCCGAGGCGCTCGTCGCGCTGCGGGCAGTCGGTCGGCACGGAGAGAAAGTTGTCGCGCTGCGACCAGAGGCCGTTGAGCCAGAGACGGTTAACGCCCGGGTGCGAACACTCGAAATGGCCGGCGGGCGGCGTGGCCGAGTGGATGACACAGCCCGTGACGGCGTCTGGCAGAGGCGCGCCGGGCAGGCCGCTGAGCTCGACGTATTGGAAACCGTGGAAGGTGAAATGGGGCTCAAAAACCTCCACGCCGCCGCCGCGGCAGACATAAACATCGGTCGCCTTGGCGCGGCGCAGGTTGGCGGTGTAGAGCGTGCCGTCGGCGTTGAGGCGTTCGCCGTGACGGAGCTGGACGCGCGTGCCGGCGGGGGCGGCGACTTTCAGGCGAACGTAGCCGGCGATGTTTTGGCCGAGGTCGTAGAGGTGGACGCCGGAGGCTATCTCGGTGTGCGAGACGGGCGCGAGCGTCTCGGTGATCCGAACCGGCTCGGAGCGCCGGGCGACGAGCGAGGCGGCGGGCGCGGCGACCTCGCGGGCGGGCAGCCAGTCGCGCGGCTCGCGGCGGGCGTCGAAAGTTTCGCCCATCTGAAAATCGGACGCGAGGATCGGCCCGGTGGCGCAGTGCCAGGAGGCGTCGCTGCCGACGGTGAGGCGGGTGCCGTCGGCGAGCTCGATCTCGAGTTGCACGAGCAGGCTGTTTTCGAGCGAGCCGTAGCGGCCGCGTTGCTCCTGCCAGCCGACGTAGCCGGACCACCAGCCGTCGCCGAGCGTGGCGGCGAGTTCGTTCGCGCCGGCGGCGAGCAGCGTGGTGACGTCGTAGGTCCGGTAATGGATGCGCTTAAAGTAGTCGGTCCACTCGGGTGCAAAGAGGTCCTCCCCCACCCGCTTGCCGCCGAGGCTCAGCTCGAAGAGGCCGCGCGCGCTGGCGTAAATGGTGGCGCGACGCACGGTCGCGGCGGCGGGCAACTCGAACTCACGGCGAAAGACGGCCGGCGTGCCGGGCTCGGTGAGGGTGGGCAGGATGGCCTCGGGATCGCGGCTCAGGATTTCGGGGTCGGCGGCGATCCAGCGCGCGGACCAGTCGGCGGGCGCGAGCAGGCCCATGGTCCAGAAGACGGGCGCGGAGCGGGTGGCGGCGCCGGACTCGTCCCAGACCTCGACGTCCCAGTGGCAGGCCTCGCGCGAGCGCAGGGGCGTGCCGTCGTAGGCGACGTGGGCGGTGGCGTCGCTCTCGACGCGCCCGCTGTCCCAGCGGTCGGCCCGGCCGGCGGCGAGGTTCTCGGGCGTGCTGGCCACGCGGATACGGTAGGCGAGCTGGCGCGCGCCGCGGCGCGGGGTTTCCAAGCACCAGCTCAGGCGGGGCGTGGTCTCGTCGATCCCGAGCGGATCGACGAGGTATTCGCAGCGGAGGCGGGTGACGCGGAGGTCGAGATGTGAGTCGGTAACGGACATACGGACGAGGTCAGGGCCGGAGGATTTGATTTGCCGGACGGGCGCAGCGCTCCATGCGGGCGGCGAAGTCGCGCAGGTAGGCCTCGCGCCAGCGGCTCACGGTGCGGGCTCCGTGATGCACGCCCTCGGCGACTTCGGGCGCGGGATCGTCGGTCCACCAGTTGGGGAAACGCGCGGACGGGCGGCTCGCGATCTCGGGCTCGGGCAGGACCGAGGTGATCTCGCCGGCCAGACCGTCGAGGCCGGGGACGTTGCTCGCGATGGAGTAGGCGAAAACTTTGGGGTCGCGCGGACAGAAACGGAAACGCAGGTGGCCGGCGCCGTCGTCGTGGGCGGTGATGGTCTGGTTGCCCATGGTGAGGCGAACCTCGGGCCGACCGGCGATCTGCGCGCCCGGCGGAATGCGAAGGACGAGTTCCACCACGCTGAAAATCTCCACGCGGTCGGCGGCGGTGGTCACGCGCTCGAAACGCGCCTGCGGTCGATCCCACGCGCGCACGAAACGTCCGCCCCAGCCGGGCAAAGCGGGGTCGGCGGGGTCGCCGTGCAGGAGCCAGTTGAGCGAGGGTGTGTCGCCCATCTTGATTTTGCCGCCGAGATGCTGCGCGAAGTAGCCACCCAATGCGCCGCGCCCGGCTATGTGTTGGGTGACGAAGCTTTCGTTGCCCAAGTCGCCGGACTGATCGCCGCCGAGAAAGTAGCCGCGGTAGGTGGAGTTGGCCTCGATGATCCAGAGCGTCGGGAAGTGATCCACGAGATATTGGTAGGCGTCGGGGCCCCATTTTTTGTTCGGGCCGCCGATGTAGTAAACCCGCAGCTTGGGAAGGATGTCGGGCGCGTCGTGCAGAGCCTGCGCGACCTCCTCGATGGCGCCCCAGACGAGCACGTGCAGCGGGCGGGGATCGTCGCGGCGCGCGCAGAGCACGATCCAGTCGGAGCCCTCGGTCGTGCCGCGCAGACCGGAATAAGGCGCGGGGTGAATGCCGCCCTGCTTCGTGATGGTGCGGAGGGCGTCCGGCTCGGGATAGGCGTCGGACCAGGTGCGGAGATTGGGGAAATCGCGCGCGTAGGCGTCGATCACCTCGAGGATCTTGTCTTTGCCCTCGCGTTCGAAGGGCGAGGAGACGAGGCCCTCGATCTCGACCGTGTCGGCGTAGAGCAACAGATGCGCCATCGACTGGTAGTCGTCGGGATCGGTGCCGCCGATGTCGGAGGTGACCAAGACGCGGTGGCGCGCGGGTGGCTCACCATCCGCCCCCGCCACGCGGCCCGAAGCCGCGAAGACGAGCAGAACGGACAGCAGCGCCTGACGAAGCAAGGTCATGAGAAACAAGAACCGGACGACTCCGACTCAGGCGCGCTCGGACTCGAGTTGTTCAAGGGATTTGCCGGAGGTGTCCGGCATGAAGAAGAAGCCGACGCCGCCGCTGATCGCGAGGAAGAGGGTGAGCAGGCCGGCGATCTGGCCGATGCCGTTGTCGGCGAGCACGGGCACGAAGAAGCTCCAGAAACCGAGGATGACACGGGCCACGCCGAAGGTGATGCCTTGGGCGGTGCTGCGCAGCATAGTCGGGAAAAGCTCCTGGCTGAAAACCTTGTAGAAGGCTTCGCCGGCCAGCGCGCCGCCGGCGGAGAAGAGGAGGATGTTGGCCAGCACGACCGGGATGCTGAAAGGCAGGAACAGGAGCATGCCGTAGGCGGCCACCTGCACCAGCGCGCCGATGCCCCACATGAGGCGTCGGGTTTTGAAGTTGCCGTCGGAGTGGCGCATGAAGACCAGCACCGTGACGAGCATCGCGATCACGAAACCCGAGCAGGAGAGCAGGACGCTGGCGACGGGGCCGCCGGCCTTGAGCGTCTCGATGATGTAGGGGTTGAAGAGACCGGCGGTGCCGGCGGCGAGGTTCCAAAACAGGTAGATCGTCGCGGTCCAGACGAGGGCGCGCAGATTTCGTCCGGTGAAAAGCGCGCCGATGTTGTGGCGGACGGCGGCGGCGCTCGTGGCCGCTTCTTTCCAGCGTGCGGACTCGGCGAGACCGCGGCGCAGCGCCCAGGTGACCACCGCCACGACGAAGAGGTGCAGCAGGACGATGCGCGTGCCGAGGAGCTGTTTCTCCGGCGGAAGGAAGGCGGAGAACAGGGCAGCGAGCACGAAGACCACGACCGGGCCGAGGCACCACGCGATCTGGGTGAAGCCGAGCAGCTTGCCGCGCGCCTTGGCGGGGGCGAACTCGCCGACCAGCGCGAGCGAGGTGGGCACGTCGGCGCCGACCGCGAGACCGATGATGACGGTGCCGAGGAAAAGCATCTCGCGATTCACCGCGAAGGCGGCGAGCAGGATGCCGATCGCGTAAACGATGAGATCGAACTGGTAGATGCGTTTGCGGCCGAGCTTGTCGCCGAGCCAGCCGCCGATGATGGCGCCCACCGCGCAACCGATGGCGTTGGGGCCGATCGCGGCGAGCGTGCCGACCTCGCCCTTGGAAAGCGCGAAGGCCTTTTCGAAGTTCACCATGCCGACGCCGAGCGCGACGATGGAGCCGGCGTCGAGGTAGGACGCCATGCCGGCGAGGGCGGACCATTTCCATTGCTGCCGGGTGATGGCGACGGGTTCGGCGGCGGAGGGTGCGGTCTGGGGCTGACTCATGGGGAGGGGAGATCGTGAAA
>CBINNW010000006.1:0-87681 GCA_966252115.1 uncultured Akkermansia sp.
GCACGGCGGCCAGATCGCGGTCGAGAGCAACCCGGGCGAGGGCACCAAGGTGACGCTGCAATTCCCCCTGAAACACCGCCGCGTCCGTCTGCTGGGCTCGTGAACCTAGATCCGGCGGCAGCCCCGGAGAAAGAGGAGCCTCGCTGTTTCCGGTGGGTTGGACGTGGAGGAATGGCGGAGCCATTTCGTTTCGGTGGAGCCCGCCGGACGAAAGCGCATCCGCGCTTCCGCCACGACCAGCAGTCAATCGCCGTCGCGCAGCTCCAAGACCAGCCCGGTGTCTTGCGACGTAGCGAAACGGCGGCGCCGTTTCGTCGCGGTCAAGTTGCTCGAGCGAAATCGCTCCGCGCTTCCGCCACATCGGAATATCGCCGGCTATTCCTCAACAGGTTCCCGGCTGTTTTCAGCGGGTGATGATGAATGAACCACCAAAACGACGGGACCGTTCGGCATGAGGCAGCCCCCGTTGGCGGAGGCGGCGCCCCGGGCGTTGACGCGGAACCGCGCGCGCGCAGCGTGGCGACACCATGAGCCAGCCCCTCGTTTGGAAACGCGTAAAAGACTACTCCGACATCGTCTATGAGAAAGCCGACGGCATCGCCAAGGTGACGATCAACCGGCCCCATCGGCGCAACGCCTTCACGCCCGACACGGTGCACCAGATGTATGAGGCCTTTCTCGACGCGCGGGAGGATCCCTCCGTCGGCGTGGTGCTCCTGACCGGGGCCGGCCCGCACAGCGACGGCAAGTATGCGTTTTGCTCGGGCGGGGACCAAAACGTCCGCGGCCACGCCGGCTACGTCGGCACCGACGGCGTGCCCCGGCTCAACGTGCTCGATCTGCAAAAACTGATCCGCTCCATGCCCAAGGTGGTGATCGCCCTCGTCGCCGGCTACGCCATCGGCGGCGGCCATGTGCTGCACGTGGTCTGCGACCTCACCATCGCGGCGGACAACGGCGTCTTCGGGCAGGTGGGGCCGCGCATGGGCTCCTTCGACGCGGGCTTCGGAAGCAGCTACCTCGCGCGCCTGGTCGGGCAGAAAAAGGCCCGCGAGATCTGGTATTTGTGCCGTCAATACAACGCCCGCGAGGCGCTGGACATGGGACTGGTCAACGCGGTCGTGCCCGTGGCCGAGCTGGAGGCCGAGGGCGTCAAGTGGGCCCGCGAGATCCTCGGGCATTCGCCCCTGGCGATCCGGGCGCTCAAGAGCGCGTTCAACGCCGAGCTGGACGGTCAGGCGGGCATCCAGGAACTCGCCGGGAACGCCACGCTTCTCTACTACATGAGCCCGGAGGCGAAGGAGTTCCACGGCGCCCAGCAGGAGAAGCGCCGGCCCGACGCCCGGCGTTTTCCGTGGCTTCCGTAGAGGCGGGCGCCTGAGGGGTTGCTTTTCTTTCAGAAAACTCGCCACGGTTCCCACATGATGTTTCCCCGCCTCCTGCTCTCAGTCGTTTCACTGGGTTTGCTCACCGTCTTCGCCGGCTGCGCCTCGTCCCTGAGCAAGCGCAAGCCGGAGGATATGGCACTGGTGCGCTTCATGTTGGAATCCAGCAGCGACGAGGCGGCGGGAACGGTGCGACTGCCCCGCAGCGAGACGGTGATAGCGATCGCCCCAAAATCGCTTTTCACCGAGTTCGACATCGCCGGGTGCTCGGTGGTGGACAACGAGTTTGGGAAATCGCTCGCGTTTCAGCTGACCCCTCAGGCGGGGCGGGATCTGTTTCGGGTGACGGCCTCCAATCAAGGACTGCGTTTGGTCACCGTGGTGAACGGGGTGGCGGTCGGCGCCCGGCGCATCGAGCGTCCATGGAACGACGGCTATATCCTCACCTATGTCGAGTTGCCGGACGACAAGCTGGAGAAGCTGGCCAAGGATATCGCCGGCACCTCCAAGGATGCGCAGAAGGACATGGACAAGCGGCCCTGACGTCGGACGGCGGGCGAGTTTATAGCCTTCAGGCATAGCATGATGGATGTTTTTCGGCGGGCGGTGCGCTTGTGCGCCTGCCTCGGTTTTCTGTTTTTCGGCGCCTCCTGCGAACGGGTTTCGGAGGCGACTTCCTCCGATGCTTCCCACGAAGAGGGCGGAGCGAGCCGCGTCGCCGCGGTGCCCGCCGCGCCCCCTCAGGTGGAGCTGGTGTGGCCGACCCCCAATCCGGCCTACCTGGAGGGACGGGAGCTGGCGGAGTTTATTCAGCCAACCGTCTCCGGCGAGGTGCAGTCGGGCCTCTTCGGCAGTGTGCGCAGCGGCGGGCGGCAGTTTCACGAGGGGCTGGACCTGTTTCCCCTGGTCCGGGACAAACACGGTGAACCCGCCGACCAGGTCGGCGCGGCGATGGCCGGGGTGGTGAAACATGTGAACGGCAAGGCCGGCGCCAGCAGCTACGGCCGCTATGTCGTGCTGGAGCATCCGGAGCAGTCGCCTCCGGTTTACACCCTCTACGCCCACTTGGCGGAGGTGGCTTCCGGGATCGCCCCCGGAGTTCGCGTCAAGGCGGGCGCGCGCCTCGGCACCATGGGCAGGAGCGCGGGTGGCTACACCATTCCGAAGGAGCGCGCGCACCTGCATTTCGAGATCGGGCTGCGTCTCACGGATTCCTTTCAAGCCTGGTATAAACGCCGGGGTTTCGGCAGCCCCAACGCGCACGGGCCCTACAACGGGATGAACCTCATGGGGCTCGATCCGCTGGAGTTTTTCGCCCGCCACCGGGCGGGCGGGCTGGTGTCCCTGGACGAGGTTTTCCGCGAGGCGCCGGCGGCCGTGACCGCGCGCGTGGCGCATGCGGGCGAGCCGGATTTTCTCCGGCGTTATCCCAGTTTGCTCGGCTCGGCGCCGGCTCCCGTGGTCGGCTTCGGAGGCGGATGGGAAATCGACTTCGGCGCCACGGGCGTGCCGCTGCGCTGGCGGCGGGTGCCCGCCTCGGAGCTGACGGGGTGGAAAACCGACGAGGTGCGGATCGTCGCGGTGGACGAGACCTTGCTCGCGGCGAACCGGGGGCGGGACTTGGTCAAAACGAGCCGCGGCCGGCCCGTGCCGGACGAGGACCTGCGCACCGTGCTCGAACTGCTTTTCGGCCTGCGGCTCTGAGCTGCGGTGCGGGTCGCGGACGCGCTCCCGATCAGGCGCCGCCGGAGAGGGCGCGTTTGATGAGTTTCTCCGTGGTGGCGTCGCCGCCGAGCGCGATCTGGGCGCGACGCACGGCGGCGTCGGCGTCGGCCTGTTTGTAGCCGAGGGCGGTGAGCGCCAGGACGGCGTCGCGCAGGGAGGTGTCGCCCGTCGGGGCGGTCGCGGCGGCGCCGGCGACGACGGGGCCGGGGCCGGCGACGGGGGAAGCGCCGCCGGAGGCGCCGACCTTGGAGCGCAGTTCGACGATGAGGCGCTCGGCGGTCTTTTTGCCCACGCCGGGGCATTTCGAGAGGGAGGCGACGTCGCCGTTGCGTATCGCGTTTTCCAATACGGGCAGCGACATGCCGCTGAGGATGGTGAGGGCGAGTTTGGGTCCGACGCCCGACACCGTCTCGATCATGGTGCGGAAAAAGTCGCGGTCCGTCGCCGAGGCGAAGCCGTAGAGGGTCTGCGCGTCCTCGCGATAGATCACGAGGGTGTGCAGTTTCACCGTGGCGCCGGGCGCGGGCAGCTTCTCGGCGGTGGTCACGGGGATGTTCACCTCGTAACCGAGCCCGTTGAGTTCGACGACGGCGCGAAGCGGGGTGGCCTCGGCGAGCACGCCTTGGATGGAAGTGATCATGGGAAAGGGAGGGAGGGAAATGACCAATGCCCAAGGACCAAGGACCAATGGCTGGGCGGAGGTGGCGGTCCGGGGGCTGGTCAGGCGCTTGTTGCGCTAATCAACCCGGCGGGCGCTCGTCACCGCGCCCATTGGTCATTGGACATTGGTCATTCGTCATTTCGGGCTGCGCGTCAGCGCAGCCCGAGCACGTCCTGCATGTCGTAAACGCCGGGCGGCTGGTCGGTCAGCCAGGCGGCGGCGCGGACGGCGCCGCGCGCGAAGATGCCGCGGTCGGAGGCCTTGTGGGTGAGCTCCACGCGTTCGCCGAGGGCGGCGAACATCACCGTGTGGTCGCCCACGACGTCGCCGCCGCGCAGGGCGTGGATGCCCACCTCGGTCGGGGTGCGTTCGCCGGTGATGCCCTCGCGTCCGTGACGCAGCGCCTCGGCGGTGAGCTTGCGCTCCTCGAGGATGATCTCGAGCAGGCGCGCGGCGGTGCCGCTGGGCGCGTCTTTTTTGAAGCGGTGATGCATCTCCACGACCTCGGCGTCGTAGTCGGAACCGAGGATCGAGGCGGCGCGGCGGGTGAGGGCGAAGAGCAGGTTTACCCCGACGGAGTAGTTGCCCGACCAGACGCAGCGGATCTTCGCGGCCTCGGCCAGGAGCTGTTTTTTCTCCTCGGCCGGATGGCCGGTGGTGCCGATGACGAGGGCTTTGCCGTGGGCGGCGCAGAGGCGGACGACCTCGGCCGTGGCGGCGTGGAAACTGAAGTCGATGACGACGTCCGCGGCGGCGATGCCGGCGGCGAGATCATCGCCCTGGTCGAGGGCGGCCACCACCTCCGCGCCGGCTTCGCGCGCGGCGGCGAGGTTGGCCTGTCCCATCCGTCCCTTGGCTCCGATAATGGCTAGTTTGAGCGACATGGCGTGCGAGGTGTTACTTGGCGGCCTTCTTCTTGGTTTCCACCGCGGCGAGCGCGGCGACCAGGGTGTCGATGGTCGGGCGGGTGATCTCGCTCAGCGGCGGGCGGACCTCGGCGGAGCCGATCACGCCGGCGCGCTGAAGGGCGAATTTCACCGGCACGGGGTTGGGCTCCAGGAAGAGCGACTTGAAGATCGGGTAGAGCTTGCGGTGGACGGCGGAGGCCTTGGCGAAATCGTTTTCGAGGGCGAGGTCCACGAGTTGACCGACCTGCTTGGGCAGGAGGTTCGAGGCGACGCTGATCACGCCCTCGGCGCCGACGGACATGAAGGGCAGGGTGAGGGAGTCGTCGCCGCTGAGCACGGTGATGTCCTTGCCGAGGGCGTGCTTGAGCTGGTCCACCCGGTCCACCGAGCCGCCGGCCTCCTTGATGTATCGGACGTGTGGATACCTGGCGCGCAGGCGCTCGACCACGCCGACGCCGATCTCGATGCCGCAGCGGCCGGGGATGGAGTAGAGGATGACGGGGCGGTCGGTGGCCTCGGCGACAGCGCTGAAATAACCGAAAACCCCTTCCTGCGAAGGCTTGTTGTAATAGGGGGCGACGACGAGCACCGCGTCCGCGCCGGCTTCGGTGGCGAGCGTGGTGAGCTCGACCGCCTCGGCGGTGGAGTTGGACCCGGTGCCGGCGATCACGGGGACGCGGCCCCGGGAGGCGGCGACGGTGGCGCGGACGACTTCGAGATGTTCGTCGTGGGAGAGGGTGGGGGACTCACCGGTGGTGCCGACCGGCACGAGGCCGTCGATGCCGCCCTTGATCTGAAACTCGACCAGTTTCGCGAGATCGTCGTAGGCGACGGCCTGCTTGCGAAAGGGAGTGACGAGGGCGGTGATGGTGCCGGTGAACGGACGCTTTTTCATGAGGGTTTTGGTAAAGGATACCTTGCCGCCGCATCGCATGGTTAAATAGTCCCGGCGCAACGTTATTTCCCCTGCACGAAACCGCATGACCCCCCACACCGAACTCTTCAACGACCTGCTCAGACTCGCCGTCGATTCCGGCGCCAGCGACATCGTCATCAAATCCGGCAAACCCGCCTACGTGCGACTCGCCGGTCGTTTGAAGCCGGTGGACATGGATCCGATCGTGCCGGACGAGGCCGAGGCGTTCGTGAACGAGCATGTGCCGAAGGTTTTCGCGCAACAGTGGATCGACGCCGGGCAGGTGGATTTCGCGTATTCGAGCTCCGAGGTCGGCCGCTTCCGCGTGAACGCCTTTCACCAGCGCGGCCTGGTGAGCCTGGTGTTTCGTCACATCAAGAGCACCGCGCCCAGCTTCGAGCAGCTCGGCCTCCAGTCGGAGTCGATCCTGCCGCTGGCCAAGGCCAAGGACGGCATCCTCCTCGTCTGCGGCGCCACCGGCTCGGGCAAAAGCTCCACCATGGCGGCGATGCTGAACTGGATTAACCAAAACCTCGACCGCCACATCATCACGCTCGAGGACCCGATCGAGTTCACCTTCCAGGATGACAAATCGGTGTTCCAACAGCGCGAGATCGGGCTCGACGTGCCGAACTTCGAATTGGCGATCCGGGCCGTGCTGCGCCAGAACCCCGACATCATCCTCATCGGCGAGATGCGCGACCGAGAGACCTTCGAGACCGCCATTTCCGCCGCCGAGACGGGCCACCTCGTGCTCTCGACCATGCACGCCGGCACGGTGGCGCAGGCGCTCACGCGTTTGTTCGAGTTTTTCCCACCGGAGCAACAGCTCCTCGCCCGTCGCCAGATCGCGAGTTCCCTGCGCGGCTTCATCTGCCAAAAACTCCTGCCCGCGCTCGAAGGCGGCGGCCGCGTGCCGGCCAACGAGATCCTCGCCGCCGACAGCACGGTGCGAAACCTCATCCTCGAGGGGCAGAACGAGAAGATCCAAGGCCTCCTCGAATCCAACAGCGACACCGGCACCTTCTCCTTCAACCGCGACATCTACCGCCTCGTGAAGGCCGGCCTGGTGAGCAAGGCCGACGGTCTCCGCTTCTCGCCCAACCCGCAGGCGCTCGAGATGAACCTGAAGGGCATCTTCATGAAGAACTGAGCCGCCCGCCGGTGCGTTCCCGGCCGCGCGTTTAGGTCTTGGTTTACGCGAAGCGCTTCCTTAGCGCTTCGCGTTTTTCATTTCCGCACCCGTTTATCCACATGGCTACCGCACTCCTCTTCGCCGGTCAGGGCGCCCAAAAAGTCGGCATGGGCAAGTCTCTCTACGAAAACTCAGCCACCGCGCGCGCCCTCT
Organism: uncultured Akkermansia sp.; assembly: GCA_966252115.1. Taxonomy (GTDB): domain Bacteria; phylum Verrucomicrobiota; class Verrucomicrobiia; order Opitutales; family Opitutaceae; genus IMCC26134_A. Next base: position 6,944 of record CBINNW010000006.1, read on the forward strand.
ACGACGAAGCCGACCGCGTGCTCGGCTGGAGCCTCACCCAAGTTTCCTTCGAGGGGCCCGAGGCCGAGCTCACCCAGACCAAGGTCTGCCAGCCCGCGCTCTTCGTTCACGGCCTCGCTCTCCACGCGATTCTGGCCGAGCAGGGCAAACTGGGCGACGTCTCCATGGCCCTCGGTCTCTCGCTCGGCGAGGTCACGGCCTACACCGCCGCCGGCGTGTTTGATTTTGCCACCGGTCTGCGGGTCGTGGCCGAGCGCGGACGTCTGATGCAGCTCGCCTGCGAGCAATCGGTGGGCGGCATGGCCGCGATCCTCGGTGAAGAACGCGCCAAGGTCGCCGAGCTCTGCGCGGCCTTCGACATCGAGGCGGCCAACTTCAACGCTCCCGGCCAGATCATCGTCTCCGGCGAGAAGGCCAAGGTGGACGCCGCCGTCGCCGCCGCCAAAGACCGCGGCATCAAGAAAATCATCCCGCTCAATGTCGCTGGCGCCTACCACTCGCGGCTCATGGAGCCGGCCCGCGCGGCCTTCGCCGCCTTCCTCGACACGGTCGAGTTCGCCGTGCCGAAGTTCACCGTCTTCACCAACACCACCGGTCAGGCCGTCTCCGCCCCCGCCGACCTCAAGGCCGCCCTAGTGAAGCAGGTCGTCTCCTCCGTGCTTTGGGAAGACTGCATGCGCTCCGCCATCGCCACCGCCGGCGGGCCGGGGGCGGTCAACTTCCTGGAGCTCGGGCCGGGCGGAGTGCTCGCCGGCCTCGCCAAACGCACCGACAAAGCCTGGCAGGTCCGCAGCCTGAGCGAGTTCGCCGACCTGAGCGCCTGATAGAAAAGCCGGGATCGCCAAAGTAGCGGGAGCTTCCAGCTCCCGTCCGCCGTTCCCGTCCGCCGCCTCCGTCCTCGGCACTCCGCCTCGCTCCGCCACCGCCGCGCCCCCGCTCGGCGGCGTTTTCTTTTTCACCAAAAACTCACCCGCGCGGACGCTTTCGCCTCGCTACGTGGATGCACGGTGCGGAGAACTTCGCCCGCATGAGTGAGACCGCCCAGACCATCCCGCCCGGCGAGACCGGCCAGGCCCTTCAGACCAGCCCCGCCGAGGTTCAGGAAATCTACCGCGCCATCCGCGCCGAGCTCGGCAAAGCCATCGTCGGGCAGGACGAGATCGTCCGCCTCCTCCTCGCGAGCCTCTTCGCCCGCGGCCATTGCCTGCTCGTCGGCGTGCCCGGCCTGGCAAAAACCCTCCTCGTCAAGTCGCTCGCCGAGGCGCTGCACCTGTCTTTCAAGCGCGTGCAGTTCACGCCCGATCTCATGCCGAGCGACATCCTCGGCTCGGAGCTTTTGCAGGAAAAGGAGCGTCGCCTCGAATTCGAGTATCAGCCGGGCCCCGTCTTCACCCACCTCCTGCTGGCCGACGAAATCAACCGCACCCCGCCCAAGACCCAGTCCGCCCTGCTCGAGGCGATGCAGGAGCGCCGCGTGACCGTCGGTCACGAAACGCGTCCGCTCCCGGATCCCTTTCTCGTCATCGCCACGCAAAACCCCATCGAGCAGGAGGGCACCTATCCGCTGCCCGAGGCTCAGCTCGACCGCTTCATGTTTTCGCTCCAGCTCGGCTATCCCTCCCGCGCCGAGGAGGCCGAGATCATGCGCCGCACCACGCTTCAGGAAGCGGCGAAACTGTCGCCCGTCGCGACGCGCGAACAGATCCTCGGCGCCCAGCATCTGGTGCGGGCCGCGCCGGTCTCCGATCACGTGATCGATTTCGCCGTCTCCCTCGCCGCCGCCACCCGCCCGAAGGAGCCCGGCGCGCCGCTGCTCGCCCGCGACTACCTCGAATGGGGCGCCGGCCCGCGCGCCTCGCAGTGCCTCATCCTCGGGGCCAAGGCCCTCGCCCTCCTTGACGGCCGCCTCGCACCCGAGACCGCCGACGTGCGCGCCGTCGCCGCCGCCGTGCTGCCCCACCGCGTGGTGGTCAACTACCGCGCCACCGGCGCCGGTCGCAAAGCCGCCGACATCGTCGCCGAGCTCATCGGCACCGTGCGCGAAAAAGCCTACTGATCCCGGCTCCACGCACACGGAAAACACCGGACGCCCCAGCCTCGCCCCGGCTTCGCCCAAGCCTCCGCCGCCGTCACGCCTCAGGCACGCCTCCGCCACGATGTCCTCGCTCTTCGATCCGGAGCCGCCGCGCCCGCCGAGTCCCGGCCCGCTGCGCCTCCGCCGCGACTCGCCCGCCACGCCGCCGCCCTTGCCGCCGCGGTCGGGCGCCTCGTCCCGAGCACCGTCGCCGCCGCTTCCGCTTCGGCAGCAGCCCTCGTCCGCATCCGCGTCCACCCCGCCGTCACCGCGCCCCGCCACCCGGCTGGCCCGGCCGCTCGGTGCGACCGGCGGCGAATCCGGCATCCTGAGTCTCGCCGAGCTCGACCGTTTCAAAAACCTGCTGCTCTTCGCGCGCGCCACCGTCGAGGGGCTTTTCGCCGGCCGTCACCGTTCGCCGCTGCCGGGCTCCTCGGCCGAGTTTCGCGACTTCAAGGCCTACGTCGCCGGCGACTCGCTCGATCACGTCGATTGGCGCGCCTACGGTCGCACCCGCCGCCTCTTTGTCCGCCGCTTCGAGGACGAGACCGACATGACCGCCTATCTGCTCGTCGATGGCAGCGCGTCCATGGCCTACGCCGGGCAGGGGCGTCTCGCCAAATACGCCCACGCCGCCCGCCTCGCCGCCGCGCTCTCCTACCTCATGCTCCGCCAGGGCGACAAAGCCGCCCTCGGGCTCTTCGCCCAGACCTTGAAAAACTACCTCCCGCCCGGCGGCACGCGGCAGCATCTGCACGACATGGTGACCCTGCTCGAGCACGTCCGGCCCGACCAGGGCACCGGCCTGCCCACCGTCCTCGAACAAGTGGCCGGCCTCGCCAAACGCCGCGGCCTGCTGATTTTGCTCTCCGACCTGCACGGCGACCCGACGGCGCTCTTCGACGCCCTCGCGCGTTTCGCGCACCGCGGTTTCCGTGTGCTGCTTTTCCAGGTGCTCGATCCCGACGAGCTCGATCTGCCCGCGCAGCATGTCGCGCGTTACCAGGACATGGAGAGCGGCGCCGCGCTCGAGGTGGACGCCGAGGACCTGCGCCAGCCCTACCGCCAGCGCATGCAGGCCGCGCTCGAACACCTCGTCCGCGAGGCCACCGGGCGCGGCATCGAACACCAGCTCGTCAACACCGCCGCCCCCTACACCGCCGCGCTCGAGGCCTACCTCGGTTTTCGCGGCGCCCGCGCCTGATCGCGATGCAGTTTCTCCAATCCGGTCTCTGGTTCCTGCTCGCGCCGCTGCTCGCCGCGCCGCTGCTGGTGCATCTGCTCAACAAACGCTTCCCGCAGAAATTCCTCTTTCCCAACCTCGAGCACCTCACGCGCAGCGCCGCCGAGCGTTCGCGCATCCACCGCTGGCGCCACCGCATCCTCGCGCTTCTGCGCACGCTGTTTTTGCTCCTGCTCCTGCTCGCCTTTCTCCTGCCCGTGCTGCGCCGCGCCGACGCGCCGGGCGAGCCGGAGAGCCGCCGCCGCGTGCTCATCCTCGTCGATCACTCCATGAGCATGGAGTATCAGGAGGCCGGCGTGACGCGTCGCAAAAAGGCCCTCGTCGAGGCGGGCAAAATCCTCGACACGCTCGACGCCGAGGACGAGGTCAACGTCATCGCGGTCGGCGCCACGCCCACCGCGTGTTTCACCGGCCTCGCGGCCAACCTGCCCGAGGCCCGTCGTTTTCTGGAAAACCTCGGCGCCTCCGCCACCCGCGCCGACCACGTCGCCGCCCACCAGCTCGTCGCGCGCCTGCTGACCAAGGACGAGGGGCCGGTCGAGGTTTACCACGTATCCGATTTTCAACGACAGAACTGGGCCCGGGTCGATTTCCAGGGCCTCGAGGGCGCGCGGCTCTACTTCGTCGATGTCGGCTCCCGCGAGGCCGCGAACCACGGCATCCTGGAGGTGGGGCTCGGGCAGGCGCGCACCCTGGCCGGCGACCGCCTGCCGCTGGAGGTGACGGTGGGCAACTTCGGCCCGGAGCCGCTGCGCACCACGCTCGTCGCCGAGGTGGACCGCCGCCACCGCGTCGAGGAGCCGGTGCTCGTCGCGCCCTGGTCCTCCGCCCGCGTGACCGTGCAGGTGCCGGCCGGCGCGCCCGGTCTGCACCTCTGCGACCTGACCTTGCCCATCGACAACCTCTCGCTCGACGACCGCTGGGGCCTCGTGCTCGCCGTGGCCGAGAAGGAGGAGATCGTCACCGTCTCCGACTTCGCCGACCCCGCGCGGCCGCCCCTGCGTTACCTGCACGCCGCGCTCAATCCCTTCCCCGGCCAGGCCGGCTCGTTGCTGCCGCGCCATGTCGAGTCCTCGAGCCTCGCCGCCGACCGCCTCGCCGGCGCCTCCAAGGTTTTCCTCACCGGCTGCGGCCAGCTCGAAAGCTCCGCCACCGAGGCCTTGGCCGAGTTTATCTTCCGCGGCGGCGGCGTGGTGTGGTTCCTCGATTCCCCCGACGACGTCGACAATCTGCGCCGCCTCCAGACCGCGCTCGGCGGCACGCGTCTGCCCCTGAGCGTCGGCCCGCTGCGTCAGACCGCCAACGTCGGCGAGGCCGCCCGCCGCATCGCCACCGGCGACTTCGAGGCGCCGCTGCTGCGCCTTTTTCGCGGCACGCTGCGGCAGGACCTCGGGCTGCTCGCGATCTACGATTTCCACAGCGCCTCCGCCACCGGCTCGGGCAAGGTCCTGCTGCGCTTCGACGACGAGACGCCCGCCATGGCCTCGGTGGAGCACGGGCTCGGCACGCTCGTCCTCATGAATTTTTCGGTCAACGAGCTCTCCAGCAATCTCGCCCGCCAGCGCGTTTTCCCCGCCTGGGTGCAGGAACTGGTCAAACGCCTCGACACCGCCGAGCCCCCGCCGCCGGCCTTCACCATCGGCGCGCAGGTGGAGGGCGAGGTCTGGCGCGCCGATCTGCGGCGGCAGCCCGTCACCAGCCCGAGCGGCCGCGTGCTCGACGTGCGCCAGGACCCGCGCGGCGAACGCACCGGGGTGGTTTTCCCGGCGGACGAGCTCGGCTTCTACACCCTCGTCGATGGACGTCTCAAAAACGCCTGGGTGGTCAATCCCGACCCGGAGGAGTCCGACCTGCGCGCGGTGGATCGCGAGCACCTGAGCGTGCAGACCGGCGGCGACGCCGAGGGCGCGTTTCTCGGCGGTCGCGACGACTATGAGGCCCTCGCGCGCGGCCGGTCCCTCGCGCACTGGTTCCTGCTCGCCGCGCTGGGCGCGCTTGGACTCGAACTGCTCTTCCAACTGTGGCTGCGGAGGCTGGCCCGATGAACCCCGCCGATTCCCTCGTTCTCGATCCCCTGGTCCCGATCCCGCTGGTCGGCCTGCTCGGCCTCGTGCTGGGCGCCCTCTCGGTCTGGACCTACTGGCGCGTCTCGGCCCGGCTCGGCACCGGTCACCGCTGTTTTCTGCTCGGCCTCCGTCTGCTCCTGCTCGCCGGGCTGCTCCTGCTGCTTTTGCAACCCTCCCGCGTGCGGGTGGAGGCGCGCGCGGCCGACGCGCGGGTGACGCTGGTGGCCATCGACAGCTCCCGCAGCATGCGGCAGACCGACGTCGGCGGGCGTTCGCGTTTCGACGCCGCCCGCGCCCTGCTCTGGGACGCCGGTCTGGCCTCGCGCCCAGGCGTCTCGCCGCCGGCCGACCTGCGTCTCTGGCGCTTCGACGCCGAGGCCGCGCCCCTCGTCGGTCCCATCGACAATCTCGCGCCCGAGGGGGCCGACACACGTTTCCACTCCGCCGTGCAGAGCATGCTCGGATCGCTCGGGGCGGGGGAGGGGGCCGACGCGCTTTTCCTGCTCACCGACGGGCACGACTTCGAGCTGGTCAACGCCGGCCGCACCGCCCAGGCCGCGCGCGCCCGCCACGTCCCCATCTACGCCGTGCCCTTCGGCGGCGAGCTCCGCGCCCGCGACCTCTCGGCGCGCATCGCCTCGTATCAGCCGTTTCACTACATCCGGCAGACCATCCGCGTCTCCGCCACGCTGCGTCCGCGCGGCATTTCCTACGAGACCCTGGAGGTCGCCCTGCTGCGCGAGGGGCGCGAGGTGGCCCGCCGCACGGTCGTCCTGCGCGACGAGCCGCAGTTGCCCGTCGTCTTCGAGGTCACCGAACCGGCCGCCGGGCAGTTCGAATACACCGTGCGCGTCACGCCGCTGGACGGGGAGGCGGAGACGGCCAACAACTCCGCCACCACCTACCTCAACGTCATCGACCGGAAGATCCGCGTGCTCGTGCTCGAGGGCAGCCCCTATTGGGACACCACCTTTCTCCAGCGCTCGCTGCGCCGTAACGACAAACTCGAGGTGGACGTGGCCTCCGCCTACGCCCAGGGCCGTTTCCACGTCGTGCGCACCGACGCCGAGACGGAGGCCTTTCGCCTGCCCGGAGGAGCGGACGAGTGGAGCGCCTACGACGCGGTGATCCTCGGGCAGGCGGTGGATCGTGTGCTCAAGCCCGCGCAGCTCGAGGCCCTCGCGCGCTGGGTCGATCAGCTCGGCGGCGTGGTGATCTTCGCCCGCGGCGACGCCGTCTCCGGCACCGGCGCGCTCCGGGGCCTCCAGCCGCTGGAGTGGGGCGAGCTGCAACGCTCCGAGGCCACCGTGCGGGTGTCGGCCGAGGGACGCGGCGCGCCGTCCCTGCGCCTCGTGGCCGAGGCCAACGAGGCCGCGAACACGCCGCCGCCCCTGCTCGGCCGGCGCAGCGCGGGCGAGGCCCGGCCGCTCTCCGCCACGCTGGCCGTGGCGGCGGAGGCGGACGAGTTTCCCGCCTTCGTGCATCGGCGTTTCGGCGCCGGGCAGGTCTTGAGCGTAGGCGTGGACGGGCTCTGGCGCTGGGCCTTCAACGCCCGCGTCGAGGGCGGCAACACGCTCTTCGACCGCTTCTGGGACCAGACCCTGCTCTGGCTGGTCAACAGCCGCGACCACACGCCCGGCGAGCGCTACAGTTTTCGCGCCGGCACGGCCAACGTGCTGCTCGGCGAGCGCCTGCACCTGCGCGTCGTGCGCCGCAAGGCCGGTGATCCGGCCCTCGGTCCGCTTGTCCTGACCGTGCACCACGGGGACAAGGAATTGGAACGCCTCAGCGCCTCGCCCGCCGACGGGCAGGGCGACCGGGTGCTTTTCGAGTATCTGCCCACCCGCACCGGCCCGCACCGCATCGAGACGCGCCTGCCCGACGGCGGCCTGCGCTCGGTGCGCTTCAATGTTTACGAGGAAAACGCCGAGGCCACCGAGGTCGCGGCCGATGTCGCCTACCTGCGCCGCCTGGCCGAGGCGAGCGGCGGCCGGGTGCTGGCGCCGGAGGAGTTCTCCGAGCAGTTGCGCGCGGTCAAAAACGCGCCGGTGCAATCGGGCGACGAGACCCGGCTCGAACCGGCCTGGCCCGTGGCCTGGGTTTTCTGGTTGCTCGGTTTGCTGGGCGCGGCCGACTGGTTCTGGCGCCGCCGCTGGGGACTCGCCTGATGAAAACGCCGCCGTCCATCTCCGACCTGCTCGCCCGTCTGGCCCGCGCCGACGCCGCCTGGCGGCGCGAGCAGGCCCGCGTGCTGCTCTGGCGCGCCCTGCCGTATTTCGCCGCCGCCCTGCTCTGCGCCGTGGCGCTGGACGCCTTTCTCAGCCTGCGCGCGCCCACCCGGCTCGGCCTGCTCGGCGTCGGCGGCGCGGCCGCGCTCGGTTTGGCGGGCCTGATCGCCCACCGTGTCTGGCTGCGGCGCAATCCGCCCGAACGCGTCGCCCGTCACCTTGAGATGCGCGCGCCGGCCCTCGGCTCGCGGCTCATCAACGCCCTTCAACTCGTCCGCCAGTCGCAGGATCCCGCCTTGCCCGAGCGCACCCGCGCCCTCGCCGCCGCCGCGGTGGAGCGCGGCGTGGCCGACACCGCCGCTTCCGACCTGCCCGCGCTCGCCCGCTCCGGCGCGGACCGGCGCATGCTCGAACGCTCCCTGCTCTGGCTGGCCGGCGCGGTGGTGCTCGGGCTGGCCTTTTTGCCGGTGACGAGCGTGGTGCTGCCGCGCTTTTTCGATCCCTTCGGCGACCACCCGCCCTACGCCTTCACGCGGCTGCACATCGTCCAACCCCTGGCGGACAACAGCCCCGTCACCTACGGCGGCAAACTGGCCGTGCGGGTGGACTGGGCGGGACACGAACCGCGCGAACTTTTCCTCAGCGCGCATCCGCCCGAGGGGCCGGCCAAGCTCGTCACCGTGCCGATGGTGCGCGATGGCGAGCGCGGCTTCATCGCCGAGCTGGCCGACGTGCGCAGCGACCTCGTGTTGGTGGCGCACGCCAAGGACCACGATTTCTACAGCGAACAACGGGTCGTGCGCGTGATGCTCACCCCGCTCATCGAGCAGGCCCGGGTGGAGATCGTGCCGCCGGCCTACACCGGTCTGCGCGTCGTCGAGCGCAAGCTGGACTTCAAGAGCCTCGGGGCGCTGCACGGCTCGAAACTCCGCTTTTTCCTGCGTTCCAACCGTCCCCTGCGCGAGGGCTGGCTCGAGCTCGGTCCGCTCGGCGTCGAGGGCGGCGCGCCCACCCGCGTGAAGCTGGAAAAAAGCGGCGAAAACGAGGTCGCCTGCGAGCTGCCGGCCGAGGCCGACGCGCGGCTGCGTTTTCGCGTCACCGACATCGACGGCCTCCTGTCGGAGCCGACGCCGGACACCTTGCTCACCCTCTCGCACGACCTGCCGCCGGTGGTCGAGGTGCGCGAGCCGGCGCAGGACGGCTTCGCCAGCGTGGCCTTCACCCTGGCGGCGAAGTTCGAGGCGAGCGACGACTACGGCGTCTCCACCCTTCGGATACACCGGGCGCTGAACGGCGTTTACACCCCGCCCCTGGTGGTCGAGGCCGAGGATCTCCGGCGCGACCTCGCGCGCGGGCTGGCCTTCGACTTCGTGGCGCTGGGGGCGCGGCCCGGCGACCGGGTGAGCTTTTTCGCCGAGGCCATCGACACCGCGCCCACGCCGCAGATCGGGCGTAGCCGCACCGTCACGCTCACGCTGATCAGCGAGGACGAATACAACCAACACCTGCGCGAGATCGGCGACGTCGCCTCCCTCACCCAAAAATACGGCGAGCTGACGGAGCGGTTTTCGGCGCTTCGCGATCGCCAGGTCGCGCTCGCCGAGGAGGCCAAGGCGCTGGAGGAACAACTCGCGCGCGACGGCGCCACGCCCGAGCTCCAGGCGCGCCTGGCCGAGCTGGCGGAGCGACAGGACGTGCTCGACGCCGAGCTCGACGGGCTGGCGGACCGCCTGCTCGAGTTTGTGCGTCCCAATCCGGTCTATGATTTCGAACGCGATCTCGCGAAGCGTCTGACGCTCGAGTCCGGCGCCCTCCGCGAATCGGTGGCGCAGAGCCGCGAAGCGCGCGACGCCTCCGCCGCCCGCGAGCTGGGCGACACCGCCGGTCGCGGCGCGGATCTGGAGCGTCGCGCGCGCGAGCAGGCCGAGCGTCTCGGTGCCCGGCGCGAGCAGTTGGCGCAGGATCTGGAACAACCGCTGCGCGACCTCGCGCGCCTCCACGAGCTGGTCAAGGACATCAACCTCTTCGAGCGCGCCTACCTGGAGCAGGAGGCCCTCTCCGAGCAGATGCGCGCCTACGCCGAGACGGCCCATCCCTCGCGCGAGGACCAGTTGGCCATGAAGGACCTCGCCGCCCGCCAGGCCGCGCTGCGCGAGGTGCTGGACCAGTTGCCCGAGCGCATGCGCGAACACGCGAGCGCCGCCGAGGGCGAGTTTCCCCGCGCGGCCGGCTCCGCCCGCGCCCTGGCCGACGCCATCGAGGAGGGTCGCTTCGCCTCCCGCGCCCGGAGCGCCACGGATCGGCTGCTGCTGGCCGACGGACGCGAGGGCGCCGCGCTCACCCGTCGGCTGGCCGAGGACATGGGAGCGCTCATGTCCGCCTGCCAGGGCGGCGAGGGCGAGAGCGCCGACGAGCTCGACCAGTATTTGCAGGCCCGACGCCCCGGCGGGGCGGGCGGCTCGGGCGGCATGAGCTGGGAGCAGATGCGGCAGAGCCGCCGCTTCGGTCCGCTCGGCGCGCGCTCCGGCATCGGCGTCGGCACCTCGCCCGGCGGCGGGTCCGGCCCCGCCTCGGGCTACTCCACCGCCGGCGGCCCGCCTCCGCCCGTCATGGGCGCCGAGCCGGCGCCCGCCGATCCCGCCTCCGGCATGGCCGGCGGGCCCTCGGGCAAGGGCGGTTCCGGGCAGGGCCAGGGCGCCGGCGACGGCGGCGCTCCGGCCGTGCAAACCGGCGCGCCCGACGTGCTGCGCAACCTCAATCCCACCGACCGCGAATCCGGCGCCACGCCCTCCGAACTGGGCGCCGAGCAGTATCGCGAGCTGGTGGACGAATATTTCCGACAACTCACCCGCCCATGAAAACCTCCTCTCTTGGCCGACTTTTCGCGCGTGGCGCCCGGGCCGCGCTCGCCGTCTGCGTTTTCCTGCCCCTCGTCTCCCTGCACGGCGCGGCCAAGGACCCGCAGCCGAAACCCACGCCCTCGACCAAGGCGCTGGAGCCGGGACAGATCGCGGTGGGCAACTTCATCTACGCCGGCGACCGGAGTTCGGTCTGTTTCGCGGACAAGTTTCTATCCGACGCCGCGGCGGCCACCACCTTGCCGGTGGAAAAAACCTTCCGCGCGGTGCGGCTCGATTCGGACGCGGTCTTCGACACGCCCTTCTGCGTGTTTTCGGGCGAGGACGCCTTCACGCTGACCGAGAAGGAGCGCGCCAACCTGCGGCGTTACCTGATGAACGGCGGCTTCCTGCTATCGAGCCCGAGCTGCTCCAACGAGGAGTGGGACAAATCCCTGCGCAAGGAGCTCGCCCTCGCCCTGCCGGAATACCGGCTCGTCACCATCCCGATGAGCCACCCGGTCTTCTCGATCGTGAACCGGATCGACGCCCTGAACTGCAAAAACGGCAGCACCGCGCTGGTCGAGGGCCTGGAGATCAACGGACGTCTGGTGATGATCTACTCGAAAGAGGGACTGAACGACGTGGGCAACGCCAAGGGCTGCTGCTGCTGCGGGGGCAACGAGATCAAACGCTCCGCCGAGGTGAACGTGAACATCCTCACCTATGCGCTGCTGTATTGAACCGACGTCGGACTCGGTCGGATCCACAAGGGAGAACGGACATTCTTGTCCGTTGGTCGGTGGTCCGGTTGTTGGCGTGCCCGGACAGATCGAACATTCGAGCCGACGGACAGGAATGTCCGTCCTCCTTGGGCGAAGCGGCGGACGCGGCGCCGTCGCGGCGGCGGTTTGCGCGTTCGGGCTTTTCTGTCTGTTGGCGCTGGCCGGCTGCGGCGGCGGCAAGGGCGCGGGCGAGCCGGCCGCCTTCGAGGTGTTTTTCACCTCGCAGACACGAGGTCGGCTGACGCACTGCGGCTGTTTCAGCGGGCAATACGGCGGATTGGCGCGCCTGCGCACCGCCCTCGGCGCGCTGCCGGCGGCGGAGCGTTTCGGCGTGGATGTCGGCGACGCCATCGAGGGACCCGAGGACTTCCAGCTGCTAAAACACCGCCAGGTGCTGCACGCCTACGCCGAGCTGGGCTACGCCGCGATCAACGCCGGCGCACGCGAGGCCGGGCTGCCGGCGGCGACGTTGCGCGAGCTGGCGACGGCGTCGGTCGTGCCCTTCATCTCCGCCAACCTTCGCGCGAGCGGCGGGAGCGAGCCGATCCTGCGCGGCTGGACAATCACCGAGCGCGCCGGCCGCCGCGTGGCCATCGTCGGCGTGGTGGATCCCTCCGCGCTCGACGGCGAGCCCGGCGCCGGGGTGGAGATCGAGCCCATGGAAACCTGCCTCGCCCGCATCCTGCCCGAGCTGAAAACGCGGGCCGATTCGCTGCTCCTGCTCGCCTACGCCGACGAGAGCGCGCTGCGCCGGCTCGCGTCGCGTTTTTACGAGTTTGACGCCGTGCTCGGCGGCGCGGTGCGCCAGCCCGCCCAGCGCCTGCAACGCGAGAACCGCGCCTTCGTTTACTACACCGGCAACGACGCCAAATCCTACGGCCGGCTCGAACTGCGGTTTTCGGCCGAGGGCGAGGTCGCGGCGGGCAAACACGACGTCGTGCTGCTCGACGACCAGTATCCGGAAAACCCCGACATCCTGCGCCTGCTCGCCGCCTACCGGGCCGAGGCGCGCACCAGCTCCTTCGCCATCGACGATCCCTCGCGCGCCGCGGCCGGCCAGGTGCCCGGCGTGCGCTCCGCGACGGACTATGTCGGCTCGCAAAGCTGCCTCGCCTGCCACCCCTCGGCCGCCGCCGCGTGGCAGGGCAGCGCGCACGCCCACGCCTTCGATTCGCTGGTGGCGCGCGGGGCGGACGCGGATCCCTCCTGCGTGGCTTGCCACACGGTCGGCTTTGGCTCGCCCGGCGGCTACCGGCGCGAGTTTGCCGAGCGCAAGCTCACCCACGTCGGCTGCGAAAGCTGTCACGGCCCCGGCGGCCGCCATGTCGCCGAACGCTCGGCCGGCGGCCCGGTGACCTTCCAGTTTCGTCCCCTCGGGCCGGGCGACTGCCTGAAGTGCCACCACGGCGAGTTCAGCCGCCCCTTCGATTGGGACAAATTTTGGCCGGCGATCCGCCACGGCAAGGAGGGCGCCTTATGAGCGGAACTCGCCTTCATGCCCGGACGAGATGCGCAGTTCGAGCGGCGCTCCGCCTGCTCGCGTTCGGCGTCGCCGCGGCCGCAGGCACGGCCACTGCCCCCGCGGCGACATCCCCCGCCGGCACCGTCACGAGCACCGCCGCCACCGGCGCGTCTTCCACCACGGCGGCTGCAACGGCCAAAGCGGCTCCGGCGGTCATGGCCGATCCGTGGCAGACGCGTTTGCCGGCCTTTTCGCAGGAAGATGCTCCGCGCGGGGAAAATCCCATCCTGCTCTACTTCACCGCCGACTGGTGCGGTTTTTGCAAACGCATGGAGCGCGGCACGCTGGCCGACCCGAAGGTGCGGGGCAGGGTGGGGGACTTCCGCGCGCACCGCATCGACTTCGACGCGCAGGGCGGGCTGGTGAAACGCTTCGGCGTGCGGGGCATCCCGGCCTTCGTGTTGACCAACGACCGCGGCGAGTTGATCGACCGCCTGACCGGCGCGGTGGAGGCGGATGCGTTTCTCAGCTGGCTCGACCAGGCCGACCGCGACTTTGCCCGGCGGGCCCAGAGCGCGGCCGATCGCGCCGAGGCCTTGCGCGCCCTGCCGCAGGAGGCGCGCTCCGCCGACGCTAAGGTGCGCGCCCGAGCCGTCGCGAGCCTGTGGGAACTGGCCGGACGCGGTGACGAGTTTGAGCGTCCGGCGGCGGAAACGGTGCTCGCGGCGCTTTTGGCCGAGGATCGAAAACTCTGGCGCGCGGGGCTGGGGCACACCGACCTCGCCGTGCGGGTGGCGGCCGTGCGCCTGCTGCAAACGAGCCCGGAGACGCGGCGTGACTTCGATCCCTGGGCCGACGCCGAGACACGTGCCGCCGCGCTGGAGGCGTTGGAGCGGGATCTCGCCGAGTAGGCGGCGGGGTCGCGGCGGCGGGTTATGCCAGTTTGCGTTCAAGCTGAGCCAAATCGTCGGGAGGATCGGGCTATTGGTGTAGCGTTGGCCGTCCTCGGCCAACTTCCGAGACCGTGCTCACCTTGCGCGCGAATAGGAATTGGCGGTCGGGGGACGCGCGGCGGAGCGGGCCGTCCGGGGAGGGCTGCGCCAAGATCCGCCGAGATTTTCCCATCTCGCGGCTTGAAAGCGCCGGAGCCGCTCCGCACCGTGCCCGATTCCGCGCGCCCCTCGCGCCGCCGTCACCGCTCGCATGGACTCCTCCCTTACTCGTAATTTCTGCATCATCGCCCACGTCGATCACGGCAAGACGACGCTCTCCGACCGCCTGCTCGAATACACCAACACCGTCGAACAGCGGGTGCTCACCGAGCAGCACCTCGACGCCATGGACCTCGAGAAGGAGCGTGGCATCACCATCAAGTCGCACCCGGTGACGATGCACTACCCGGCCAAGGACGGGCTGCGCTACAAGATCAACCTCATGGACACCCCCGGCCACGTGGACTTCGCCTACGAGGTCTCGCGTTCGCTGGCCGCCTGCGAGGGCGCCGTGCTCCTCATCGACGCCGCCCAGGGCGTCGAGGCCCAGACCGTGGCCAACTTTCATTTGGCCACCGCGCAGGGCCTGAAAATCATCCCGGTCATCAACAAGATCGACCTGCCCTCGGCCAACCTCGAGCTCTGCATGACCCAGCTCGAGGACATCCTCACCATCCCGGCCGAGGAGGCCATCCTCGCCTCCGGCAAGTCCGGCATCGGGATCCAGGACATTCTCGAAGCCGTGGTCGCGCGCATCCCGCCGCCGCGCTGGACGCACCACCCGGCCACCCGCGCTCTGGTGTTCGACTCCCTCTACGACAGCTACCGCGGCGTCATCACCTACGGTCGCGTCTTTTCCGGCTCGGTGAAGGCCGGCGATCAGATGTTGCTGATGAGCAACAACCAGCGCTCCGAGATCAAGGAGGTCGGCGTGTTCACGCCCAAGATGACCAAGACCGCCTCGCTCGACGCCGGCGACGTGGGCTACATCGTTTCGAACATCAAGGACCCCAGTGAGATCAAGATCGGCGACACGCTCACCCTGCACCGCCAGCCCGCGCAGGAGATGTTGCCCGGTTACAAGGAGGTGCGCCCGATGGTGTTCTGCGGTCTGTATCCGCTCGAATCCAGCGACTACGAGAAACTCAAGGCCGCCCTCGGCCGCCTGCGCCTCAACGACGCCGCGTTTCTCTACCAATCCGAGTCGTCCGTCGCGCTGGGCTTCGGTTTCCGCTGCGGTTTCCTCGGTCTGCTCCACATGGAGATCATCCAGGAGCGCATCCGCCGCGAGCACGACGTGGAGATCATCTCCACCTACCCGTCGGTGGTTTACCGCGTGAAGGCCCACGGCGCCGAGGAGATCGAGGTGGACAACCCGATCAACCTGCCCGACCCCGGCACCATCGACTACATCAGCGAGCCCACGATCAAGGCCGCCATCCACATCCCCAACGAGAACATGGGCGACATCCTCGCCCTCGTGATGGAGAAGCGCGGCACCTGCGAGCACACCGACACGCTCGACGCGAACCGCGTCATGCTCACCTGCGTGCTGCCGCTCAACGAGATCCTGGTGGACTTCAACGACCGCCTCAAATCCATCACCCACGGCTACGGCTCGATGGACTACGAGCTCGGCGAGTATCGCGAAAGCGACCTGGTGAAGATGGACATCATGATCAACGGCGACCCGGTGGACGCCTTCGCCAGCATCGTTCACCGGGAAAAGGCCGAGGGCAAAGGGCGCCAGCTCTGCGAAAAACTCGCCGAGATCATCCCCCCGCAGATGTTCAAGGTCGCCATCCAGGCCGCCATCGGCGGCAAGATCATCGCCCGCGACAACGTGAAGGAGATGCGCAAGGACGTGACGGCCAAGTGTTACGGCGGCGACATCTCCCGCAAGCGCAAGCTCCTCGACAAGCAGAAGGAGGGCAAAAAGAAGATGAAGATGATCGGCAAGGTGAACATCCCGCCCGACGCCTTCATCCAGGTGCTCAAAAACTGATCCGCCCGCGTTTTTTTCATTCCCGCCCGCGACACCCGGGCGGGTTTTTGCTTTCTGATTCTCCGGTCATCGCGTCATTTCCCGTTCGCCTCCGCCGCCCGCACCGCACCTCTCACCCAGCCGTTTCGTCGCGTTTTCCCTTTTCCCATGTTCGGCCTCTTCGCCTCCCAGCATAGCAAAACCCGCCGCCTCGCCGCCGACTGGCTCGAACTCGCCGAGAAGGTTTTCCACTACCGCCGCGACATCCTTTCCTCCGCCGACCAGGCGGCGCTCAACGGCAGCGCGAGCGGTCTGCGCCAGCTCCTGCGCGACAAGGCCGACACCGCGAAGCTCAAGCTCGGCATCGACGAGCTCGAGGCCGTGCTCCGGCGCACCGGCGGTCCCCACTACCCGAAGTCGGGCCTGGTCGAGAACGTCGAGTTTTTCCTCGTCGCGGCGATCGTGATCCTGGGCCTGCGCGCCTTTTACGTGCAGCCCTTCAAGATCCCGACCAACTCGATGTGGCCGAGCTACAACGGCATGACCGGCCAGGTTTACGCGAGCAAGGAGGAGGAGCCCTCGCTCGTCGGCCAGACCTTCGGTTTCCTGACCGTCGGCGCCAAGCCGCGCCGTATCGACGCGCCGGATACGGGCGAGGTGCTGCTGCCCGTGGGCGGCGGCCGCGGCGTCGTCGCCTTCAACGAGGTGCCGGGGCGGTCCTGGGGCGTGTTCCCGGCGAAAC
The DNA here is from genome assembly GCA_966252115.1 of uncultured Akkermansia sp. Classification (GTDB taxonomy): domain Bacteria; phylum Verrucomicrobiota; class Verrucomicrobiia; order Opitutales; family Opitutaceae; genus IMCC26134_A. The sequence goes on from CBINNW010000006.1 coordinate 23,357, forward strand.
TCCGCGAATACCACCTCGTGGTCGGCAACCACACGGTGTCCTTCAAGGTGCCGATGGATTTCGACATGGATTGGGTGCTGCGCGACGCGTATTTCCCGGGCGACCCGCGTTCGCTCGGCGACATCGTGCGCGACAAAATCGAGCGCAAGGAGCTCGTGGTGGGGCAGGTCAACACCAGCCGCGGCTTGGTGAACGTGCAGTTCATCCGCACCGGCAAGACGGTGCAGTCGGGCGAACGCATGCTCTCCTTCGACATTCTCACCGGCGACCAGCTCTTCGTGGACCGGGTGAGCTACCACTTCGTTCGCCCCGAGGTGGGCGACGGGTTTGTGTTTCGCACCCGCAGCATTCGCCACCCGCAGATCCAGGGCGACCAGTATTACATCAAGCGCCTCGTCGGCGTGCCCGGCGACACCTTGCGCATCGAGAACTACACGCTCTACCGCAACGGCGAGCCCATCACCGGATCGCCCGCTTTCGCCAAAAACGCGGAGCGGATCGACAACTATGTCGGTTATCGTCCGGAGGGGGCCTTCGCAAACGGCACGGAGGTGAAGGTCGGCGAGGGGCGTTATCTGCCCTTGGGCGACAACTCCGCCAACAGTCTCGACGGTCGTTACTGGGGCACCGTTCCGGCCGAGGACGTGGTCGGTCGGCCCCTGTTCATCTATTTCCCCTTCACGAAGCGCTGGGGCCCGGCGCCCTGACGCCGGGTCGGGGGAACGAAGCGCGGCGCCCCGGCGTTGTCGTCGTCGCCCCCCCCCCCGATCGCGTTTCGGGTGGGTATCTTCAGGAAAGTAGGGCGCTCCCTCCGGGAGCGCCGTTTTTTTTGGGACGGGGCGGCGATCACCGAGCGTCCTTCGCGGCGCGCCCGGCGATCACGGCCTGCAGGCCCGACCGCTGGTCAGGCAGCCCGACCAGCGGTCGGGCCTGCATCGGAGCGGTGTTTCTATGCCTTTGAATGCGAATCGGTATCAGCCGACCGGTATCAGCCGACGTGCACGGCCGGGAGATTCCAGATCTCGCGGGCGTATTCGTGGATGGTGCGGTCGCTGGAGAACTTGCCGACGCGGGCGGTGTTGAGGATGGCCATCTTGGCCCAGCGCTTCTTGTCGCGGTAAGCGGCGTCCACCTTTTCGTGGGCCAGCACGTAGGAACGGTAGTCGGCGAGCACCTTGAAGGGATCGCCGCCGCCGGTGAGGCTGTGGTGGAGCGCGCCGAAGGCGCCGTGCTCGCCGGGCGTGAAGTAGTCGCTGCCGAGCCAGTCCACGACGGCGCGCAGTTCCTCGTCCTGGTGATAGTAGTCCCAGGGGCTGTAGCCCTTGGCGTCGAGCGCCTCGACCTCCGGCACCGTGAGGCCGAAGATGAAGATGTTGTCGTCGCCGACCTCCTCGCCGATCTCGACGTTGGCGCCGTCGAGCGTGCCGATGGTGAGCGCGCCGTTGAGGGCGAGCTTCATGTTGCCGGTGCCGGAGGCCTCCTTGCCTGCGGTGGAGATCTGCTCGGAGAGGTCGGCGGCGGGGATGATTTTCTCGGCGAGGGAGACGCGGTAGTTGGGCAGGAAGGCGACCTTCAGTTTGCCGCCGACGCGGGCGTCCTCGTTGATGCGTTTGCCGATGACGTTGATCGCGCGGATGATGTTTTTCGCGAGGTCGTAGCCGGGGGCGGCCTTGGCGGCGAAGACGAAGACGCGCGGCACGAGGTCGAGCGTGGGGTTGCGCAGCAGGCGACGGTAGAGGGTGAGGATGTGGAGCAGGTTGAGGTGCTGGCGCTTGTATTCGTGGAGGCGCTTGATCTGCACGTCGAAGAGCGCGTCGGGCGAGACGTCGATGCCGCACTCGCGTTTGATGACGGCGGCGAGGGCGACCTTGTTTTCGCGTTTCACGGCCATGAAGCGCTCCTGGAGTTCGGCGTTGCCGGCGGAGAGTTCGAGGCCGCGGAGCTGGTCGAGATCACGCGCCCAGGCGCGGTTGCCGAGGGTCTCCTCGATGAGGGCGGAGAGGCGCGGATTGCAGTCGAGCAGCCAGCGGCGGGGCGTGATGCCGTTGGTCTTGTTTTGGAATTTGCCCGGGTAGAGGGAGTCGAACTCGGGGAAGAGGTCCTTCTTGAGGAGCTGGGTGTGGAGGGCGGCGACGCCGTTGACCGCGTGGGAGCCGACGACGGAGAGGTTGGCCATGCGGAAGGACTTGGCGCCGCCTTCGTCCACGAGGGAGCAGATGCGTTTCTTGTCGTTGTCGCCGGGCCACTTCGCCTCGACGCGCTGCATGAGGCGGCGGTTGATCTCGAAAATGATCTGGGCGTGGCGCGGGAGCACGCGGCTGAAGAGCGGCACGCTCCACTTTTCGAGGGCCTCGGGCAGGAGGGTGTGGTTGGTGTAGCCGAAGGTCTTTTTGACGATGTCCCAGGCGGCTTCCCAGCCGAGCTGTTGTTCGTCCACGAGGATGCGCTGGAGCTCGGCGACGGCCACGGCGGGGTGGGTGTCGTTGAGCTGCACGGCGACCTTGGCGGAGAAGTTGTCCCAGCTGTTGCCGGGGATGCGGAAGTGGCGGCGGATGAGGTCGCGCAGGGAGCAGCAGACGAAGAAATACTGCTGGATGAGGCGGAGCTCTTTTCCGTTTTCGGTCTTGTCGTTCGGGTAGAGGACCTTCGAGACGGTCTCGCCGACGGCCTTCTCGCGCACGGCCTCGACGTAGCCGCCGGAGTTGAAGGCGGTGAGGTCGAACTCCTCGGTGGAGCGCGACGCCCAGAGGCGGAGGAGATTGACGGTGTGGGTGCCGAAGCCGGCGATGGGAATGTCGTAGGGCACGCCGAGGATCTTTTTCGTATCCACCCAGCGGGGACGGTAGCCGCCGTTGTCGTCGAAGACGTTTTCGACGCGGCCGTAGAGCTGCACCTCCTGGGTGTATTCGGCGCGGCAGATTTCCCAAGGCGTGCCGAAGATCATCCAGTTGTCCGGATGCTCGATCTGGTGGCCGTTGACGAACTCCTGTTTGAAGAGGCCGAACTCGTAGTGGATGCCGTAGCCGATGGCCGGATAGTCGAGGGTGGCGAGCGAATCGAGGAAGCAGGCGGCGAGGCGGCCGAGACCGCCGTTGCCGAGGCCCATGTCCACCTCGACCTCGCGCAGTTCGTCGAGATTGATGCCGAGCTCGGAGAGGGCGGCGCGGGCGGTCTCGACGAGGCCGGTGTTCTGGAGGTTGTTCTCCGTGAGCCGGCCCATGAGGTATTCGAGCGAGAGGTAGTAGAGGCGGCGGACGTTTTGTTTGTTGTGGACGGCCTGGGTGGCGATGAGGCGGGCGAGGATCTGCTCGCGCACGGCGGCGGCGGTGGCGAGCCACCAGTCGCGCAGGGTCGCGGAGCCCTGGTCGCGGGCGAGGGTGTAGGTGAGGTTGCGAAGGATGGCCTGCTTCAGCTTCACGCTGTCGGTCGCGCTGCCCGGCGTGGCCACGCTCTCGGGCGCGGCGGCGGAGGCGGCGACGGGAGCCGCGGGGGCGGGGCTTTGGGCGGACTTGGCGGTGGCTTTGCGTGGCTTGGGTGCGGGAGGCATGCGTGGAAGTGGGTTGCGGACGCTAAGTTGACGACACCACGAAACGTGCCACGCGGAAGCGCCGGGGCACGTTCTTTTTCGGGTAAAATTCCTGCGTCGAAACGACGGGGCGCGGACCGGAAGCGCGGGTGGGGCGGAGGCGCGACCCGGCGATTGCCCGGTGATCGGGCGGAGCCACAAAAAATCGCTCGCAGGTATTGAAAAATCTCGCGTTTCGATTTTCCCAAACCGCCCGGAACTTTTTTCGGCTGGGTAGTTCCCATCACGCTTTCGCACCTCTTTCCCCCTATCCCTCCATGATAGAAGTCAAAGGTCTGGTTAAAACATACGGCACCAAACGCGCCGTGGACGGAGTCAGCTTCACCGTCCGCCCCGGCGACATCCTCGGCTTTCTCGGGCCCAACGGCGCGGGCAAGTCCACCACGATGAAGATGATCACCGGCTACATCCGGCCCGACGCCGGCACGGCCACGGTGGACGGCATCGACGTCACGAAGGACCCGGTCGCGGTGAAATCCCGCCTCGGCTACCTCCCCGAGAGCGCCCCCGCCTACGGTGAGATGACCGTGCTGGAGTTCTTGAACTTCATCGCCGAGGTGCGCGGTTTTCGCAAAAGCGCGGAGCGCAAGGAGCGCGTGGAGCGCGCCATCGCCCGCACCCACCTCGACGCGGTGCGCCGCCAGGCCATCGAGACCCTCTCCAAGGGCTACAAACAACGCGTCGGCTTCGCGCAGGCCCTCCTCCACGAGCCGCCCTGCCTCGTGCTCGACGAGCCCACCGACGGACTGGACCCGATCCAGAAAAACGAGGTGCGCTCCCTCATCCGCACCATGGCGCGCGAACGCGCCGTGATCCTCTCGACCCACATCCTCGAGGAGGTGGACGCGATCTGCACCCGCATCGTGCTGCTCTCGCAGGGGCGCGTGGTGGTGGACGAGACGCCGGAGAAATTCCGCGCCCGCAAACCCGGCGCCCGCCTCGACGAGATTTTCCGCGACCTCACCCGAGGCGACGTGGACGCCGCCTGAGCCCGGCCTCCGGCGAGCTTCCCCGGCATCGCGCCCATACCGGCTCGATACCCCGCCCGCCGCCAGCCAACCGCTCACCCGCCGCGCTCCGCCCGGGTCTCCAGTTCAGCGCTCATCCTTCATCCGTCCGCCTTCCGGTCCCTTCCGCTTTCCGGTCTGCCCTCATCCCTCAGCCTTCATCCTTCACCCTTCCTTTCCTCCTCCCATGTCCCAGCTTGCTCCCGTCTTCAAACGCGAGTTCCTCGGCTACTTCCGATCCCCGGTCGCGTATGTGTTTCTCATCGTGTTCCTGATGGCGTCGGTCGGCCTCGCCTTCTTCGTCGGAAGGTTTTTCAAGGAGAACCAAGCTTCGCTCCAGAGCTTGTTCTTTTTTCTACCTTGGCTCTACCTCTTTCTCATCCCCGCCGTGGGCATGCGCCTCTGGGCCGAGGAAAAACGCAGCGGCACCGTCGAGCTGCTCTTCACCCTGCCGCTTACCACGCTCGACGCCGTGCTAGGCAAATTCTTCGCCGCATGGGCCTTTCTCATCGTTGCGCTCGCAGGCACGGCTCCGCTTGCGGTCACCGCTGGTTGGCTCGGCGATCCTGACTGGGGCGAAATCATCGGTGGCTACCTAAGCAGCGCACTCATGGCCGGAGCCTACCTCGCGATCTGCTCTCTGCTATCCGCCCTTACCAAAAACCAAGTCATCGCCTTCGTCCTCGGTGCGGTGGTGAACCTCGTCTTGGTTTTCCTTGGCTACAGTGTTTTTAATCAAACACTCTCCGGTTTCCTGCCGGTGGGCGGCGTCGATTTCGTCGCCAACCTCGGCTACATTCCGCACTTCGATGCCTTCTCCAAGGGCATCCTTGATCCGCGCGACTTCGCCTACTTCGGCTCCATGATCGCCCTGGCCCTGACCATCAACGTGGTCGTGCTCGAACGCTGAAACCGAACCGGCAAACCGTCCAAAGTCCCGGCGTCCAACGTCGCACGTCGCCACCGCCCGCCACCGGCGCGCCTCACTCGACCTTCGGACCCTGGACTTTCCCATCTTCGACCCATTTTCCCCATGAAACCCGGCCTAGTCAAAACACTCGCCGTCGTCCTCCTCGCCGCCGTCCTGCTCCTGGTCAACTTCCTCGCCGCCCGCCTCCCCGTGCGGGGCGACCTCACCGCCGGCCAGATCTACACGCTCTCCGACGGCACCCGCTCCCTCCTCGGCAAAATCGAGGAACCCATCACGCTCCAGCTCTACGCCTCCCGGGGCGTGGACGGCCTGCCGACCGCCTACAAAAACTACACCGACCGCGTGGAGGAAATGCTCCGCGCCTACGTCCGCGCCTCGGGCGGCCAGCTGAAACTCGAGACCATCTCGCCCGCCGCCGACACGCCCGAGGAGGAGCGCGCCCAGGCCGCCGGTCTCCAGGCCCAGCAGGTCCCCGGCACCGGCGAGCCCTTCTACCTCGGCCTCGTCGTCACCCAGGCCGACCAACAAAAGACGCTGCCCGTCTTCGCCCCCGACCGCGAGGAACTGCTCGAATACGACATCTCCTCGCTCCTCCACTCCGTCCAACAGCTCACCAAGCCCAAGCTCGGCGTGCTCACCAAGCTCCCGCTCGAGGGCGAGCCCTTCAACATGATGGCGCAGCGCCGGCCCACGCCCGGGCAGCTCATCCTCCAGGAGTGGAAACGCGCCTACGAGGTCGTCACCGTCGAGCCCGGCTTCACCACCTTGCCCGCCGATCTCGACGCTCTCGCCGTGCTGCACCCCACCGGCCTCGGCGCCGAGCAGGAGTTCGCCATCGACCAGTTCATCCTCTCCGGCAAACCCGTCCTCCTCGCCGTGGATCCCGCCTCCACCTGGTTCCGCCGTCAGGGCGGCCAGCAGGCCATGTTCGGCGGCGGCAGCCCCGACGTCTCCTCCGACCTGCCCACCCTCCTCAAGGCCTACGGCATCACCTACGACGCCCAGCAGGTGGTCGGCGACTCCGCCCTCGCCACCTCGGTCAACGCCGGCAACGGCCAGGTCGCCCGCATGCCGGTCTGGCTCTCGCTCACCGACAAAAACCTCGCCGACGGCTCCCCCGCCACCGCCCAGCTCTCCTCCCTTCTGTTCGTCGAGCCGGGTAGTGTAAAAGTGGATACGCGCGACGGCCGCGAGATCGTCCCGCTCATCGAGTCCACCGAGAACGCCGGCACCGTGCCCGCCTTCACCCTCCAGTTCGCCCAGCCCGACGATGTCGCCAAGAACCTCGTGCCCGGCAGCGAAAAAAAGACCCTCGCCGTCCTCGTGCGCGGTCCCTTCACCACCGCCTTCCCCGACGGAGCGCCGAAAAAAGCCGACGCCTCCGACACCGATTCCGCCGACGGCGCCTCCTCCGACGACGCCACGTCGTCCGCGCTCAAGACCGGCACCGGCACCCTGCTCGTCGTCGCCGACACCGACTGGCTGCTCGACGATTTTTCCGTGCGCCGCCAGTCGATCTTCGGCCAGGAGATCGTCCAGCCCTTCAACGACAACCTCTTCCTCGGTTCCAACCTCGTGGACATGATCGCCGGCTCGCCCGACCTCATCGCCCTGCGCGGCAAACGCACCACCCAGCGCCCCTTCGAGGTGGTCAACGACATGATGACAGCCGCGCAGAAAAAATATAACGACAAGCTCGCCGAGCTCGAAAAACGGCTCTCCGAAGTGCAGGGCAAACTCTCCGAGCTTCAGGGCAAAACTCCCGACGGCGGCCGCCTCGTCGCCACGCCCGAGGTCATGAAGGAGATCGAGAAATTCCAGGCCGAGGAGCTGCAAATGCGCCGCGAGCGCCGCGAGATCCGCCGCTCCCTGCGCGAGGGCATCGACGCCCTCGAGACCAAGCTCCTCGTCATCAACCTGCTCGCGACCCCGGTCCTGCTCGGCTTCTTCGGCCTCTGGTTCGCCCGTCACCGCAGAACGGCGGCCTGAGCCGCCGGGCAAAGTAGCGAGCAGCGAGTAGCGGGTAGCGAGCATCAAGCCGCCCCCCCCGCTCCTGTTCGCCACCGCGCTCCGTCCATCCGCCACTCACTACCCACTGCTCGCTACTTCCGACCTCCATTCCTTCGTCATTCGGAATTCGTCATTCGGCATTTCCATGAAACTCCGTCCCCTGCTTCTCTCCCTCGCCGTTCTTGTTCCCGTCTGCGGCGTCGTGTGGTGGGTGCAACGCCCCGCCCCCGTCGCCGCGACCCGCGACTCGCGCATCGGTCAACGTGTGGCCGATCCCGCCACCATCGCCGACGCCGCCCGCGTGCGCATCCACAGCGCCGACAAATCCATCGAGCTCGCCCGCGGCGAAAACGGCGCCTGGTCCCTCGTCGGCGAGCCCTCCCTCCCGGCCGACGTCTCGCGCCTCACCCGCCTGACCGGCGACCTCATCGAGCCCAAGATCGAACGCCTCGTCAGCGAGAAGGCCGAAAAACTCGCCACCTTCGACCTCGACTCCGCCGGCGTCACCTTCCTCGACGCCGCCGGCAAGACCCTGCTCGACATCGATCTTGGAAAAACGCCCGACGGCGGCGGCCGCATCCTGCGCTACGGCGACGAGACCAAGGCCTACTTCGCCCGCCTCAACGTTTACCTCGACGTCGAGCCCGCCTCCTGGCGCGACACCGCCCTCGTCCGCGAGCTCCAGCCCGAGGACGTGGCCTCCGTCGCCATCGGCTTCCCCGACACCGGCGCGCCCGTGGTCGTCTCCCGCACCGCCAAGGACGCCCCCTGGACCAGCCCCTCCACCCCGGCCGGCCAGCAGGTCAAGTCGTCCCTGATCACCACCCAGCTCGGCAATCTCACCGGCCTCCGCTACACCGACCTCGCGCCCAAGCTTGATCCCGACGTGGTGGCGGCGCGCATCCTGCCCCGCGAGCTCACCCTCACCACCTTCGATGGTCGCAGCGTCACCGTCTCGATCGGCCGCGCGCCCGAGCTGCCCACGCCGCCCGCTCCCGAGCTGAAGGACGGCGAGACCGCGCCCCCGACACCGCCCGCCCCGCCGCGCCCGGTCTATGTGGAAGTGACGGATTCAAAGGCCGCCCCCGCTCTGGCCGAAGCCGCCAAAACCCACGCCTTCGAGATCGGCGAGTGGATCCACAGCTCGCTCCCGGCCGATTCCGCCGCGCTCTTCGAACCCGTGCCCGCGCCCCCCGCCGCGGCGGTGCCGCCCGCTCCGGCCACCACCGGCGACGCCACCTCGTCGTCCGCGTCCCCGGCCGGCACGGCCCCGGCGGCCAAGCGCGAGTCGATCTCGGTCGTCACCGAGCCGGTGGGAATCGATGGTTCGGTGGGAGGAGAAACCGCCGCGCCGGCGGCGTCCCCCTCCGCCGGGGAAAACTGAGCCGGCGCTCGCACGGAGGTCCCCGAAAAGTAGATCGCTCGCTCCGCGAGCGAAGGCGCGCTCCCTCAGGGAGCGCGCCGGTCTGTATCCGGTAATCGTCCTTCCTCCCTTCCGCGATCTCCGAGATCTCCGCGGCCCCGGTGGCCCCGGCGGCCCCGGCGGCCCCGGGCACCGCCCCCTCGCCCGGGTCTCCAACCGTTCCGCAACGGGTTTTATCGGCGGGGTAGGGGAACATTTCGTCGCTTCGGGCCGCCGGGCGTCCACGTTGCCGGAATGTCGTTTTCCTCCCTTGGTTTGTCCGAGCCTTTGCAGCGCGCCGTGGCGGCGTGGCATTACGAGGCGCCCACGCCGGTCCAGACGGCGGCGATTCCCGCCATCCTGAAGGGCGCCGACGTCTGGGCCTCCGCGCAGACCGGCTCGGGCAAGACCGCCGCCTTCGCGCTGCCGATCGTGCAAAAACTCGCGTCGGCGCCGCGCCCGCCGGGGCGTTTCGTCAGCGCGCTCGTCCTCGTGCCGACCCGCGAACTGGCGACGCAGGTCGTGGAATCGGTGCGCCGCTACGCCCGCTACCTGCCGAATCCGCTCAAGACGCTCGTCGCGGTCGGCGGGCTCTCCATCAACCCCCAGATGATGGCGCTGGGCGGCGGCGCGGACCTGCTCGTGGCGACGCCGGGACGCCTGCTCGACCTGATCGACCACAACGCCGTGTCGCTCGCCCAGGTGTCGATGCTGGTGCTCGACGAGGCCGACCGTCTGCTCGACCTCGGATTCAAGACCGAGCTCGACCGCATCCTCGGGCTGCTGCCTAAGCGGCGACAGAGTATGTTGTTTTCCGCGACTTTCCCCGCCGAGGTCGAGGCGCTTGCGGCGGCCCTCCTGCGCGATCCGATCCGTATCGAAACTCCCGATACGGCGGAGAACGTCCCTGAGATCCTGCAACGTGTCATCGAGGTGGACGTGCCCCGGCGCACCCAGCTCCTGCGTCACTTGATCGAGACGCAGGCGTGGTCGGGTGTGTTGGTTTTCGTGGCGACCAAATACTCGACCGAGCACGTGGCGGAGAAGCTGGGCCGCGCCGGCATCGCCGCCGCCGCCCTGCACGGCGAGCTGAGCCAGGGGGCGCGCACGCAGGCGCTGGCCGATTTGAAGTCGGGTAAGGTGAAGGTTCTGATCGCGACCGATCTGGCCGCGCGCGGCATCGACATCCCGAAGCTGCCGGCGGTGGTGAACTACGACCTGCCGCGCTCCGCCGTGGACTACACCCACCGCATCGGGCGCACCGGCCGCGCGGGCGAGCCGGGCGTGGCGATCAGTTTTGTGAGCGCGGGCACGCACGCGCATTTCCGCCTGATCGAGAAACTCCATGGCCTCGCCCTGGAGCGGGAGCGGATCCCCGGTTTCGAGCCCCGCGAGACGGAGGCGCCCGCGCCGCTGGTGGCGCCGGGCGGCGGGGGCATCAAGGGCCGCCGGAAGAGCAAAAAAGACAAGATTCGCGAGGTCGCCGCCCGCTCCGTGGGCGAGCCGGTGCCGGAGCGGGTGGTGCCGCCGCGCCCCACGACCCGGCCAGAGCCGGCTGCGCAACGCCCCCTGGCCCCGTCCCGCCCCATGCGACCGATGCCGACGCCCCGGCCCCGCGGCCGTTTCTGAACGGCGCTTTTCGGCTCGTGGACAGGTCTCCGTTCGCGAAAGCGAGGGGGTAATGCGAAGTGCAGGGGAGTGGAGGTCCGATGGGTTGAAAGTAGAACTTGACCGATTGGTAGGTTTGTATTCCCCTTCAGCCAGATTCGTCCCATGCCCCGCCAAGCCGACACCCGATCCCGTCTCGTGGAGACCGCCGCCCAACTCATCTGGCGGCGTAGCTATTACGGCACCAGCGTGGATCTGATTTGCGAGGCCTGCGGCATCAAGAAGGGCAGCTTTTACCACCACTTCGGCTCGAAGGAGGCGCTGACGGAGGCGGGGTTGGACTGGTATCGGGACTTCTTCATCGCGCACTATGATCAGGTCTTTTCCGCCTCCCGTGATCCGCTGGATCGTTTCCGTGCCTACGTTGGCGGCCTCCTCGCATTTCAGGTTCAAATGCTTGAAAAGGAAGGGGCTGTGCTTGGGTGTCCCCTGTATGCCCTGGGCAACGAGATCGGGACGCAGGAGCCGCTGCTGCGCGAAAGGATCGAAGGCTGCCTGAAGCTCACCGCCCGCTATTTTGCTTCGAGCATCCGCGATGGTGTCGCGCAGGGCGTGATCGCTCCGTGCGATCCTGAAACCCGGGCCGAGGAGCTCCTCATGCTGGTCGAAGGTGCGCTCGGCCTCGCCCGAATTCGCAACGACCTTGGCCCGATCAAGAGTTTGGAGGCGGCCTTGCTCCGGCTCTTGAAGTAATTTTTGCGTCAGTAACCTACCGACCGGTCGGATTGTTTTAGGTCGCTCGGAGGCGTCCCGCGCGGCTCCGGTCGGTCCCCGTTTCCACGCCTTTTCTCCCTGTTCGTTTCCCACCCAAAAACCATGAAAACATCCCATCGGCATCGTTCCGCCGGCTGCGCCGGCTATCTTAACAAAGCCCTGTATATCGGCACCCTGCTTTCCTTTTTCGGACTCGCCGGCGGTGGCGTCGTAATGGCCTTCCCGACGAGTTTGGGCATAGCGCCGCAGAACGCGGAGGCGACCGCCCTCACACTCTCGATCGCCACGCTCGTTGTCGCGGCGATCTTCCTGTCGTTTGGAACGGCGCAGAAACTCCTCGGCGGAAGCCCGGCCGACGGCGCCGCCAAGGTCCGGGGGTAGTCGAAGCACACGCGTCCCTTCCCTTTCTATGAACTCTGCAACGACAGGGCAAACGGCCCTGGTAACCGGGGTCTCGTCCGGCATCGGACGGGAAATCGCGCTGCTGTTGGCGGAACGCGGTTCGCGCGTGTTTGGCACGGTGCGCGACCCGGGCTCCGCGGTTCCCATTCCAAGCGTGGAGCTCGTTCGCATGGACGTCACGGACGACGCCAGCGTGAGCGAGGCCGTGCGTCGTGTTTTCCGCGACGCCGGTCCGGTGCGCCACTTGGTCAACAACGCCGGTTACTCGGTGATCGGCGCGCTCGAGGAGACAAGCATCGAGGAGGCGCGCCGGCAGTTTGAGACCAACTTCTTCGGCGTGATGCGCGTGACCAACGCCGTCCTGCCGCGGATGCGCGAGGCCGGCCGTGGGCGCATCGTGCACATCGGCTCCGTGGTCGGCTTCCTCCCCGCGCCGTATTGGGGCGTCTATGCCGCGAGCAAACACGCCGTGGAGGGCTATTCCGAAACGCTGGACCACGAGGTTCGGCGCTTCGGTGTGCGCTCGATCTTGGTCGAGCCGGCCTACACGCGCACCAAAATCGGCGGGAACTCCCAGCTCGTCAGCGGAGCGATCGACGCCTACGCGGCGGAAAGGCGGCGCGTGACCGAGCTGGCGCGTGAGAACGTGGATCGCGGGGACGATCCGCGGATCGTGGCCGAGGCGGTCTGGACCGCGCTGACCGTCGGCTCGCCCAAGCTGCGTTATCCGGTCGGTCGGGGCGTGCTCCTGGGCCGACTGCGACGTTTCGCCCCGGCCGCCATTTTTGACCGAACCCTGCGGAAACAATTTCAACTCGCCTGACCTGGCGATCCCGCCCCGCCGCCAACCCAATTCGTATGAAGGCTCTGGTTTTTCACCGTTACGGTGGTCCCGACGTGGTCGCGTTTGCCGACCTGCCACGACCGGCACCCGGCCCGGACGAGCTGCTCGTCCAGGTGCGCGCGGTCGGGCTTAATCCCGTGGACAACATGATCCTGCGGGGCGCCTTCAAGGCGCTCCTGCGTTTCCCACTGCCGGCCACGCTGGGCAGCGACGTGGCGGGGGTCGTGGTGGAGGTCGGGAGCCGCGTGACCCTTTTCCGGCCGGGGGACGCGGTTTTTGCCAGCGTCTTCGACCGGGGGCGGGGAACGCTCGCCGATTTCGTGGTCGTGCCGGAGAACCTGGCCGCGCTCAAGCCGATGCGACTGGATTTTGTGCAGGCGGCGTCGATCCCCATGGTCGGCCTGACCGCGTGGCAGGCGCTTAAGGAGCGCGCGTGCGTCGAGCCTGGCCGGAAGGTGTTTATCCCCGCGGGTTCCGGCGGCATCGGCACCTTCGCGATCCAGTTGGCCAAGCACCTCGGCGCCGCGGTCGGCACGACCACCAGCACGGGCAACCTGGAGCTGGTCCGGGGGCTTGGAGCCGACGAGGTGGTCGATTATACGAAGCGGGATTTTGAAAAGGAGCTGCGCGACTACGATGTCGTGCTGGGCACGGTGCGGGGCGACACCCTCGAAAAGTCGCTCCGGATTTTAAAACGCGGAGGCAAGGTCGTCTCGCTGGTCGGCCCGCCCGACGCGGCGTTTGGTCGAGCCCGAGGGCTGAACGTGCTTCTGCTCCTGGTGTTTCGTTTGCTGAGCGACGGAATCGCCCGACGGGCACGTAAACGAGGAGCCGAGTATTCGTTCCTGTTTGTTCGTCCCGACGGGAGGCAACTCGCCGAGATCGGCGAGTTGCTCGGCGCGGCGCAAATCCGTCCGGTGATCGACCGCGTTTTCCCCTTCGAGCAGGCGAAGGAGGCGCTGGCCTATCTCGAAAAGGGCCGGGCCCGGGGCAAGGTGGTCGTGCGGATCGAGCAGTCGAGACCGAGCGCGTCGGGACCGGGGTAGGGCGGCGGCGGTTCATGGGGGTCGCGCCGCTCGCGGACAGCCGCGCTCCGCGCGCTGTCGGCGGAGGACGTCACTCGACGCGGAAGACGAGCGCGGTGTGGTGGGAGCTGGTGTCGGGGCAGGTGATCACGAGGGCGTCGGATTCCTGTTTCCAGACGAGGGCCGGGCCGTCGTGGCCGAGAAGGCGCACCCCGGTGACGGGCGTCGAGCGATGGGGGGATGCGGAGCCGAGCGAGGTGATGCGCAGCTCGGTGCCGGGCGCGGGCACCGTCATGCAGATCGCGTGGAGGGCGCCGTCCTTGCCGACGGTGAAGCGAAAGTCCTCCGGACCGAAGCGGAACTCGGCGTGATGGCGCCCGAGTTTGCCGCCCGGGAGCTGTTTGAGTTTTCCGTTCACGATCTCGCCCTCGCCGGGCACCACCCAGGCCTTGCTGCCGTAGATGGCGTCGCCGTTGCGCCGCATCCAAGCGCCGACCTCGCGGAGCATGGCGACGCAGCCGTCGTCGAGGGAACCGTCGGGGCGCGGGGAGATGCAGACGGCGGCGGAGCCGTCGCGGGCGGCGGACTCGACGACGTAGCGGATCATCATGCCGGAGTCGTAGTGGAAGCCGGGCGAGTAGAACCAGTCGCCGACCGGGGCCTCGGCGATCCACGCCTGGTCGGTCCGGATAGCGGAGGGCACGCCGAACTCCTCGGTGGTGACGGTGCCGTTGGTGGCGTGGCGGAACTTGACGATGGAGAACGTATCCACTTTTCCGCGACGGGCGAGGGCGCGGTTGTAGAAGTCGGCGATGACGCGCTGCATGGCGTCGGCCTTGAGCCCGGTGCCGGTGTCGCGTCCGCTGAAGGGCTGCTGGCCGGTGCCGTCGGTGTAGATGAAGTCGGGGTCGTATTTCTCGACCACGTCCATCATGCGCAGCGCCCACCAGGTCGCATACCATTTGGCGTAGTCGGCGTGGCGGCCGAAGATGCCGGCGGGCGGGGGGCTCCAGGGCGAGAGGGCGGCCTTCGACACGCCGGCGTATTCGCGGAGATCGATGCCGTAGAGCAGACGCGGGTCCATGCCCTCCCACCATTTGCCGACGCCGTCGGCGAGGGTGAGGTGGCCGTCGTAGGGCACGCCGGCGAGAGGGCCCTCGCGGTCGGCCATGAAGGCGGTCTGCCACCACCACCAGCTGTATTCGTGGTGGAAGGTGACGCCGAAGCGCATGCCCTGTGACCGGGCGGCGCGGGCCCACTCGCCGACGAGGTCGCGCTTGGCGCCGAGGCGGGTGGAGTTCCACGGCTGGTAGCGGGAGTCCCACATGTCGTATTGGTCGTGGTGGACGCCCTGGACGAAGAGGAAACGCGCGCCGGCCTCGCGGTAGAGCTCGGTGAGCGCGGCGGGGTCGAGCTTGGCCGGATTCCAATCGCGCAGGACCTCCTTGTAGCCGACCTCGCTCGGGTGCCCGTGGCGGGCGAGGTGATTTTTGTAGGCGATATGTTCGGGTTTGTAGAGGTGGCGGGCATACCAGTCGCCGCTCCGGCCGGCGGATTGGGGGCCGAAGTGGACCCAGATCCCGAACTTGGCGTCGCGCAGCCAGGCGGGCGTGCCGGGATAGTTTTTCTCGATGGATTCCCAGGTGGGCTCGAAGGGGCCGGGAGCGACGGGCAGGTCGAGCTTCACCTCGGCGGCGGAGTCGGAGGGTGTGAGCGGCACGCTGTCCACCGGCAGGGGCTCGGGAATGGCGGGGATGGGGGCCAGTTCGGGCAGGGTGGAGGCGCGCATGGCGGGGTGGGCGGTGAGGGCGGCGCAGGCTGCGAGCAGGCAGGCGACCGGGCGGGAGAGGGGGCGGGGGAGCATGGCCGGCGATGTTAGCCGACGGCCCGACGCATTGCCATGGACGGGGCGGAAATATTCTGTGTGAAAAAAGCCCGCATGCCCGACGTGATCAAATTTCGGACGGACTATCGCGTGTGGACTTCGCCGCCGACGCCGGAGGTGCTTTCGTCGGGTTTCGCGGTGTTGCAACGCTGGGAGCACGACGACCTCGGCGCGCCGTTCTGGCGCTGGTATATGAATGACCGTCCCGGCGCGTTTATCCGTGTAAACAAAGTCGCGTCGGAGCTTCTGCCCGGACGCATCTACCTCATTCCGCCCCGGACCGGGTTCGCGACCTGGATCGCGGACGGGGCGGGGGACGTGGGGCATCTGCATGTGCATTTTCTGCTCGGCCTCGACCATGCGTCGGAGGGCGGGCCGGTGTTTGATTTCGCGGCCGAGGCGGAGGACCGGCGACTGGCACGCGCGGCGGGCGCGGAGATGCGCACGGGGCGGGGGGAGAGCGAGTTCGCGCTGGGCTTTCGGGTGCAGGCCTTGATCAACCGCACGCTGGCGCGGGTGCCGACCGGGTATTGGGCCGGGCGGTCGGCGGACGACCGGATGGTGCGGGTGCTACGCCGCCTGAAGTCGGGCGTGGCCGGCGGAGTGGACAACGCCTTGCTGGCGCGGGAGGCGGGTTTGGGGCGAAACGCGTTTGGCCGGTTTTTTCGCGAGGCGACGGGCGACACGCCTCATCGCTATTTGACGCGGCTGCGGGTGGATCGGGCCTGCGAACAACTGCGCGCGGGCGGAGCCACGGTGGACGAGGTCGCGGTGGCGACGGGGTTTTGCGACCGTTTCCACTTCACGCGGGTGTTTAAGCGGCACATGGGCGTGGGGCCGGCCGAGTATCGGCGGTGGCATCGGGAGGCTCGGTCGTGAAGAAGGGGCCCCGCCGGGCGCCCGGCCGGGGCGCAGGCCCATCCCCCCGCGCTCGGACCCGGCCTACTCCCGGCGGCGCCAGGCGGCGATGAACATGCCGTTGGCGTCGAGCTCGTGGGGCCAGAGAAAGGTCTCGCTGGCCGAGAGGCCGAGCGCCGCCAGCGGCAGGGGCTCCAGCTCCGGGTGCGCTGCGCCGAAGGCGCGCACGATGTCGGTGGTCTCCTGGCGCGTGATGGTGCAGACGGCGTAGATCAGGCGGCCGCCGGGTTTGAGCGATTTCCAGGTGTTTTCCAAAAGCTGGAGCTGCACCGCGGCCAGCTCATGGACGTCGTTCTCCGTCGTGCTCCAGCGGGCGTGGGGATTGCGCTGCCAGGTGCCGACGCCGGAGCAGGGCGCGTCCACCAGGATGCCGTCGAATTTGGTCTTGGTGGGCGGAAAAGGGCCGCCGTTCCAGGTGACGGCGCGGTAGTTGAAGGCCTGGGCGCGGCCGGCGCGTTTGCGCAGGGTGGCGAGGCGGCCGGTGTGGCGATCGGTCGCCCAGATGAGGCCCTTGTTGCCCATCAGGTCGGAGAGATGGAGGGTCTTGCCGCCCTCGCCGCAGCAGGCGTCCCACCAGGTCTCGGCGGCCTGCGGCGCGCAGGCGTGGCCGACGAGCTGGGATGCCAGGTCTTGGATCTCGAAAAGGCCCTTTTTAAACTCGTCGCTTTTGAAGAGGTCGTTCGGTCCGGTGTAGCGGAGCGCGGTCGGCGGGGTGGAGAGGTGGAAATTCGAGAGCTCGGCCTGCGGCGGGGTCGCGGGACGGAGCGCGCGGGCGAGCGAGGCGACGAACTCGCGCTGGGGGCGGATCCAGAGCGAGGGCGGACGCTGGAGCTGGCGCAGGTGGGCGAGGCGCGCCTCCGGCGAGGGGAAGTCGATGGCCGCCGCCGCCCACTCGGGCAGGACGCGCGAGGAAAGGGCCTCGGCCTTGATGTTGGCCGGGTCGGTGTCGAAGCGCTTTTGCAGGTCGAGCGCGGCGAGCACGCGGTTGGGCAGGGCGCGCGATTCGTCGAGCCAGCGAAGCCAGCGGTAGTAGGCGAAAACGGCGCCGGTGAGGACGCGTTTCTCGTGCGGTTCCAGCTCACGGTCGCCGCCGACCTCGCGGCGAAGGACAAAATCGGCCGGAGCTTCGGGCGTGACCTGGGAAATGATGTGCGCGGCGCGCTGGGCGAGGGCGGTGGACATGGATGATCGGTGACACTCGGGAAAAAGTTTTCGCCGCACTAGCCGAAACCGCGGGCGATGGCGCGGGCGATGGCGCGCCGGGGATTGTGCGGGCCCCCGTCCGCGCCCACGTTGGCGTCATGCGTGTGTCGTTCATTTCCCGCTGGCGCGGGTGTTGTTGGTTGTTCGTGGCGGTCGGAGTATGCGGGATCGTCGGCGGGACGTCCGCCGGGGCCGAGACGGCGAAAGCCGGCGCCGCCGTCGAGTCCGCCCCGTGGCGGGTGATGACTTTTAACATCCGTTACGCCGAGCCGCGGGACGGCGCGAACGCCTGGCCCCGGCGGCGCGACGCGGTCGCGGGGCTGATCGGGCGTGAGTGCGACGTGGGCGGTTTGCAGGAGGTTTTGGCCGGGCAACTGGAGGACCTGCGGGCGCGTCTGCCGGAGTTCGCCTTTGTCTCCCGCGGGCGCGAGCGTGATCCGGCGAAGGGCGAGGCCTGTCCGGTGATCTATCGGCGGGCCCGCTTCGAGGAGATCGCCTCCGGGACCTTCTGGCTTTCGGACACTCCCGACGAGCCGGGCTCGCGGCACTGGGGAAACACGCTGCCGCGCATCTGCACCTGGGCCGAACTCCGGGACCGGGGGGACGGGAGCGTGCTGCGACTCTACAACCTGCACTTGGACAACGCGTCCGCCGAATCGCGCCGCCGCTCGGTCGAGGCGATCCTGGCTCGGGTGGAGGCCCGGGCCGTCACCTCGCCCGAAGCCGCGCCCGTCACCGAGGCGACGCCGCCGGTGACGACGATCCTGCTCGGCGACTTCAACGAGCCGCCGGACGGACCGGCGCTCACCCGGCTGCGCGCGGCCGGCGGATGGCGGGATGCCTGGGCGGAGCGCGGATCGGAGGCGGGGGCGGGGGCGGGGGCGACGGCGGAAGCCGGCGGCGGGACCGCCCCGGCGGGTGATGGCGGCGATTCCGGCGAGGAGGGCGGGACCTTCAACGGGTGGCGTCCCTCCGGTCCGTATCCGCGTATCGACTACCTATTTGTCCGCGGCGCCGCCGACGGGGAGTCCGGGGCGGTGCCGAGCCGCGTCCGTGTGGCCAGGGAGCGGGTGGGGGAGACCGGCGGGTGGGTGAGCGATCATTTCCCCGTGCTGATGGAGCTGGTGCGGAGCGGACGCTGAGCCCCGCGCGGGGAGGCGTGGCGAAGCCGCGAAGCGGTCGGATGCTTTTTCCTTGGATTGGAACCCACTGGGCCCATAAGGATTTTCGAAGCTCGAGGCCCCGCATCTGGTGCAACGTCAGGTGTTTCGAGGGGGAGAGCCAACTTCCAAGTATTTGGCAAGTGCCGTGCCCGTAGCTCAGTTGGATAGAGCAGCCGCCTTCTAAGCGGCTGGTCGTGGGTTCGAATCCCGCCGGGCACACCATTTCAAAAAAGCGTCAGTCGCGCATCCGTTGAACATTCCCGGCTTGATTTTATTAGGGGCCTAATCATTAGCCTCCTGATTATCAGCCCCGAAATTATCACCGCATGCCCCATCTGCTCCTGAAAGACCTTCCCCGCTACGAGTGTTTGCTCGAGTGCGCCCAGCATTTCCCGGCCCTCAACCCCTCGGCCTGCGAAGTCTTCCTGCATCTGCTGCGCACCGGCGACGAGGCCTTCCGGGTGGCGGACGCCTATTTTCAGGCCCGGGGGGTCAGCCAGGGACGCTTCACCGTCCTGATGCTGCTTTACGACAAAACCTGCGGGCAGACGCACACCTTCACTCCCGCCCAGCTCGCGGAACAGGCCGGCGTCACCCGCGCCACCATGACCGGGCTCATCGACACGCTGGAACGCGACGGCATGGTCACCCGCAAGCCCGACCCCAGCGACCGACGCATGCTCTCCGTCGAGCTGACCACGAAGGGCGTCGAGTTTTTGCAGGCCATGCTGCCGGAGCATTTCCGCCGCATCAGCCGGCTGATGGAGCCGCTTTCAGAAAACGAGCGCCGCACCTTGGTGCGTCTGCTGGGCAAGATCGCCCAGCAGGCCTCCATCGCCTTTCCCGGCGGCGGTTCCGCCGCGGCCGGAGCCTGACCCGGCCCCCCACACACACCTTCAAGCCTATCCAACCATGTTCAAGAAACTCAGTATCACCGGCGTCATCCTGGCCGCCGTCGTTGGCCCGATCGTGGGCCTCAAGGTCCTGCAAATCGTCTCCCTCACCGCCCACGCGAAAGCCGGCGAGGCCGCCGGCCAACCTCCCACCGCCGTGGCCTCCACCGAGGTGGTCGAGCAGGAGTGGGAGGACACGCTGCGCGCCGTCGGATCGCTCCAGGCCGTGCAGGGCGTGACCCTCGCCGCCGAACTGGGCGGCACCGTGGTCGAGATCGCCGTGGATAACGGCGCCGCGGTGAAGAAGGGCGATCTGCTCATCCGCCTCGATACTTCCGTCGAGGAAGCCCAGCTCGCCGCCGCCGAGGCCAACCTGAAACTCGCCGAGCTCGAGATGGAACGCTCCAAATCGCTCCTCGGCCAGAACACCATCTCCCAGGCCGAGTTCGACTCCAAGGACGCCGCCGCCAAGGCCGCCGCCGCGGAGGTGGCCAACGTCAAGGCCCAGCTCGCCAAAAAGGCCATTCGCGCCCCCTTTGCCGGCCGCGTCGGCATCCGCATGGTCAACCTCGGGCAGACCGTCGCCGCCGGCACCGAGGTCCTCCCGCTCCAGTCGCTCGACCCCATCTTCATCGACTTCACCCTTCCTCAACAGCGGATCGCCGCCATCCGCCCCGGCCAGGTCGTGCGGGTGAAGGTGGACGGCCTCGACGGCGCCTTCGAGGGCAAGGTCACCGCGATCAACCCCGAGGTGGACACCGCCACGCGCAACGTCCGCATCCAGGGCACGCTCGCCAATCCCGACGAGACGCTCCGCCCCGGCATGTTCGCCGAGGTGGCCATCGTGCGACCCGAGAAGCGCAAGGTCGTGGCCGTGCCCTCGACCGCCATCGTCTTCGCTCCCTTCGGCGACTCCGTTTACGTGGTCGAGGAGAAGGACGGGCAGTTGATCGCCCGCCAGCAGTTCGTCCGCATCGGCGAGGCGCGCGGCGATTTCGTCGCCGTCGTTGACGGCCTCAAGCCCGGCCAGCGCGTGGTCAGCGCCGGCGCCTTCAAGCTCCAAAACAACGCGCCCATCTCTCTCAACGACCAGATGCAGCCCGAGCCCTCCCTCGAGCCCACGCCGCGCAACACCTGAGCCAAAAGCGGAAAAGGCGGGAAGGGCGGCCAAGGACCGCGGAAGCGGACGATCTCCGTCTTCCGCCGGCTCCGCTCCGCTCCCGCCCTCGGCCGCCGTTCCCTTCGCACCCTCGTCCCTTTTCGCACCGCGCCGTCCGGCGCCCACCGAATGAAACTCACCGACCTCTTTATCCGCCGACCGGTTTTGGCCATCGTGGTCAATCTCGTCATCATCATCGGCGGCCTTCAGGCGATCAATTCGCTCAGCATCCGCCAGTATCCACGCCTCGAGCGCGCGACCATCACGGTCACCACCGCCTACATCGGCGCCAACGCCGACCTCGTGCGCGGCTTCATCACGACCCCGCTCGAGCGCGTCATCTCCTCGGCCGACGGGATCGATTACATGGAGTCCACGTCCGCGCAGGGCACCTCCACGATCACCGTCGTATTGAAACTCAACTACGACGCCAACAAGGCCCTCGCCGAGATCGGCTCGAAGGTGGACCAGGTGCGCGGCGATCTGCCGCCGGAGTCCGAGGTGCCCATCATCAACATCGAGCCGGCCGACGCCCAGATCGCCTCGATGTATCTGAGCTTCAGCTCCGACATCCTCGCGGAAAATCAGGTCAACGACTACCTCATCCGCGTCGTCCAGCCGCGTCTCTCGACCCTGCCGGGCGTGCAACGCGCCGACATCCTCGGCGGCCAGACCTTCGCCATTCGCGCCTGGCTCAAGCCCGAGCGCCTCGCCGCCTACAACCTCTCGCCCTCCGAGGTCCGCGACAAACTCGCCCAAAACAACTACCTCTCCGCCCTCGGCACCACCAAGGGCGGTCTCGTCCAGCTCAACCTCACGGCCAACACCGATCTGCAGTCGGTCGAGGAGTTCAAGCGCCTCGCGGTCAAGCAGGAGGGCGACACCATCGTGCGCCTGGGCGACGTGGCCGACGTCGTGCTCGGCGCCGAGAGCTACGAGCAGGACGTGCGTTTCTCCGGCGAGAAATCGATCTTCATGGGCGTGTGGGTCATGCCCAACGCCAACTCGCTCGACGTCATCGCCGGCGTGCGCGAGGCGATGGACATCATCCGCGACCAGTTGCCCACCGGCATGGAGGCGCACATCGCCTACGACGCCACCAGCTACATCGACAGCGCCATCCACGAGGTCCGCAACACCCTCATCGAGACCATCGTCATCGTCGGCGTCGTCATCTTCCTCTTCCTCGGCTCGGTGCGCTCCGCGCTCGTGCCCCTGATCGCCATCCCCGTCTCGCTGGTCGGCGCGGTGTTTCTCATGCAGGTCTTCGGCTTCTCGCTCAACCTGCTCACGCTGCTCGCCATCGTGCTCTCGGTGGGTCTGGTGGTGGACGACGCCATCGTGGTGGTGGAAAACATCGAGCGCCACCTGCACGAGGGACGTTCGGCCATGGACGCCGCCCTGCTCGGCGCCCGCGAACTGGTCGGCCCCGTCATCGCGATGACGATCACGCTCGTCGCGGTTTACGCGCCGATCGGTTTCCAGGGCGGCCTCACCGGCGCGCTTTTCCGCGAGTTCGCCTTCACCCTCGCCGGCGCGGTCGGCATCTCGGGCGTTGTCGCGCTCACCCTTTCCCCCATGCTCGGCTCGCGACTCCTGCGTCGCGGCGACGATGAGCGCGGCTTCGCCGGCTGGGTCACGGGACGTTTCAACGGTCTGCGTGACCGCTACGCCAGGCTGCTCGACGGCACGCTCGCCTCGCGCCCCTTCGTTTACACGATCTGGATCGTCCTCACCCTGCTCTGCGCGCCGATGTATATGATGTCGGTCTCCGAGCTCGCGCCCAACGAGGACCAGGGCGTGCTCTTCGGCGCGATCACCACGCCCGCCAACGCCACCCTGGAGCAGGCCACCTACTACACCGAGAAGGCCACCGAGGCCTTCATGAACGTGCCGGAGCGCGACCACGTTTTCCAGATCACCAGCCCCAGCTTCGGCTTCGGCGGCATGCTGGTGAAGCCCTGGGAAGAGCGTGATCGCTCCATTTTTGAAATCATGCCCGAGGTCTCGGCGCGGTTGCAGGGCATCACCGGCATCATGCACCCGGCCTTCCTGCCCGCCCCGCTGCCCAGCGCGGGCCAGCTGCCGGTCGAGTTTGTCGTCGCCGGCACGCAGAACCACGACGAGCTGCTTCGTCTCGCCAAGGACATCCTGGCCGAGGGCATGAAGAGCGGGCAGTTCATGTTCGCCGACACCGACGTGAAGTTCGACCAGGCCAAGGCCGAGGTCGTGATCGACCGCGACAAGGCCGCCGCGATCGGCGTCAGCCTCCAGGATGTCGGCGCCGATCTCGGCGCGGCGCTCGGCGGCGCCTACGTCAACCGCTTCAACATCGAGGGCCGCAGCTACAAGGTCATCCCGCAGATCGAGCGCGCCGGCCGCCTCAACCCCGAGCAGCTCGACGACATCTATGTGCGCGGTCCCGAGGGCAAACTCGTGCCGCTCTCGACCATCGCCCACATCGAACGCTCCGCCGAGGCTCGCAGCCTGAACCGCTTCAACCAGCTCAACGCGGTGAAAATCTCCGGCGTCGCCCAGTCCATCGACGGCGGCCTGAAGGTCCTCGAGGAGGCGGCCGACCGCATCCTGCCCGCCGGCACGCGCATCGACTACGCGGGCCAGTCGCGCCAGCTCCGGCAGGAGAGCGGCAAATTCCTTCCCGCCATGATGCTCGCGCTCGTGCTCATCTTCCTGGTGCTCGCCGCGCAGTTTAACTCGTTCCGCGATCCCTTCATCATCCTGCTCGGCTCCGTGCCGCTGGCGATGTTCGGCGCCCTGGTCTTCACCTTCCTCAAGGCCCCGCCCGTGCCCGGCTTCAGCTTCGTCTGGACCGAGGGTTGGACGACCACGCTCAACATCTACTCGCAGGTCGGTCTCGTGACCCTCGTCGGTCTGATCGCCAAGAACGGCATCCTCATCGTCGAGTTCGCCAACGTGCTCCAGGAGCAGGGCCGGTCCAAGCTCGCCGCCGTGCGCGAATCCGCGCTCACCCGCCTGCGCCCCGTGCTCATGACCTCGGTCGCCACCGTGGCCGGCCACTTCCCGCTCGTGTTGGTCAGCGGCCCCGGCGCCGAGGCGCGCAACTCCATCGGTCTCGTGCTCGTCGGCGGCATGGCCATCGGCACGGTCTTCACGCTCTTCGTGGTGCCCTCGCTCTACATGCTCATCGCCAAGGACCATTCGCACGACCGGGACTCGGACACCGAGGTCCTCCCCGAAACCGCGACCTGAACCCGCGCCCCGCTCGACAAGTCCACCCGCTCCCGTCCCTTCCACGCCACTCATGCAACGTTCCGTTCTCCTTGTCACCACGCTCGCCGCGGCCGCCGTCGCCGCGCCGATGCTCACGGCGCAGACGATCGTGCCGCCCCCCGCCGATGTTGTTGACCCCATCGTCGAGTCCGCGCCCGCGCCCGCCGTGCCGCAGACCCTGTCGCTCGACCAAGCCCTGCGCTTCGCCTTGGACAACAACTACTCCATCCGTCAGGCGCGCCAGCGTCTGCGCGAACAGGAGGGGCTGATCGTCGAGGTCCGGGCCGACGCGCTGCCCGACGTTTCCGTCGAGGGTTCCTACACCCGCGACGACGAGGCGTTCGACGAGGCCACCGGCACGGGCGGCGGGGCGCCGAGCTACCAAAACTGGACCGTCGGCATCTACGTGCGGCAGCTCATCTACGGCGGCGGCGGGGTCAGCGCCGCGCTCGAGGCGGCCCGCACCACGCGTCAGGCGGCGGCCCTCGAGATACAGGCCGTGGTCAACGACGTGTTGCTCCAGGTGCGCACGCGCTTCGCGGACGTGTTGCTCAACCGCGAGCGCATCGAGGTGCAGGAAAAAAGCGTGGCCCTGCTCCAGGAGCAGCTCACCAACGTGCGCAACCGCTTCGAGGCCGGCAGCGTGTCGCAGTTCGAGGTGTTGACCGCCGAGGTCGCGCTGGCCAACGCCCAGCCGCCGCTCATCAGCGCGCGCAACGCCTACCGCATCGCCATCGACGAGCTCCGCGCCGTGCTCGGCTACCAGGGCAGCTTCGCGGACATCCAGCGCGTGCCAAATTTCGTGGGCGAGCTGGAGTTTTCCCCGGTCGGCTACGAGCTCGAGTCCGCCCTCGCCGCCGCGCGGGCGAAGCGGCCCGAGATCCAGCGCCTCGAGCAGTTGGAAAAAGCCTACGAGGCCGGCGTCGAGGTCGCGCGCTCCGGCGGGCGGCCGCAGGTCTCGGTGGTGGGCGGCTACGAGGGGCGGAAGTCGAGAAACTCGAACGCCTTTTCCGACTCGGTGGACGGCTGGACCGCCGGCGTGCAGGCGAGCTGGGCGATCTTCGACGGCGCCCGCACCCGCGGCAAAATCACCCAGGCGCGCGCCCAGCTCGCGCAGGCGCGTTTGAGCGTGGGCGAGCAAACCCTGGCCATCGAGGTCGAGGTGCGCCGCGCCCTGTCGTCGCTTCAGGAGGCGGCCGAGCTCGCCACCGCCGCCGGGCGGGTGGTGGAGCAGGCCGAGGAGGCGCTACGCCTCGCCGACGTGCGCTACCGCAACGGCGCCGCGACCCAGCTGGACGTGTTGCAGGCCCGCCAGGCGCTGACCGAGGCCAGCCTCAATCGCCTGGAGGCGAACTACCGCCACACCGTGGCCCTCGCCACCCTGCGCAAGGCGGTCGCCGAGGCGGACACCTTCACCACGCCGGACACCGCCCCGGCCGCGGCGCCCGTCACGACACCGACCGCGGTGACGCCCTGACGCCGGGAAAGTGGGGCGCGACCTCCGGGCGCGCCCGTTTGGGGCGGGGATCACCGTTCGGGCGATGATCACCGGATCGGCGATCCCGTCCCCGATACGGCTGGTGTGGTGGGCTCGAATACCCGGTCATTACTCCGCAGGTTTTCGACCCGGTCGGGGAGCGCACGCGTCCCGCGTGCCGGTGAGAGCGTCCCGCTCTCATACCAGTTTGCATCCAAACGTATAAAAACCGCGGCTCCGATGTAGGCCCGACCGCTGGTCGGGCAGCCTGACCAGCGGTCAGGCCTACAGCTTGCGATCACCGGTTTTATTACGACGGAACGCGAATTGGTATCACCTCCGAAACGGCGGGCGAGACGCCCGCCGAAGCACCCGAGACGGGTGCGCTCCCCGAACCTCCCCGAACCTCCCCGAACCTCCCCGAACCTCCCCGAACCTCCCCGGACCTTTCGGCGCAGGGAGTTTGTTCAGGCACTTGGCGAAAACACCACACTCCGACCCTCCGCGGACGCGGCTCAGGCCTCGTCGAACTTGCGGGCGAAGAGCGATTCCAGCTCGTCGAGCATCGCGGTGGCGTCGGCGCCGGTGGCGAGGAACTTGACCTTCGAGCCCTTGCCGGCGGCCAGCATCATCAAGCCCATGATGGACTTGCCGTTCACCTGCTCCTCGTCCTTCTCGACCATCACGTCGGCTTTGAACTTGTTGGTGATGCGCACGATCATGGCGGCGGGACGGGCATGAATCCCCATCTTGTTTTGCACAACAAGCTCGCGGACGAGTTGGGCGGCGGTGTCGGTCTTTTCCATTGAAGGCGGGCAAAATCCGAACGCCGCCCCCGGCTTGCAACCCAAAATCCCAGCCCCAGCGTGGGGAGAATCCATGAGCGTTCCCGCCGCGATCATCGTGCCCTGTCGTCTCGAATCCACCCGCTTCCCGCGCAAGCTGCTGCACCGCGTGAAGGGCAAACCCCTGGTGCTCTGGGTCGCGGAGCGCATCCGGGCCGAGGCGCCCGAGTTCCCCTGCTGGTTCGCGGTGGACGATCCGCTGCTCGCCGCGCCGCTGGAGGCGGAGGGTTTTCGCACCGTGATCACGAGCGTCGCCCACCAGAGCGGCACCGACCGCCTGGCGGAGGCCAACCGCACGGTGTGCGCGGAGCGGGTGATCAACGTGCAGGCGGACGAGCCGTTGGTCACGGGGGCGCAGATCCGGCGTCTGGCGGAGCTGATCGCCGGGCCGGCGGCGATGGCGACGCTCGCCACGCATTTCAAGCGGGCGGAGGACTTTCTGAACCCGAACCAGGTGAAGGTCGTGTTCGCGCCGGGCGCCGGCTGGCGTTCGCTCTATTTTTCCCGTTCGCCGATGCCCTACGCCCGCGATTTGGCGGGGCGGGTGGACGACGACTGGGTGCGGGTCAATCCCTGCTACAAACACCTCGGCCTCTACGCCTACAAGGCGGAGCTGCTGGAGAGATTCGCCGCGCTGCCGCCGGGCCGCTACGAACGGATCGAAAAACTGGAACAGCTGCGGGTATTGGAAAACGGATACGAGATCGCCTGCGACGTGACCGACGACCCCGGCCTCGGCGTCGATACGCCGGAGGACGCGGTGAAGTTCGAGGCCGCGCTGGGCGGCTGAGCGAGCCCGGGCGATCGCGGCCTCCGGGCGGGCGGGCGGACGAAGCGGCGCCGGCCCGCCGCGAGCGACATCGCGGCAAAGGCCGCCCGCGGCCGGCGCTTGGCCCACTTTTCGCTTCCCGCGTCCCGACGAGCTGGCCAAGGTGCGGCCCGCCGCACGACCTACCGACTTTATTCTCATGGCCCGCCCAGCCGCGTCTCCCCAATCCACCGCTCTCAAAGAAATGTCCCAGCTCCGCGCCGAGGTGCGCGCGCTGGGCTCGGCCCTCGGTCGGGTGATCACCCGCTTGGAGGGACCCGAAACGCTCGCCACGGTGGAGCGTTTGCGCGGTCTGGCCAAAACCGCCCGCGGCGGCGACAGCGCCGCCGCCAAGGACCTCACGGCCGCCGTCGCCGCGCTTTCGCCGACCGAGGCCTTCGCCCAAGCCATGGCTTTCACGCTCTACTTCGAGCTCGTGAACCTCGCGGAGGAAAACTTCCGCATCCTGATCCTTCGCCGTCGCCGCGCCGCCATGGCCCGCACCGGCCCGAAGGGCGAGGCCGGCGCGCCCGCGCTGCGTGAATCCATCGAGTCCGCCGTGGCCGAGCTCAAGGCCCGCGGCGTCGCGCCCGAGGCCATGCAGTCGCTGGTGGATCGCATCGCCATCGAGCTGGTCTTCACCGCGCATCCGACCGAGTCGAAACGCCGCTCGCTGTTGACCAAACTCCGTCGTCTGGCCGGCCTGCTCCAGCAGCACGAGGGTTTCGCCGCCGGACAACTGGCCGACCCCGCCGCGGTGGAGCGCGAGATCGCCTCGCTCTGGCTCACCGACCGCAGCCGCGTGGAGCGTCCCTCCGTGGCCGACGAGGCGCGCACCGGCATGTGGTATTTCGACACCACGCTCTACGACGTGCTGCCCCGCCTCCAGGCCGACATGCAGCGCGCGCTCGCCCGGCACTACCCGACGGTCAAGGCCCCCGCGCGTTGGCTCACCTTCGGCTCCTGGATCGGCGGCGACCGCGACGGCAACCCCTACGTCACCGCCGCCGTCACCGAGGAGGTGCTCGGCCTGCAACGGCAGCTCGCCATGCAGAAGCTTCTGGAAAAAACCCGCGAGCTCGGCCGCACCCTCACGCTCTCCGACCGGCGCGAGCCGATCACCCCGGAGATGAAGCGCCTGCTGCGCGAAAACCGCCACCTCTCCAAGCGTGTCGAGGCCCTGGCCAAGCGGTATCCGCACGAGCCCTACCGCCTGGTGCTCGCCGGGCTGCGCGAGCGCCTCGGCATGGCCATCGAGCGCAACGCCACCGCCTTCTCCCTCGCCGGCCCGGGGGCCGACGCGGAGCCGATTTTCCAGGCTGACGACGCGCGCGAGATTTTCTCCGTCCTGCACCGCAGCCTCTCCGCCGGACGCGGCGCGATCCTCGCCGAGGGTGAATTGCAGGACAACCTCACCCGGCTCGACGTCTTCGGCATGCACACCGCCAAGCTCGACCTGCGCCAGCACTCGGGCCCGCACGAGGCGGCGGTGGCCGAGGTGCTGGGCCGCGCCGATTACCCGAAACTCTCCGAGGCCGCGCGACGCGAGGCGCTCGCCGCCGCGCTCACCGATCCCGCGCTCAAGCCCCTCGCGTCCGAGGCCGTGGCGGCCTTCTCCAACGCCACCCGCCACGTGGTCGAGCCGCTCGTGCTCGCCGCCCGCGTGCGCGCCCGCCTCGGCGCCGGCGCGCTCGGCATCTACATCATCAGCATGACCACCGAGGTTTCGGACGTGCTGGAGGTGGCCCTGCTCATGCGCCTCGCCGGGCTGGAGCTGCCCATCGCCCCGCTCTTCGAGACGCTCGACGATCTCGTGGCCGCGCCGCGCGTGCTGGGCGAGTTGTTCACCCATCCCGCCTACGCCCCGATCCTCGCCGCGCAGGGCGGACACCAGCACGTCATGCTGGGCTACTCCGACTCGAACAAGGACTGCGGCTACATCACCGCGAACTGGGCGCTGTATCAGGCGCAGGACGACATCGCGCGCGTCTGCCGCGAACACGCCGTGCGCGTGACGCTTTTCCACGGTCGGGGCGGCTCCGTCGCCCGCGGCGGCGGCCCGGCCGCCAAGGCCATCCTCGCCCAGCCGGTGGCGCTGCGCGACGGCGGCATCCGCGTGACCGAGCAGGGCGAGGTGCTCTCCACCCGTTACCACGATCCCGAGCTGGCGCACCGCATCCTCGAGCAGATGACCTACGGCGTCATGCTCGGCATCCACGCCGCCGAGCATCCGGAGCCGGCCAAACCCGAGTGGCTGCAAGCCATGGCGGCGATGAGCGCTGAGGGCTTTTCCGCCTACAAAAAACTCGTCCACGACGACCCCGAGTTCATCGCCTTTTGGAAAGAGGCCACGCCCATCGACGAGATCGGCAACCTCAAGCTCGGCTCGCGCCCGACCTTCCGTCGCGCCACCCAGAGCGTCGCCGACCTGCGCGCCATCCCCTGGGTTTTCTCGTGGATGCAGAGCCGCTTCAATTTCCCCGGCTGGTATGGCCTCGGCTCGGCCCTCGAATCGGTCCTGGCCAAGGGCAAACCCGGCCGCGCCCTGCTGCGTGAGATGCACGCTGGCTGGCCCTTCTTCCAGACCCTGATCGACAACGCCCAGCTCACCATGCGCAAGGCCGACATGGGCATCGCCCGGCTCTACGCCTCGCTGGTCGGCGACGAGCGCGTGCGCGAAAAAATCCTCGCCATCCTCGAGGCCGAGTTTGCCCGCACCGAACAGGCCATCCTCGCCGTCACCGGGCAGAAACGCCTGCTCGCCGGCGAGCCCGTGCTCCTGAAGTCGGTCGAGCTGCGCAATCCCTACATCGACCCGCTCAACTACCTCCAGGTCGAGATGCTGCGCCGCCTGCGCTCCGGCAAACTCGACTCCGAGGCCGAGAGCGCCACGCGAAGGGTGGTCGAGTTGACCATCAACGGCATCTCCGGGGGCTTGAAAAACACCGGTTGATCGCCCCGTCGCCCGGTCCGCATCCCACGCGCGGACCGGGTTTTTTGTGCGCGTTCGGCTTCGACTTCACGCGCCGCCACACCAGCCTGCCCGCATCCAGTCCAGCACCGAACCGAACCCTTTACCGATGATCCTATCCGCCGAAGAACTCGAGTCGTTCAGCAACGCCACCTGCGCCCATCCCCACGGACTCCTGGGCATGCATGCGGTCAAGGTGGGACGAAGTTCGGGTCTCGTGGTGCGGGCCTTCCTGCGCGACGCCATCGCCTGCGAGGTGATCGATCTCGGCAAGGACGCCGCCGTGCAGCCGATGATCCGCTGCTCCGAGGACGGCCTGTTCGAGGCGTTTTTTCCGCGCCGCAAAATCCACTTTCCCTACCAGCTGCGCGTCACCCGGCCCAACGGCGAGCTGCGCCAGTTTCACGATCCCTACCGCTTCCTGCCCACGCTCGGCGACCAGGACCTCTACCTGTTCAACGAGGGCAACGAGCACCGCATCTACGAAAAACTCGGCGCGCACCCGCGCGTGATCGACGGCGTGTCCGGCGTGGCCTTCGCGGTCTGGGCGCCCAGCGCCGCGCGCGTTTCCGTGGTGGGCAACTTCAACGGCTGGGACGGCCGTTACCACCCCATGCGCCCGCTCGGCGCCTCGGGCGTGTGGGAGTTGTTCATCCCCGGGCTCGGCGAGGGCGAGCTCTACAAGTTCGAGCTGCGCGCCCAGACCGGCGACCTTCTCATCAAGACCGACCCCTACGGCACCTCCTTCGAGGCGCCCCCGGGCAACGCCTCCATCGTCTGCAACCCCCGCAAACACCTGTGGGGCGACGCCGCCTGGCTCGAGCGCCGCGCCGCCGAGGCCGGCCGCATCGACCGCCCGATCTCGATCTACGAGGTCCACCTCGGCTCCTGGAAACGAAAGACGGAGGACGGCGACCGTCCGCTCACCTACCGCGAACTCGCGCCGGCCCTCGCCGACTACTGCCTCGAGATGGGCTTCACCCACATCGAGATCATGCCCGTCGCCGAGCATCCCTTCGACGGCTCCTGGGGTTATCAGGTCACCGGCTTTTTCGCGCCCACGCACCGCTTCGGGCGGCCGGAGGATTTCGCCTGGTTCGTGGACCACCTGCACCAGCGCGGCATCGGCGTGATCCTCGACTGGGTGCCGGCCCACTTCCCGCGCGACGCCTTCGCCCTCGCCGAGTTCGACGGCACCCATCTCTACGAGCACAGCGACCCCAAGCAGGGCGCGCACATGGACTGGGGCACGCTGATCTTCAACTACGGCCGCCACGAGGTCCGCTGTTTCCTCGTCGCCAACGCCCTCGCCTGGCTCGACCGCTACCACCTCGACGGCCTGCGCGTGGACGCCGTCGCCTCGATGCTCTACCTCGACTACTCCCGCAAGGAGGGCGAGTGGATCCCCAACAAATACGGCGGCCGCGAAAACCTCGAGGCCATCGACTTCCTCCGCGAGACCAACCGCCTCGTGCACCACTACTATCCCGGAGTGCTCACCATCGCCGAGGAGTCCACCGCCTTCGCCGGCATCTCGAAGCCCGTCGCCGAGGGCGGCATCGGCTTCGACTTCAAGTGGAACATGGGCTGGATGCACGACACCCTGAAGTTTTTCCAGAAGGAGCCCATCCACCGGAAGTGGCACCTCAACGACTTCACCTTCGGCGCGCTCTACCAGTGGTCGGAGAAATTCATCACCGTCTTCAGCCACGACGAGGTCGTGCACGGCAAGGGCTCGATGATGCTGAAGATGCCGGCCTTCGAGATGCGGGAGCGCGCCGCGCACCTGCGCTCGCTCTACGGGCACATGTGGGCCTGGCCGGGCAAAAAACTGCTCTTCATGGGCGGCGAGTTCGGCCAGTCGCACGAGTGGGCCTACGCCGGCCAGCTCGACTGGCACCTGCTCCAGTATATCGACCACGAGGGCATCCGCCTGCTCGTGCGCGACCTCAACCGGCTCTACCTCAACGAGCCCGTGCTCAGCGCGCACGACCTCCGCGGCGACTGCTTCCGCTGGATCAACTGCAACGACGGCGACATCACCGCCATCAGCTACCTGCGCCACGACCCCGAGCAGAAGACCTTCATCGCCACCGTCGGCCACTACACGCCGCTCAAGCGCGAAAACTACCGGATCGGCGTTCCGCGTAAGGGCTGGTGGCGCGAGCTCATCAACACCGACAGCCACTACTACGGCGGCTCCGGCGTCGGCAACGGCGGCGGCGTGATGGCCGAGGACATCCCCTGCGATGGTTTTGAGCAGAGTCTCGAACTCACCCTCCCGCCGCTCTCGACCACGCTCTTCAAGTGGACCGAGTCCGAGGCCTGAGCCCAGTTTGCGTTCAAGCTGAGCCAAATCGTCGGGAGGACCGGGCTATTTGTGTAGCGTTGGCCGTCCTCGGCCAACTTCCGAGATGGTCTCATACTACAGGACCTTGGCCGGGGACGGCCAACGCTACAGGACTTTGGCCGGGGACGGCCAACGCTACAGCGCGAATTGGCCTGAGGCGGAATCGTGCGGAGGAATTCAGAAGCCAGGATTCAGAAAGCAGACCGACCAGACTCGGCGCCCGGATAGGGAGCACCGAAGGGTGTCCGTTCCGCGTTCTCACTCCTGATCTGCTTCCGGTCCGCAGGCGGTGGGTCGTGATCGTTTTTTGCTGATCGCGAAACATTCTCAGTTGGCGCACGTCTCTGCTGGTCACACCCCGCACATGAAAACCACCTCGCCCCTTCGTCGCTCCTTCGCGGTCACGGCTCTGTCCCTGGCCGCTTTTGTTGTCTCCCCCGCGGCGGTGTCCGCCGCCTCCGGCGACGCACCCAACGTCAACGTCACCGTGCGCTCCGAGGGCGAGGCGCTGGCCCGCGGTTTCGAGAAGGCCTTCGAGACGATTTCCGGCGGTCCGGTTTTCCTCACCTATTCGCGTGAGGACAAAGGCTTCGTCACCATCGCCGGTGTGCGCGCGGTGGAGGCGGTGGGCTCGGTGCTGATCATCCGCACCGACCGCGGCACGCGTTTCGCGCTGCCGGCCGCCTCCATCGTCACGATTACCGACGAACGCCCGAGCGTGCTCTGATTTCAATTCGCGTTCCGTCGTAATAAAACCGGTGATCGCAAGCTGTAGGCCCGACCGCTGGTCAGGCTGCCCGACCAGCGATCGGGCCTACAGCGGGAGGATCGCGCTATCGGTGTAGCGTTGGCCGTCCTCGGCCAACTTCGGGGATAGTCTCACCCTGGGCGCGAATGGCCGTGTCGGCTCAGCGCACGAAGGTTTCCTTCACCCGTTGGGAGACAAGCAGGTAGGGGACCCAGATGAGGGCGCCGACGAAGGCGCGGGAGAGCGCGCGTGTGGTTTCGGCGTCGGATTGGGTGCCGTCGATGCCGCTGGCGACGATGGCGTCGAGGGCGGGCAGCGCGAACGAGGCGATCAGCACCATCACGTTCCACCACGGCGCCTCCCGACGACGTTTTAGGAACAGGATCGCCGCCAAGACGTTCGCGGTGATCAAGGCCGAGTTGGCGATCATCTCCGCCAGCATCAGGAAGGCGACGGGCAGACTGCGCGCGGCGGAGTCGGCGGCGACGAGCGCGTCCCACACATTGTCGTCGAACATGTTTTTCAGCACCGGAAGCAGCGAAGCGGGCAAAATGAAACAGCGCCCGATGACCCCGATCGAAAGCAGGAGCAGCCATCCGCCGATGGGCCGCGCCGGCGGGCCCGGCAAGGGCGGTGGCTGGCCCCGGCGCGCGAGCACGCGCCACGCGACATACCCGCTGCCGGCGAAGCTGAGCAGCGTCACCAGAACCATCCATGGATTGAGGCGGAAACCGGGCGGCGCGACGGGCGCGGCCGGCTCGGCGGCGACCGCGGCCGGTTTCGTGAGGTAGAAACCCAGGTCGGCGCGGATGCGCGCGAGGGTCTTGGCGTGCGCGGCGACGTCCGACGCGGAGACGTGGTCGGCTTTCATCCGGAGGTGGTGGCTGATCCGGAGATCCCGCGCGCTCTCGAATTGGGCCGACGAGATATAGAACAACTGCGGCTCGTCGATGCGTTCGCCAAAATCGGAGCCGCTCCAGTCTTCGTGCAAGCGGAGGTGGATGTTGACCAAGGTCTCGCTCGGATAGGCGAGGGCGAGCGGGGTGCGCCTTTGCTGGTTGAGCGGACTGCTCACCAGGTCGCCGATGGAGTAGGGGTAGAGTTCGCAGCGCTGGCCGCCGTCGTCCGGCACGGTCCAGAAATCGGCCACCCGGTAGCGCTCGCGCAGGCGCACGGTGTTGCTCGCGTGGTCGTCTTCCCACGAAACCGGTTCGGCCACGGTGAGACCGGGATATTTTTGCAGGTAATAGTTGGCGTAGTCGCGGCCGACCTTGGCGACACCGGTGCCGGCGAGGTAGGCGCGCATGGCCGTGGCGCGTTCGCCGGTGAAGGTGCTCTCGATGGCGAAATCGACCGGCTGGTCGAAGCCATGGCTGGTCAGGGAGATGTCCTCGCGCAGTCGCCCGTGGCTCTCGGTCGGGATGTCCATGCGGACGAGGCCGCTCTCGCCCTCGCGGATGAGCAGCGCGTGCCCGAAGTCGGACGCCTGACGCTGGTCGAGCTCGCCCACCTGATGCAGCCGGGTGGGATCGAGCCAGCGGACGGTGCCGTCGGGCGCGCGCACCCGCACGATGACGTGGTCGAAGGCCAGCGGGGTGGGCAGGCTCTTTTCGAGCCGCGGGCCGTAAACGGTGTTCACCAACGCCGGATGCGCCTCGAAACCGAGCCCGCGCAGCAGGGTGCAGAGGAGCAGGGTCTTGTCTTTGCAGTCGCCGAAACGGCGCGCGAGCGTCTCGGCCGGGGCGGTCGGCCGGTGGGAATTTGGCCCCAGCTCCATGCCGAGGTAGCGGATGTCCTCCTGCACGAATTTCAGCGCGGCGAGCAGGCGGCGCTCCGGGCTGTCGGCGGACGTGCGCAGCAGCTCGATGCGCTCGCGGAGCCCGGGGCTTTCGTCCCCGCTTTGGTAGAGCGGGAGCGCCCAGGCGACGACATCGCTCCAGTCGGCGAATTGGCCGAGCTGCACGAAGGGCAGGATGGGATGCCACGCCGGGGCGTCGGTCTCCAGCACGCGTTCCGGAACGGGCGCCTGTTCCCAGAGGAGCTCGGTCAAGCCCGCGCCGGCGGGACGGGAAACCGGAGCGGGCGGATCATCGCCCCGCAGCCGGTGGTGCAGGGGCCGGTCGGTCGAATGGAGGAGCCGGTAACGGAACTGGCGCACGGGGATGCTCCAGCCGAGCGAGAGCGTCTGCACGTAGTGGTCGCCGAATACGGGATTCGCGCCGGTGACGGTGTAGGCGTAGTCGATCACGTCGCCCACGCGCACATCGCGCAGATGCTGGATCGCGGTGAGGCGTCCGTCGTAGAGCGCGCGGTCCCGGTCGCGCTCCAGCCGCAGGATATCCATGGCCTCCAGATCGAGACGTTCCTCCGCGTTCCCGTCGCGGAACAGCCGGATGTGGTGAAACTCCACGCGTTGATAGGCGGGGTCGAAGGTGAGGGAAAACTCGGCCGCCTGCGAGAGGCCGGCCGGCTCCGCCACGCGGTAGGCGAAGTGGACGTAGGCGGCGGCGTCGCGGGTGAGTTCCTGCCGTTCGCTGACCAGATAATCGAGGTCGGCGGGCGCCTCGTTGATCGAGTCGATGGACTCGAGCGGGGGCGGCGTTGCCAACGGATCCAGCGGGGCGACGACCCAGGAGGGCACCGGACCGACGCCAAGCGCGGCGTGCGGCGATGCGCCCGACGCGAGACAGGCGGCGACGAGCAGGCAAAAGGCGAAGATTTGGCGAAGGAGCTGGAACATGTTGGCGCCCGGCCGCAACCGGCGCCGTGCATCAAGGCGTGCCGACGTCGCGCGTCGAGCCTGTGCTATGCCCGTCGGCGCCGCTCAGCCCCGGGCGGGCCACCAGCGGTAGAGGAAGAAGTAAACCAGCACGCCGGTGACGCTCACGTAATACCAGATCGGGAACACCACGCGGGCCCATTTTTTGTGCCGCTCGTATTGGCCGGTGAAGGCCAGCGCGAAGGTGCGCGGCACCAGATAGGCGATGCTGATGGCCAGCACGACGTGGGTGAGGAGCATGACGTAATACACCACCCGGATCGCGCCCTCGCCGCCGAACTGGGTGTGGATCGCCTCGCCCGCGCCGGCCGCCGCGCCCTTGAGGGCCTTGTGCGTCAGGTAGCCGACCAGGAACACCGCCGACACCACGCCGGCCGAGACCATGCAGGTGCGATGGGCGGTTTTGTTGCCCGAGCGGATCAGGATAAAGCCCGCCGTCATGAGGAGCGTGGCGAGGGCGTTGAGGCCGGCGTTCAGGGCCGGGATGTCGTGAAGGGTCATGGTGCGGAAGCGGAGGCGGGAGCGCGGGAGCAACAAAGCGCAGACCTCTTGTTCAGCGACAGGAGCGCGGGGCTGTCGAGGCTTTGGGCGGGGCGGGGGCGAAGCATCCCGATGCTTCGTCGAAAGCGGCGACCTGTCGCCGCACTCCATGGCTCAGCTCCGGCTCAGGTGCAGCCCGGGCGGCAGACGGTCGCCGGCGAGTTGCTGCCAGACGGTGGCGTCGGGGACGAGCGGGGCCGAGATGCGCTCGAGCTGGGCGGGGGTGGCGTCCCAGCGGGCGAGGAGGGCGCGGGCGGCGGCCTGGACCTCGGGCGAGGCGTCGAGGCTGCGTTCGCCGGTGCAACGGACCGCCTGGACCAGCGCCGCGGCGGCCACCGGCGTGTGGATGCCGGGTTTCAGCTTCGTGAGTGTCTCCAAGACGGGCGGCAGGCAGTCGGGCGGCAGCACGGTCGCGGGGTCGCCGCAGAGGGGCACGCGGGCGAGCAGGCGGCCGAGCGCCCAAATCCAGGGTTCGAGCTGGGCGGCGGGCAGGCGCGGAAGCCGCTCCAGCAGGCGGG
Organism: uncultured Akkermansia sp.; assembly: GCA_966252115.1. Classification (GTDB taxonomy): domain Bacteria; phylum Verrucomicrobiota; class Verrucomicrobiia; order Opitutales; family Opitutaceae; genus IMCC26134_A. Next base: position 60,455 of record CBINNW010000006.1, read on the forward strand.
CGAGCAGCTCGCGGCGCGTGTTTTGAGGGAGGCGTTCGAGCGATGCGGCGGCGCGGACGAGCTCGGGCGGCGCGTCGGCGGAGCGCAGCGGGTGCCGCCACTTTTCCCAGAGCTCGGCCTGCTGCGCGGCGGAGAGGCCGGCGGCGACGCGGCGCCAGAGGATGAAGGCCTGGGTGACGACGGCGGCGTCGCGTGGGAAAGCGAGCCCGAGGGCGCGCAGGCGCCAGAGCTCGGCGACGCGCGCCTCGTCGTGGGGCCAGCCGAAGCCGGGGCGCAGGCAATAACCGGCGAGGCCGAGCCACGCGGCCTCGTGGGCGGGACCGCGGCCGCGTTTGGTGAGCGTGGCGGCGAGGGCCGGCCAGAGGCCGCGCAGGAGGGCGGGGCTCCAGTCGGCGCGGGGCTGCCCGGCGAGGGTTTCGAGACGGGCGGGCAGGCGGCGCGGATCGTCGTGGGGGGCGGGGGACGCGGGAGCGGGCGGACGGGCGCCGGAGCCGGAGGCCGGGGGCGCAAATGTTTCTCGGAGGGCGCGGTCGAGTGCGGGCAGGGCCGAGGGGGCGTTCGCGGCGTCGGAGGTTGGCGACAGATCGTCGGCGCTCCCCGCCACGTTCGAGCCGGAGGCGGGATCGGCCTCGGACGGGCGGAGCTGGAAGGCGAGGTCCCAGGCGGCGGGGTAACCCGGTGCGGCCGAGCGCGGCAGGCAGCGGATGCGGAGGAGGCCGAGGGCGTTGGTGAGGGCTTCGAGGCGGACGGGCAGCAGGCCGTTGGGCGGGAGCGGGGCGCCGGGGGGAATCTGGAGCAGGGCGGTGAGGGGCGGCAGCGCCTCGTCGTCGGGCTGGGCGGGGCTCAAGTCGCCGGCGGCGGGCGGCGGGTCCTCGCGGGTGCGGAAAGAGAGGCGGAAAACGACGGGCTGGTTCACTCGCGCGGAGAGGCCGGGCGGCGCGAGCGTGACGGAGGTGTCGAGCGGGGTGCCGCGCGGGAGCAGGCAGAGCCGCATGGGGGTGCCGCCGCGCGCGCCGGCCTCGATCCAGTAGCTGCGGGCGGTGTGATGGGCGATGCGCGCGCCGCCGCCCTGGGCGAGCCGGGCGCCGAACCAGGCGGCGCCGCGCGCGACGGCATGGGCGGGGTGGGGGTTGTGCAGCTCGACGACGGGGCGGCCTTTCCAGGCGGAGAGGAGGGTGCGGAGCCGTTCGCGCAAAAGGGCGGGAAAAAGGGTGCCGCCGTTGCAGAGCAGGGCGTGGACGGGGCGGCCGCGCACGAAGGCGGCCAGATGGCGGGTGATGGCGGAGTCGGTCGCGTAGGGCAGGCCGAGTTCGCGCAGGCCGGGCGCGGCGCGGGCGGGGACGGCATCGGCCGGGCACTCGGGGAAAAAACCGTCGAGCACGAGCGCGCGCACCTCGGCGGGCGCGAGTGAGACCTGGCGCGCGGCGGCGAAGAGGCTCGCTCCCTCGGGGGCGAGGGCGACGGTGCGTGGACGCTCGTCGTCGGGGGCGGCGGAGAGGGCGTCTTCCTTGAGGTCGCGGGCGGCGGCGACGAGGCGGCCCCAGGCGGCGGGTGAGAGTGCCGGGCCGGCGAGGCGGGCCTCGAGGGCGTGGGCGAGCGCGAGGTCGAGGTTGTCGCCGCCGAGCAGGAGATGTTCGCCGACCGCGATGCGTTCGAGCGCGGGCAACTCGCCGGGAGCGGTGGCGCGGCGGGCGGTGAAAAGACTGAAATCGGAGGTGCCGCCGCCGAGGTCGCAGACGAGGAGGTGGAGCGTGCCGTCCTCGCCGTGGCGCTCGATGAGCTGGTCGAGCGCGGAGCCGTCCTCGTGGCGGGCGAGCCAGTCGTAGAAGACGGCCTGGGGCTCCTCAAGCAGGCGGGTGTCGGCGGGCAGGCCGGCCTCGCGGGCGGCGGCGAGGGTGAGCTCCTGGGCGTCGGGCGCGAAGGAGGCGGGAACGGTGAGCACGACGCCGGGCGCGGGCGCGCCGGCGGGGAGCGCGGCGGCCGCCGCCTGCCAAAGGTGGCGGAGCAGGGCGGTGGAGGCGCCGAGGGGAGAGAGCCGCTCCTCGGGGGGAACTTCGTCGGAACCCCAGGGCAGGATCGGGCGGCCGCGGTCGGCGCGGCGGTGGCAGAGCCAGGATTTGGCGGCGTGGGTGACGCGGCCGGGCGTGCGCGCGGCCGCGGCGCGGGCCCAGGTGCCGGGGACGGGGGCCGCGCCGAGCGTGGCGACCTCGTCGGGGCGCGGGTGGTAGAAGAAGGAGGGTAGCAGATCGGGCGCGACCGTGGCACCCGGGCCGCCGGACTGGGGGATGGCGAGCAGGCGAGGTTCGGTCGCGCCCGGGAGCAGGCAGGCGATGGCGGAGTTGCTGGTGCCGAGATCGATGCCGAAGACAGGCGCGGCGGGGGAGGACGGCATCGGAGTTTTTAGCCGCAGAGAACGCAGAGAGCGCAGAGAACAATCATTGTCTGTTCTTTGTGATCTTTGCGTTCTTTGTGGCCGATTTCGGGACTACCGGGACTACCGGAGTATCGGCGCGGGCCTATTCGGTGCGGACTTTGAACTCCAGCAGCCACTCGCGGTCGGTGGGCTCGTGGCGGAGGCGGAGTTCGAGCACGCCGAGCTCGTTCACGCGGGAGATCAGGTGCACGGGGAGGAGGTCGCCGACGGTTTCGCCCTCGGCGGCGGGCAGGAGAGTCTGGACTCGGGCGGATTCCTCGAGCTCGCGGACCGCGTCGGGCACGAGGGTGCCGGCGGTGTCGCCGGCGCGGGAGGGGGAGCTGAAGAGCCGGAACTCGGCGGTCTCGCCGGTGAGCAGGCCGAATTCGCGCGCGGAGCGCACCGGGGCCGAGCCTTCCTCCAGGCCCTGCGGGGCGACGCAGAGCGCCTTGACCGGCGGGGTGAAGCCCGGGATGGCGGGCGCGGTGGATTCGAGGCCGATGTAGTAGGCGCGGGCGGTGCCGGCTCGCACTCGCACGCCCTTGCCGGTGGCGAGCAGCCGGCCGTAGCCGGCGGCGCCGCGGGCGACGGCGAGATCGTAGTCGGCGCCGGCGAGCTCGGCGGGGGCGCGGCCCTCGTTCCAGGAGGCGAGCAGATCGAGCACGCGGCGGCGCATGGGGGCGGCCTTGAACACGCCGCCGTTGAACAAGACGTGGGTGGGTGCGAGCAGGCCCTGCGCGGTGGGCCGGGCGGCGGCGCCGAGGCGGGCTTGGAGGTTGGGCGAGGCGGCGACGCCGGCCTGGCTGCGCTGGAGGAAACGCGCGAGGTGACGGCTGAGGGCGGGGTCGGCGGCGTAGTTGAGGCCGAATTCGCGCAGACCGCCGGCGGATCGGGCGGCGGGGAACTCGGCAGGGCCGGTGAGGGGGAGAAAGCCGTCCACCGCGACGGCCTCGAGCAGGGCGCGTCGCAGCGGCGTGGATACGGCGCGGGCGAAGAGGCTGGCGCTGCGGCTGGGGACGGCGACGGGAACCTCGGCGAGGGCGGGATCGGAGAAAAGCGCCTCCTTGGCGTCGCGGGCGGCCTGCACGAGGGCGAGGAACTGCCACTCGTCGATCGTCTGGCCGGCGTCGGCGAGCTGGGCCTGGAGGGCGTGGGCGAGCGCGAGGTCGAGGTTGTCGCCGCCGAGCAGGAGGTGTTCGCCCACGGCGACGCGGTCGAGGCCGAGGGCGCCGTCGTTTTCGGCCACGGCGATGAGGCTGAAGTCGGCCGTGCCGCCGCCGACGTCGCACACGAGGATGAGGTCGCCGGGGCGGACCTGTTTGCGCCAGTCGGCGCCGGCGTGGTCGAGCCAGGCGTAGAAGGCGGCGAGCGGCTCCTCGAGGAGCAGGGGCTCGGCGAAACCCGCGGCCCGGGCGGCCTGGCGGGTGAGGGCGCGGGCGGACTCGTCGAAGGAGGCGGGGATGGTGAGGACGGTGCGGGTGGCGGCCCAGTTTACCGGGCCGTCGTGCCCGATGGCGGCGCGCAGGTGGGCGAGGTAGGCGGTGCTGGCGGCGAGCGGGGAGATGCGCTGGGCGGCGGGGATGGCGGCGGACTGCCAGGGGAGGAGGGGGGCGCCGCGGTCGATGCGGGAGTTGCAGAGCCAGGACTTGGCGGAAAGGACGAGACGGTCGGGCGCGAGGGCGCCGCGCGAACGGGCCCAGTGGCCGATCACGGGCGCGTCGGCCCCGGCGCTCCAGGGCAGAGCGAAGGCGCCGGGGGCGTGTTCGCCGGGGAGCGGCAGGTAGAGGGCGGAGGGCAGGAGCGAGCGGCTCTCGGTGGCGCCGGGGCCGGCGCTCTGGAGCAAGGGGAGCAGGCGGGCGGGCGCGGCGGAATCCGCCAGCGCGGCGGCGCAGTTGCTGGTGCCCAGGTCGATGCCGAGGAAGGCGGTGGCGGGCGAAGGCGAGGCGTGGTCCATGGGCGAAGGGCGAAGAGGAATGACCAATGTCCAATGACCAAGGACCAATGGTCGGGTGATGCGGCGTGGAGGGTGAGCGGAAGCGGATCAGCGGAGCTCGACCTCGGCGGGGGCGACGACCGGGGACGGCGCGGCCGCGTAGTCGAGGGGGCGGGGGAGCTTGAGCTCGTCGCAGCGCCAGCCGCGGTGGAGGAGGCGGCCGGTGTGGGGCGGGTGGCCCGCGACGCGGCCGAGCAGCCGGACGGCGGCGGGATCGAAGCCGGCGGGGAGGGTGATTTCGGCGCCTTCGGCCTCGTCCCGGAGCGGGCGAAGGGCGAAGCCGGATTGGAGCAGCGTGCGGCAGCCGGCGTGGACCACGCGGGCGGCGGCGGCGACCTGGGCGTCGGGCACGGAGCGGATGTCCTCGAGGGCGAAGTCGATCAGGCGAGCCTGCTCCTGGAAACGCGCGAGCAGGCGGAGCGCGGCGGCATCGGCCACGGCGGCGGGATCGAGGGCCGGGGGCGCGGGCGGAGCCGGCACGACGGGCGCGGGAGCGGGGGCGACGGGCGCGGGAGCCGGCAAGGCGGCGGGCGGCGTCGCGGGAGTCGGAGCGGGGTTTTCGGTTTGCGGCGCGGAGGCGGTTTTTCGGCCCAGGAGGATCGTGAATATCGAGGAGACGCACAGCAGCGCGAGCACGGCTCCGGTCAGTCGCGTCGGGGAGGGCTCCGCATGGAGGACGACGAGCCCCCCCGCGAGGGCGTTCGCGAGCAGGGCGGCGAATGTAAGTGGGCGGAAGGACATGGGAAAAAGCGACAGTGGGAGCAGGGTGTGTGCTCAGGGTGCGAACCACACCCGATCGATCACCAGCGCGCCGAGCTGGAGCGGCAGCCAGGCGATGGAGCAGATAAACAACTTTCGCGCCGCCGCGTCGCGGGTATCGGGTCGCAAAAAGCCCACCGCGCGGGCGATGAACCACGCGCCCAGCAGCGCCGTGACCAGACCGTAGCCGGGCGTGGTCAGGCCCATGAAGCTCGGCGCGAGGCACAGCGCCACGAGCACGAGCGTGTTGACCAGGGACCAGCGCGCCACCGCACCGCCCTCGGGGTCGCGGGTCGTGAGCATGGGAAAGTTCACCCGCGCGTAGTCTTTTCGATAAGTCCAGGCGACCGCCATGAAGTGCGGGATCTGCCAGGTGAGCAGGATGCCGAAAAGGATCCAGCCCAGCGCGCCCACCTGCACGCGCCCGCCCTCGGCCGCCGCCCAGCCGATCAAGGGAGGGAATGCGCCCGCCACCGCGCCGAGCTCGGTGGACCAGCGCGAGGCGCGTTTGGCCGGGGTGTAAACGGCGAGGTAGCTCACGATGGTCGCCAGCGCGAAAAACGCGGCGAGGCCGGTGACCTTGGCCATGAGGCAGGCGAGCCCGAAGGCGCAGAGGCCCCAGCCGAGCACGAAGGCGTTGCCCGGCGCGAGGCGTCCGGCGGGGAGCGGACGGTCGGCGGTGCGGGCCATGCGCGCGTCGGTGTCGGCCTCCATCCACTGGTTCACCGCCGCCACGCCGCCCGCGCAGGCGCTGGTGCCGAGGCAGAGGAAAACAAACTCGGTCGGGTGCCAGCCGGGCTTGGCCGCGGCGTAGCCGACCAGGGTGGTCAGCACCGAGAGCAGGCTCAGCCGGGGCTTGGTGAGCTCGAGCAGATCGCGAAAGGAGGAGGCCGGCGCGGCGGCGGTGTCGGGGCTGGCGGCGGTCATGCGCGGGCGTCGGAGGGGGCGGTTTCGATGGCGTCCCGATGGAGCACCCAGGCGATGGCGAAGGTGGTGACGAGCAACATGGCGCCGACGATCACATGCCAGGTGGCGTAGTAGGGGCTGCGACCGCTCAACACGGTGGCGGCGCCGAGAAAAATCTGAAGCCCCAGGCCGAAGAGCAACGCGCCCGAGCCCGCGCGCATCGATCCGGGCGCGCTCGCGCCGCGCCAGATGGCGATCACGAGGGCGGGCAACGCGAGGGCGAGCACCGCCGCCATCACGCGATGGGCAAACTGGATGCCCACGCGAAAATCCCACGCCGCCGGCAGCCAGTCACCCTCGGCCGTGCTGTGCGGGAAGGTGGGGATCGCCATGCCGGCGAAGCTGTGGCGCATCACCGCGGCGATCGCCAGCTGGGCGAAAAGCAGGCCCAGACAGACCAGCGCGAGCCGACGCAGCCCGGCTCCCGGCGCGGAGCGCAGCCCGGCGCGTTGTTCGATCCACGGGCGTGTGCAGGCGATGGCGATGGCGGCGACGTTGCAGAGGAAGAGCTGCGCCAGGCAGGCGTGCGCCATGGCGAAGAGCCGGCCCACGCTGGTGTCCACCATCTCGACGTGCAGGTGGTCGAGGAGCACGCGCAGGCCGCCGACCAGGGCCTGGACAAACACCAGCGCGAGGGCGGCCCAGCCGAGTTTGCGCAGCCAGCCGCGGGCCTCGACGCGGTGTATCCAAAAAGCCAGCACGAGGCAGAGCATCGTCATCACGCCCGCGCTCAGGCGGTGGCCGTGCTCGGCGCGCATGTCCTGGTCGTGCAGCCAGCCGGCGGGGTTGAGCGAGCCGTTCGAGAGGGGCCAGTCGGGGAAGACCATGCCGGCGCCGATGCTGGTGGTGAAGGCGCCCTTGTAGATGATGAAAAAGATCCAGAAAAACGCGATGGCCGCGAACCACGCCAGGCCCGGCCGGTGGGCCGTCGTGCGGCGCGGCGCGCGCGCGGGTTCGGCGTCCCCGGGCAGGGCGCGACCGCCGGGCGCGCCGGGCTCGCCGGAGGCGGTGGAGGAGAGGGATGTGGAGGACGCGGACGAGGCCATGAGCGAAGCGAATCGCGGACAGAAGGGGAGAACCTAGAATCCGCAATGCCTTTGACAAACGTTTCCCTCGCCCGGATGGGTGCGCGCCATGCATCGAAACGTGACTCGTTTTTCCCGGATCGCGGCGGCCGGCTGCGGGCTCGTGCTCGCCCTCGGCGCGTGCAAACCGTCGGCGCCCGACGCGGCCGCCGCCTCGGCCGGCGAGTCGGGCGCGGCGAGCGCCGAGCCGCGTCACCCGATCAGCGGCACCGTGGTGGCGATCATGCCCGAGCGGAGCACGCTGCTGATCGATCACGAGGAGATCCCGGGCTACATGCCGCGCATGACGATGGAGTTCCACGTCGGCGCGGGCGACCTGGCGCTGGCCAGGGAGGGCGCCAAACTGCGCGCGACCTTGATCGAGGAATCCGAGGGCAAGTTTCGTCTCGAGGGCGTGTGGTGGAGCGACGAGATGGGCGACGCCGCCGTGCGCCAGGCGACGGCCAAGCTGCGCGAGGACACCACGATCCGCGGGCGCGGCGCCTACCGCGAGGTCGGGGAAAACCTGCCCGACTTCGCCCTCTACAATCAGAAGGGCGAGGTGGTCGCGGCCGCGAAGTGGCGCGGCAAACAGATCATGCTGAACTTCATCTTCACCCGTTGCCCGGTCGCCACCATGTGCCCGGCGGCGACCGCCAAGATGATGGAAACGCAGGCGCAGGCGCGGGCCGCCGGGGTGAGCAACCTCGAACTGGTCTCCATCACCCTCGATCCGGAATACGACACGCCGGGCGTGCTGCGCGAATACGCCGAGGCGCGTGGCATCGACACGTCCAATTTCAGTTTCCTCACCGGCCCGGAGAGCGCGATCAAGGATCTGTTCAAGCAGTTCGGCATCCTCACCGAGATGCGAGGCGGCGTGCTCAGCCACACCCTCGCCACGCTGTTGATCAACGAGGAGGGCAAGATCGTGTGGCGCGCGGACGGCTCGGGCTGGTCGCCGAAGGAGTTTGTCGAAAAAATGAAACGCGGCGGCTGATGCGGCGCGCATGCGGCGGGGCAAGCGGCGAGGCGACGGGACGATGAGACGATGACAACGAGGACGAACGCGGATGGGCAAACGATGGCGGCGCACGATGCGGCGGCGCGGAGCGCGGCCGGGGTCAACTGGCGCGCGGTCGTGCGCATCTCCGCGGTGGCGGTGGCGCTTTACGTCGCCTTCCGCCTGCTGCCGACGGGCACGAATCTGCACCACATGGATTTTCAGGTGAGCGGGGCGGGGGCGCTGGAAATGTGCGACCCGAGCAAGCCGCAGTTTATCCCCGTGGTGGCCGCGCGCTCGCCGGTGCGGCTGGAGCTGCGCCCGGCGGACGGCGCGGGGGATGCGGTGGCGGATGGCGCGGGGGATGCGGTGGCGCCGGGGGCGTCGCCCATGGCCGGTCGCGAGACGCGCTTCGTGCTCTCGCTCGCGACCTCGACCGGCAAGCCGGTGGCGCCGGAGGACCTGCTCACGGTGCATACGCGCAAGCTGCACCTGCTGGTGATCGACCCGAGCCTGCGCGACTACCAGCACCTCCACCCCGAGCCGGGCGCGGTGCCGGGCGAGTGGACCTTCGCGCACAGGCCCCGGCTGGGCGGCGACTACCGGGTCTTCGCCGACTTCACGCCGGCCGCGACCGGGCGGGGCTTGTATTCGTTTGCCGACTACACGGCCGCCGCCGGGCCGGAGACCGCCGGCGCGGCCGGGGCGGGGGAGGGGAGCGGTGGCGCGGCGGAGGCGGCGGGCTCGGCGCCGGGCGGCGCGTCCGGGTTTCCCGCCCTCGGGGCGGAGGTGGCGGAGGGCGCCTGGCGTTTCCGCCTGGCGACCACGGACGGCGCGCCGGTGCGGGCGGGGGCGCCGGCGACGCTGGTGTTTTCCGCTCGCGAGCAGGCGGGCGGAGTGGTGCCGCTGACCTTGGTGATGGACGCCTACGCGCATCTGGTGGCCTTTGACGCGGCCCGGAGCGGCTTCGCCCATCTGCATCCGCGCGGAGAGCGGCCGGGCGACTATGCGGTGAAAACTCCCGACGCGCGCGAGCCGCGTTTGTTTTTCGATCTCACCATTCCGACGCCCGGGCGCTACGTGGTTTGGGCGCAGGTGAATCTGGAGGGGCGCGAACATTTCCTGCCCTTCGAGCTGCCGGTCATGCCGTGAGCGGGCCAACTGGAACGGAGGGCTCGCCGTTTTCAGTGGGTGATGAGGAATAAATAAACCACTGATACGACGGCTCAAAGAGCGTCGTTTGGAGCGTGCGTTTCGCGAAGCGAAACGGGCCGGTGTCGAAGACTCGGCCAATGGCCTCGGTGGGTGAAGGAGGCCGCCGGGAGGTGGCGCGAAGAAACGAAAACGAGGCCGGGGAAACCGGCCCTCAAGGAGGACGGACATGGCGGACTGTCGGCCTGCGGCCTCGAAATCTGTCCGTCGGTTCGAATGTTCGACAAGACCGTGATACCGAAAAACGGACAAGAATGTCCGTTCTCCCTTCGCTTACAAAAAGTAGCCGCGCTGTTTGTCGGAGATGGGCAGGGCGGTGCGCTCCATGACCTTGAGCAGGTCTTCCCAGACCAAACGCTTGGAGCGGTTGCTGTTGTTTCGCAGCAGGTAGCTCGGGTGGTAGGTCACCATGAGGGGCTTGCCGGCAAAGTCATGCCACTTGCCGCGCAGGGCGCCGAGGGTGGTGAATTTTTCGCCGAGCAGACCCTGCGCGGCGGTGCCGCCGAGCGCGACGAGCAGCTCGGGCTGCACGATGTCGATGGAAGCGCGCAGGAAGGGCAGGCAGTAGGCCATCTCCTCGGCGGTGGGCGGACGGTTGCCGATCTGCTCCGCGCCCTCGGGCGTGGCGATCTGCGGGCGCCAGCACATGATGTTGCCGATGTAAACCTGCTCCCGTTTGAGGCCCATGGCGCCGATCATCTTGGTCAACAACTGGCCGGCGGGGCCGACGAAGGGCTCGCCCACGACCTCCTCTTCCGCGCCGGGCGCTTCGCCGACGAAAAAAATACGCGCGTCGAGCGAACCCACGCCGAGCACGGCTTTTTTGCCGGGACGCACGTTGGCGAGGCAGATCGGGTCCTGGGTCGCGCGGGTTTTGAGCGCGTCCCAGCGGGCGGCCTTGTCGGCGCCGGGCAACTCGCCGACGACGGGTGGCGGCGGGAGCTTGGGCGCGCTCGGGGCGGCGGGGGCGGATGGACGCGGCGCCGGCACGGCGGAGCCGGTGGCGGACGTCGCGGACGCGGCGCCCGGGCGCGCGCGGTCGGGCTGGAGAAAGGCGGCGAAACCGTCCGCCGCCGCGGTGGCGGAGGTCCGCGCGGGCGAGCCGCCACCGGCGCGCGGCGTCCCGCTGGCCGCGCCGGGAGCGGGAGCCGCAGCCGTCGCCGACGCCGGCGCGCCGGCCTCGTGTCCGCCTGCGCTCGCCCGCACCAGCGCGCGCAGGCCGGCGAGGGTGGCGTCCGTCACGGGCACGGTCGTCTCGCCCTCGGCCTTGAGGCGGAGCAGCTCGTCGGAGATGGCTTGGAGGATGGCGCGCATGCGGGGCCGGGGCGGGTGTAATGGTTTTTTGAATACGGAGTCGGGTCAGGGCCGGTCGGCGGACGCGTCGCCGGCGGCGGCCGGGGCGCGGCCGGCGAGGGCGAGTTTTTCGACGTATTTGCCCAGCAGGTCGAACTCCAGGTTCACCGGTTCGCCGGGGTGTTTGGTGTGCAGGTTGGTGGCGGCGACGGTGTGCGGGATGAGCCAGACCGCGAAGGCGTCGCCCTCGACCTCGGCCACGGTGAGCGAGATGCCGTCGATGGCGATGCTGCCCTTGTGGATGAGGTAGCGTCCGCCGCCGGCGGGGGCGCGCACGCGCAGGTAGCGGTCGGCGCCGCGCGCCTCGAAGACCTCGATGGTGCCGAGGCCGTCGATGTGGCCGGTGACGAAGTGGCCGCCCATCTTGCCGCCGAAGCGCAGGGCGCGCTCGAGGTTGACGATGGAGCCGGGCTGGAGGGCGGAAAAACTGGTGAGCCGGCGCGTCTCCTCGAGCAGGTCGAACTCCACGCCGGCGGCGTCGAAGCGGACCACGGTGAGGCAGCAGCCGTTGACCGCGATGCTGTCACCGACGGCGGCGTCGGTGACCACGTGGCGGGCGGCGATCCGCAGCTTCCACGCGTCGCCCCCGCGCTCGAAGCGCTCCACCCGTCCCGTTTCCTCGATGATGCCGGTAAACATGGCCGTGCAGTTGTCGGGAGTCGGCGGCGGCGCGCAACACTCCATTGACCCGCCGCGGGCGGACGCGTTTTGCTGCGCCCTTTTCTTTCCTCCCATGGCCACGACCTGCACCGAATACGACTTCCGCCAAATCGAGCCTCACTGGCAAAAAGCCTGGGAAGAGACCGCGCTTTTCCGCACCCCGGCCGTCGATCCGACCAAGGAAAAATTCTACGTGCTCGACATGTTCCCGTATCCCTCGGGCGCCGGCCTGCATCTGGGACACTGCGAAAACTACGCCATCACCGACATCCTCGCCCGTTTCCAACGCGCCAAGGGCAAAAACGTGCTCTACCCCATCGGCTGGGACGCCTTTGGCCTGCCGACGGAAAACTACGCGGTGAAAACCGGCCGCCACCCGCGCGAGGTCACGATCGAGAACGTCACCACCTTCCGCCGCCAGCTGAAGGCCATCGGTGTCTCCTACGATTTTGAGCGCGAGGTGGATACCACCGATCCGCGCTACTTCCGCTGGACGCAGTGGATCTGGCTCCAGTTGTTCAAAAAGGGCCTGGCCTACGTGGAGGAGAAACCCGTCTGGTGGTGCCCCGCGCTCGGCACCGTGCTGGCCAACGAGGAGGTGATCGACGGCGTTTCCGAGGTGGGCAAACACCCGGTCGAGCGCCGCCCGCTGCGCCAGTGGGTGCTGCGCATCACGGCCTACGCCGAGCGTCTGCTGGCCGACCTGAAACTGGTGGACTGGCCCGACTCCACCAAACGCATGCAGGAGGCGTGGATCGGCCGCAGCGAGGGCGCCGAGCTGCTCTTCGCCCTGGAGAACACCACGCTGGGCGACCTGAAGGTTTTCACCACGCGGCCCGACACGGTCTTCGGCGTCACCTTCATGGTCATCGCGCCCGAGCATCCGCTGGTGGACGCGCTGACCACGACCGCCCAGCGCGAGGCCGTCGCGGCCTACCGCAAACAGGCCGCCGCCAAGAGCGATCTGGAGCGCACCGATCTGGCCAAGGGTGAGAAGACCGGCGTCTGGACCGGCTCCTTCGCGATCAATCCCGCCAACGGGCAGAAAATCCCGGTCTGGATCGCCGATTACGTCATCATGGGCTACGGCACCGGCGCCATCATGGCCGTGCCGGCGCATGACGAACGCGACCATGCCTTCGCGCAGAAGTTCAACATACCCGTCATCCAGGTCATCGAGCCCGACCACGCCGAAGGGCGCAACGGCAGCGGCGAGACCAAGCTGCCCTTCGTCGGCGACGGCCGCCTCGTTCACTCCGACGGCTACTCCGGTCTCGGTTGGGAGGAGGCGAAGAAAAAAATCACCGCCGACCTCGCCGCCGCCGGCCGCGGTCAGGCCACGGTCAACTACAAGCTCCGCGACTGGCTGTTCTCGCGTCAGCGTTACTGGGGCGAGCCCTTTCCGATCGTGTGGGTGAACGAGGCCGACTACGCCGCCGCCACCGCCCACGCGCGGGCCGCCGGCGCCGCGCTGCCCCTGCCCGCCGAGCCGGTCACCTGCGTGATCGAGGGCGAGACCCGCTACGCCCTGCCCGTGCCCGAGGCCTCGCTGCCGCTCCAGTTGCCCGAGGTGAAGAGCTACCAGCCCACCGGCACCGGCGAGAGCCCGCTCGCCGCCATCACCGAGTGGGTGGACATCTGGTATGACGCCGCCACCGGCGCCGCCGTGCCCGCCTCGGCCGAGCGTCCCGGCGCGCACTGGGTCCGCGCCCGCCGCGAGACCAACACCATGCCTCAGTGGGCCGGCAGCTGCTGGTATTACCTGCGTTATCTGGACCCGAAAAACGACGCCGCCCTCGCCTCGCCCGAGGCGCTGAACTACTGGGGCGGACCCGACATCTACGTCGGCGGAGCCGAACACGCGGTGCTGCACCTGCTCTACGCGCGCTTCTGGCACAAGGTGCTCTTCGACATCGGCGCGGTGCCGACGCCGGAGCCCTTCACCAAGCTCTTCCACCAGGGCATCATCCTCGGCGAGGACGGCGAAAAAATGTCCAAGAGCCGCGGCAACGTCGCCAACCCGGACGACATCATCCGTAGTCACGGCACGGATACGCTGCGCCTCTACCTGATGTTCCTCGGGCCGCTCGAGGCGATGAAACCCTGGAACCCCTCCGGCATCGAGGGCGTGCATCGTTTCCTGCACAAGGTCTGGCGCGAGTGCATCACCGCCGAGGGCCAGCCGCACGCCAAACTCACCGACGACGCGGCCGCCACCTCGGCCGAGCTCGCCAAGCTGCTGCACGAGACGATCAAAAAAGTCGGCGAGGACATCGAGGGCCTGCGCTACAACACCGCCATCTCGGCGATGATGATTTTCGTGAACGCCTGGCAAAAGGCGGAGCGCGTAGCGCGCCGTGACGCGCTCACGTTTTTGCAACTGCTGGCGCCCTTCGCGCCCCACATCGCGGAGGAGCTCTGGGTTCGTCTCGGCGGCTCCGCGGTGGCGCCGAGCGCGGCCGCCGCGCCCTGGCCGAGCTTCGATCCGGCCAAGCTGGTGGCGACCGAACAAAAGGTCGTGGTGCAGGTGAACGGGAAAAAACGCGCCGAGCTGCTCCTGCCCGTCGGCTGCGCGGAGGCGGTGGCTCTGGAGTCCGCCCAGAAGCACCCGGACGTTACGCCACACGTTGCAGGCAAAGTGCTTAAACGGGTTATTTACGTTCCTGGGAAAATCCTAAACATCGTGGCCGCATGAGGGTTACGGTAAAAAAGTCCTGACCGTTCCTACGCAGCCCCTCGCTACGTAGCATTCTGTGAGCTCGGGAGTTGGACTTGTGCGCTTAGGGTGATTTCCTAGGCATAATCCCATGCAAACCAAGGCCCTCGCTCGTTTTTGCACGCTCTTCGCCCTTAGTGGCGTCCTCGCGTTTGCCCAGACCACGTCCAAGCGTAAAAGTCCCACGAGCAAATTTTACGTCGCGGACGTGGAGGGCTTCGCCCAAGTGAACACCGGCGAGATGATCGAGGATCTCACCGAGAAGTCGGTCTTCGACGCCGAAGGCACGGTCATCGAGACCAAGACCGACTCGAAGAACGCCATCGTGATGTCGAACGGGACGGGCATCTATTTCGTGCCCGACACGAAGATCGCGGTGAAGCGTTTCCTGCAGGAGCCCTTCACTCCGAACCGCACCGATCTCGATTCCGAACCCTCGGTTTCGCAAACCCGCACCACGCTCGTCCGGGGCGGCGTGGGCATCTGCACCGGCAAGCTCGTCGCCGGCAGTTCCATGACTTACGACACCGCCCACGGGAGCATAAACATCCTCAGCCAGAGCGTGCAGAAGATGGCGATCGAGGTCTCCGACGAGCAGACCGTCGTCACCCTTTTCGAGGGCGCCGCCACCCTGCGCGGTGACAACATGGCCGGCGGCGAGGCCTTGGAGCCGGGGCAGCAGGCGGTCATCAAACCCCGCGGTCCCAATCAACCGCCCGAGATCACCATCGGGCCGATCCCCGACGACCAGCGCGAGCGCCTCCAAGACATGGTCAACGGCGCCTGCCAGGCGCGCCAGAAGGTCTATTTCGACACCGCCGAACGCCAGAACGAGGTGGACGGCGCCCAGAGCGAGCTCGTGCCGATCCAGCTCACGCCCCCCAATCCGAACGACGTGGGACCGGTCGTCAGCCCGGCGCGATCGACCTGATCGCTTCGGCGCCGGCTTCGGACAAACCGACCCCGTCTCCCCATTTCACCGCCCACCTTCCCATCCCCGCCCGACCGCCCGATGCCTTCCGTATCCGTCGCCCCCGCCCTCCGGCGCGGGTCCTCCCTGCTCCTGGCTTTGCTCGCGGTCCCCTCGGCGCACGCCCTGCTGCGCCTCAATGACGGACGCGACCAGATCTACGTCACCGCCTACGTCGCCACCGGCTACGATTCCAATGTCTTCACCCGTCAATCCGGCGAGGGCGACCTCGTCATCAGCGGCGGCGCCGGCATCGAGTATGCGCGCAAGGCCGGCCTCATCGGCGTCAACGCCTCGCTCGGCTGGGATTTCGGGAGCTTCAACACCTTCAGCGACGAGGATTTTTTGAACCCGTCCATGTCCCTGGAGTTCTCCAAGGGCACCGGCCGAACCACCGGCGCGGTCCAGTTCAACGCCCGACGCGAATCGCGCGCCGATCCGACCGTCGGTCTGCGCACCGACGCCTGGAACTACGGGGTCAACTTCAACTACCGTTACCCCGTGATGGATCGCTACTCCATCGCCGGCAACGTCGGCTGGAGCACCACCGACTACCTGGACAACGGTCCCACCTTCGTCGATCTGGACACCTTCACGGTGGGCACCGACCTGTTTTACAGCTGGCGTTCCGATCGTGACTTGCTGGGCGGCTACCGCTATCGCCTGAGCGAGACTTCGGCGACCTCCATGAGCACCGATCACAGCGTGTATGTCGGCGTGGCGGGGCGCATCGTCAGCAAACTGAGCGGCTCGGCCCGCGTGGGCTGGACCTACCGCATCAGCGAGTATCCCACCCCGATCCCGGATGAAACCAACGACGGTCTCTACGTGACGGTTTCCGGCACCTGGCCCGTCAATCGCAAGGCCACCTTGACCTTGTCGGCCACGCAGGACTTCAACACCACCTCGACCAACTTCCAGACCCAGACCACCAGCGCCGAGCTCACCGGCCAGTTTTCCCACACGGTCAAATTCAACACCCGGGCCCATGTTGGAGCCGGCCACACCGAGTATCTCAGCGGCTTCGTGAACAACGCCCCCGCCTACACCGACGGCTTCAACGGCCAGGACCGCGACGACTACTACATCACGGCCGGCGTCGGCGCCTCCTACGCGATCACGGGCCATATCACGCTCTCCCTCAGCTACACCTACTATCGCAACTGGTCCAATCTGTCCTCTTACGATTTCACCCGGCACTCGGTCGGCCTGACCCTGTCCACCCGTTGGTGATGTTTTCCAACCCCGCCCGTAGATTCTCGGCCATGCCTTCGTTCGTTCTTCGCCTGTTTCTTTTTTGGCTGACCTTGGCCGTGGTTGCCCGCGCCCAGGAATCCGGCGATGCCGCCGGTCCCCGCCCCGCCTCCGGCACCACCACCTCCCCGGCCTACGTCCTCACCAACACCGACCGGCTTTTGGTGACGGTTTACGGCGAGGACGAGTTGTCCAAGATCGCCCGCATCGATTCCCAAGGTCGCATCAATCTCCCTCTCATCGGCGAGGTCGTGATCGCCGGACTGAAGGTCGCCGATGCCCAGCTCGTCGTCGAGAAGGCCTACCAGGAGGGGCGCTTCCTGCGCGCTCCCCGCGTGTATATCACGGTCGAGGAATACGCCGCCCGGGAAGTCTCCATCCAGGGCCAGGTTCGGAGCCCCGGACGTTACCCGTTGCCCATCGAGGCCAGCATGACGATCTTGGAGCTGGTCACCCGCGCCGGAGGCTTCACCGACACCGCCAAGGGCACCGCCGTGAAGGTCACCCGCATCCTCAAGGATGGGTCGAAACAGAATTTTGAGATCGACGTCGAGAGCCTCATCAAGGGCCGCCGCGGCGCCAACGTGCAGGACAACTCGCTCATTCTTCAGGCGGGCGACATCATCTTCGTGCCCGAGCGTCTGATTTGATTTTGCGGACCCAGCCGAGCTCACTTCGTAATCCCGATTCCCGTTCCCCTCCGATGGCCGACGCCCACTCCGTTCCCGCATCCCCCTCCGCCCGTCCCGGCGCCAACCCCGGCTTGGAGGATGATGTCGTCGAGCGACGGACCCTGCGCGACTACTACATCATCCTGCGGGAGCGCGTCTGGATCGCCCTTCCGCTCGCCCTCCTCGTCGCCATCGGCTTCGCCTACCACAAATCCCGGGCGGTTCCCCTCTACGCGAGCACGGCCACGATGCGTATCGAGAAACCCGAGACGGTCGTCACCAGCCAGCAGGTCGTCGATACCTCCATCAACAGCGACATCGAGCTCAACACCTACCTCCAGGAGATGAGCTCCGCCACGCTCCGCGGCAACGTCTTGGCGTCCTTTACCCCGGACGAGGTGAAGATCCTTCAAAAACCCTACCTCACCGACCTGCAGCCGGGTGAACAGCCCCCGGGCATCGGCGCCATCGTCGGCGGCATCACCGTCGAGGCCGTTCGCAACAGCTTCATTGTCAAGGTAAGCGCCACGCACCGCGATCCCGAGGCGGCCGCCCTCATCGCGAACCGCTACGTCGCCGAGTTCATGGAATACCTGAAGAGCCGCTTCGGTAACAAAAACGAATACGCGCTCGAATTCCTCCAAAGTCGGGCTAGCGAACTGCGCGTCGAATCCCAGGCGGCGGACCAAAAGCTCCTGAACTACATGGAGAAGCATAACCTGGTCTCCCTCGACAACAGCGTCAACATCGTCACCGACCGCCTGAAGAGCGTGAACGCCGCGCTCCAATCCGCCCGCCTGGCGCGCCTGGGGACCGAAGATCTTTACAACCAGGTCAACGCCTTCCGCCGGGAGGGCAAAAACCTCATCGAGCTCTCCTACATCGCCGCCCACGGCACGGTGCCCAGCCTGCGTGAGCAATTGTCCGAGCTCGTGCGCACCAAAACCGTGCTTTCCGAGCGCTATCTGGAACGACACCCGAAGATGATCGACATCGAAAACTCGATCACGGTCGCCCAGGCCCAGCTTCAGAAAGCCGTGGAGCTGGCCATCGCCGACTTGGAAGCCAGTCTGGCCAAGGCCCGGGAGCAGGAAACGTCCCTGCAAAAGGAATACGAGGCGCACGAACGGGAGCAGTTTCGCCTGCGCGACCTCGGCGTGGAGTTCAAGGCGCTCGAGGCCGATTCCAACAACGCCAAGAAACAATACGACGAGATCCTGAATCGCCTCACCCAAGCCACCAACTCCAGCGGCGTCGCCAAGATCCCCGTCCACCCGCTCGACGAAGCCACCCCGGCCTGGGCTCCGTTCACCCCCAACATCCCCGCCATCACCCGCACCTCGGTGATTCTCGGCCTGGGCGTCTTTTTCGGCGTCGCCTTCGGGCTCTCCTTCATCGACGACCGCATCAAATCCGCGTGGGACGTGGAGCACTTCATCGGATCCACCCTGCTGGGCATCATCCCCGACCTCTCCGGCCTCTCCGATCGCGAGAAATACCGGCTCATTTTGGACAACCAAAACGAACGCGGCTCGGAATCCTTCCTCGGCGTTTACAGCTCGGTGAAGATCCACTCCAAACTGGATTTTCCCAAGGCGATCCTCGTCACCTCCACCATCCCGGGCGAAGGCAAGACGCTCGTCTCCGCCAACCTCGCCGGCTCCTTCGCCCGCCACGGCAAACGCACCCTGCTGATCGACTGCGACCTTCGGCGTCCGATGCTGCACCGCCACTTCGAGCACGAAAACGACGCCGGTCTGCTCAAGTGGTTCGACGCCGGCGCTCGCCTCGACGGCGCCACCCCGCTCAACCAGCGGGCCGAGCTCGGCATTCTCAACATCGGCGAGAATCTGGACCTGCTCCGTTCCGGTGGTCGCTCCAAGAGTCCCACCGAACTTCTCGAGAGCCCGGCCTTCACCCAGTTGGTGGATCGCCTGAAGCGCGAATACGACCTCGTGGTGGTGGACTCGCCTCCCCTGGGCGCCGTCACCGACTCGCTGCTCATCGCCGAGAGCACCGACGAGGTTGTTTACGTCTGCCGCTTCAATCGCGCCCTGCGGAAGCACATCCGCCTCTACATCAAGGCCCTGCGCCAAGGTAAAAACGAGATTCTCGGCGTGGTGCTCAACGGCCTCACCGCCCGCCGCATCGAGTATTACTCCAACTACCGCTACTACCGGAGTTACAAAAAATACTACGGCACGAGCACCTGAAGCGCCTCGCCGGCCCGCAGGCCGGAGGCGCGCGGAGAGCGGCAAGGGAGGAGAGGAGGCGGAGAGGGGACTTGACCGTCGGACCTCGGCCGACGCTGGTCCGGCAGCACGTTCGACAACACGTTCGGCGGCACGAAACCGAGCGAACCACCGGATTGTTAACCGCTAACCTTGGCCAATGGGGTTCCTCGCTGTTTCCATTGAGCCGGTGCCGTGTTGAGGAATAGCCGGCGGTATTCCGATGTGGCGGAAGCGCGGAAGCGATTTCGCTCGAGCAACTTGAGCGCGACGAAACGGCGCTGCCGTTCCGCTACGACGCAAGACACCGGGCTGGTCTTGGGGCTATGCGACGGCGTTTGCCTGCTGGTCGTGGCGGAAGCGCGGAAGCGCTTTCGTCGGGCGGGCGCCACCGAAACGAAATGCTCCGCCATTCCGCCACGTCCACCCACCGGAAACAGCGAGGAACCGCTAATGGCCGCTAAATCAAGCCCCTTGGTCGCTTCGTCTGTGGGTGGATCAGCCGCGCGGCGGCGGTGGGTGAGGGCCGATGTCCTCCACCGCGCCTTGTGTTACTGTTTATTTTAGCGCAGCTTAGCGCTAGTTAGCGGTTTCTTTTAGCAGCTTTTCCCGATCACCCACACCGGCGCTTGGAGCCCGCGTGATCCCCTCGCGGCAAAAAAACTTCTCCATCTCCGGGCTTGATCCTGAGTCTCATTACTCCTGAGATCGCGTCTCAGGATCATGAATAGTTCCGTAGCCGTCACCGACCTCGACGCCGTTTTGGCCCCCTTGGCCGCGCCTCTCCGGCGCGCCGCCGACTCTCTTTTGGATCTGCGGGCCGCCGCGCGATCCGGCACCACCCCGGGACGCTGCATCCGCTGCTACTTCCAGCTCCTGGCCGCCGCGCCGTCCACGCTGCAACCCCGGCTCACGCCGTTGCGCGTCTGGTTGGAGACGCGCATCGAAGCCGCCGCCTGCGATGCCGAGGGCCATCTGCTCGAGACGCTTCCCATCGATCTGAGCGCCGACGATCTCGAAAGCTGCTGCCGCCGCCTGATGCGCGAGGTCACCGAAAATCGGGCCTACGCCACGCCGCACATCACCCTCGGGTTTCGTTACCGGCCCCGGCCCGATGCGCATGCGGCCTAAACAACTTTAGCCGCCGCGTCGCCGCGCGCGGGATGAATGCGGCCGGCCGCCGCCGCTCGTCCCACCTTCGGCCGCTTTTGGCCGCTTCGTGCGTCCGGCTTCCTCTCCCCTCCGCCCCCAGGCGCCCGCGATTTTCGCCTTTTTCCCTCCCCCCACGCCCGTCCGTCATCTTCGTGTCCGCCCGCTCTCCAGAACACATCGCAGCGCTCGTCGCCCAGGCCGCCGAACATTGGCGCACGCAGGGCAGCCGCATCACCCACGTGCGCCGGATCGTTTGCGAACAGGCCTTCGCGAGTTTGTCCCCCTTCGACGCGGAGACCCTGCTGGTCCGCGCGCGGGCGGTGGACCGGGCGATTTCGCTGGCCTCGGTCTATCGCACGCTGTCCCAGCTCGTCGCCTGCGACCTCCTCCGCTCGGTCCCCGGCACGCACGGCGAACGCCACTACACGGTGGTGGACGCGCCCGCCGCCGGCATGAGCCACATCGTTTGCACGGACTGTGATCGCATCTTCCCCTTGCCCGATCCTTGCCTGCCGCTGCGTGAGGGGGCGCTCGCCCGTCAGCACGGGTTTCATCCGCAATCCATGACGCTGCGGGTCGAGGCGAGCTGCGAGGAGTATCGCCGCAACGGCTCCTGCACCCGGCACGCCTCCGCTTCGGTCGCTCCCTCCTAGACCCCGATGCTGCCGCCGGACGCCCGCACCCTCTCCGGCGAAGTGGATTCACCCCAACACCTCGCCGAGATCCACCTGCCCGCCGCGGGCTGGGTCGTGCCCGCGCCCGATGATCCGAAGGCGGGCGGCCAGATCCTGCTGATCGCCCTCCAGGGGCGGGTCGCCTGTTTCCACGAGGGGCTCGCCTGGCATCTGGAGCCCGAGCATCATGTCTGGTTGGCGCCGCGCGCGGCGCTCACGCTGCGCGCGGCCTCGCTGCGGGGATGCAGGCTTCTGTTTTGGCACTTTTTCCCGACGGCTTTGCCCGAGGCGTTTCGTCCCCTGCTTCCCGAAGCCGCCCGGTCTCCGGCGCGGGGTCCGGCGCCGCTCACTCCGTCGATGCAGGCCCTGCTGCTGGCCTTGCGGGGCTGCCCGGTCGCCCCCGCGCTGCGCACCCTCTGGGGCACGGCCAAGCTCGGCGAATTGCTCACCCTTCTGCTCCCTTCGCCCGGCGAGGAAAAAACCTCCGCGCCCGCGCGCGCCTCGTCCGCCACGCGGGTCGTTCATCCCGCCATTCGCGCCGCCTTGGAATTCATGAACGCGCACCTCGGCGACTCCATCGGCCTGCCCGAGATCGCGGCCGCCGCGCACGCCAGCCCCTCGCACCTGAGCCGGCTTTTCACCGCCGAGTTCGGTCACGGCCCCACCCAGCGTCTTCGCCAAATCCGACTGGAGCATGCGGCGGCGTTGTTGCGTTCCGGCCAGGCCAACGTCACCGAGGCCGCGCTCGCCGCCGGTTACGCGTCGCTCGGACAATTTTCCCGCGCCTTCGCCGAGCACCACGGGCACCCGCCCAGCGCGCTGTTGCGGGCTTCGGGTTGAGCGCGAAAGGGGGGCGGACGCCGACGGCGGCTACAGTTGGACAGGCAGGCCGATCTCGATGATCTGGGTCGGCATGAGCCGGTAGTAATCCTTGATCGGCGAGGCGTTGCGACTGAGGAAGGCGTAGAGCGATTTCTGCCACTCGAACATGCGCGCGTCGCCGCCGGTGATGATCATCTCGCGATTGAAGTAGAAGGTCGTCGCGGCGAGATTCAGCGGCACGCCCTGGCGCTTGATGCGCTCGACCATGCGGGTGACGTCGGGCGACTCCATGTAGCCGTAGCGCACGACGGCGCGCCAGACTCCCTCGCCCAGCGTTTCGAGCGTCATGCGTTCCTCGTCGTCCACCGAGGGACGTTCCTCCGTGAGGATGGTGAGCAGGACCACCGTGTGCTGGAGGCAGCGGTTGGCCTTGAGGTGGTGGAGCAGCGCGAGCGGCGTGCCCTTCGGGGTCGCGACCATGAACACGGCCGAGCCCGGCACGCGGACGATGTTTTTGCTGCGGGCTATGGAGGACAACTCCAGCTCGGTCACGGCGCCGCCGTAGATTTTTTCCTGAATCTCGTTTCGCCCGCTTTTCCAGGTGTGCATCAGCGCGAGCAGGCCGACCGCGAGCGAGATGGGCAGCCAGCCCCCCGCCCAGAATTTGTGCACGTTGGCCCCGAAGAAAATCAGGTCCACCGCGCCGAATGCCAAACACATCCCCGCCGCCGCCCAGACCGGCCAGCGCCAGCGACGTCGGGCGACGAAAAAGAGAACGAACGAGGTGACGGCCATCGTGCCCGTGACCGCGATCCCGTAGGCCGCCGCGAGCGCGGAGGAGCTTTTGAAGACCAACACCGTGAGAATGCTGCCGGCGGCGAGGAAGAAGTTGACCAGCGGCAGGTAGATCTGTCCGCGCTGGTCGGGATTGGTGTGGAGGATGCGCAGGCGCGGGAAATAGCCGAGCTGGATGGCCTGCCGCACGAGGGAGAAGGTGCCGGAGATCAGCGCTTGGCTGGCGATGATCGCGGCCAGCAGGGAGAGCACCAGGAGCCCGATCCGCAGGGGGCCCTCGGGCGCGAGGGCGAGGAAGGGGTTTTCAAGATCGGCCGGGTGGGCCATGGCGTGCGCGCCCTGCCCGAAGTAGTTGAGCGTGAGGCCCGGCAGGACGAGGCCATACCACGCGCGAAGGATCGCCGGACGGCCGAAGTGCCCCATGTCGGCGTAGAGCGCCTCCACGCCGGTGATCGCCAGGACCACGGATCCGAGGATCGCCACGGCGGCGTCCGGATGGTCCTGGAGCAGTCGGATGCCCAGGGTCGGATCCAGCGCGCGCAACACCTGCGGCACCTGCACCACGTGCCAGAGTCCGAGCAGACCCAGCACGGCGAACCACACCAACATCACCGGTCCGAATAGCTGCCCGATCATCTTGGTGCCCCGCCGCTGCACCCAGAAGAGGGCGAGCAGGATGACGAGGCAAAGCGGGATGACGTAGTCTTCCGTGCCCGGAAGGATGGTGCGCAGTCCCTCCGAGGCGCTCAGCACCGAGATGGCGGGGGTGATGACACCTTCGCCGCAGATCATCGCGGCCCCGACCAGCGCTATCACGACGCCGGCGCCGATGCCGCGTCGCGCGGATCGATGCTGGTCGAGCCCGCCGAGGGCGAGCAGGGCGAAGATGCCGCCCTCGCCCTGATTGTCGGCCCGCATGACGACGCTGACATACTTCAGGCTGACCACGACCATCAGCGACCAGAAGATGAGCGAGAGGATGCCCAGAACACCGTCCACCCGTTCCGAGATCGGCAGGTGATGCACCGATTCGCGGAGGGCGTAGAGGGGGCTCGTGCCGATGTCGCCGAACACCACGCCGAGCGCGCCGAGGCTCAGGGCGAGCTTGGCGCGGGACGAGAGCGTGGACGACACGGGAGCTGAACTCATGCGGCAACGAGAACGCGCAGCATCGCGGCGGCCCGTCGCGCAAGTCAATCGACCGTATGTCGGCGAAGGGCGGCGTGGGTCGGCGCGGGTGTAACGAGACGTGATGTCAGCTCTCGGCAGTTCCGGTAGGGCGCGACCGCCGGGCGCGCCGAGAGCGTGACGAAACGCGCAGGCGGTCCCGGCGGTTCCGACCCCGCCATGAGCATTGATCGCAAGCTGTAGGCCTGACCGCTGGTCAGGCTGCCCGACCAGCGGTCGGGCTTACAGAGGCGCCGCAGTTTTTATACGTTTGGATGCAAACTGGGCTCAGCCCTCTTCGCCGCCCAGGACCGCGAGCTCGGCGCGGATGGCGGGCAGCCACTCGGCACGGAGCTCGGTGATGAGCGCGTCGGGATCGAGCGGGCGATCCAGGGTTTTTTGCCAACTGGTCCACGCCGCGCTTGCCGCCAGCCCGGCGAGGGAGCCGGCGCTTTCGCCGCTGAAACCGAGCCGGTGGGATTTGGCCAGATGATTGGCCACCGCCACGGTCGCGACCACCGGCCGATGATCGGGCGGGGCGCGGTCCGGCTCGTCGTGAAAGGCGATGGCGCTCAGGACCCGCGGCGGCAAATCCGCCTCCTGGCCAAAAATCCATCCGGCTTCGCGGTGGTCCATGCCCAGGCGCGACTGCTCGAGCGCGGCGAGCGAACCGCCGAGCATCCACGTTTCCATCAGCACCTCCCGGTAGGCCTCGGGCGCCACGGTGGAGAGGGCGATTTTGCCGATGTCGTGCAGCAGCCCGGCGACCGACAGTTCCGGACTCACGTGTTCCCCCGACCATTCGCCCAAACGGGCGGCCAGGGCGGCGCAGGCGGCGGAGTGCAACCAGAGCGAGCCCCAGTTAAACCCCGGCGCGAGGCCGCGGGATTCGTCCATGGCGGCCAGCAGATCGGCCAGGCGACGCACTCGCACCACCCCGAGCAGTTGCAGGGCCGTGGTCAGGTCCACCACGCGTTGCCGGGGGCCGACGGCGGCGGAGTTGGCCAGGCGGAGAACATTGGCCGCCAGCGCGGGGTCGTGCCCGACCTCGACCACCACCTCGTCGAGCAGGCAATAGTCGTCGGCCACCGCCCGGGCGAAGCGTTGGGCGCGGTTTTTGAGCGAGGGCAGCGCGCGCAGGTTTTCCAGCGCCAGTTGCGTGCTGCGCCAGTCGCCCGAAACCGAGGTTTGAAACCGCTCCGGCGGCAGGCCCAGCAGGCGCGACAAATCGCCTTCCTCCCCGGGCAACACGACGCGCGGGGTGGGGGCGGGAGCTGTGGCCGGAGAGGTGGAGCAGTCGGCGGCGGTGGACATCTTCCTCCTGTCTTCGGATCAAATCCGCCCCGCTTCAGCGCGATTTCGCCTCACCCCCGATCCCCCCGCTCGCCGTTTTCCTTCGTGAACAGGCGCCGAGGGGCGAGCGGGCGGGCGATTTCCCTATTCCACCGGAGAGTGATTTGCGGTTATGGTCGCGGGCACCGATTCCCATGACGCCCGACCATCCCGAAGGGGAAGCCGCACCCGAAAAATTGATCGCCGCGATCCAGGCTCTCTCGCTCGCGCGGGATCTGGACCGGATCATGGAGATCGTGCGCCGGGTGGCGCGTCAGCTCACCGGGGCCGACGGCGCCACCTTCGTGCTGCGGGACGGCGACAAATGCCACTACGCCGACGAGGACGCCATCGCGCCGCTGTGGAAAGGCCTGCGCTTCCCCATGTCGGCCTGCATCAGCGGCTGGGTGATGCTCAACCGGGAGCCCGCGGTCATCGAGGACATCTTCGACGATCCCCGCATCCCGGTGGAGGCCTACAAGCCGACCTTCGTGCGCAGCCTGGCGATGGTGCCCATCCGCCGCGAGGCGCCGATCGCGGCGATCGGCAACTACTGGGCGCGCCCCCATCGGGCGACCGCGACGGAGCTGCGTCTGTTGCAGGCCCTGGCGGACAGCACGAGCGTGGCGATGGAGAACGTGGCGGTCTATGCGCAGCTGGAGCGTCGGGTGCGCGACCGCACCCGGGAGCTCGAGGTGGCGAACCGCGAGCTGGAGTCCTTCGCGTATTCGGTTTCCCACGACCTGCAGTCGCCGCTCCGGGCGATGCTGGGCTATCTCGGCTTGTTCGAGGACGAGTTTGGCGCCGGGGTGCCGGAGCAGGGGCGCGAGTATATCCAGCGCATGAAGGAGGGCGGGGCCCGCATGGGCGACCTGATCCGCGACATCTTGAAGCTCGCGAAGCTGCCCGCCGGGCGGGTGGAGAAAAAGCCGGTGGATCTGTCGGCGCTGGCGGGCGAGGTGGCGGGGCGTTTGGCGGCGGCGCACCCCGGGCGCTCGGTGCGGATGGAGATCCGCCCGGGCGGGACGACGCGCGGCGACGCGGGGCTGCTGCGCATCGTCCTGGAGAATCTGTTTGGCAACGCCTGGAAATTCACGGCGCGCGCGAAGGAGCCGCTGATCGAGTTTGGCTTCGAGCAGGTGACGGGCGGCCGCGAGTTTTTCGTGCGCGACAACGGCGCCGGCTTCGACGAGCGCCACCTTGGACGTTTGTTCAACCCCTTCCAGCGTTTGCACGCCCAGGGCGAATTCAGCGGGTCCGGCATCGGCTTGGCGACGGTGCGGCGCGTCGTGGTCAAGCACGGCGGCGAGGTGCGCGCGGCGGGCAAGGTGGGCGCGGGCGCGACGTTTTTCTTTTTCCTGCCGGATTGAACGCCGGCCGACATGCGAACGCCCCGGCGAACGATGTCGCCGGGGCGAAGCGGGGGCGGAAACGTTGGGACCGGGAAAAACCGGCCGGGCCGGAATCGTGCGGTGGAACTCAGGAGTCATACCAGTTTGCATCCAAACGTATAAAAACGGCGGCTCCGATGTAGGCCCGACCGCTGGTCGGGCAGCCTGACCAACGGTCAGGCCTACAGCTTGCGATCACCGGTTTTATTACGACAGAACGCGAATTGGTATCAGGAGTGGGAACTCGGAATGGGCACCGTTGGGTGCTGCGTTTCCGGATGCCGGGTTTGGTCGGTTTTCATTCTGAATTCTGGATTCTGAATTCCGACTTCATCCGCAGCTTATGGCTCAGAGCTTCGCGTAGGGCAGGGGATACTTGCCGGTGAGCGTGGCGACGAGGCCGCGGGCTTTTTCGAGCGCGGCGGCCTCGCCCTCGGTGCCGATGGCCTTGAGCACGGTGTCGATGGCCTCGGCGATCACCGGCATGTCGGCCTCGACCAGACCGCGGGTGGTCACGGCGGGCGTGCCGAGGCGGATGCCCGAGGCCTGGAAGGGCGAGCGGGTCTCGAAGGGCACGGTGTTCTTGTTGCAGGTGATGTGGGCGAGATCGAGGGTCTCCTGGGCCTTCT
>CBINNW010000007.1:0-86497 GCA_966252115.1 uncultured Akkermansia sp.
GCACCGGCCGCGTCATCGAGCACTGGCACTCCGGCACCATGACCATGCGCGTGCCGCAGCTGCGCGGCTCCATGCCCAACGCCTACGTCGAGATGCACCCCGCCGACGCCGCCGCGCTCGGCCTGGGCAACGGCGACATGGCCACCCTCGAGACCCGCCGCGGCCGCATCGACCTTCCCGTGTGGCTCGATGGCCGCGGCCAGCCGCCGCGCGGCTCCGTCTTCGTCCCCTTCTTCGACCAGAACTTCCTCATCAACCGGATCACGCTCGGCGACATCTGCCCCGTCTCCAAGGAGCCCGACTACAAAAAGTGCGCCGTGCGTATCCGCCGCGGCGCCGCCGTCGCCCAAAGTGGCGGGAGCATCCCGCTCCCGAGCTCCGTCAACACCGCCGCGTCATGAGCCTCCCCGCGCGCAAACTCGCCGTCGTCGCCGCCCTCGCCGCCTTCACCACCGGCGTCAGCGGTTACTTCATGGCCCGCCTCCAGGTGGAGCGCGCGGTGGCCGAGCGCTCCACATCTCAACTTCCAAAGCTCAAAACCGAAATCCCGTCTTCGCCCGCCACTCCGTCCGACGCGCCCGAGGCCCCGCGCTACGACCAGCTCGCCTCGCGCGAGCACCAGCCCAACCACGCCTGGCGCAGCTCGCTCGCCACGCTCCCGCCGCCGCCCGCTTTCACCGCCGACACGCCGCCGCTCTCGCGCGAGGAAATCGCCGCCCTGCTCGCGACCCGGACCGAACGCCGCGCCTTCGCCGGCGCGCCGCCCACCGTCCCCCATCCCATCGACCAGATGCGGTCCGCATCCTGCCTCGCCTGCCACGGCACGCCCACCCGCGTCGGCGCGCGCGACGTGCCGCAGATGAGCCACCCGCCCTACACAAACTGCATCCAGTGCCACGCGCCCCGACACGGCCCCGGCGCCACGCTCGCGGCGCCACCGTCCGCCCTCGCCACGCCCGCCGTGGACAACGCCTTCGCCGGCCTCGCCTCCCCCGCCGGCGGCACCCGCGCCCACGCCGGCGCGCCGCCCGTCACGCCGCACACCACGGCCATGCGCCAAAACTGCCTCGCCTGCCACGGCCCCGGCGGCTCCGCCGTCATCAAGACCACCCACCCGCAACGGCAAAACTGCCTCCAATGCCACGCCACCGACGCCGCCCGCGAGACGCTCCCGCCCGCCGCGTTTTCTCCGGAAAGATCAGACCGATCCGACTGATCCATCCCACCCGACCGATCTCTTCTCCGCCATGCCCGCCCCCGCCCTCACCCGCCGCGCATTCCTCTCGGTCTTCCGGCGCCCCGCCCCCGCGCCGGCCACGCCAACCGCCGCCGCCCCGCGCCCCGCGACCACCGCCCCCGCCATGAACACACCCGTCCCCGCCGCCGCCGGCACGCCCGTCGCCTCCGTATCCGAATCTCCCCTACGCCTGCCGCCGCTCCAGCAGACTCTCCTCGATGTCGCCACCACCGACGCGCTTTTTCGCGACCTCGCCGCCTGCGCGCGCGTGCATGCCGTCGTGCCGAAATACGCCCGCCACGCCCACACCGGCCCCGACTCGCTCACCCTCGAACAGGCCCGCGTGCGCCTCGCCGCCGGCCTCCTGCTCGGCGTGCAGCTCCGCTACGCCTACGACGGCCACACCTGGACCGACACCCTCCTGCGCCGGCCCAACGGCCTCACCCTCGTCCGCATCCGCGAGGCCGACGTCGCCGCCAGCATCGCCCACGATCACGCCCCCGCCGCCGCCTGACCGATCCCATCCACCCGTCTCGCCATGCTCTTCTGGCTGCTCTTCCTCCACATCCTCGGCGCCGCCATCTGGACCGGCGGACATCTCGTGCTCGCGCTCGGCGTGCTGCCCACCGCCCTGCGCCGCAAGGACCCGGCGCTGATCGAGGCCTTCGAATCGCGCTACGAACCCGTCGGCATCGTCGCCCTCGTCGTGCAGGTCCTCACGGGTGTGGAGCTCACGCGGCGATATTTCCCCAGCCTCGCGGACCTGTTCGACCTCAACAGCTCCCTCGCCCTCGCCGCCCTCGCGAAGATCGTCCTGCTCCTGCTCACCGTGTCCCTCGCGCTCGACGCGCGCCTGCGGATCATCCCCCGGCTCGGCCGCCACAATCTCCGCGCCCTCGCCTGGCACATCATTCCCGTGACGGTGCTCTCCGTCGCCTTCGTCTTCGTCGGCCTGCGCTTCCGCTTCGGCGGCCTGTCGCTGCCCTGAACCCGCGTCCGCCGCCGCCCGCCCCCCGCGTTTTCCTCCCATGGCCTTCTCCGTATTCGCTCCCGAACGAGCCGAGCTCACGCCGCTCGCGCCCCTCGCCACGCCCAGCGCGGCCGGCATCACCAGCCGCACGCTTTTGAAAACCACCGGCGGCAAGTCCGTGCTCTTCGCCTTCGACGCCGGCCAGGAGCTCACCGAGCACACCAATCCCAACCACGCCCTCATCCAGGTGCTCACCGGCACCCTCCACCTGACCCTCGCCGGCCGCCCCGAAACGCTGCGTCCGGGCTCGCTGCTCCACATGCCGCCCCAGCTCCCCCACGCCGTGCGCGCCGACGAACCCGCCACCTTTCTCCTCACCCTCCTCGCGCCCTGATTAAATCAGAGGGACAGAGCGACAGGGGACAGAACGGCAGCACCCAAATCCACAACCTCCGCCGTCTCGTAGTTCGGTCGCTCCGTCCCTCTACCCTTCTGTAGCTCAATGACTCTGTAGCTCTGTCCCTCTTTTTCCGCCATGCCCACGCAAACCCTCCATCCCGCCCTCGCCCCGATTCCCGCCGCCGAGCTGCTCGACGCCCGCGACATCCCCTGCTCGCGCAAGCACCCGCTTATCCTCGAACGCGCCGACGCGCTGCCCATCGGCGCCTCCTTCGTCCTCGTCAACGGCCACGCCCCCGAGCCCCTGCGTTACCAGTTCGAGGCGCTCGCGCCGCGCTGCTTCCGGTGGGACTACCTGGTCAACGAGGACGACCTCGCCGCCGTCCGCATCACCCGCATCGCCGCCACGCCCGCCGGAGCCCCCGGCCTGCGCGGCGCCGTTCCCGCCCCCGGCGGCTGCGGCCACCATGGATGAACCGCTCCCGCGCTCACCGTGAAAACTCTTCACGGCCCGCCCACGCCCCTCGCCACATTGGTCGTTGGACATCGGCCCTTCGGCCTTTCACGCTGCCACCGTGACTGATCCCTTCGGACGCGAAATAGACTACCTGCGCATCTCCGTCACCGACCGGTGCAACGAGCGCTGCCTCTATTGCATGCCCGAGGGCTACAAGGGCTGGGCCAAACGCGCCGACCACCTCGACGCCTCCCAGCTCGTCGCCATCGCCGCCGCCGCCGCCCGCCTCGGCTTCCGCAAGTTTCGCCTCACCGGCGGCGAACCCCTCATCCGCGCCGACTTTCTCGACATCGCCCGCGGCATCGGCGCCCTCCCCGGCCTGCACTCGCTCGGCGTCTCGACCAACGGCCTCAAACTCGCCGAACTCGCCGTCCCGCTCGCCCGCGCCGGCGTGCGCTCGGTCAACGTCTCCCTCGACGCGCTCGACCCCGACCGCTACCGCCGCATCACCGGCGGCGACGTCGCCCGCGTGCTCGCCGGCATCCGCGCCGCCCAGGCCGAGGGCCTGTTCGTGAAGCTCAACTGCGTGCTCCTGCGCGGGGTCAACGAGACCGAGTATCGTCCCCTCGTCCGCCTCTCCGCCGAGCTCGGCGCGCCGCTGCGTTTCATCGAGCTCATGCCGCTCTCGGACTCGGAGGTGTTGTCCGAAAAAAACTTCCTCTCCGTCGCCGAACTCCGCGCCCGCCTCCACGCCGAATCGCCCCTCGAACCGCTCTCCGACTACCGTCCCGGCCACGGTCCCGCGCGTTACTGGCGCGACCGCGCCAGCGGCGCCCACCTCGGCTTCATCGGCGCGATCACCACCACCGATTTCTGCGCCACCTGCAACAAACTGCGCCTCACCGCCGACGGCAAAATCCGCCCCTGCCTCGGCCGCCACGGCGAGCTCGACCTCGCCTCCGCCCTCGCCTCCGGCTCCCCCGCCGCCCTCGACGCCCTGCTCGCCCAGGCCATCGCCCAAAAACCCCAGGACCACCAATTCAACGCCGACTACCACCCCGCCCGGCCCATGACCGCCATCGGCGGCTAAACACGCCCCGCCGCCCGCCCCTCACCGCCTCCCGCGATGCACAATAAACTCGGTTCCTGGGTCTGGCTCGGTGGTGGCTCCCTCGCCGCCATCGCCGGCATGGTCAACGCCATCGGCTTTCTCGGTTACAGCCACCAGGCCGTCACCCACCTCTCCGGCACCACCACGCTGCTCAGCGTGGCGGCCAAACAGCTGGACGGCGCCGCCGCCCTCCACCTCGGCACCGTCCTCGTCGCCTTTCTCCTCGGCGCCACCCTGAGCGGCTTCATCGTGCGCGGCCAAAGCCTGAAACTCGGACGCCGCTACGGCGTCGCGCTCGGCATCGAGGGCGCGCTCCTGTTCGCCGCCGCCCTCCTCCTGCGCCACCGAGTCGAGGCCGGCAGCTACTTCGCCTCCGCCGCCTGCGGCCTGCAAAACGCCATGGCCACCACCTACAGCGGCGCGATCCTGCGCACCACCCACGTCACCGGCATCGTCACCGACATCGGCTCGGCCCTCGGCCACGCCCTGCGCGGGCTGGAGGTGGACTGGCTCCGGGTCCGCCTGCACGGCGTCGTGCTGGCCGGCTTTTTCGGAGGCGGCATCGTCGGCGCCATCCTCTTCGGCCTCGCCGGCACTGACGCCCTTTTTTATCCCGCGCTCAGCACCTTCGTCGTCGCCCTCGCCTACACCGCCTACGCCCACCACCGCCGACTCACGGCCTCCCGCACCGCCCCATGACCCTGCTCTACTTCGCCCAAGCCCGCCAGATCGCGGGCCGCTCCTCCGAGTCCCTCGAAACCGCGGCCCCGCTCGACGCCGACCAGCTCTGGCACCGGCTCCTGCAACTGCATCCCGACCTCGCCATCCTGCACCCGGTCATCCGCCTCGCCCGCAACGGCGAGTTCGCCACCGCCGCCACGCTCTTCCACCCCGGCGACGAGGTCGCCCTCATCCCGCCCGTCTCGGGCGGTTGACTACGCCGCCTCCCGCTCGTCCCCATCCGGCTTCTCCGTTTCCTCCTTTCCAGCCTTCCACATTCGAAGATTCCGCAACGCCCCTCGCGCCCCCGATGCAGCTTCACATCCACGTCGGCCCGGAGCCGATACCGTCGTCCCTGCCTCCGCCTCACGACGGACCGGAGGCGGGCGCCCTTGCCGAGTTCCGCGGGCTGGTGCGCGGCGATGAAAACGGTCGCCCCATCGGCGGCCTGCGCTACGAGGCCTATCAACCGATGGCCGAGCGCGAGATCGCCCGCATCGTCGAAGAGCTCGGCATCGCGCACCCCGTCCACGCCGTGCGGGTTCTGCACCGCATCGGCCCGGTGCCGGTGGGTGAAGCCGCCATCTACATCGGCGTGAGCTCCCGTCACCGCGCGGAAGCCTTCGCCCTGCTAGTCGGCTTCATGGACCGCCTCAAAAAAGACGTGCCCATCTGGAAAACCGACACGCTCCCGGCGGAGGCGCGGCAGGACTTTCCGGAACGGTAGGGCGCGAACACCGGGCGCGCCGGTTTGGGTGACGCTCACCGTCCGTCCTCGGCGGCGGGCCCGGCGGTCCCGCCCTACCCTTGAGTCTCAATCAATCCCGAAACTGGCATGACATGTGACGAGCAACCAACCGCCAAGCCACGCCCCCACCGAAGCCCTTCACCTCCCGCATCCCCCCAACTTCTTTCCGCTGGCTTCCGACCTCTGCCCCCTGAATCCGCCGCCCTCGGACGGACCTCCGTGATCTCCGTGTCCGCGCTCCGTGTCCTCCGTGTCGAAACTCGAAAAGATCGAAATCCCCACCAACGCCACGCCTCCCCGCATGCTCACCGTCTCCGCCGTCTGGGAAAAACTCGACTCGCTCGTCGCTCCCCTGCCCTCCGAGCCCCTCCCGCTCAACGCCGCGCTCGGCCGGGTGCTGCGCGAGGAGATCGTCTCGCCCGAGGACCAGCCCGCCTTCGACCGCTCGGCCATCGACGGCTACGTCGCCCCGCTCGACACGCCCGCCGGCGCCACCCTGCAACTCGTCGGTGACATTCCCACCGGACGCACCGCCCCCGATTTCCCCGACACCGCCGACGCCTGCCTCAAACTATTCACCGGCTCCGCCGTGCCCGCGGGGCCGCTCGGCCTCGTCATGCACGAGGACACGACGCCCGCCACGGCGCCCGACGGCGCCCCGCTCGTCACCCTTCACGTCGCACCCTCCGACCGGCTTGTCCGCCGCCGCGCCTCGCAGCTTCGCGCCGGCGCCACCCTGCTCGCCGCCGGCTCCACGCTCACGCCCGGTGCCCTCGCCCTGCTCGCCTCCGTCGGCCAGGTGAGCCCCCGCGTCGCCCGCCGCCCGCGCGTGGCGCACCTGATCACCGGCGGCGAGCTCGTGCCCGCCGACCACCGTCCCGCGCCGGGGCAGCTCCGCGACAGCAACTCCGCCCTCATCGCCGGCCTGCTCGCCAACCACGGCGCCGAACTCGTCGCGCACGCCCGCGCCGGCGAAAGCTTCGAGGAAGCGAGCGACGCCTTCGCCCGCCTCCTCGCCTCGACGCCCGACATCCTGCTCGTCTCCGGCGGCTCCTCGCGCGGCGAGCACGACCACGCCGCCCGCGTGCTCGCCACGCATGGTTTCGCGCTCGCGGTGGACCAGGTCGCCTCGCGCCCCGGCAAGCCGCTGCTCGTCGCCACCCGAGAGGTCCCCGGCGGACGCCAGATCGCCTTCGGTCTGCCCGGCAACCCGCTGTCCCACTTCGTCTGTTTTCACCTCTTCGTTGCCCGCGTGCTCGCCCGCCTCACGGGCGCCGCGCCCGCGCCGCTCATGCGCCTGCCGCTCGCACCCGGCGCGCCGCTCCGCCCCGATCCGCGCGAGACCTGGTGGCCCGCCACGCGCACGCCCACCGGTTACGCCCCCCTGCCGTGGGCCGACTCGAGCGACCTCACCGGCCTCGCCCGCACCCACGCACTCCTGCGCGTGCCGAGCGCCGCCGCCCCCGACACCACCGCAGACGGAATCCTCGTCTGATCTTGTTCGTGCCAAGAATTTGACCACGGAGATCACGGCGCGCCACGGGGAGAAATTCGCCCAAGACCGGCCCTCCGTCCCTTGCTTTCATTCCTCCGTGCTCTCCGTGTCCTCCGTGGTTAAAAACCAAAACTCCGCCATGTCCGCCGACTCCTCCGCGACCTCGCCATCCTTCAGCCACCTCGACGCCTCCGGCGCCGCCCGCATGGTGGATGTCGGCCACAAACCCATCCAGACCCGTTCCGCCACCGCCGCCGGAGAACTGGTCTGCCAGACCGCCACCATCGAGCTCCTGCGCGCGCAAGCCCTGCCCAAGGGCGACGTGCTCGCCGCCGCCCGCCTCGCCGGCATCCTCGCCGCCAAGCGCACCGACGAGCTCATCCCCCTCTGCCACGGGCTCCCCCTCGACTCGATCTCCGTCGATTTCACGATCCTCGCCGACCGTATCCAAATTTCCGCGACGGCTCGCGTCTCCGCCCGCACCGGCGTGGAGATGGAGGCCCTCGTCGCCGTCACCGTCGCCGGCCTCACCCTCTACGACATGATGAAGGCCGTGGACAAAACCATGGTGCTCGGCTCCGTGCGCGTGACCGAAAAGCGGAAATTTTGAACCACGGAGTTACACGGAGCTAAAATCCTCCGAGCCCTCGTTTCCGATTCATTCTCTACAACCTCTCCGTGCCTTCCGTGTCCTCCGTGGTTAAACCGCTCCGCATCGCCCGCGTCACCCTGAGCGACCGCGCCAACGCCGGCGTTTACGCCGACCTGAGCGGCCCCGAGATCGAGCGTGTGCTCCGCGAGCACCTCGGGCCCGATCACACGATCCTCGCCCACCTGCTGCCCGACGAACGCGCCGCGCTCTCCGCCCTGCTCATCCGGCTCTGCGACGAGGACCGCTGCGACCTCGTGGTGACCACCGGCGGCACCGGCCCCTCGCCCCGCGACATCACCCCCGAGGCAACCCGCGCGGTGCTCGAACGCGAGTTGCCGGGTTTCGGCGAGGCCATGCGCGCGGTGAGCTTCGCCAAGGTCCCCACCGCCATCCTCTCCCGCGCCACCGCCGGCACGCGCGGACGCTCGCTCCTCATCAACCTGCCGGGCAATCCCCGCGCCATCGGCGAGTGCCTGCCGCCCCTCGTGCCCGCCATCCGCGAATGCCTCCGCCACCTCAACGGCGAATGACAGAACGCTCCGCCTCGTCGCCCGCCTCGCCACCCGTCTCCGTCCCCTCATGCAAGTCACGCACCTCTACCTTTCCCCCGGGCACAACTACTTCGGCCACCACGGCCAGTCCGCCGGAGAACACCCGACCCTCGCCGTCCCCGAGGTCGAATGCGTCGCCGGACG
Source organism: uncultured Akkermansia sp. (assembly GCA_966252115.1). Taxonomy (GTDB): domain Bacteria; phylum Verrucomicrobiota; class Verrucomicrobiia; order Opitutales; family Opitutaceae; genus IMCC26134_A. The sequence continues at coordinate 8,485 of CBINNW010000007.1, forward strand.
CGGCCTCATGGGGGACCGCTTTTTCGACTACAAGGCGGACTACAAAGGGCAGATCACTTTCTTCGCCGAGGAGGTCTGGCTCGATCTCTGCGCCCGCCTCGGCATCGCGCCCGCCGAGCGTCCGCCCGGCGTTTTCCGCCGCAACGTCATCACCCGCGGCGTGGACCTCAACAGCCTCATCGGCCGCGAGTTCACCCTTCAGCGCGTCGTCTTCGAGGGCGTGGCCGAATGCACACCCTGCCACTGGATGGACGAGGCCTTCGCCCCGGGCGCCCACGCCGCTCTCGCCGGCCGGGGCGGCCTGCGGGCCAAGATCCTCACCGACGGCGTGCTCCGCATCGATGCGCACGAACCCCGAGTTTGACGCGGTGCTTCTGGCCGGCGGTCGCTCCTCGCGCATGGGGCGCGACAAGGCCCTGCTCCCCCACCCCGCCACCGGCCAGCCGCTGATTCTGCGCCAGCTCGACCTGCTGCGCTCGCTCGGACCGCGCACCCTTTGGCTCTCCGTCCGACTGGGACAGGATTACCCGGAGGTGCCCGCCGATGTGCCACGCGTGCGAGACTCCGGCGACGGCGGCCCGTTGGAGGCCATCATCGCCGCCCTCGCCGCCTGCGCCGCGCCCCGCCTGCTCGTGTTGGCCGTCGATATGCCGGGCACCACGCGCGAGTTTCTGGGCCAGCTCCTGACGGCCGGAGGGAACGACACCGGCGCGGTGCCCTCGCATCCGGAATCGGGCCTGCACGAGCCGCTCTGCGCCGTTTACCCGCGCCTGCCCGAACTGCGTGCCCGACTGGAAGCCGCGCGCAGCCGGGGCGCGCTTTCGCTGCAACCGCTCCTCACCGAGGCGATCCGCTCCGGCTGGATGATCCCGCACGCGCTAAATCCGCTCGCCGCGCCGGATCTGTTGACCAACTGGAACCAGCCCGGGGATATTCCCTAAACTCAACGGGAGCGATTCCCCGGGTCGCTCCGACCCGGCGCGGGCCCGCCCGGCGGCAACACGCGCCAAAACGCGCCTCCGCGCCCGTTTACCGCGCAATGGGCGCGCCAGCCTGTCCCGAATTTTCCCCGAAAAGCGCCGAGGGAAAAACAAGGAACGACTTGATTTTTCGACGGAACCATTTGCGGGGGCGCGGTTCCCATCCTATGTCCCTTCGTCCGCAGAGCCCGGCACGAAACGTTCTGGTTGTTTAGGAACCCTTCCACCCTCGACCCACCGAATCGCCCATGACCGCCACCGCCCTCACCGCCACGTCCACGAACGACGCCACCCTCGCGGCCGAACTGGCCGACGTCGTGCCGTCCTTCCTTGAGCCGGTGCGCGCCGCCGCCGCGCCCCCCGAGACGCCGGAGCGGAACAACCTCCAGCTCTATCTCCAGGAGATCGGCAAGACGCCGCTCCTCACCATCGACGAGGAGGTCAAACTGGCCAAACGCATCCTGAAGGGCGACAAGGCCGCGCGCGACCACATGATCAGCGCCAACCTGCGCCTGGTCGTGAAGATCGCCATGGACTACAAAGACTTCGGCCTGCCGCTGCTCGACCTCATCAGCGAGGGCAACATCGGCCTCGTCAAAGCCGTGGAGCGCTTCGACCCCACCAAGGGTGGCAAACTCTCCACCTACGCCGCCTGGTGGATCAAGCAGTCGATCAAGCGCGCCTTGGCCAACCAGTCCAAGACCATCCGCCTGCCCGTCCACCTCGTGGACAAGATTTCCAAGATGCGGAAAACCGCCATGGCCCTCACCGAGGAGCTCGGTCGCGAGCCCACCGACGAGGAAATCGCCATCGAGCTCCAGATCCCGACCAGCAAGGTCGCTCATCTGAAGTCCGTCAGCGTGCGTCCCGCCTCGCTCGACGCCCCCTTGGGCGAAGAGGGCGACTCGACCACCTTCGGCGAAATCGTCGGCGACGAAAACGCCGCCACCCCCTTCGAACAACTGCGCGACAACAGCCGCAACTCCGCCCTGCACACCCTGGTGGACTCGCTCGACCCCCGCGAGGCGGAGATCATCCGCTACCGCTTCGGTCTCGACGGCCGCGACGAGCTCACGCTCGAGGAAGTCGGCGCCCGTTTCCGCGTGACCCGCGAGCGCGTGCGCCAGTTGCAAAACCTCGCCCTCTCCAAGATGCGCAAGGCGCTCTCCCGCCAGGAAGAGCAGCGCACCTCCGAGGAGATCGAGCTCGAGGAAAAACAGCGCGCCCGCGAAGCCGTCATCCGCGAGTTCATCACCGCACGCGGCGGCATCGACGAGCCCGCTCCCGCTCGCGCCAAGCCTTCCTCCTCCGCCGGCGCCGCCGCCCAGGGTAAGGGCTTCGCGGCCGGTGGCGTGCAAGCCATAGCGGCGGCCATCGCCGGCTCGTCCCCCGCCGCCCAGGCCAAGACGAGCGGCAAAGCCTCGGCCACCGAGAACGAGCCGCGTTCCACCAAGGACCGTTCCCGCAAGAGCGCCGCCGCCAAGACGGCGAAGCCTGCGGTGATCGCCTCCCCCTTCGCCCCCAAGGCGGCAGGCCGACTCGGTGCCAAGCTCTACGGCGGCCGCTAAACGGACCGCGACCGGCGGCACGCGCCTCAATCAAGCCAAGGTGGTGTGCCCGAAACGTCTGATCATCATTCAGCCGACCCCGTCCCGGTCCGGGGAGAGCACCCGTCCCGGGTGCTCCGGCGGGCGTCCCGCCCGCCGTTTCGGAAGGTGAGAGCGGGACGCTCTCACCGGCACGCGAGACGCGTGCGCTCCCCGGACCCTCCCCGGACCCTTCGGCGTAGGGATTTTTCGGCGCAATTTCGATCAGTCACTTGGCGCTCACCCCGCAGCGTTTGCCGTCCCCGGCCCACCCAACAGCTCGACCCGAGCCGCCTCGCCCATGCGCGCGCGGCAAAACTCCACCAAGTCCGCCGCCAGCGGCGCCCGCCAAACTCGTCCGCCCAGCCCCTCCGCGTTGGGCTCGAGTTCGATTCGCGCGCAGTGCAGCGCCTGCCGCTCCAGCAGCAGGCGTTCGGCCAAAGCCGGAGTCCAGCCCCGGTCGATAAATTCCAGATAACACCGCGCGTCGGGGCCGTAGATTTTGTCCCCCACCACCGGCAGTCCCAACCACTGCGCGTGCGCCCGTATCTGGTGCTTCCGCCCGGTCTCGATGCGCACCTCCGCAAAGGTAAAGCCCGCCGCCACCGCCAGCGGGCGGAAAAACGAACGCGCCGGTTTCCCATCCGGCCGCACCGTGGTTTTCACGAAAACCGGACTCCGCTCGTCGTCACCGAGCGGCTGATCCACCGCCACCGGATCCTTCAACTCGCCGACGAGCACGGCCAGATACGTTTTCCGAATCCGCCTCGCCTGCATCGCCTTTTGCAGCCGGCTCGCCGCCCGCTCGGTCTTCGCGAAAAGCACCACCCCGCTCGTTTCGCGATCCAGACGAAACACGAGATGCGCCTTTTCCAGACCGCGCCCCGCCTTCACCGCCCCGGCCAAGCTCGACCAAGGTCCGGCCTTCGACGGATGACACACGACGTCGCCCGGCTTGTTGATCGCCAGCACCTCCTCGTCGTCTTCCAGCACCCACGATCCCAGCTCCTCGGCCCCGATCATGCGCACGCGAGCCGGATCGCTCGCCTGCGGCCGGGGCGGCCAGGCGCAGGCCCGCAGGCGGCCACCATAGGTGCCGTCGTCCTCCGCCGCCCCGCTCCCGCCCGCGCCTCCAACCCCCCCCGCGCCATCCGCGCCGCCGGCACCCGGGGTTTTCCCGGCCTCCGCTTCCTCGGCGCTCATGCGGCGCCCTCCCCCGCCCCGGCCGTCACGCGGCTCATCCGGTAGCGCGCCAGAACCGCCGCCCCCAGCCGCGCCGCCCAAGGCTTGGGCAAACGTGATCCCACGGCGGCCAGCAGCCAGTTTTTCCACCCGCAAACCATCTGGCCACGCCCCGCCGCCAAGGCGCGCAACGACTCCAGCACCACCTCGTCCGCCGTCTGCCCCCACCGATCGCTCACCGCCCCCTGCTTCAACCCCGCCCGCCTGAAAAACTCCGTCGCGGTCGGCCCCGGGCACACCGCCAGCACCCGCACGCCCAAGGGCCGCAGGTCCTCCCCCAGCGCCAGGCTCCAGTGTAGCAAAAAGGCCTTGGTCGCGCCATACGTGGCCATGAACGCGGTCGGCTGAAACGCCGCCGTGGAAGCGATGTTCAGAATGGCCCCGCCCCGCGCCTTGAGCGTGGGTAGCAGCCGCGTCGTCAGATCCACCACCGCGCGCACGTTCACGTCGATCATCTCGCATTGATGGGCGGCCCCCAGCTCGTCCACCCGCCCGTAGCCCCCGAAGCCGCTGTTATTGATCAGCAAAATCTTACCCTGCGGAGCCGCCTCGTGAAGAAAACTAATGACCGCGTCCGCCGCCTGGGTGAGTTCCCCTAAGCGGCCCAAATCCACCGGGAAATGGCGCGACTTAAGCTCCCCGGAAAAACCATGCGGCTCCCGTCGCGAAAGGTTGCAAATGACCACCTCAGGATTCAACTTCCGCGCGTGTTCGATGAACGCCTTCCCTATCCCGGAGGAGCCCCCCGTCACGACGATGACGGCATACTCGGACAGCAATTCACGAAGCGCACGCATGGCGATGGCTTCGCACCCCTTCTGGCCAAGGTAAACCCAGATCCCACAGACATCATGAATCACACCCACGACCTGATCGTTTCCGGCATCCACCTCGAACTCACTCCCTCGCTTAAGCGTTTCGTGGAGGAAAAGGCGGACCGCCTCTTCCGACATGAAGAACGCATCGTGCGCATGCGGGTGGAACTCGAATGCGACCCCAAACAAGACGTCGCCCACCGTTTCACCGCCAAAGGTCACATCTCCATCCACGGTCCGGACATGAACGCCTCCGTCGCCTCCGACGAGTGCCACAAAGCCGTTTCCCTCCTCGTGGACAAACTCGACCGCATGCTCGCCCGCCGTTCCCAGCTCTCCAAAGCCCGCCGCCACCGGACCGCTCCCGAGCTGACCATCCGCGGCACCGCCGTGGCCTGACCCGGCGTCACCGAGCGTCGCCCACGCTCCACCATTCCCGCACCGCGCCCCCGCGCGACTAGCGTTTTACCCCTCCGGTGTCGGGGTCAGGACACCACCCGAAAAACCCGCCGCCTCACCTTGGTCACGGCGGGTTTTTTCATGCCCACGTCCCAGTCCATACGGCATACAGCCCTACCCGGCGCTCCGGCAGTTCGCCTCCACGGCGCGGATGCGGTTTTTTTGGACACGGAGGGCACGGAGCGCGGCCCACGGAGGACACGGAGGCCCCGTCCGGCGTCGGGTGGCGCTTCCGCGGTGGCTTGGGCTTCCGGTTTTTGGCGATTCGTTGGGGGCGGGGGTTCGCCAAAGCGGCACGCCGGGCCCGAAACGACGCTCATCGGATCGTCGTTCGAGGGGTTTTCCACCACCGCCGGCCGAACTTCCGAAGCCCAACAAAAAGCCCGCAACCCTCTTGGGGTGGCGGGCTTAAAAATCTGGCGCAGCCGTAGGGAGTCGAACCCCAAACCTTCTGATCCGTAGTCAGATGCTCTATCCAATTGAGCTACGGCTGCGTGGCAGGAGGCGAGAGAAAGATAAGTTCGGAATGGGGGCGCAAGCGCTTTTTCCAAAAAAATCCCCGCCCCGCTCCGGTCGCCCCCGTTCCGCGCCCAGCCGGTGCGCGGCGCCACAGCACCAGACCACCGGCACCGACCTCACCTCCGGGCCGGATTTGTCCCTTTCCCACCCTCATCGACCCTTTTTGTGGCCAAGGCGGTCGCCACCCCTTCGCATGGAAGGATGCGTCTTCTGATCTCCAACGACGACGGCATCCACTCGCCCTTCCTCCACGCCTTGGTCGCCGCCTTGCGCGACGCGGGGCATGAGCTGTTCATCGTCGCTCCCCTGCACGAACAGAGCTGGACCGGCGCCAGCAAATGCCGCCACCGCCCCGTCGCCTCCGCCGCCATCGACCACGGGCTCGGCGCCCCCACCTGGACGGTGGACGGCACCCCGGCCGACTGCGTGAACATCGCCCTCGCCCACCTCCTCCCGGGCGGCATCTCCTCCATCGACGGGGTCGTCTCCGGCATCAACCTCGGGCTCAACACCACCCTCGGCTTCATCAACGCCAGCGGCACCATCGCCGCCGCCTGGGAGGGCGCCCTCCACGGCCTGCCCGCCCTCGCCTGCTCCCAGGACCTCAGCCAGGAGGAATGGCGCGCCCTCACAAGCACCCGGTCCCTCGCCGGCCTCGACTCGACCCGCGCCACCATCACCGCCAGCGCCGCCCACGCCGCCCGGCTCGCCGCCGAGCTCCTGCCCGCCACCGGTCGCAACCGCTTCCTCGTCCACAATGTCAACTTCCCCCGCCCCTGCCTCGCCGACTCCCGGGTCGTGCGCACCGTGCCCGCCCGCGTGATCGTGCCCGGCCTGTTCAGCCCCGCCGCCGACGACGGCACCCACCGCTTCGTGTTTTCCGACGCCATCGACCGATCCCCGCCCGATCTCGTCACCGACAAGGCCACCGTCGCCGCCGGCCACATCAGCCACAGCATCCTCGACTACACCCGACTCTAAACGCGGACTCCGCCCCCGCCGTTTTCTCCACCACTCCGCATCCGCATGTCCCTCGTCTCCCACGCCGCCACGCTTCGCGACGCCGTTGACCGCCTCCGCTTCGCCGCGCCGGTCGCTTTTACCTACAACCCGCTTCGCTACGCCTGGGCGCCCCACTCCGCCTACCTCGAGCGCTACGGTGCCGGCCGCAAACGCGTCGTGTTTCTCGGCATGAACCCCGGCCCCTTCGGCATGGCCCAGACCGGGGTTCCCTTCGGGGAAATCCCCGCCGTGCGCGACTGGTTGCGCATCGAGGAACCCGTCAACCGCCCCTCGCCCGAACACCCGAAACGCCCCGTCACCGGCTTCGCCTGCACCCGCAGCGAGGTCAGCGGACGTCGCCTCTGGGGTCTCTTCTCCGCCCGCTTCGAGAACGCGGAAACCTTTTTTTCAGAACATTTTGTGCTCAACTATTGCCCGCTCGTCTGGATGAGCGAGAGCGGCTCCAACCTCACCCCCGACAAACTCTCCGCCGCCGAGCGCGAGGCGGTGGACGCTCCGTGCCGCGCCCACCTGCGCGCCGTCCTCGAAACCCTGCGGCCGGAACATCTGGTCGGCGTGGGCGGCTACGCGGCGAAAAAATTCGAGGAGGTGTCCACGCCCTCGGACCCGTGGAAAATCACCCAAATCCTCCACCCCAGCCCGGCCAGTCCCGCCGCCAATCGCGGCTGGCCGGCCGAACCCATCCGCACCTTGGAGACCGCCGGCATCTGGAAGTAGAGCACCCGTGCCCAATCTCCCGCCCGCTTTCGCGCGCCGCGCGAAAACCCTTACGCTCCGTCCACGCGCCGCCCCCTCGCGATCCCCTCGCCCACCGCGCGCCACCCTCCCCCGCCACCCGAACCCACCGCACCATGAAAGTCACCGAAATCGCCTTCACCGGCTATCCCGTCACCGACATGGCCCGAGCCCGCCGCTTTTACGAAGGCGTGCTCGGCCTCGCCACCGCCCGCACCTGGGGCGACAAAGACAATCCCCAGTGGGTCGAATACGACATCGGCTCCGGCTGCCTCGCCATCATCACCGGCGCCGGCGCGGATTGGCCGCCGGCCAACGCCGGCCCCGCCATCGCGCTGGAGGTCGAGGACTTCGACGCCGCCATCGCCGAGCTGAAGCAGGCCGGCGTGAAATTCCATTGGCCATCGCAGGAAAGCCCCGTCTGCCACATGGCCGTGATCCTCGATCCCGACGAAAATCGTCTCGTGATCCACCACCGCAAGTAGTTGCCCAACAACCGCTCCGCATGGGCGGCCCCGCCCGCGACATGCGGACACCCCGGTTTTACCGCCCCCGGCTCCCGCCCCAAACGGAAGATTGAAATGGGCGGCCCCCCGGCCAACTTGTCCCGTTTTTGCCGTGGCCACCAAATCCAACGCTTCCGCACGCGCCGCGTCCGCGTCCGCCACCGACGCCCCCGCGCCCTCCTTCGAAGACGCGATGCACCGACTGGAAACCATCGTCGAAGCCATGGAGTCCGGCGAAATCCCCCTCGCCGAGCTGCTCGCCCGCTTCGAGGAAGGCGGCAGGCTTCTTGCTCAGTGCGAGGAACGCTTGAAAGCCGCCGAGCTCAAAATCGAGCAACTCAAACGCCGCAAAGACGGCACCTTCGCGCTCGAAACCTTCACCCAGGTCGAGCAGCCACCCGCCCACTGAGGCCCCTTTCCCACCGGACCCGCCGGCCTCCAGTCCCCCGGTCCGATATTCGCATCCCGATTTTTCCCTCCGTGTCCGAACCCGCCGCTTCCCCCGCCTCGCCCGGCTCCGCCGCCGGCGCCCCGCGTCTGCTCGACCTCATCCGCTCGCCCGATGACGTCAAAGGGCTCTCCGCCACCCAGCTCCCCCAGCTCGCCGCCGAGATTCGCGAGGAGTTGATCCGCGTCACCGCCCGCAACGGCGGACACGTCGGCCCCAACCTCGGCGTCGTGGAGCTCACCATCGCCCTGCACCGCGTCTTCTCCACGCCGAAGGACCAGTTCGTCTTCGATGTCGCCCACCAGGGCTACGTCCACAAACTGCTCACCGGCCGCCTCCAGTCCCTGCAAAAAGTCCGCCAGACCGGCGGCGCCTCCGGTTTTCTGAACCGCGAGGAAAGCCCGCACGACGCCTTCGGCGCCGGGCACGCCGGCACCGCCCTCTCCGCCGCCCTCGGCATGGCCACCGCCCGCGATCTCGCCGGCACCGACGAGCACATCGTCGCCCTCTGCGGCGACGCCGCCTTCACCTGCGGCATCACCCTCGAGGCGCTCAACAACGTCGTCACCTCCACCAAGCGCCTGATCGTCATCCTCAACGACAACGAGTGGTCCATCGCGCGCAACGTCGGCGCCATCGCCAAATACCTCAACAAGCTCTCCACCAACCGCACCTACAACAAGGTCCACCACGACCTGGAAAAATTCTTCCGCGGTCTGCCCGGCGGCGACGACATGCACCGCGTCTGGATGCGGTGGAAACGCGAGACCAAGGACTTCTTCGTCGAATCCTCCCTCTTCGAGAAATTCGGGCTCCGCTACCTCGGCCCCATCGACGGGCACAACCTCGACGAGCTCATCAAAAACCTCGAGTTCGCCCGCGACACCGACACGCCCATCCTCGTCCACGTCATCACGGAAAAAGGCCGCGGCCTCGACGCCGCCCGCGCCCAGCCGGAAAAGTTTCACGGGCTCGGCGCCTTCGACCCCGTCACCGGCGAGGCCAAGTCCTCCCCGCCCGGCTCGCCCCCCGCCTACCAGGACGTCTTCGGCCATGAACTCGTCCGCCTCGCCACCGCCGACTCGCGCATCGTCGGCATCACCGGCGCCATGCCCTCCGGCACCGGGCTGAACCACCTCGCCGCCGCCGTCCCCCGCCAGTTCTTCGACGTCGGCATCGCCGAGGAACACGCCGTGCTCTTCGCCGCCGGCCTCGCCACCCGCGGCTTCCGCCCGGTCTGCGCCATCTACTCCACCTTCCTCCAGCGCGCCTTCGACAACATCATCCACGACGTCGCGCTGCAAAACCTGCCCGTCACCTTCTGCATGGACCGCGCCGGGCTCTCGCCCAACGACGGCCCCACCCACCACGGCCTCTTCGACATCGCCTACCTGCGCTGCGTGCCGCGCGCCGTGGTCATGGCCCCGCGCGACGAGCACATGCTCGCCCTGATGCTGCGCACCGCCCTCGCCCACGACGGCCCGGCCTTCATTCGCTACCCCCGCGGCGCCGCCACCGGCGCCCCGCCCCCCGCCGGACTGCCGATCTCGCTGCCCATCGGTCGCGCCGAGGTGCTCCGTCGCGGCGGCGAGGTCGTGCTCTGGGCCCTCGGCACCATGTGCTCCGACGCGCTCGCCCTCGCCGCCCGCCTCGCCGCCGAGGACGGGCTCGACGTCGGCGTGGTGGACGCGCATTTCGCCAAACCCCTCGACGGCGCCCTGCTCCTCGCCCAGGCCGCCGAGGCCCGCCTCATCGTCACGCTCGAGGACGGCGTGCTCGCGGGCGGCTTCGGCTCCGGCGTTCTGGAAGCGCTCTCCGCCGCCGGCGTCGCCACGCCGGTGGAGCGTATCGGCTGGCCCGATACGTTTGTGGGGCACGGCTCGTCCGTGGCCGAGCTCCGCGCCGCCCACGGTCTCTCGCCGGAGCAGATGTTGACCCGCATCCGCGCCCGCCTCGCCCAGCCCGCCGGGGTCTAGGCCGCGGTGTGGGCCCGACCCCGCTGGTCGGGCTGCCATGGTAGGGCGGGACCGCCGGGCCCGCCGCCGAGGCCGGACAGTGATCGCCACCCAAACCGGCGCGCCCGGCGGTCGCGCCCTACCTTTCCGACCGGCCTCACCGCGAAAGGTAATCGTATCACTTCCCGGCGTGCCAGTTGCCGCGCAGCCAGATGTGGCGGCGCAGCCGGGCGAGCAGCTCGTCGGGCAAGTCCGGCAGGTCGGACACGGCCGCGTTGGCCGCCGCCTGCGCGACGTTGCGCATGCCCGGGATGACCGTGCTCATGGCCGGATGGGCGAGCGCGAATTTCAGCGCCGCCTGCGGCATCGTGTAGCCGCTCCCCTCAAGGTCCTCGCGGATGCGCTCCACCCGCTCGACCGTGCGCGCGAGGCGGTCGCCGCCGAAGTAACGACCGCGAAAATCGTCCGCCGGGAAAACCGTCCGCGGCGTCAGTTTGCCGGTCAGGCTGCCCTCGTCGAAGGCCAGACGCCCCATCACCGCCGTGCCGCTCTCCGCCGCGAGCGGCAGCGCCTCGGCGGCGGGTTGTTGTTCAAAAAGGTTATAGACGAGCTGGATCACGTCGATGCGGCCCGCCGCGAGCAGGGTGTTGAGCTGGTCCTGGTCGTGGTCCGGCGTGGAGATGCCGAAGGCGCGGATTTTGCCCTCCTGCTTGAAGCGCTCGAGCACGGCCAGCGGCGCCGGATCGCGGTTCCACGCCCGCGACCACACATGCAGCAAAAGCACGTCGATGCAGTCCGTGCGCAGCTCGCGCAGACGCTCCTCGAGATTCGCGCGCAGGTGGCTCTCGGGGTAGCGATCCTCCACCCGCTCGTGCGGCATCGGCGGCCAGTTGCCGGCGACGGGCGGCGTCTTGGTGACGATAAAAACGCGTTCGCGTCCGCCCCGTTCGGCGAGGGCGCGGGCGATCACGCGTTCGCTGCGGCCGTTGCCGTAACCGGCGGCGGTGTCGATCAGGTTGACGCCGAGATCGAGGGCCTGGTGCAGGGTGCGGACGGACTCGTCGTCGTCCTGCGCGCTCCAGGCGCCGCCGCCCAGCGCCCAGGCGCCGAAGCCGATTTCCGAAACCTGCCAGCCGAGCCGGCCAAAGGGGCGATATTTCATGGGGTAAAAAAAGAGGTGTTCAGCGCGGGCCGAGCAGGCCGGCGATGTGGGCGAGGATTTCCGTCCGCCCGTCCTTGCTCACCGACGAGCAGGCGAAAATCGGCGGCGCCGGCTCGGGCAAAAAGTCGGCCGCGGCGGCGAGAAACGCCTCGATGGCCGCGCGGGTTTTGGTGGGCGATTGTTTGTCGGTCTTGGTGAAGACCAACGCGAACGGCACCTCGCAACCGGCCAGCCAGGCGATGAAATCGAGATCGATGCGTTGCGGCTCGATGCGCGAGTCGATGAGCACGAAGACCGTGGCGAGGTTGGGCCGGTTCTCGATGTAGTCGGCGACGGCCTGGTTGAACTCGTGTTTGTCCTGCTGGGCGACCTTGGCGTAGCCGTAGCCGGGCAGGTCCACGAGACACCAGTTGCCGTTGATGCGAAAGAGGTTGATCAACTTGGTCTTGCCGGGCGTGGCCGAGACCATGGCGAGGGATTTGCGCTCGGTGAGCAGGTTGATGAGCGAGGATTTGCCGACGTTGGAACGGCCGATGAAGGCAAACTCGGGCAGGTTCCAGTTCGGACACGCCCCCAGATTCGGCGCGCTGTCGTGAAAGTCGGCGGATTTGATCTTCATGGAGCGCGACGCAAACGCATCCCGCCCCGGACGCGAGCCCCGCGTATGGGCCCCCCGCCATCTCTCCCGCTAAAAACGCAGGCTGAGCTGGGCGGCGGCCGACGGGCTCCAGCTCCCGGGCGCGTAGGCTTCGTGGCGCAAACCGACCTGGAGCTTGAGCTGCGCCTGCGCCGCCAGACGGAGCACCGGCCCGCCCTCGACCCGCCAGACCTCCCGCCCCCAGGGCACCGGGCCGACGGGCGTGTCGATGTCGCGAAAACCCTGCCAAGCCACGCGGAGCGCGGCGGCCCAACGGGCGTCGAGTTTGTAGCGCCCCTCGAGCACGGCCGCCAGCGTGTCGGCCTCGCCGGCTCCGGGCACCTCGAAACGGGAGCCGATCAGCTCGCCCCAGACCAGAAAGTGGCGCCACTCCCAGGTCAGGTCGGCGCCGAGCGTGGTCTGCACATAGTCCTCGCGGTCATGGCCGGACAAAACCGACTCGGGCCGCGGCGCGAGATACACGCCCCGCGCCCACGAAGCACCGAGGTGCCAGGCGGGCGACGGGCTCCAGCCGAGGAGCGCGGCGAAGGCCGGAGCGCTCCACACCTCGTCCCCATCCTCATCCCAGGTGGTGGGGCGGGACGAGAGACCCGCGTTCTTGATTTCGGCCGCGAAATTCCAGTGCTCGCCGGCGGCCCGGAGCGCGGCGCCGGTGGCGTAAACCGGCCCCCACTGCACCGGGATGCGGTTGCGCTGATCCGCCGCGAGGGCCGCGCCCTCGCCCGGCGGGCGGATGTGAGCCCAGGTGGCGGGCCGGTCCGGCACCGGCGCGCCCTTGGAGTCCCACAGACCGACCAGGGTGTCCTGGGCCGGAGGCGGCGTGACGAAGGGGTATTCCCACGCGAGGTGGCGCCGCGTCCAGCTCCCGAAAACGGTGGCGAAACGCCCGGCCTCGACGCTGAAATTCCCGCCGGGCACGGGGCTCAGACGAAGCGAAAATTCATCCAGCCGGACCTCGGGCGAACCGTGCCCCGGATCGAAGCCCCGATCGGCCCGGACCTGGGCAAACGCGTAAAGGCGCGGGCCGAGCTGCACGTCGGCGAAGAGGTGCGCGACCGGAGCGACGAGCGTCTCGTCGTCGCCGTCGGTGTAACGAAGATCGGCCGTGGCGCGGGACTCGTGAAACGCGCCCAGATCGAGGCGGCCCGAAACGCGGGCGCGAACCGCGCCGCCGGCCGTGGAAAAACTCAAGGCCTCGCCCAGCCGGTCGGCGACGGCGTCGTAATCGGCCCGCAGGTTGCCGGCCAGGGCGACGAGCCCGAAGCCCAGGGCGAAGAGGTGGCTGCGATGGGCGGGGCGACGGGGCATCGGGAAAGCCGGGGAAAGCCGGGGAAAGCGGCGGGAGCATGGGACGCCGATCGGGAGCCGCAAGCGCGTGGGCGCGACTCGCGGCTCGAAAGATCCGATCCCGACGCCGGCCCGGCCGCGACGACGGCTCAGGCGCGACGACGACGGCGCAGCAGCGCGCCTCCCAGCGAGGCGAAACCGGCCAGCGCGGCGAAGGAGGAGGGCTCGGGGATGCTGGAGACCGCGAGCGGCTCGGTGTAGAAAACGTCGTCGATCGCGACCAGGTCGCCCGACGGCGACTCGCCGGGGGCGGCGGCCGCGAAGACGCCAAAGTTTTCCGTGCCCGTCTTGATGCGCACGCGGCCCACCGTCTCGCCCTCGGTGAAATTCACGCCGAGAAACGAGAGCCCGCCCGCGCCCGAGGGCGCGACCGAGAACACGCCGAGCGAGGAACCCCCGATCGAGAAAAACTCGAGCGAGCTGCCGTCCGTGGCCTCCACGTCGAGGAAGACCGCCCCGAAGCCGGTCACGAAGGCCGACTCGGAGCTGGTGCCGGGCACCACGAAGGTCACGTCGATGAAGACGCTGTCCTCGGCCAGGATGATCTGGTCGCCGGAGAACGACTGGAAAACGGTGCCGGCGTTGGCGAGATCCTGCGCGAAGAGGGCGTTGGCGGACAGCGGACCGGGGTTGTTGGGACTGTTGAGCAGTGAACCAACCGGGGCGTTGAAGATGGCGCCGCGCGCGCGTCCGCCCGGGGACACCTGCGCGAAGAAGTCGGCGGGAAAGGCGTTGGGCGCGGAGGCCGCGTCGGACACGCCGTCCCAGTTGATCTCGCGACGGCCCGAGGAGAAGGAGGAGCCGTTGTTGGGATTGAGCGCGCCGAGGTCGGCGCGGTAGGCGTCCACCGTGGTCTGGATGGCGGCGGACGAGGCGCCGGACGCGGAGAAGACCGAGGGGGCGGCCTGGGCGGAGACGGCGCCGAGCGCGGAGGCGGACGCGACGAGGATCGGAAGACGGAGGGAGCGGAGGGAGGACATGGTGGTGGTCGGGTTGGTTTTCGGGTTCCGGGCGGAACAACACCCCCACCCTGCCGCGCCGCGCGGATGATCGACAAAACCTTGACCGTAACGGCGCCGTTACGCCCCCGGATGGCCGTGGCGGAATGGCGGATACATTTCGTTTCCGCGGAGCCCGGGGGCACGAAAGCGCGTCCGCGCTTCCGCTGCATCGGAAGACCGCCGGCGAGGACCCTCCGCCAGGAGCCGGCGGCATCCCTATCCACCGCTCAGGCCGGCAGGCTGAGCTCGAAGACGGTCGAGTCGCCGTCGGAACGCAGCAGGCGCAGGTCGCCGCCGTGGAGGCGGGCGAGCTCGCGGGCGAGATTGAGGCCGAGGCCGTGTCCCGGCGTATCCGCGCCGCCCGGGCCGCGGTGAAACCGCTCGAAGATACGCTCGCGCGCCTCGGGCGGCACGGGACGGGGCGCGCTGTTCCCCACCCGTAGGCGGACCAGCCCGCCGTCGGTCTCGCCCTCGAGGCGGACGAAGCCGCCCGGGCGGTTGTATTTGGCGGCGTTCTCCAGAAGGTTTTGCAGCACGAGGATCAGGTGGCCGCGCTCGCCCCGCGCCACGAGCGGGGCGGCGAGTCTGTTTTCGAGCCGGAGCGTCGCGGCCCCGGGGAGCACGCTGACGTCGTCGAGCGCGGCGGCGGCGAGCGTGGCGACATCGACCGGCATGGAGTCGGGCCGGACGAGGCCGGCGTCGAGCCGGGCGAGCAGCAGCAGGTCGTCCACGATGTGGCCGAGGCGCTCGGTCTGGTGCCGCAGCTCGTCGATGTCGCCGAGTCGCTCGTCGGGGAAGCCGGGCGCGGCGGCGAGCTCGTCGAGGCCGATGCGCAGCACGGCGACGGGCGTCTTGAGCTGGTGGGAGGCGTCGGCCGAGAAGCGCGCGGCGCGTTCGAGCTCGGCGGCGGTGCGCTCGAGCCTGGACTCGGCCTCGGCGCGACGCTCGCTCTGCGTCTCCGAATCGAGGGCGAGACGGCCGAACCATCCGGTGAAACGCGCGGTGAAAAGGCCGGCGCCGAGCAGGCCGAGCGCGGCGAGCACGCCGCTCGCGCCGGCGATGCGCCGGGTGATCTCGCGCTGGCGCCGGGCGAGCTCGGCGAGCGGGAAAAAACTGAGCGCGCGCGCGCCGCCCGGAGCGGAGGAGGGATGGACGAGCCGGTGCAACACGAGCCAGTCCGCGCCGCCCAGCCGGAGTCGCAGCTCCGCCGCGGGCGCCACGGTCCGGGCCAGCGCCGGGCCGAGCGCGGCCTCGGCCGCGACGCGCACCGGAGACGGCAGGCCCGGGGCGTGGAGACGGCCGGCGCGCCAATGGCCGCGCACGATCCCCGCGGCCGAGCCGGCGGCGCCGCCGGCTGCGGGCGGATCCTCCCGGGGAAAGGCATACCCGAGAACCAGCGAGCCCAGCAGCCGGCCGGTGGCGTTGGAGAAAAACGGCAGGGCCAGCAGCTCGGCCGCGCGCTCGCCCCCCTCTCCGACGACCCAGTCGCCGCGCGTGGCGGAGCCGTCCGAAGCGTCCGCCAGCCCGACCGCGAGCGCGGAGGCGCCGGCGAGCTCCTCGGCCGACGCGGGACCGGCTTCGAAACCGGACGGCGGCTCGATGAGGCGGCCCTCGGCGTCGAAGAACCGATAGAAACGGGCGCGCAGCGCATCGCCGCCGGGAGCGTCGCCGCTGGCACCGCCACCCCCGCCCCCGCCGCCGGGAGCGTCGCCGCCGGCCGGTATCGCGAGGGCCTCGCGCAGGTCGTCGTGGGCGGCGTGGTAGAGCAGGTCGAGCGCGTCGTCCTCGAGGGCGGCGTGCAGACGGGGACGGCGGGCGAGGACGCGGGCGCGATCCGCGAGGGCTTCGGCGCGGAGCCGGCGAAGGGCGAGATCGCCCGCCTCTCTGACGGCGAAACGCAGCTCGGCCTCCCGCGTCTGGAGGCGGGCGAGATGACGACGCGCCAAGCCGACGGCCCCCGCGCCGACCAGCACGGTGAGCAAGGCCATGGCGAGCAGGAGACGCGCGGCGAAGCGGCGGGTCTCGGCCCGCGCGGCGCGGCGACGGGACGGGTCAGGGGAGCTCGACACGCAGCTCCTCGCCGGCGTTCAGCGTGAGGGTTCGGGAGACGGTGGTGCGACTGTCGATCCAGGCCTTCAGCGTGTGGGTGCCGGGCGGGAGCCCGGGCAGGGAAAAACTCCCGTCCGCCTCGGTGACGACGAAGTGGGGCGTGGGCAGGACGAGGATGGCGGCGCGCATGTGTTCGTGGATGTCGCAGCGCAGCGTGACGAGGCCGGGCCGGTCGAAGATTTGAAAAGGCACCTCCGCCTCGTCGGCGCGGTAGCGGCCGAGGTCGAAGCGCTTGGCGGGTGAGAAGGAGAACACGTTGTGATAAACCTCGTCCCGGTTGGGGAAGTCCACCCGCGTGCCGACGCGGACCGGGAGCAGGAGCGGGGAAAACTCGAGTTTGCGTTGCACGATGGTGGCTCGCGGTGGCTCGGTCGGGGACGGGAAATCGCCCTCGAGGTAAACGACTGCGCGCGGCGGCGAGGTGCGGACGAGGCCGCCCTCGATGACGAGTTCGTAGCGTTGGTTGACCACGGCGGCCGGCGGCGCGTCGGGCAGCCGCACGCGGCCGGAGACGGAGGCGAGCGCCGCGACGGCGGCGGCCGGCGGGGTGGCCGGCGGGGTGGCCGGGGCGTCGGCGTCGGCGACGCCGACCAAGGGCAGGGTCAGAAGGGCGGAAGCGGCGAGGAGGCGGCGATGGAGCGGCGGACGAGGCGGCATGGCGGGCGGCGGTGGGGTTCAGGCCGGGGCGGGCGGATCGGCCTGGAGGACGTAGCCGGCGGAGCGCACGGTGTGAAGCAGCGGGAGGCTGTCGGGCGGGTCGATTTTTCGGCGAAGCCGGGTGATGAAAATCTCCACGGTGCGGGTGTCGTAGCGGTGGTCGCGTTGCCACACGCGTTCGCTGAGCTCGGCGCGGGAGAAGACGCGGCCGGGCTCGCCCAGAAGGACGCGCAGCAGATCGAATTCGCGCGGGGTCAGCTCCACCGGCCGACCGGCGCGGGTGACGCGGCGCCCGACGAGATCCAGATGCAGGTCGGCGAAGTTGAGCTTGTCGCCCGGGCTCGGGGTGGCGGCGCGGCGGCCGAGCGCCTCGACGCGGGCGATGAGCTCCTCGGCGGCGAAAGGCTTGGGCAGGTAGTCGTCGGCGCCGGAGCGCAGGCCGGCGACCCGCTCCTCGAGCGCGCCGCGGGCGGTGAGCACAAGCACGCGGGAGGGGCAGCGCGCGGCGCGCAGACGGGCGAGGACCTCGAGGCCGTCGAGCGTGGGCAGGTTGAGATCCAGAACGATCAGGTCGGGCGTGGTGGCGAGGGCGCTGCGCAGCCCCTCCTCGCCGTCGATACACCAGCGCGTCTCGTGCCCGTGCCGCCGCAGGGTGGCGACGATATGGCGGGCCATGGGGCGCTCGTCCTCGACGACCAGGATCAACATGCGGTGCCTTGTGCGCGACGCGGGGAGGCTTGGCAACAGGACGCTCGCGCGACGACCCGACGGGAGACGCGCCGTGTTCAGGAATCGAAGCGGGCGCGCCGGAGCGCGAAGCGGGCGATGTTTTCCGCGAGGTCCCGCTCGGTCCGCGCCGGGGAATCCGCCGGCGGGGAGAGCCGGGCGATCTCGTCCCACATCTCCTCCACGAGCAGGAGTTTCTCGGCGGGCGAGAGCCGCCGGACCTCGCCGAGGAGAATGGCGACGAGGGGCCGGAGGGAACGCAGCCGGGCGGGCGCGCCCGGGATGGGGGCGGATTCCGGACGGCGGGCGGGGCGGGTGAAGTTGGCCGCTTGCATGCCCCGAGTCTTCCGCCCGCGGCGCGCGACCGGCAAAAAAGGAAGGGTAACGGCCGCGTTACGCGGTCGGTTCGCCTCCGCCGCTCACCGCGCCCGCGGCAGGGCGAGGGTGAACACCGCGCCCTCGCCGGGCGAGCTGCGCAGGGTGATCGTGCCGCGGTGGCGCTCCACGATCTGGCGACAGATGCGCAGGCCCAGCCCCTGCCCGCCGCGTTTGCTCGACGCGAGCGGCTTGCTCAGAGCCACCGCCGCGTCCTCGTCGGAAAATCCCCGCCCGTCGTCGGCGATCTCCGCCACGATCCAGTCGCCGCGCGTGCGCAGCGTCACCCGCACATCCTCCGCCCCCGCCTCGAAGGCGTTTTTGAAAAGGTTCTGAAACACGCGGTGCAACTCGTAGCGGTCGCCGCTCACCATCGGCCCGCCACCCACGTCGCGGGAGCCCGCCGCGCCCTGACGTTCGCCGAAAATCCGCAGCTTCGGACTGTGGAAAAACAAGACCCCATGCACGTGCTCGATCTCGGCCTGAAGATCGAGCCGCTCCTCGACCGGCTTCGCGCCGTCGCTGAAACGACAGGTCTGCGCCAGATGGAAAAGATAGTTCGAGGTTTGCTCCAGTTTGCGCGCTATCTGGTCGATCGGCTGCGCCGCGCGATCCCCCACCGCATCCTTCAACTGCGCCGTCTCCTGGAGCAGCCGCGCGGTGTAGCCGAGCGTGGAGAAGAGCGCGTTTTTGAGGTCGTGCACCATGGAGGCCGACGCCTCGCCGTAATCCGCCAGCGAATCCTTGGCCGCGAGCTCGCGCTGGAGCAGCTCGATCACGCCCTCCATCTCGCGGATCACCGCGCTCCGTCCGCGACGCCGCTGCGCCATCTCCACCTCGTGGTGCGCCAGCTCCACCAAATCCGGCGAATCAAAGGGCACCTGCAAACACTGCTCGCCGATCACCTTCACGCCCCGGCCCGCCCCGAGCACGATGACCGAGAGCTCCGCGTCGTGCTCGCGCAGCTCGCGGGCCAGCTCCCGCACCGGCCGCCCCGGGTTGCGCACGTCGAGCAGGGCCAGCGCGAAACGTCGCTCGCGCAGTCGCTCCAGGGCCGCCGCCTGCGTCTCGACGACCGCCACCTCGAAGGCCTCGCCCAGCCGCCGCTCCACCCCGCCGCGCGCCGTGCCGTCGGTGGCCACGACCAGGATCGGCGGGAGCGCCCCGCCCGCCTGCGCGCGCGCCAGCGCGAAGGGATTCTCGCTCTCCGGCCGGGCGGCGATCGGGAGCGGCGATGCGGACGCCACGGCGAGGCTCATGCAAGCGGTCCCGGGAAAAACGCCGACGCCCACCCGTGCGGCGGATTGACCGTTCTCCGACTCGCGCCCTGCATGCGCTCACGACTTCCGGCGGCTTTGTAAAACACGCCCGTCTTCACACGCCCGCCACCCGCGCCTGTCAACGCCACCCATGAGGCTCCTTTGAGTTTCAACTCCTTTTCATGACCGAAATCCTTCCGCCGCTCCTCGGCCTGTTCGTGGGCCTCGCCCTCGGCGCCCTTTTCGCCGGCCTCTTCGCGCGCGCCCGCGCCGCGGCCTTGGCCGAACGTCTCGCCGCCCGCGAGGGCGAGTCCGCCCGTCTGCAGGCGGAAACCGCCGATCTGCGCCGCGAGCTCGAGCTCGCCCGCGCCGCGCTCGCCACAGGGCGCACCGAACTCGCCACCGAGCGCGCCACGGCCGCCGAAAAAATCGCCGCCCTGACCGAGGCCCAACACCGCGCCGCCACCGAGTTCAAGGCCCTCTCCGCCGCCGCCTTGCAGGCCAACAACAGCGCCTTTCTCGAGCTCGCCCGCGAGACGCTCGGTCGCGGCCGCCAGCTCGCCGACGCGGACCTCGAAAAACGCCAGCTCGCCATCGACTCCCTCGTGCGCCCGCTGCGCGACACCCTCGCGCAGGTGGAGACCAAACTGGCCGCCTTTGACCAATCCCGCGCCGAGTCCGCCGCCGCCCTCGGCGAACAACTGCGCGGCCTCGCCCAGACCCAGCTCGCGCTCCAGACCGAAACCGCCCGCCTGGCCGGCGCCCTGCGCTCCACCGCCGGCGCCGGCACCTGGGGCGAGCTGCAACTGCGCCGCGTGGTCGAGCTCGCCGGCATGAGCGACTACTGCGACTTCGTCGAACAAAGCTCCACCACCGCCACCACGCCGGGCGGCGCTTTCGAGACCGGCGGCGCCGCCGGCGGCGGTGGCGGACGGCTGCGCCCCGACCTGCTCGTGCGCCTGCCCGGCGGGCAAACCATCGTGGTGGACGCCAAGGCCCCCAACGAGGCCTACCGCGAGGCCGCCTCCGCGCCCGACGAAACCCTCCGCGCCGCCAAACTCGCCGAACACGCCGCCAAGGTTCGCGGCCATGTCGATGCCCTCGGCGCCAAGGCCTACTGGGAACATTTTCAACCCTCGCCCGAGTTCGTGGTGCTTTTCCTGCCCGGCGACCAGTTCCTCGCCGGCGCGCTCTCCGCCGATCCCGGTCTCATCGAGCGGGCCATCGCCAAAAAGGTCCTGCTCGCCACGCCCGCCACCCGCATCGCCCTGCTGCGCGCCGCGGCCTACGGTTGGCGACAGGATACCGCCGCGCGCAACGCCGAGGCCATCTCCGCGCAGGCGAGGGAATTGCACGACCGCGTGGCGGGGTTTCTGGATCACTTCGCGCGCGTGGCGCCCGCGCTCGAAAACGCCGCCAAGGCCTACAACGCCGCCGTCGGCTCCCTGGAAAGCCGCGTGCTGCCGGCCGGTCGCCGCCTCGCCGAACTGGGAGCCAAGGGCGCGAAGGAGTTGCCCGCCGGTCTGCCCCTCGCCGAGACCACGACGCGCCAGATCACGGGCGCGTGAGCGCCCGTGTGGCGGGAGCATCTTGCTCCCGTGGATCGGGAAGGGCAGGCGGGGGGGCGGAAGCTCCGGCCCCGGGCAATCGACAGGTCGGCCGCCACAGGCCCCGCGCTCCGCACGCCGAGCGCCGCGCGCATCGCCGCGCCTCGTCCGTCCGCTTTCCTCTCCGCGCCGCGATGCGCGTGGTTGCGCCCGGAGGGTTCTCGTTTTCAGGTCTCCCCTTTTCCTCAACTTCGTGTCCACGCCCGCTCCGACTTCGCCACTTTCGCCCGCCGCCTCCGCCGCGGCGGCCCGTCGCCCCCTTTCGCTCGGCGTGATTTTTCTCACGCTCTACATCGACCTCATCGGCTTCTCCATCGTCTTTCCGCTCGGGCCGGACCTGCTCAGACACTACCTCGCGATCGACGGCGACGGCGGCCTGCTCGGCGCCCTCCTCGACTGGATCAACTCGGTGGCCCGCTCGCTCGGCAACCAGACCCACCTGCCGGAGGTGCTTTTCGGCGGCGTGGTGGCGTCGGTGTTTTCCGTGCTCCAGTTCGTGTTTTCCCCGTTCTGGGGCGGCTTGTCGGACCGTGTAGGTCGCCGCCCGGTCCTCTTCTACACCGTGGCCGGGACGACGCTCAGCTACGCGTTGTGGGCGGTGAGCGGCAGCTTCTGGCTCTTCCTCGCCGCGCGCGTGCTGGCGGGGCTTTTCGGCGGCAACCTCTCCGTCGCCACGGCGGCGGTGGCCGACGTCACCACCCGCGAGGAGCGCAGCAAGGCGATGGGCCTCGTCGGCGCCGCCTTCGGGCTCGGTCTCGTCACCGGCCCGCTGGTCGGGGCGCTCAGCGCGCGGCTCAACCTGCTCGACACCTTCCCGGGGCTGGCGGCCTGGGGCGTCAATCCCTTCACCGTGCCCGCGCTCGTCGCCTGCGGGCTGAGTCTGGTCAACCTGTTCTGGATCCGTGCGCGCTTCCGCGAGACGCTGCCCGCCGAGGCGCGCGGCCGTTCGGCCGAACCGCGCCTGCGCAATCCGCTGCGCGCCATCCTCGGTCTGGACAACGCCGCCGTGCGCGGCGCGAACCTCGTCGGTTTCCTCTACCAGCTCGCCTTCGTGGCGATGGAGGCGTCGCTCGTCTTCGTGAGCGCGGAGCGCTTCGGCTACGGCCCGATGGACAACGGCAAACTCATGGGCTTCCTCGGCGTCTGCTCCATCATCACCCAGGGCTACATCGTGCGAAAACTCGTCGGCCGCGTGCCCGAGACGCGTCTGCTCGCGGTGGGGCTGGTCTGCTCGACGGCCGGTTTGCTCGGCGTCGGTTTCGCGCCCAGCCCCGGCGTGCTCTACGCGGCGGTGGCGGCGCTGGCCTTCGGCGGCGGCCTGGTGAATCCGGCCAACACCGGCCTCATCTCGCTCTACGCGGGGGCGGAGGAACAGGGACGCGTGCTCGGCATCTACCGTTCGCTCGGCTCGCTGGCGCGCGCCGTCACGCCGATCTGCGCGGGCGTGCTCTACTGGACGGCGGGGGCCCGCACGCTCTACGTCGTGGCCGGCCTGCTCGCCCTCTCCGCCTGCGCGGCGAGCTTCCGCCTGCCGCAGCCGCGGCGGTGACGACGCGCGGTGACGACGCGCCGCCCTCGCCGCCGGCGCCCCTCGTCGGCCCCCGGCTGCCTCCGTCGGCGTTTTTATTTTTCGACACGGAGTTCACGGAGCGCCGACACGGAGGCCACGGAGGTCCGTCCCTGTGCGGACCGTGCAGCTGCGGGCGCCACCTGCCGCCAGAAGGAAAATATGATTCCTGCTGTTTTCAGTGGGTGCGCGTGGCGGAATGGCGGAGCCATTTCGTTTCGGTGGAGCCCGCCGGACGAAAGCGCATCCGCGCTTCCGCCACGACCAGCAATCAATCGCCGTCGCCCAGCCCCAAGACCGGCGGGTGTCTTGCGACGTAACGGAACGGCGGAGCCGTTTCGTCGCGGTCAAGTTGCTCGAGCGAAATCATCGGAATACCGCCGGCTATTCCTCAACACGGCACCGACCCACTGGAAACAGCGAGGAACCGAAAAATTCGTCCATAACACCGCCCCGGCAGCACGGGGAACGCCCCACCCAGGCGGACGGTCCTCCGTGACCTCCGTGTCCGGGCTCCGTGCGCTCCGTGTCGAAGTATTCGCGCCTCAGTCCTCCGGCTCGCTCGGGCGCCAGTCGATGAGCTCGAGCTGGAGGGTGCGGCGGTCGTTGTAGTAGTTCCACGCCAGCTCGATCACCAGATCGATGGGCGCGTCCACCGGTGGCAGGCGGTCGGCCATTTTCCACGCCACGCCGTAGAGCCGGCGGCGGCCCGGGTGGGGCTCCAGGCAGAAACGGAAATGTTGTTGTTTAAACACCTCCGGCCGCTGCCGCAGCACCACCCCGCGCAGGCCGAATTTCGGCTCCGGGTTGGCCTGGCCGAAGGGGTGCATCAGCGCCAGCTCCTCCATCAGCCGCTCGTTGATCTGGTCGGGGCGAAGCCAGGCCGCGATGGCCAGTTCGGGCGCGAGCGTGCGACCGCCGGTCCAGGCGCGCACGCCCTCCGCGAAGCGCTCGCGAAAGGCGTCGAGGTTCTGCTTCTCCAAGGCGACACCGACGGCCATCGGGTGGCCGCCCCAGCTGGCGAGCAGATCGGAGCAGCCGGCCAGCACCTCCACGAGGTTGATGCCGTCCACGCTGCGGCCGGAGCCCTTGGCCTGCGCGCCCTCGTTGCCGAGCACGATGCAGGGGCGGTGATACTTGCGCGTCACGCGGCCGGCCACGATGCCGACCACCCCGGGATGCCAGCCGTCGGCGTAGAGCACGATGCCGGGCCGGTCGAGGAACAGGGTCTCGATCATCCGATCCGCCTCCTCGGTGATCGCGCGCTCGATGTCCTGCCGCTCGCGGTTGAAACCATCGAGCTGGCGGGCGATTTGGCGACAGAAACGCACGTCCTCGCTGAGGATCAGCTCCACCGAAAGGGCGGCGTCGGCCAGACGGCCGGAGGCGTTGATGCGCGGTCCGAGACGGAAGGAGATGTCCACCGGCATCAGGTCCTGCCCGGGCTTCACCCCGGCCACGTCCATGAGCGCGCGCAGACCGGGGCGGGCGCCCTCCTTGAGCGTGCGCAGACCGTAGCTGGCGAGGATGCGGTTCTCGGCCTGCAGGGGCACGAGATCGGCGACGGTGCCCAGCGCGACGAGATCGAGGTAATCGCGCAGCTTGATCGCCTGGGCCTCGGGGTGGCCCTCGCCGCGCAGCTCCTTCACCAGACCGTGGACGAGTTTGAACACCAGCCCGACCGTGCACATGTGCCGCCAGGCGTCGTCGCCCGGCAGATCGTGGACGTGCGGGTTGATGAGGATGCCCTGTTCGAGCGATTTTTCCTTCGAGCGGTGATGGTCAACGACGATGACGTCGATGCCCTGCGAGGCGAGGTAGGCGACCTCCTCGTGGGAGTTGGTGCCGCAATCGAGCGCCACAAACAGATCGGGTTTGCCCGGCTCCAGCGCGCGATCGATGGCGCTGCGGGAGAGGCCGTAACCGTCCTCCATGCGCCGGGGCACCACGAAGCGCGGCACGGAACCGAAGCGGCGCAGGATGCTGACGAGCAGGGCGGTGCTGCTGACGCCGTCCACGTCGTAGTCGCCCAGCACCACGATCTGCTCGCGCCCGGCCAGCGCGCGGCGCAGACGGGCCGTGGCGAGATCGAGATTTTTGAGGAGAAACGGATCGGCGATGCGGGCGAGGGCGGGCTTGAGAAAGGCTTCGGCCTCGGCGACCTCGGTCTGGCCGGAGCGCAGGAGCAGCTCGGCGAGCACGGGGCTCACGCCCAGCGCCGCCGAGAGCGCCGACACCTGCCCCGGCGGGGGCGGAGAATGTATCCAACGCATGGTGACAACGTGCGCGCAGGCGCGAGCCTCTCGGGCGGCGGCAAGCCCGTCCCCGCGATGGGGAGACGGGCCGGCTTCGCTCGGTCGGGCTTCGCGCCGGGACGCGCTGGCGTGTTACTTGGCGTCCGGCTCGGGGCCGACGGGCTTGGGCACGGAGATCTTGGCGCCGACATCCCAATCGTAAATGGGCTTGGCGTCGTGGCTCTTCTCGACGTGGTCGCGGTCGCCCTTGTGCCACCAGTAGAAGATCGGGCTGGCGATGAAAAGGGAGGAAAAGGTGCCGGTGATGACGCCAATGATGAGGGTGACGGCGATGTCGTTGATCTCGCCGCCAGCCACGACGGCGAGGACGATGGCGGTCAGGAAGGTGGTTCCACCCGTGATGATGGTGCGAGAGAGGGTCAGGTTGAGCGACTTGTTGATGATGTCGCGCAGCGGCGCGTGCGGATCGAGCTTGAGCTCCTCGCGGATGCGGTCGAAGACGACGATCGTGTCGTTGATCGAGTAACCGACGATGAGGAGGATCGCCGCGACCATGGCGGCGTTGAACTCGCGTCCGAGGAGCACGAACAAGCCGATGGTCATGAGCACGTCGTGCAAGGTGGAGACCACCGCGCCGACGCCGTAACCGATCTCGAAGCGGAAGGCCACATAGACGAGGATCAGGACCAGCGACCAGAAAATCGCCCAGCCCGCGTTGGACTTGATTTCGGCCCCCACCGAGGCGCCGATCCGGGACTCGCCCGCCAGTTCCAAGCCCGCGTCGGGATGCGCGGCCTGCAAGGCGGCGACCAAGGGCTTGGCCATGTCGAACTCGGTGACGATGCGCAGCAGCTCGCTGCCCGAGCCGATGGGCTGGGTGTAGGAGATGTTCACGTCGGTGATGCCCTGCGCCTTGGCCAGGTCGCGAACGGTCTCGATGGGGAGTTTCTCCGTGAAAGCGAGGGTGACCTCGTCGCCACCGGTGAAGTCGATGCCGTAGATGCGATCCCCCTTCACCACCACGGTGACGGCGCCGATGATGACGACGAGCCACGAGACGATGAAGGCGTGGCGGGCGTATTTGAGGAAGTCGTAGCGGGTGTTCTGCAGGACCGAGAACATCGGCATGGATTTCACGATTCCGCCATGGATCACGAGGTCGAGGAAGAGGCGGCTGATCACCAGCGCCGCGAACATGGTGGAGAAGATACCGATGGCGAGGGTGACGCCGAAGCCCTTCACCGGACCGGTGCCCAGCGCGATCATGATCGCGGCGGTGATGAGCGTGGTGAGGTTACCGTCCAGAATGGCCGAGAAGGCCTTTTCGAAGCCGGCCTCGAGCGCGGAATGGAGCGATTTGCCCAGCTTCAGCTCCTCGCGCATGCGCTCGAAGATCAGGATGTTCGAGTCCACCGACATGCCGATGGTCAGCACGATGCCGGCTATGCCGGGCATGGTGAGGGTGGCGCCGATGCTCGCCATCACGCCCAGAATGATGAGGACGTTCAAGGCCATGGCCACGACCGCGAGAAAACCGCCGGTGGTGTAGAAACCGACTATGAAGAGGGCGGTGAGCGAGGTGCCGATGATGAAGGCGAGCGTGCCGCTCCTGATCGAATCCGAGGCGAGGGAGGGGCCGACCTCGTATTGGCTCTGCACACGCAGGGGCAGGTCGAGGGGGTTGTTCAACACGTTGGCGAGCTCGATCGCCTCGAGCTGCGAGAACTGCCCGGTGATCTCGGCGGAGTCGCTATTGATCTCCTTTTCCACGCCGGGAGCGGAGTAGAGGCGGCCGTCCAAAACGATGGCGAGCTGGGCCCGGGCTCCCGAGTCGCCCGTTTGTTGGACGAGCTGCTGGGTGAGCTTGGCCACCTCGCGGGTGGCGGCGGCGAACTGGCGCTGACCGTCGGAGTTGAACTTGAGGATGATCCGGTAGCGCCCCATTTCGTCCATCGTGGCGAAGGCGTCGGTGACGTTTTCACCGGTCATCTCCCAGGTGCGCTTCACGAAAAGCTCGGTCTCGATGGCCTGGCCATTCCGGGAGGTCTGCTCGAGGGTCTTGATCTGGTAGCCGGCGGGCGTCTCGACGTCGGGGCCGGGGCGGGCGAAGGGATACACGAGGCGGAAATCGAGGCGGGCGGGCTTTTTGACCGACTCCAACACCTCGGGATTGTCGCGGGTGTTGATACCCGGGAGCTGGACCTCGATGCGGTTTTCGCCGAGGGGGCGGATGAGCGGTTCGGCCACGCCGAGGCCGTTGATACGGTCGCCGATGATCTCGATGGCCTTGTCCAGCTTTTCCTTGCGCTCGTGCTGGCCAATGTTGGCGGCGGCGCTTTCATCCACCTCGAGCACGAAGGCCACGCCGCCGCGCAGGTCGAGACCGAGCTGGAGGCTGCCCTTCGACTCTTGCAGCAGGTGCTGGAGCAGTTGGTTGTTCTTTTTCGAGACATTGGTCAGCGAAGGATCCATCTTCGCGCTGGGGAAATATTCCTTCGCGAGATCGATTTGGCCTTCGTTGGCCAAGTCGCGCAGGGCGACAAAAACCGAGGGCGCCTGCTTGGCGTCGAACCGCGCCTTGGCGTCGGTCAACAAGCCCTGAAATTCGGCGTTCTTGGTCTCGACTTCCCCGGCGATGTAGTCGGGCACGTCACGGTCCTGCACCGGAACCAACGAGAGAGTGGCCCAGAGCACGATGATGGAGCTCAGCACGAGCTTCCACAGGTTGCGTTTAAGCATGGTGGTTTATTGGTTTAGAAAGCGTGGGGACGCGGCGCGAAGCCGGGCCGACGGACGGGGTAAGGGGTATGAAAAAACGAAAGCCATACGGCGCCGACGATCCGCCGGCGCCGCAAAAAAAACAGCCCGAACCGGGCACAGGGCCTCAACCCTTCTTGCGCACGAGCTCCTGCACGAAGGCCTTCGCGACCTCGATCTTCACGCCGTCGGCGATGCGCACGACGAAGCGGTCATCCTTCTTGGCGGTGATTTCACCGTAGATGCCGCCAGCCGTCACAATCTCGTCACCCGTGCCCAGTTCGCTGAGCATTTTGGCGTGCTGTTTCTGCTTCTTCCGCTGCGGCGCGATAATGAGGAACCACATGGCGGCGAACATGAAGCCGATGAACAACAGGTTCATCGCGCCAGCCCCCGCGGGGGCCCCGGAACCGGCCTGGGCAACGAGAGGAAGCGAAACGGAAAAGGAACTCATTTTCGGAATTGCGAGACGTGATTTTTAGACGAGGAATCGCGACATAACCGCGCCCGCATCCGCGAACGCAAGCCATAACCCGACCGTCCTCCGCCCGCCTACGCCGCGACCCGCGCGGCCCTTTTTTTCGCCCTCGTGAAACACAAATCCACCTCCGCCTCGACCGCATCGCCCTCCTGGTCCACCCTCCAATCCGAGGACCTGTATGGCTTCAAGCGCTGGGGCGCGGGCCACTTCGGGGTGGCCGAGGACGGCACCGTCACCGTGCAGCCCCTGGCCGACGGCCGCTCCATCCGCATCATGGACGTCGTGGACGAAGCGGTGTCGATGGGCATGAAGGCCCCGCTGGTCATCCGTTTTCAGGACCTGCTCCGCCACCGGGTCGAGCAGCTCAACGGCGTCTTCCAGCAAGCCATCAAGGAAGAGGGTTACAAAGGCGGCTACCGCGGCGTCTTCCCCATCAAGGTTAACCAGCTCCGCGAGGTCGTGGAGGAGATCGTCGGCGCTTCCAAGGGCTTCAACTACGGCCTCGAGGCCGGCTCCAAGCCCGAGCTCATGATCGCCCTCGCCATGCACGAGGGCGCCAACTCGCTCATCGTTTGCAACGGCTACAAAGACCACGACTTCATCCGCATCGCGCTGCTCGGTCGCAAACTCGGAAAAAAAGTCATCATCGTGGTCGAGCAACTCGCCGAGCTCGACGACATCATCCGCGTCTCCGAGGAGGTCGGCGTGAAGCCGCTCATCGGCTTCCGCGCCAAACTTCAGACCCGCGGCGAGGGCAAGTGGTCCTCCTCCACCGGCGACAACGCCAAATTCGGTCTCAACACCGCCGAGATCCTCTTCGCCTGCGAAAAACTGCGCAAAGCCAAGCTGACCTCGGCCCTCCGCCTGGTCCATTTCCACATCGGCTCGCAGGTGCCGAACATCCTCACGATCAAGAACGCCGTCGTAGAGGCATCCCGCTTCTATTGCCAGTTGTCCAAGATGGGCTTCCCCATGGGCTATCTCGACGTCGGCGGCGGCCTCGGCATCGACTACGACGGCTCCCGCACCAACTACGAGTCGTCGATGAACTACTCCATGGCCGAGTATGCCCGCGACATCGTGTCCAACGTGCGCGACATCTGCGACCAGATGGGCGTCGCCGTGCCCGACCTCGTCTCCGAGTCCGGCCGCGCCATCGTCGCCCCGCACGCCATGCTCGTGGTCGAGGTCTTCGAGCGCATCAACAAACGCGAGACCCTAGGCGTGCAGCACCAGCCCAAGGTGAAACACAAGGTCGTGGACGACCTCGAGTTCCTGCTCAAAAACAAGGCCCGCCTCGGCAAACTCGAACGCTTCCACGACGCCGTGCAGAAAAAGGAGGAGGCCTTTTCCCTCTTCAACCTCGGCTACCTCGACCTCGAAAACCGCGCCGCCGCCGAGTCGCTCTACTGGCAGGTCTGCGAACAGATCGCCCAGGAAACCCGCGCCGCCGGCTACGTGCCCGAGGAACTCCACGACCTCAACCGCCTCCTCGCCGACCAATACGTCTGCAATTTCTCCGTCTTCCAATCCCTGCTCGACCACTGGGCGCTGAAACAACTCTTCCCCATCGCCCCCCTCCACCGCCTGGAGGAGGAGCCCGCCGTGAACGCCACCCTCGTGGACATCACCTGCGACTCCGACGGCAAGATCGCGTCCTTCATCGACTTGCAGGACACCCGGGACTACCTGCAACTCCACCCGCTCAACGACAAGCCCTACTACCTCGGCATCTTCCTCACCGGCGCCTACCAGGACATCATGGGCGACCTCCACAACCTCTTCGGCCGGGTCAACGAGGTCCATGTCTTCCTCGAGGACGACGAACCCAACGGCTACTACATCGAGGACACGCTCGCCGGCATCCGCATGAACGAGGTCATCGAGACCGTGCAGTATCAGTGGGAGGAGCTCTGCCGCCGCATCAAGTCGCAGATCGACGCCGCCACCAAAAAGGACCTGGTAAAACCCCGCGAAGGCGTTCGCCTGCTGGAGTTTTACGAGAGCCAGATGCTGGCCAAGACCTACCTCAACATCGACCGCGCCGCCCGCGCCGAAGTCGCCGCCGAGGTCGCGGCCAAGCCCGCCAAATCCGCCCGCGCCCCCCGTCGCCGCACCAAGGCCTGATTCCAATGTGCGTTCCAGCAGAGCCAAATCGGCCGGAGGATCGCGCTATGGTGTAGCGTTGGCCGTCCCCGGCCAATTTCCTAGCTAGCAACCATAAACGAAAGGCAAGACATGGGATTATTCGACGCAGTTAAGTCGCTGAAAAACGCCATCACCGGTGGCGCGGCCAAAGTCTTCGTGGACATTGTTGACGCGAAAATAGATGAACCATTCGAGGTGGTCGTCCGAGCTGTCCCGCAAGGGTGCAATGTTCGGTATAGCCGGGTGTATCTGAGGATAAAAGGCCAGGAGTCGGTGGAGGTGCCCGATGTTGACATCACCTTTACACACGAAGGTAAGTCGCAAACACGCAGAGAGTTAATACGGAAGTCAGAGACGACGATTTCAATGGAACTCACGGTAGCCACAGCAGGTGAGTTGGTGAACGGCCAGGATGGAGAGTGGCGAATCAGCGTTAAATTACCCGAAGGTGCTGCACCTGAATTTAGGGGTAGGTTCGCGAAGCACGGCTATCTCGCTTACGCCGGGCTCGACTGTTCTGGAAATGATCCGGATTCGGGCTGGGTGCCATTCAGGGTTCGCGCGTAAAAGAATACCGAGCCCGACAAAGCGGTGGAGCCTTCCGGTGCCGCAACCGTTTCGCGTGAGGACAAGGGCTCGGTTTTGTCAAACTGGACGGCGTGCAAGCGTGGGACACTCGCTCACGCGGCTCCTCCGTGGCGCCCGCCGCGCTCCGCGCACCAAGCCCCCCTCACGCACATGCTCCAACCGCCTCCGTCCAGCAGAGATAAAGCCATCACCGACGAGGATTTTGAGCGCATAGACGCTGATCGGCGCCGCGCTCGCCGGCGCGGCCTTGCCTGGCTCTTCGGCGGCCTCGCCCTGATCTTCGGTCTGATCGTCTGGGGCCTCGTCGCCGACGAAGCTCCGCCCGACACCTCGGACCTTCGGGTGGTTTTCAAGCACCCGCCCGAGGACCAAAACACCTACGCGCTCCTGACCAAACTCGTCGCCACCCTGCCTCCGGAGCTTGAACGAGCGACACCGGAAGGTAAGCAACTGCAGGACATGCTCTCGGGCGACGGCGCTTGGGACCGCGACGCCGCCGTCGCCGAACTGAGCCGCTACGCGCCCGACCTCGCCGGTCAAGTCCTCCACGCCCTCGCCGCACCGGATTCCGAAGCCCCCGAATTAGACTCGTTCTTCGCGTCCCTGCCAGAGGTGGGCCCGATCCGGCACCTGTCACGCATCCTGACTCTTCGAGCGCAACTCGTCTGGCGCGACGGCGACCACTCCGGCGCGGCCGAGCTCAACCTGCTGACGCTGCGCCTCGGCCAACGTATATGCCAAAGCCGAGGCTACATCATCGTCACGCTCACGGGCACCGGAATCCAAAGCATCGCGCTCGATTCCATCCGCCGCCACGTGGACGCGCCCTCCATCGCCCCTTCCGTGCTCAAACGCTACATCGAGGCGATCCCCGCTTACGAAACCTCGATCCAAGACTACCATTACGCCTACAAACTTGAACACCACGGGGTAGCCAACCTACTGCTCACGTCCTTCGGTGGCGATAGCTCCCGCCTCACGGGTTCACCCAAAGTGTTTCTGTCATCCTTGGCGGTCGCTCCGGGAATCTATCAACCCAACCGCACCATCCGCTGGCACGCCGACTACATGCGCGCCCATCTCCAGCAGATCGAGCCAACGCCGCCCGGCACCCCCAACCGCCCCGGCGAGCAACTTCTGGCCATAACCGAGGCACCTTGGCCCCGTCGTCTGCAAAACTATACCGGTCGCAAACTGCTCGCTATCGTGGCCCCCGCCTTGGGACGCGTTACCCAAACATCCCACCGCTCCCGCGCCAACCTCCGTCTCACCCCGCTCTACGCCGCGCTGCGCCTCCACCACCTCGAACACGACGGCGCCCTCCCGGCGGATCTCTCCGCGCTCGTCCCCACCTACCTGCCCGCCATCCCCCTCGACCCCTTCGGCGGCGCGCCCCTGCGCTATGATCGAGACCTGACGACCATCTGGTCGATCGACGAGAAACACATCACCATCACCACCGCCGACGGCGATTTCCCCGAACGCGGCACGCCCGCCTTCCGCCTGCGCTTCGCCCGCCCCGCCGTCGCGACTGAAAGCGGCGATCCCGCAGACCATCCCAATTCAAACGCCACGCCTTAGCGATTGATACCAACACGGGACTTCGCTTTGTCCGCAAGCGCATGAGCAAAGATCACTTTCGCGCCCGGCAACTGATCGCCCAAGATCGTCATTCCGAGGCCCTGATCCTCCTGCGCAAAGCGCGGGCCGAGTCCCCTTGGTCAAGCTGGGTCGCCCATGATCTGGCGATGACACTCACCCACGTGGGGCGCCCCCAGGAGGCCACCTCCGTCGCGGAGCAAATGATCGCCGACGATCCCGACGACGCCTTCGCCCATGCCACCCTCGGACTCGTGCAACTTCGACGAGAACTGGGTCGCGAAGGGGAAGAATCCTTCACCCGCGCCCTCGCCCTTTCACCCAACGACGCCTCGATCCACGGGATGCTGGCTCGCGCTCATCTCGAACGCGGCAAGCCAGCCGAAGCCCTCGCCGCCACCGCCAACGGGCTCGCGCTCGAACCTGACAACGATATTTGCCTCAACTTCCACGCCCAAGCTCTCATCGCCCTTGGCCGTCACGAGGAAGCCCAAGCTGTTTCCGCCCGTTTGATCGAGCTGGATCCGCAAGACAGCCACAATCACGTGTTGCTCGGCCACCAAGCCGTCCTCTCCGGCCGGGCCGACGACGCTCTCACCCATTTCCGCGAGGCTCTGCGTCTCAGCCCTGGAAACGATGACGCCCGTCAGGGCCTCTCCCTTGCTCTCAAAGCACGCAGCCCCATCTTTTCGAACCTCCTTCGCGGATTGCTCGCGCTCGACCGGCTGGGCCTCTGGACCCTACTCGGCCTGCTCGCCGTTTTCCTCTTCGGACTGCGCTTCTTGGAAAAAGGGTTGGCCGCGGACCCCGTCTGGTTGCCCGTTCTCGCCGCGGTAAAAATCGTTATCTACGTCACGTTTCTTATCTCGATCATCGCGCATCCCCTTTACGATACGCTGCTGAGCTTCGACCGCGACGGTCGCCTCGCCCTCTCGAACGACGAACTCCGCGCGACCCGGTGGCACCTGGCCGCTTTTGCGGTAATCGTGCTTTGCGTCTGCTGGGGCGCCACCGCCGCCAATCCACGCGCGGCGCACGGGATGGCGGTCAGTTTTGTCTTCGTCATAAAGCTGATTGCCGAAGTCTTCGGAGCCACCCCGGGCTATGTCCGCAAGCGTATGGCCGCCATAACCATCGGCATCGCCGCTTTCAGCGTTTTAATTCCCATAATCAAGGTCGTCCTGGTGGTGATCGCCCTTCGTTCCGCAAATGCAGTCACATCGCCGCTCATACACGTCGCGGTTCAACTTGGCCTTGTGCCCGTCTTGGTCGGCGGCTTCGCCGGCAACATCCGTGAACAGCTGGAACGTCGCCGCCCCGACGCGGACTAATCGAACCGCTCCTCCGCCTGCTTGCCCGAGGGATGATCCGCCTTCACGCGTAAAACCGGGCACAGCCTGTTCTCAAGTTCCCCGTCCCATGCACCCGCCGCCCGATCCCCTTTCCGCCCTCCTGCGCCGCGCCGACCCGGCGGCCGGCGCGGTCGGCCCGTCCCCATCCGACTTCGCCGCCGCCGTCCATCGGCGTATCCAACTTGCCGATACCGCTCCGCTCCGCGCCCCCGGCGCCCGCCGCCTCCGGCTGCTTTATCCGCTCGCCGCCGCCCTCGCCCTGATGGCTTCGCTCGGCTTGGGCGCGGGTCTCGCCCTCTCCCGCGAACGCGAGTCCCGCGCCGCCACCTACGCCGCCGCCTACGTGCGCAGCATCGATCCCTGGACCATGCACGGCGGCCACTGACTCGCCGCGACGAGTCCGCCCGCTCCGCGCCACACCACACGCCCACCGCGCTCCTCCCCTCGCGCTCCTCCCCCGCTCCCGAGTCTCGGGCATCCGCACCTCCTTCGACACCCCCGGCACCGGCCCCACCCATCCCCCGCCCCGCCCGCCCGCTCGCACGCCTCCGTGACCTCCGTGTCCGAGCTCCGTGCTCTCCGTGACAGAACCTCCGTCTCCTCGTCCCCGCAGCCCCCTCTCAGCCCCACACAGCCGCCTCCTCCCCTCGTCCGTGCCCCTCCGCCTCCTCCAACTCGCGCTGCTCGTGACCGTCGCCGCCCTGCTCGGCTACGGCCTCACCCGCGTCGTCCTGGCGCCGCCGCCCACCGCGCCCGCCATGGCCGACCAGCTCGCCTGGCTCGCCCGCGAATTTCGCCTCACCCCGGCGCAGGCCGCCGAAATCTCCCGCGTCCAGGCGGCCTACGATCCCATCTGCGCCGAGCACTGCGCCGCCGTCATCGCCGCCCGCGACACCCTCGCCGCCGCCACCACCCCGGAGCAACGCGCCGCCGCCCAGACCGAGCTCGGCCGCCTGGAAAAAATCTGCGCCGACGCCACCCGCGCCCATCTCCGCAACGTCGCCGCCGCGCTGCCCGCCGACCAGTCCGCGCGTTTCCTGGAAATGATGGAACCGCACCTCGCCAATCGCACCCACGACGGCGCCCCCTCCCTCGACGGCCGTCCATGAGTTCACCGGCCTCGCCTCGTCCCTCTCCCGCGCCCGACGCGCACGCCGCCGGGCCCGCCGAACCGACCGACGAGCACCTCATGACCGCGCTCGCCGCGGGCGAAGTTGCCGCGCTGGACGCCCTGATGCTCCGCTGGCAGCGCCCGCTCCGGAGCTTCCTCCTCCGTCACCTCGGCAACGAGGCCGATGCCCTCGACCTCGCCCAGGAGACCTTCGTGCGCCTGCACCGCCACCGCGCCCGCTACCGCCCGGGCGCCCGCTTCAGCACCTGGATGTTCCAGATCGCGCTCAACCTCGCCCGCGACCACGCCCGCAAAAACACCCGCCGCCGCACCTCCTCCCTCGACGCCCTGCTCACCCCGCCCGCCGCCGACTCCTCCGGCACTTCGGGCTCGCCCCCGCCATCCCGGCAATTCGCGGACGACGCGCCCTCGCCCGCCGACTCCGCCCGCCACGCCGAGGAGGTCGCCGCCGTTCGCGCCGCCCTCGCGGAGCTCCCCGAGGACCTCCGCGCCGTCGTCACCCTTTTCGAATACGAACGCCTGCCCCACGCCGAGATCGCCGCCATCGTCGGCGCCACGCCCAAGGCCGTCGAAACCCGCCTCTATCGCGCCCGCGAAAAACTCCGCGCCGCCCTCCTCCCCTGGCTGCGCGCCTAAGCCGCAACCATTCAGTCGAGAGGGTCGTATCGCGGCAATCTGGCGGCACCTTCCAGTGGCTCTCTTCCGGCGAAATACCCTCCGGGTATTCCTTGGTCGTTCGCCTCTGAAATCTGCTCGCCATCTTGCCCCGCTACTCCGCCTTCGACTGCATGGTTACGGCTGAGCTCCCCGCCTCGCCGCCTCCCCGGCCCCTTGGACTGCGGCGGCATGACGCCGCCTCCGACGAGCCGACACGTCGGCTCGCCCCGCGCCCCCCGCGCCCCTCCGCGCCCCCCCACGCCCCCATCCTCCACCGCCCGCTTTCGACATTGCCCGATCCCTCCGCCGCGAAGGATCGTTTCCCCATCATGGCGCTCCTCTCCATCAACCCCGCCACCGGCCAGGTCGTCGCCCGCCACGCCCCGCACTCCAAACGCGAAATCGAGCGCCGCCTCGCCGCCGCCCACGCCGCGTCCGAGACCTGGCGCGCCACCACCGCCGCCGTCCGCGCCCGGCACCTGCGCGCCCTCGCCGCCGCGCTCCATCGCGAGCGCCACGCCCTCGCCGAACTCATGGCCTCGGAGATGGGCAAACCCCTCGCCGACGGCCTCGCCGAAGTGGCCAAATGCGCCGACTGCTGCCGCCACCACGCCCGCCACGGCGCCGCCCTCCTCCGCCCCGAAACCCCGCCCTTCGCGCCCGCCGGGGTGAGCGTCGTTTACGAGCCCCTCGGCGTCATTCTCGGCATCATGCCGTGGAACTATCCGCTTTGGCAGGTCATCCGCGCCGCCGTGCCCGCCCTCGTCGCCGGCAACGTCCTCCTCGTCAAACACGCCAGCAACGTCTGCGGCACCGCCCTCGCCCTCTGCGCCCTCGCCCGCCGCGCCGGCCTGCCCGAGGGCGTCCTCGACTGCGTGCTCGCCCCCGGCGAGGCCATCGGCGCGCTCGTCGCCGACCCCCGCGTGCGCGGCGTCACCCTCACCGGCAGCACCGCCGCCGGCCGCAAGGTCGCCGCCCTCGCCGGCCAGGCACTCAAGCCCTTCGTCGGCGAGCTCGGCGGCAGCGATCCCTACCTCGTTTTGCCCGACGCCGACCTGCCCGCCGCCGCCCGCGCCTGCGCCGACGCGCGCCTGGTGAACAATGGCCAGAGCTGCGTCGCCGCCAAACGTTTCCTCGTCCACGCCAAGGTCGCCGAAGAGTTCACCCGCCTGCTCGCCCGATCGATGTCGGGACGCGTGCTGGGCGATCCCTTCACCCCCGGCGTCCAGCTCGGCCCGCTCGCCCGAGCCGACCTGCGCGACGAGTTGCACGAACAGGTGAAAAAATCCGTCCGCCGCGGCGCCCGCCTGGTCATGGGCGGAGAGATCCCCGACGGACCCGGCGCCTTTTATCCGCCCACCATCCTCGCCGACGTCGCTCCCGGAATGCCGGCCGCCGACGAGGAGCTCTTCGGCCCCGTCGCCGCCATCGAGAGCGCGCCCGACGAGGACGCCCTGGTCGCCGCCGCCAACCGCACCGCCTACGGCCTCGGAGCCGCCATCTTCACCCGCGACGCCCGGCGCGCCCGCGCGACGCTCGTGCCCCGCATCCGCGCCGGCATGGTTTTCGTCAACCACGCCGTCCGCTCCCACGTCGCCGTCCCCTTCGGCGGCACCCGCGACTCCGGCCTCGGCCGCGAGCTCGGCCCCGCCGGCGTCCGCGCCTTCACCAATCCCAAAACCGTCTGGCCGGCCTGAACGTCCCGCCTCGCCGCGCGGCCACCATCGACCGGCGATTCCTCACGCCGCCGCTCCGGCCACTTCAAGCCAAGGCCGCGCCAAACTCCGCGTCCTCGTGCAGCGGCGCGGAGCGCGCATCTCCGCCATGCGCGCCCATGCCGAGCACGCCGGCCGTGGCCACGCGCCATTCGCGCGCCAGCCGTCTCGCCGCCACGTCCCAATCAAAACGCTCCGTCGTCGGATAAATCGCCCCTTCGCCCAGCTCCCGGCCATCGACACCGAGAAACCGTGCGCGCACACAGAGCTGTCCGTCGGCCAGCAGAAAATTTTGCACCACCAAGCCACCCGCCGGACGCCCGGCCGTGTCGGCGAGACTCAAACGCGCCACGCCCCGCCGGTAATCCGCCGAGCGGCCCGCCGCGCGCACCGCGCCCGGCCCGCGCGAAAGCTCCGCCTCCACCGAGGAAAGCAGCGACAACAAGCGCGGGGACATGGAGGGAGTTTGCGGCACCGTCCTTCTCCATCGGCCACCTCGCCCCCGACTTGAGCGGAAAAGCCGAAGAAAAACGCCTCCGCTCGCACCCCGCGACAGCACTCCCGGGTTGCGGCAATCGCAAACCGACCGTTACCTTGAGCTTCCGGGTTTCACCCAGCCGTAATAATACAGTCGAGCAGGTCGCATCGAGGTGATCTGGCGGCACCTTTCAGAGGCGCGCTCCCAGCGAAATGCTCCGGGTATTCCTCGGTCGCTTGCCTCCGAAATGCGCTCGCCATCTCATCCCGCTACTCCCCTTTCGACTGAATTGTTCCGGCTTACGTTTTGATCCTTTCCGCCCGTCCGGGCCCGACCCACCCTACCGCTCCCGCCCCGCCCGTCCCTCCGCCCAATGACGCTCGAACGCATACTGGTCCTCGATGACGAGCCCATCATCCAAAAAATCCTCGCGGATCTCTTCGGCCGGAAAAAATGCAGCGTCTCCGTCGCCTCCACCATCGCCCAGGCCGAGACCCTGCTGACCCGCGACACCTTCGACCTCGTCATGCTCGACGTCCGCCTGCCCGACGGCGACGGCCAGCACTTTCTCGAACACGTCATGGGCCTGCCCGACAAACCGCTCGTCGTCATGATGACCGGCCACGGCAGCGTCGAAAGCGCCGTCACCTGCATGCGCGCCGGCGCCTTCGACTACCTCATCAAACCCTTCTCGCCCTCCCAGATCGAAATCATCCTGCGCAAGGCCGAGACCTACCGGCAGCTGATGAGCGTCAACCGCTACTTCAGCGAACAAAGCGGCGACGAGGGCGACATGATCGGCCGCTCCCCCGCCCTCCAGCGCCTCCGCCAGCTCGTCATGCGCGTCGCGCCCACCGACGCCACCGTGCTCATCACCGGCGAGAACGGCACCGGCAAGGAGATGGTCTCCCGCTCCCTCTGGCGCCACTCCAAGCGCAAGGCCGAACCCTACATCAAGGTCAACTGCGCCGCCCTCTCCGAGAGCCTCATCGAGAGCGAGCTCTTCGGCCACGAAAAGGGCGCCTTCACCGGCGCGACCGAGCGCCGCGAAGGCCGCTTCGAACTCGCCAACCGCGGCACCCTCCTCCTCGACGAGGTCTCCGAGATCCCGCCCAACCTCCAGGCCAAACTCCTCCGCGTGCTCCAGGAGCGCGAGTTCGAGCGCGTCGGCGGCACCAAGACGATCAAGGTCAACGTGCGCATCCTCGCGACCTCCAACCGCGACCTGCTCCAGTTTGTGGAGCGCGGCTCCTTCCGCTCCGACCTCTACTACCGGCTCAACGTCTTCCCCATCCACGTGCCCGCCCTGCGCGAGCGCCCCGACGACATCGTCGTCATCGCGGAATCCTTCCTCCAACGCTTCGCCCGCAAACACGGCCTCAAACTCCCCGGCTTCTCCGACCAGGCCCGCGCCGCCCTCCAAGCCTACCCCTGGCCCGGCAACGTGCGCGAACTGCAAAACACCATCGAACGCGCCGTCATCCTCTCCGAAGCGGGCCGCCCCGTGCCCGTCAGCAGCCTCGGCCTGCCCGCCCTTCCCCGCGCCGCCGGTTTGGTCGCCGCCCCGATCCCGGTCTCCTCCACCTCCTCCGCCGCCACCGGCACCGGCGCCGCGGGCGGCTGGCCCGCCTCGCCCTTCACCCCCGCGCCCGCCCCGGTCACGATGCCGCCGACCGGCACGCCCGTCCCTTTCGGCTCCTCCGAAACACCGCCCGCGGACGCGCCGATCCCCTTCCAAGTCCCGACACCGAGCGAAGCCGTCGCGGCCGCCTCCGCCACCGAAGCCATGGCGGCGGCCTTCGCCGACGTCGCCGGCTCCGCCTCCGCTTTCCCCGACGCCCCCTCGCTCGCGCCCGAGGCGGAGGGCGAGGCGGACGGATCCGACCCCACCGCCCCGCCGCCCGCGGCGGAAACACCCACCGCCGACGCCGCGACCACCGCCACCGCCGCCGCACCGGCGCCCGAGGCCGAGGTGCTTCCGCTCGACGAGCTGGAAAAGCGCGCGATCCTCGCCGCCCTCCGCGCCACCGGCGGCAACCGCACCCGCGCCGCCGAGCTCCTCCGCATCTCCATCCGCACCCTGCGCAACAAGCTCCAGGAATACCGCGCCAGCGGCGACTTCGACGACAGCCTCCTCGGCGGCGACTCCTGAGCCGCGCGAAGGACGAACGGCGATCACCACCCCCAGACCGGAAGCGATGTCACGGCATGGGGGGCGGGACCGCCGGGCCCGCCGCGCCGGCCAGCTCGTTTCGTCACGCTCTCGGCGCGCCCGGCGGTCGCGCCCTTGTTGCTACCTTCCTGAATTGCCGAGAGCCGACATCGTTTCCCGTTACACCCCGGAGGCGCGACCGGCCCGCGCGCCGCGATTGCCAAAAGCGCCGCCCCCGTTCTAGTTGTGCCCCTGCAACCGCATGAGCACCCGAGCGCACGCCATTCCGGCCGGAGCGGACGCCTCGCTTGACCGCAAGCGCGAGGCCGACGCCGATTGGTCGCTCGTGCGGCAAATCCAGGCGGGCGACCTCACCCGCTTCGACGAGCTCGTGCTGAAATACCGCGAACGCATCTGGAGCGTGATCTACCACCTCACCTCCAACCGCGAGGACGCCGCCGATCTCACGCAGGACACCTTCATCAAAGCCTTCCAGTCGATCAACCGCTTCCAGGGCCAGTCCTCCTTCTTTACCTGGATCTACCGCATCGCGATCAACACCACCCTTAACCACCTCCAGAAAAACAAGCTCAGGCGTTTCTTCAGCTTGGAAAAGATCCGCGACGAAGAGCCTGTGGGCGCCCTGGTGGAGCAGCTCACCGACCGCGGCCCCAGCTCCGACCGGCAGGCCTGCCTGAACGAACTTCAGCAAAAGTTGAACGAGGCCATGCAAAAACTGTCTATCAAGCATCGCACCGTGGTCACTTTGTTCGAAATCGACGGCCTCACCCATGAGGAAATCGCGCAAATCACCGGCGCCTCCATCGGCACCATCCGCTCCCGCCTTCACTACGCCAAACAGCTTCTGCAAAACGAACTGCAACCCTTCCTAGGATCATGAGCGAATCTCCCGAGCCCGCTCGCCCGCCCACCATCGAGGATCTGCTGCGCCTCAAACGCGCCGAGCGGCCCGACGACGCTTTTTGGCACGAGTTCGACGCGGGGCTGCGCCGCAAACAACTCGCGGCCATCGTGGAGCCCCGCCCGTGGTGGCTCGGGCTCAGCCTCCTCGCCCGCCGCGTCTCCCCGCCCGTCTGGGCCGCCTCCGCCGTATCGGGCGGCGCCGCCGCGCTCTTCGCCCTCGTTTCCCTCAACACCACGGCGTCCGCCCCGGATTCCGCCCCCGCGCGTCCCACCGTGGTCGCCGCGGCTGCGGCCTCCGCCGCTTCCGATCCTCACGCGCACACCCACCCGACGGATGGCGAGTCGGCGGCCGTCCGCCCCTCCGACATCACGTCCCCCGCCCGCCCCCTGCTCGCCTCCGCAGCCCTCGCCTCCGCCCCGATGGAGCACGGCCCCGCCGCCAGCGCCCGAGTCGGCTCGACCGACGGCGAGGAGATGACGATTCCGGCGAGCCCCGCCTCGCCGCAGCCGCTCGCGAACATCCGGCACTCCGCCGCCGAGGCGCTAAAAGCCGGCGCGCAGCTCGCCGCCTTGGAACTCCCCGTCCCGCGTTTGGAACAGACCTCCGACGCCCTCGTCGCGGGCGGCGCCTCCGGCGTCGCCCAGACCCGCTCCGCGCAGCACCCTGCGGTCGGCCGACCCGCGCCGCTCGGAACGGTGGCCCATCCGCTGGATGTGACGCTCACCGATCTGCTGGCCGCGAGTTTCGACCTCCATGCGTGGGACTTTGTCGCCTCCGCCGGTCCCTGGGCCCCCACCGCGCTGACGCCCCAAAAGGCGGGACGGACGGCGGAACCCGCCTCCGTTCTGGCCGATGCGGATAATTTTGACGCCGCTCTCGCCCAGGTCGCTTTCGCCGAACCCGCGGTCGCGACCACCGCGCTGGGCGAGACCGAGGCGCCCGACATCGATCCCGCCGCGCTCGCGCCCCGCCAGGCTCGTTTGCTCGCCGTGGCCCTGCCCGCCGATCACGAGACCGAGCCGGTCGCCCGAGCGAAAGATCGGATCGTGCGGCATCTCGCCTCCGGCGATCAGCTCTACGCCTCGGCCACCCGCCTCGGCGTCGGCGGCGACCGCCTGTCGTTGCGCTTCTGACATTCCCACCCGTCGCAGGCGCGAGGAGCGGGCGCGGCGCGCAGGCAGCCCCGACGGGAAACGTTTTCCCGTGAGGCAGTCTGCGAAGACGTGGCGACGTCCGGCACGGGTGTAACACCAATTACGTGTTGAGTTGGGACTTTCGGGGAAGGGCGCGACCGCCGGGCGCGCCGGTTTGGGTGGCGATCACCGTCGGTATTCGGAGGCGGGCCCGGCGGTCCCGCCCTTGAGAGTCAATCCATCCCGTAACTGGTATAACCGGGACACGATGCCGGCGCTGCCGGTGGCCAAGCCCGGACTTTGACATCCCTTCCGACTACACCCTCGGCACCACAGACCGCCGCCACGCTTGCCCCCGCGCCCGGGCTCAACTCACTGTGCCGTCTCACACCCTCCGCGCGTGCTCCTCGTCATCGACAACTACGACTCGTTCACCTTCAACTTGGTGCAGTATTTCGGCCAACTCGGCGTCGAACAGCGGGTGTTCCGCAACGACGAGATCACGCCCGCCGAGGCCCTCGCGCTCAATCCCGACCGCGTGCTAATCTCGCCCGGCCCCTGCTCCCCCGCCGAGGCCGGCGTCTCGCTGGAGATGATCGGCGCATTCGCCGGCAAAAAACCCATCTTCGGCGTCTGCCTCGGACACCAGTCCATCGGCCACTATTTCGGCGGCCGCGTGGTGCGCGCCGACCGCCTCATGCACGGCAAGACGTCCCCGATCCTCCACAAGGACACCGACGTCTTTCGCGGCCTGCCCCAGGGCTTCGCCGCCACCCGCTACCATTCGCTCCTCGTCGAGCGCGCCAGCCTGCCCTCCTGCCTCGACGTCACCGCCGAGACCGCCGAGGGCGAGATCATGGGCCTGCGACACAAGGAGCTGCCCATCTGGGGCGTGCAGTTCCACCCCGAGAGCATCGCCACCGAGGGCGGCATGCGCATCCTGGAGAACTTCCTCAAACTCGAACGAGCCGAAACCTGAGGCGCGCAGGCCCCGCCCCGCGCCGCCCTCCGCGCCGCCGCCCACCGAGCACCGATTTCCGCCCCGTCCCGCCTCCGCAATATGCGTTGTCCCAAGTGCACCTCGATCGAAGACAAGGTCGTTGACTCCCGCATCAGCCGGGAGGGCAACTCGATCCGCCGCCGGCGCGAGTGCCTCGAATGCGGCCACCGCTTCACCACCACGGAGACGCTCGTGCGCGAAGGCATCGTGGTCCTGAAACACGACGGCCGCCGGGAGGAGTTTGACCGGGAAAAACTCGCCCGCTCCGTCCGCGCCGCCTGCCACAAACGCCCCATCGACGCCGAGCGCATCAGCATGCTGGTGGACGACGTGATGGACATCCTCGAGGCCCGTCACGACGGCGAGATCCCCAGCAAAGCCATCGGCGAGGGCGTCATGGCCCAGCTGCGCAAGATCGACCACGTCGCCTACGTCCGCTTCGCCAGCGTTTACAAGGAGTTCCGCGACGTGTCGGAATTTGTCTCCGAGATCAACGACCTCGCCCCCAAGCCCGAGGGCGCCGCCTGATGAACGCGCGAACCGACCGCGACGAGCTGCGTCGGCTTCTTTTCATCAACGCCCTCTTTTCCCGCATCACCGGCGACGACCTCTATCTCGCGCGCCAGATCAAGGAGGCCATCGCCTTTAGTCTGGCCGAACTGGCCGAGCAAACGCGCGCCCGCCCCGAACTCGCCGCGCGCTACGACGCCGCCTTCACCGCCGCCGCCGCGCGCCTGCTGGAGAAGTTTTTCGCCGGGCAGATCCACCACGGCTTTTTCCACTGGGACGCCCTCAGCACGCTCGCCTCCGCGACGCCCCTTTTCGCCCGGGCCGAGCTCATGGCCGGCCTCAAACGCCTCGCCGCCTACCGCGAGGCCACCGTGCTCGTGACCAACCTTCGCGCCGCCTGCCTGCCGCCCGAACAACGCGAGACCGCCCGCCGCCGCCGCGAATACGAGGAGGCCCTCGCCTACGTCCAGGATCTCACCGCCGCCCGCACCCGCCCCGACGCCGATCTGCGCCTGCTGTTTCTGTAAACGCGCCCGCCACGCCCGGCGCGTGTTTTTCATTCGTCATTCGTCCTCGGTCATTCGTCATTCGGCACAAGGCGTCCGCGCCTTTCCGCCATGCCCACCCTCTTCGAACGCATCATCGCCCGCGAGATTCCCGCCAAGATCGAGCACGAGGACGACCACTGCATCGT
The DNA here is from genome assembly GCA_966252115.1 of uncultured Akkermansia sp. Taxonomy (GTDB): domain Bacteria; phylum Verrucomicrobiota; class Verrucomicrobiia; order Opitutales; family Opitutaceae; genus IMCC26134_A. The sequence continues at coordinate 52,797 of CBINNW010000007.1, forward strand.
CATTCACGACATCCAGCCGCAGGCTCCCGTGCACCTGCTCATCATTCCGAAGACCGTCATTCCCCGCGTCGGCGACGCCGCCCCCGAACACCAGGCCACCCTCGGACATCTCCTGCTGACCGCCGGGGAAGTGGCCCGAAAACTGAAACTCGAACGCGGCTTTCGCCTCGTCGTGAACCACGGCCCCGACGCCTGCGAGACCGTGCCGCACCTGCACATCCACCTCCTCGCCCGCCGCCAGCTCTCCTGGCCCCCGGGCTGAGCGCGCCGGACGCGAAACGCCCCGCCCGCCCTCGGGCGGCGAAGGGTTTTTCAGGCCGCGTCCTGCGTCTCGCCGCCGGCGCGTTGACCGGCGGCTTTCGTGCCGGCGGCCCGGCGTTTCAGGCGCGGCTTGCGTTTGCCCGCCACCACCGAGGCGTCGATGAGCACCTCGCCCACGTCGTCGCGCGCCGGCAGGTCATACATGACCTCCAGCATGAGCTGCTCCAGGATCGCCCGCAGCGCACGCGCGCCGGTCTTCAGATTGATCGCCTTTTGCGCCACGGCCCGCAGCGCGTCGGGCGTGAAACGCAGCGTCACTCCGTCCATCGCGAAGAGTTTGGCGTATTGTTTGACCAAGGAGTTTTTGGTGTCCTGCAACACCTTCTCGAGGTCCGCCAGCTTCAGCGGCGCCAGCACCGAGACCACCGGCAGACGCCCGATAAACTCCGGGATCATGCCGAAGCGCACCAAATCCTCCGGCGCCAGCGAACGCATCAAAGCCTCCGCCGCCGCCTCGCCGTCCGCCGTCTCGGCCTGGGGCCGCAGCCCCGCATGGGCGCCGAAGCCGATGCCGCGCGCGCCGAGGCGACGCTGCACGATCGAGTCGAGCCCCACGAAGGCGCCGCCGCAGATAAAAAGGATGTTCTGCGTGTTCACCTGCACCAGCTCCTGGTTCGGGTGCTTGCGCCCGCCCTGGGGCGGCACGTTGCAGACCGTGCCCTCGAGGATCTTCAGCAGCGCCTGCTGCACGCCCTCGCCCGACACATCGCGCGTGATGGAAACGTTTTCCGTTTTGCGGCCGATCTTGTCGATCTCGTCGATGTAAACGATGCCGCACTCGGCGCGCTTCACGTCGAAATTCGCGTTCTGGAGCAGGCGCACGATCACGTTTTCCACGTCGTCGCCCACATAACCCGCCTCCGTCAGGGTGGTCGCGTCCGCGATGGCGAAAGGCACCTCCAGGATGCGGGCCAGGGTCCGCGCGAGCAGGGTCTTGCCCGAGCCGGTGGGGCCGGCGAGCAGGATGTTGCTCTTCTCCACCTCCACGTCGTTGAACTCCGGCGCCAGCGTGCCGCCCTGCCGCTCCGGTCCGCCCGACGCGAAGGTGAGCCGCTTGTAATGGTTATACACCGCGACCGAGAGCACCTTTTTCGCGTGCTCCTGCCCGATCACGTGCTCGTCGAGGGTGCGCTTGATCTCGGACGGCTTCATCAGCCGGAAGGTCGGGCGACGGTCCACCGCCGGAGTGGCCAATTCGCGATCGATGATCGTCTTGCAGACGTTCACACACGAGTCGCAGATGTAAACGCCCGGCCCGGCGATGATCTTGCGAACTTCGTGCTGCGGCTTTCCGCAAAAGGAGCAGAGATTTACGCGGGTCGCCTTGGCCATGCGAGCGGGGAGACTGGGCGGCGCCCCCCCGGCAGGGAAGCCCGAAAACGGGTGGATTTTCCCCAATCGTCTCCTGCGTGACCACCGTGACCGCCATCTTTTGGCGGCATTCGACGCCCCACCTCGCCACCACCCCGTCACCTCGACGCTGCATCTCGACACCGGAGACCGCCGCAGGCCCCCGCCGGGGCCGCTGCCAATATCCGCGCCGCGTTGGCCAAGCCGCGCCCAGCCCGGCTCCGCGTTTTTTGGCATGCTCGTGGCCGTGGCCGCGACGGTCAGCGCCGTCCCGCGCCGCGCTCCCCGCCATGCCCAATTCCCTTCCCGCCGCTCCCCGCGCCGCCGACACCGCGAAGCTCACCGCCCGTCCCGCCCCGGGCCATGTCACCTGCGACGCCAACGAGGCCGTGGCCTCCGTCGCCCACCGCCTGAGCGAGTTCATCGCGATCTACCCGATCACGCCCTCCTCGCCGATGGCGGAATCCTGCGACGAGTGGTCCGCCGCCGGACGCACCAACATCTGGGGCGAGGTCCCGAAAGTCGTGCAACTCCAGTCCGAGGGCGGCGTGGCCGGCGCCGTGCACGGCGGTCTGCTCGGCGGCGCCCTCACCACCACCTTCACCGCTTCGCAGGGCCTGCTGCTGATGCTGCCCAATCTCTACAAGATCGCCGGCGAACTCCTGCCCTGCGCCCTCCACGTCACCGCCCGCTCCCTCGCCGCCCAGGGCCTCTCCATCTTCGGCGACCACTCCGACGTCATGGCCTGCCGCCAGACCGGCTGCGCCCTCCTCGCCTCGAACCATCCGCAGGAATCGCAGGACCTCGCGCTCGTCGCCCACGCCGCCACCCTCCGCGGACGCCTGCCGATCCTCCACTTCTTCGACGGCTTCCGCACCTCGCACGAGATTTCCAAGATCGTGCCGCTCGGCGACGACGTGCTCCGCGCCATGATCGACGCCGACGCCCTCGCCGCCTTCCGCGCCCGCGCCCTCTCCCCCGACCGGCCCAAAATCCACGGCACCGCGCAAAACCCCGACGTGTATTTCCAGGGCCGCGAAAGCGTGAACGCCACCGTCGAGGCCTTCCCCGCCGTGGTCGAGGAGTGCATGCGCGATCTCGCCCGGCTCACCGGCCGCAAGTATTCGCTGGTTGAATACCACGGCGACCCGCGCGCCGAACGCGCCGTCGTCTGCATGGGCAGCGGCGTCGAGGCCCTCCAGGCCGCCGCCGACCACCTCAACGCCCACGGCGAACGCGTCGGCGTGATCTCCGTCCGCCTCTTCCAGCCCTTCCCCGTCACCGCCTTCCTCAACGCCCTCCCGTCCACCGTGCGCACCCTCGGCGTGCTCGACCGCACCAAGGAACCGGGCGCCGTGGGCGAGCCGCTTTTCCAGGCCGTCGTCGCCGCCCTCGCCCGCGCCGAGCACCCGGTCGCGGTGCCGCCCGCCCGCGTCTTCGGCGGCCGCTACGGCCTCGGCTCGAAGGAGTTCACCCCGGCCATGGCTCTGTCGGTCTTCGGCCACCTCAACACCGCCCGCCCCAAGCAGGGCTTCACCATCGGCATCCACGACGACGTCACCCACAGCTCCCTGCGCTGGGACAACTCCCTCGAACTCGAGGCGCCCGGCGTGCGCCGCTGCGTCTTCGTCGGCCTCGGCGCCGACGGCACGGTCGGGGCCAACAAAAACTCGATCAAGATCATCGGCGAGCAGACCGACTTCTTCGCCCAGGGCTACTTCGTCTATGACTCGAAAAAATCGGGCTCGGTCACGGTCTCGCATCTGCGTTTCGGACCGCAACCGATCCACGCGCCCTGGCTCGTCCGCAGCGCCCAGTTCGTCGCGTGCAGCCAGTTCAGCTTCGTCGGCCGCCACGAGATCCTCGGCTACGCCGCGCCCGGCGCCACCGTGTTGCTCGACTCCCCCTACGAACCGGCCGACACCTGGGAAAAACTGCCGCGCGCCTGGAAGCAGACCGTCCTCGCGAAAAAGCTCCGCCTCTTCGTCATCGACGCCAACGGCGTCGCCTCCCGCGCCGGCATGGGCCGCCGCACCAACACCGTCCTCCAGACCTGTTTCTTCGCCCTCTCCGGCGTGCTCCCGCAGGACGAGGCCATCGCCCACATCAAAAAAGCCATCGCCAAAACCTACGCCCGCAAGGGCGAGAAGGTCGTCCAGATGAACCACGCCGCCGTGGACGCCGCCCTCGCCGCCCTGCACGAGGTGCCGCTGCCCGCCGCCCTCGACGAGGCCGACGCCGCCCCCGCGCCCGACCGCTACGCCGCCTTCACCGAAAAATTTCACCGCGACGTCACCGCCCGCCTGCTCGCCGGCGAGGGCGACCTCCTGCCCGTCTCCGCCCTGCCCGCCGACGGCGGCTGGCCCACCGCCACCACCCGCCTCGAAAAACGCTCCATCGCGCTCGAGCTCCCGCAGTGGGACGCCTCCCTCTGCATCCAGTGCAACAAGTGCGTCTTCGTCTGCCCCCACGCCGCCATCCGCGCCACCCACGTCGCCCCGGTCGCCCTCGCCGACGCGCCCGCCGACCTCGCCACCCTGCCCTTCCGCTCCAACGAGCTGCCCGGCCGACGCTACTTCCTCCAGGTCGCCCCAGACGACTGCACCGGCTGCTCGCTCTGCGTGCAGGTCTGCCCCGCCAAGGACAAGGCCAACCCCCGCCACAAGGCCCTCGACATCGCGCCCGCCGCGCCGCGCCTGGAGAGCGAGCGCGCCAAGTGGGCCTTCTTCGAAAAACTGCCCTCGCCCGACCGTGCCATCGTGGACTTCACCACCGTGAAGGGCAGCCAGTTCGCCCGCCCACTCTTCGAGTTCTCCGGCGCCTGCGCCGGCTGCGGCGAGACACCCTACCTGAAGCTCCTCACCCAGCTCCTCGGCGACCGCCTGCTCATCGCCAACGCCACCGGCTGCTCCTCCATCTACGGCGGCAACCTGCCCACCACCCCGTATTGTAAAGATGAATACGGACGGGGCCCCGCCTGGGCCAACTCGCTCTTCGAGGACAACGCCGAGTTCGGCCTCGGCCTGCGCCACGCCGCCGACCAGCGCCACGCCACCGCGCGCCGTCTCCTGGAAAAACTCTCCCCGCGCCTCGACTCCGACCTCGTCGCCGCGCTCGGCGCCGCCACCCCGCGCGACGAGACCGCGCTCGCCGCGCGCCGCGAAAAAATCCGCCTCCTGCGCTCCGCCCTCGCCAAACTGAACGACGCCCCCGAAGCCGCCCTGCTCTCCGCCCTCGCGGACGAGTTGGTCAAAAAATCCGTCTGGATCGTCGGCGGCGACGGCTGGGCCTACGACATCGGCTACGGCGGCCTGGACCACGTCCTCGCCTCCGGCGCCAACGTGAAGATCCTCGTCCTCGACACCGAGGTTTACTCCAACACCGGCGGCCAGTCGTCCAAGTCCACCCCCATGTCCGCCGTCGCCAAGTTCGCCGCCGGCGGCAAGCAGACCGGCAAGAAGGATCTCGCGCTCATGGCCCTCCAGTATGGCCACGTTTACGTCGCCCGCGTCGCCTTCGGCGCCAAGGACTCGCAGACCCTGGCCGCGCTCCGCGAGGCCGAATCCTACGACGGACCCGCGCTCGTCATCGCCTACAGCCACTGCATCGCCCACGGCTACAACCTCGCCCACGGGCTCGAGCAGCAGAAGCTCGCGGTGGACACCGGCTACTGGCCGCTCTTCCGCCACGACCCGCGCCGGGTGGACAAGGGTGAGTCGGCCCTCCTGCTCGACTCGCCCGCGCCCAAGCTGGCCCTGGAAAAGTTCACCGCCGGCGAGACCCGTTTCGGCATGCTCAAGGCCCTCGCCCCCGCGCGCGCCGACGAGCTCGCCCTCCGCGCCCAGGCCCTGCTCAAGACCCGCTACGCCCTCTACCAGCACCTCGCCGAGAACAAGTAGCCGCGGCGCAGGAGGCGGAGGAAAGGGAGGGGGCCAGAACGTCAGAACGACGGAGCGACAGAGGACAGAGCCACAGAAGCCGGAACCACAGCCCTCCCCGCCCCATCCCCCTCCGATCTCCGCCCCCCGACTTCCGACCTCTGACTTCTGCCCTCTGCCCTGGCCTCTGGCTTCCGGCCTCTGGCCTCTGCCCCTCACCACCACACCACCACCCCACCACCACACCACCATGAACCTCACCACCGATTACCTGGGACTCACCCTGCGCAATCCGCTCGTGGTCGGCGCATCGCCCTGTTGCGACGACCTTGACCTCTGCCGACGCCTCGAGGACGCCGGCGCCTCCGCCATCGTCATGCACTCGCTCTTCGAGGAGCAGGTCGAGTTCGAGGAAAACGCCCGCCACCAGCTCCTCGACGGCATCGCCGACAGCCACCCCGAGGCCGCCGACTACTTCCCCCACTACGAGGACTACGCGCTCACGCCCGACCTCTACATGCGCCAGCTCGTCCGCCTGAAGAGCGCCCTCACCATCCCCGTCATCGCCTCGCTCAACGCCCACCGCCCCGGCGGCTGGATGGACCACGCCCGCCGCCTCGAATCCGCCGGCGCCGACGCCATCGAGCTCAACCTCTACACCCTGCCCACCGACGTGGACGTCGACGCCGCCTCCATCGAGAGCGAGCAGCTCTTCATCGTGCGGCAGGTCGTGGACTCGGTCCGCATCCCGGTCTCGGTCAAAATCTCCCCCTGGCTCACCGCGCCCGCGCACTTCGTGAAACAGCTCGAGTATGCCGGCGCCAAGGGGGTGGTGTTGTTCAACCGGTTTTATCAGCCCGACTTCAGCATCGAAGACCTGGACGTGCATCCGCAGCTCCGGCTCTCCGACTCGTCCGACCTGCTCATGCGTCTGCGTTGGCTCGCCATCGTGTCGCCCCGGGTGGACATCAGCGTGGCGGCCAGCGGCGGCGTGCATACCTCGACCGACTTCATCAAGTCGCTGCTCGCCGGCGCGCACGCCACCCAGGTCGTATCCACGGTCCTGCGACACGGCTCCTGCGCGGTCTCGACGTTGCTGGAGGGACTCCGCGCCTGGATGAGGGAGCACGAATACGGTTCGGTGGACCAGCTCCGCGGCGCGCTCAACCTCGCCCGTTGCCCCCACCCCGCCGCCCACGAGCGCGCCAACTACCTCAACGTCCTCCAGAGCTGGCGCGTGTAAAAAAGTAGCGGGAGCTTCCAGCTCCCGTGTCAACTCGCGGAGCGAGTTGACTACTTTCCGAGCCAAAGTGCTCGCGGGAGCTTCCAGCTCCCCTCCGTCTCCATCCCGCCCCATCGTCCGTCTCCATCTCAACCCACCCCCGACCGCCCTCGGCCCCCCCGCCGCGGGCGGTTCGCTTTTACACCGCGACGCGTTTTGCTGGTGCCCGGGCCCTCCTGTCCAGCCGCCCGCCCCGCCCGTCCCGCCCACCCCACCCCAGCCCAGCGCCACCCCGCCAAACCGCTTTCCCATGTCCAAGCTACCCGCCTCGCCCATCTACTCGTCCGAAGTCTTCTTGATGGCGTGCAAGCAGTTCGACCGCGCCGCCGACGCCATCAACCTGCCGGAGTCCATCCGCGACCGCACCAAACACCCGCGCCGCTCCGTCATCGTCTCGCTGCCCATCAAACGCGACGACGGCTCGCTCGCCGTCTTCGAGGGCTACCGCGTCCAGCACAGCCTCTCCACCGGCCCGGCCAAGGGCGGCATCCGTTTCCACCCCGCCGTCAGCCTCGGCGAGGTCGCCGCGCTCGCCATGTGGATGAGCTGGAAAACCGCCCTCGCCGGCCTGCCCTACGGCGGCGCCAAGGGCGGCGTCATCGTCGATCCATCCAAGCTCTCCGAAAACGAACTCGAACGCCTCTCGCGCCGTTACATCCAGGAGCTCATCCCCTTCATCGGCCCGCACGTGGACGTGCCCGCGCCCGACATGGGCACCAACGAAAAAATGATGGGCTGGATGGTGGACACCTGGTCCAGCCACGTCGGCCGCCTCGACAACGCCGCCGTCACCGGCAAGCCCCTCTCGCTCGGCGGCTCGCAGGGCCGGCGCGAGGCCACCGGCGCGGGCGTGGCGTATCTGGTTTCCCGATACCTGGAGGAGATGAAGATCCCCATCCGCGAGGCCACCGTCGCCATCCAGGGCTTCGGCAACGTGGGCGGCGAGGCGGCCCGCGCCCTCGCCAAACGAGGCGCGAAGATCATCGCGATCAGCGACCACACCGGCGGCTTCTTCAACAAACGCGGCATCAACGTGGACCGCGCCCTCGCCTGCGTGGAGCGCATGCGCGACCTCGCCTCCTTCGACGGCGGCGACGAGCTTTCCCAGGAGGAGCTGCTCACCCTCGACTGCACCGTGCTCATCCCGGCGGCGGTGGAGCGGGTCATCACGCCGGGGCTCGTGCCGCGCCTGCGCTGCCGCCTGCTCGCCGAGGCGGCGAACGGCCCGGTGACGTTTTCCGCCGAAAAACTGCTGGAGAAACGCGACGACCTCGAGGTCATCCCCGACGTGCTCTGCAACGCCGGCGGCGTCATCGTCTCCTACTTCGAATGGCTCCAGAACCTGGACAACTACTACTGGACCCGCGAGGAGGTGATGGAAAAACTCTTCCGCCAGCTGGAGCAGTCGCGCGAGGCGGTGGAGCGCCAGATGGCGCGCTACAAATTCAGCCGCCGCCTCGCCGCCCAGACCCTCGGCATCCAGCGCGTCGCCGACGCCAAGGCCGCCCGCGGCCTCTTCCCCTGAGCGGGCAAGAATGTCCCGTCCTCCTTCCTTCAGGCGAGGAACCCGGGGACATCGCCGACTCAGATTCAATACAGCGGCGCGAAAGGCCGCACCACCGCCTCGAAAGCTTTCTCGCGCCAGGGCCGGCGGGCGAAGTCGCGGGGCGTGATCTCGGTCGAGGCCTCGAAGTCCGCCTCCAGCCGTCCGGCCAACTCCTTTACCGCGCCGGCCTCGCGCACCAGCACGCTCAGCTCGAAGTTCACCCGCATGGAGCGGTTGTCGAGATTGGCCGAGCCCACCAGCACCCAGTCGTCGTCGATCACGCCGGCCTTGGTGTGGTGGAGCGCCTCGGAAAACTCGAACAGCCGCACCCCCGCCGCCATGAGCTCGTCGTAGAACGAGCGCCCCATGCGCAGCAGCGCGGGGTGGTCGGTCTTTTCCGTGATGAGCAGGCGCAGGTCCACGCCCCGGGCCGCGCAGAGCTCCAGCGTCGCGAGCATCGAGCCGTTGGGCACGAAGTAGCCGGTGGTCAGCCAGGCGCGGTGGCGCGCGTGGTTGAGCAGGGCCATGATGGATTTCTGCATCGGCTCCGAGGGGTCGTCCGGCCCGCCCGCCAGCACCAGGGCCACATGGTCGCCCGAGGCGTCGCGGTCCGGATAGTAGCAGGGCTCCATGACGCGGCGGCCCGTCGCGAAAAACCAGTCGTCGGCGAAACACTCCTGGAGCGTGCAGGCGACGGGCCCGGTGAGCTCCGCCTGAAGATCGCGCCACGGCCCCACCTCCGGATCGAGCCCCTGGTATTCGCGCCCCACGTTCATGCCGCCGACGAAGGCGTAAACCCCGTCGATGATCTGCACCTTGCGATGATTGCGCAGGTTAAACAGATATCGGTGGCGCAGCGGATTGAGGGTGAGGAACCAGGAAAACTCGCCGCCGGCGCGGACGAGTTCATCAAAATGGCTCGAGCGCAGGAGCACCGACCCGAGCTCGTCCAGCAGCACCCTCACCTGCACCCCGCGCCGGGCCGCGGCCACCAGGGCGTCGCGCAGACGGGCGCCGACCGCGTCGTCGCGCCAGATGAAAAACTGGATGTGCGCGTGGTGTTTGGCCGACTCGATCCGGGCGATCAGCGCGTCGTAAAACGCGTCCGCGTCGTGCAGGAGCCGGAAGGTGTCGATGCCCGTGGGCGGGATGCCGTTGAGCCGCGCCAGCACGCGGGCCAGCGCCGCGTCGGCGGCGGGCACGGCGGCGAGCGATTTTTCCCAACGCACCTCGCGACGGCCACGCGGGAAAGGGGCGAAGCCCGCCCGGCGGCGCAGACGTTTCCGCCGCAGGCGGTCCGCGCCGATGCCCCAGTAGAGCAGCGCGCCCAGGTAGGGGAAAAGCAGGATGCCCCACGCCCACGCGAGCGTGGAGGCCGGCCGCTTGCGCAAGGAGAGCAGGTGAACGATGGCGACCAGCGCGATGAGATAAGCGACGAGCGTGAAGAGGTGGGATGGCTTCATTCGGAGCGGGCCGACAGCGCCGGACCGCCCGGCAAGAGAAACGCGAAGCGCGCCTTGGCGAGCCGGCCCCCGAGGAAAAATCCCCGGGGCGCGGGGCGGGGATTCACCCCGCGTGGAGGTTTTCCCGCATCGGACGAACACCGCGAGCGCCGCGGTCGCCGCCCGCCGCCGGCCTCACCACCAACGCAGCTGCGCGGCGTGGTGCAGGGCCTTGTCGAGCTCGGGCAGGTAGGGGTGCCACATGCGTTCCCACTCCAGGCTGATGACGCCGTTGTAGCGGTCGGTCTTCAGGGCGTGGCGCAGCTCGGCCATGGGATATTCGCCGTCTCCGGGCAGGACATAGGTGTAGGGGTGGCTGCCGTTGGGCGTGGGCGTGCTGACGCTGTCCTTCACGTGCAGATGCACGACGTGGTTGCGGATCACGTTCCAGGTCTGCGCCGGCGCCTCGCCGCCCTTTTTCCAGGTGTGGTGCACGTCCCACAGGATGCAGATCTGCGGGCAGTGCCCGATGAGTTCGTGCAGGGCGCGCGAGGTCACGAAGCCGTCGTGGGTCTCGACCATCAGCTCGACCGCCCAGTTGTTTTTGATGCGTTGTTCACGCCACCACTTGAGCGTCGCGGCTGCCTCGGCCACCTCCGCGGCGTCGCCGGTCTTGCCGCCGTCGAACACGCGGAGCCAGGGCACGTCGGCCTCGTCCGCCCAGCGCACGAAGTGCTCGAGCTGCGCCCGGTCGATGTCGTCATGTCCGAGCAGCTTGAAGGACGTGCCGAGCGAGCAGATCTTCACGTGCCGCTGTTTCAGGTGGGCCGCCAGACCGGCCGGCGATCCGTAGTGCTCCTGAAACCAGGCGGGCAGATCGGTGGTGTTGTTGAGCGTGCGCAGCTCGAGGGTGAAGTAACCATGGCGAGCGGCGAGGGCGATGGCGCCGTCCAGATCGAGTTCCGGGCAGCCGAGGGTGGAGAAGGTATGCTGCATCATGGGATAACGGGGTTGGGGTTGCCCCGGATCATGGTCTCTTTTCTGTAGGCGCACAAGCCTGCCCGGCCCGCCGGAAAAATTAACTTTTTCCGGCGCGCCGACCGAAGCTTCCGCCCCGCCACCCGCCCCCAAACAACCCACCGACAACCATGCCTCGCCCCGTCACCCTGTTCACCGGCCAATGGGCCGATCTCCCGCTCGAAGAACTCGCCCCGCTCGCCAAAAAAATGGGCTACGACGGCCTCGAACTCGCCTGCTGGGGCGACCACTTCGACGTCGAGGCCGCCACCGGCAGCAAAAAATACGTCCACCAGAAATGGGAACTGCTCCGCGCGCACGGGCTCTCCTGCCACGCCATTTCCAACCACCTCGTCGGCCAGGCGGTCTGCGACCGGATCGACGAACGCCATCGGGCCATCCTGCCGCCCGACGTCTGGGGCGACGGCGACCCCGAGGGCGTGCGAAAACGCGCCGCGCGCCACATGGTCGCCACCGCCAAGGCCGCCCGGACCTTCTTCGACGCCCGCCCCGGCGCCGCCGCGCGCAAGGAGGCCGCGCCCGCCGTCGTCAACGGCTTCACCGGCTCGTCGATCTGGCACGCGCTCTACGCCTTCCCGCCCACCTCGCAGGCGTATTACGATGCCGGATACGCCGACTTCGCCAAACGCTGGCTTCCGATCCTCGACGCCTTCGACAAGGCCGACGTCAACTTCGCGCTCGAGGTCCATCCCACCGAGATCGCCTTCGACATCGCCTCCGCCCAGCGCGCGCTCGCCGCGGTGCGCCACCATCCGCGCTTCGGCTTCAACTACGACCCGTCCCATCTGGGCTACCAGGGAGTCGATTACGTGAAGTTCATCCGGACCTTTCCCGAGCGCATCTACCACGCGCACATGAAGGACGTGTGGTGGGGCCACGGCGACGGCACGGTGGGCGTCTTCGGCGGCCACACGTCCTTCGGCGACGCTCGGCGCCAGTGGGACTTCCGTTCGCCGGGGCGCGGCGACATCCGCTTCGAGGACGTCATCGTCGCGCTCAACGACATCGGCTACCGCGGCCCGCTCTCGGTCGAGTGGGAGGACGTGCGCATGGACCGCGTGCACGGCGCCACCGAGGCCGCCGCCTTCGTCCGCAAACTCGATTTCCAACCCAGCGCCGTCTCCTTCGACGCGGCGTTTGAAAAGACGAAACAGTGATTTCGATCTTCGCCACAGAGATCACGGAGCGCGGACACGGAGAACACGGAGCCAATCAGAGGCTCCCGTCCTCCGGCCTTTCCTCCGTGAACTCCGTGTCCGCGCTCCGTGTCCTCCGTGTCTAAAAATCAGATTTCCCAACACCCCATGTCCTCCAACCGCAAACTTCGCTACGGCATGATCGGCGGCGGGCGCGGCGCCTTCATCGGCGCCGTGCATCGCATCGCCGCCCAGATGGACGGCCAGGCCGAGCTCGTCGCCGGCGCCTTCTCCTCCGACCCCGAGCGCTCCCACGCCTCGGGCGAGGATCTCTTCCTCGATCCCGCCCGCGTTTACGGCTCCTTCGCCGAGATGGCCGAGGCCGAGTCGAAAAAGCCCGCCGCCGAGCGGCTCGACTTCGTGGTCATCGTCACGCCCAACCACCAGCACTTCCCGCCCGCGAAGCTGTTTCTCGAAAAGGGCTTCAACGTCGTCTGCGACAAACCCGTCACCTTCGACCTGAAGGAGTCCCTCGCGCTGCGGAAAATCGTGGCGAAGAGCGGCAAGGTTTTCGCCCTCACCCACAACTACACCGGCAACGCGATGGTGAAACAGGCGCGCGACCTCGTGCGCTCCGGCAAGCTCGGCGCCGTCCGCAAGATCGTGGTCGAGTATCCCCAGGGCTGGCTCGCCACCGCGCTCGAAAAGACCGACCAAAAACAGGCCGCCTGGCGCACCGACCCCAAACGCTCCGGGGCCGCCGGCTGCATGGGCGACATCGGCACGCACGCCGAAAACCTCGCCCGCTACGTCACCGGCCTGCGCATCGCCGAGCTCTGCGCCGACCTCACGACCTTCGTGCCGGGCCGCGCGCTCGAAGACGACGGCAACGTCCTCCTCCGCTACGAGGGCGGCGCCAAGGGCGTGCTGCACGCCTCGCAGATCAGCGTGGGCGAGGAAAACGCGCTGAGCCTGCGCGTCTATGGTGAGAAAGCCGGCCTCGAATGGCGCCAGGAGCACCCCAACCAGTTGCTCGTCAAATACGCCGACCGTCCCACCGAGGTCTGGGGCCGCGGCAACGGCTACGTCTCCTCCGTCGCCGCGCGCGGCGCCGCGCGCACCCCGGCCGGGCATCCGGAGGGCTACCTGGAGGCCTTCGGCAACCTCTACCGCGAGATCTTCCGGGCCGTGCGGGCGGAGGTATCCGGAAAAAAACTACCGCGGGATCCGGACTTCCCCACCATCGAGGACGGCGTCGAGGGCATGGCCTTCATCGAGACTGTGGTGAAAAGCTCCCGCCTCGGCGCCAAGTGGGTGAAGTTCCCGCGCGTGTAGCTGTAGCGTTGGCCGTCCCCGGCCAATGGATTGCTGTAGTGTTGGCCGTCCCCGGCCAATGGCTCGGTGTTGGGTTGGCCGGGGACGGCCAACCCAACATCGGCCGCAACTCCGCTCAGTATCCGCCGCCGCCCGCCGCCGCCGCGCCGCCCGAGAATTCCCGCAAGATGCTCGCCGCGCTGCTCGTGCCGAGCCGCGTGGCGCCGGCCTCGATCATCGCGCGCGCGTCGGCGAGGGTCTTGATGCCGCCGCTCGCCTTCAGCCGGATGGCGCCGCGCCGCGCCGTCGCCCAGGCCGCGATGTCGGCCGCCTTCGCCCCGGCGCTGCCGAAGCCGGTGGAGGTCTTGATGAACTCCACGCCCGCGTCCTCGCAGAGGCGCAGGGCCGCGATCTTCTCGTCGGCGTCGAGGTAGCAGGTCTCGACGATGACCTTCACCAACTGGCCGTAGCCGTGCGCGCGCTGGGTGAGGGAACGCAGCTCGGTATCGACCGCCTTGATGTCCCCGTCGCGCAGCGCGGCGTAGTTCATCACGATGTCCACCTCGTGCGCGCCGGCCGCGTGCATGGCGTCGATCTCGGCCGCCTTGGCCGCGGTGGAGAAGCGCCCGCTGGGGAACCCGATCACCGTGCCGATCTTCATGTCCGTGCCCGCCAGCTCGCTCGCCGCCAGCGGCACCGAGCCGGGGTAGATCATCACGCAGGCGAAACGATGCTCCACGGCCTCGCGGCACAGCGCGACGATGTCGGCGGCGGAGGCGTCGAGCCGCAGGTTGGTCGAGTCGAGGTAGCTGGCGAGCTGGGCGGGCGTGAGGTTCATAAAGCCGAGAAGATGCTGGGAGCGAGGAGCTGGAATCTGGGAGCCGGGAGCCGGAGGACGGGGACGCGGATCGAAACGAATCCCGGCAGCCTGCGCGGCGACGCTTCGCGAAGCAATCGCCGCGCGGGGGACGAACGACGTTTACCAGGTGTCGCTGCGGAAGGGAGGCACCGGCAGGCCGAGGTCGTCCTGGAGCCAGGCCACCGGGTGGTTTCTCCACGCGTAGCGCACCGCCACCGGCGCGGGCACCGCCGACGACCAGACAACGACCGAACCGCGCTCGGTCCGCGCCTCGGCGGGATGGAAAACACGGTCCTCGCCCGCGATTTCGAAGCCGGTCACGGTCGGCAGAGGCTGACGCACGCGGCCGTTTACGCCGGAGAAGTTCACCCGCAGGGCCGCCGGCCGCCCGGGACCCGTCTCCGTGGCCGGCTCGGCGGCGACCGGCTCGGTCCCGGCGAAAACCGGTCCCGAGTCGGCCAGCGAGCCGTCGCCATAAACGCGGTTCAGCGCCAGGCGCGCCAGGCGGCGGCCGATGGTGGCCTTGTCGCGCGGGTGGATGTCGCCGAAGTCGCTCGCGGGTGCGTCGATCGCGATGGCCTGACCGGTGGCGGGCAACTCCAGCGTGCGCGCCTGCGCCTCGCGCAGATCGGCCCAGTCGGTCGCCTCGGGCCCGCTGGCCCTGAAGGCGGCGAGCTGCACCCAGAAGAAGGGAAAATCGCCCTGGCCAAACTCGCCGCGCCAGCCGCGGATCATGGCCGAGAAGAGGCCGTGGTATTCGGCGGCGCGGTCGGCGTTGCTCTCGCCCTGATACCAGATGGCGCCGCGCAGCGCGAAGGGTTGAAGCGGGGCGATCATGCCGTTGTGCAGGCCGGAGGGCGTCCAGGGCGAGCCCGGGCCGGTGGGGCCGCGCGGGGCGGATTTGGTGAAACGTTCGCCGGCCGCCTCCGCCGCCGCCTTCTCGGTGCGCCATGCGGTCATGGCGGCGTCGTGCTCGGCCTTTTTGGCCGGATACTCGGCCAGCACCCTCGACCAGCGTTCGGCCACCCCGGCGAAGGCCGGATCGGAGGCCAGCGTGGCGGGGCTCATCCACGACTCGACCGGGGTGCCGCCCCAGGTGCTGTTGACGATGCCCACCGGCACGCCGTCGAGCGCCAGATGCACGTCACGGGCAAATGAATACGCCACCACGCTGAAGGCGCCCACCGTCTCGGGCGAGGCCACGCGCCACGCGCCCTCGAAGGTCTCGGCGGGCGCGTCGGCGACGGTGCGCTTCACCTTGATCTCGCGGATGAGCGGGAAGCGCGCGGTGCGGCGCGTCATGTCGGAGTCGTTGGCGTTGTCCACCGACCACTCCATGTTGGACTGGCCCGAGGCCAGCCACACCTCGCCGACCAACACGTCGGAGAACGTCACGGTGTTTTTGCCCGCGATGGTCAGCGTGGCCGGCTCGGCGTTCACCGCCAGCGGATCGAGCGTCACGCTCCAGCGTCCGTCGGCGCCCGCCGTGGTGGACTTGGTCTGGCCGGCGAAAGACACGGACACCGTTTCGCCCGCGTCGGCGCGGCCCCACACCGGGACCGGTTTTCCGCGCTGCAAAACCGCGTGGTCCTGAAACAGCGGCGAGGGCACCACGTCGGCCCGCAACACGGCGGGCGCGGCGAGGCCGGCAAACAGGGGCAACAACAACCAAGACGACGACAAACGGGGGCGGATTCGGGGGCTCATGGTAAGCCGGACACGAGAGCCCTGGCGCCGAGCGAGGCAAACCCGCGCCCTGTGCACACGGATTCAGCCGACGCCGCCCGCCCGGCCGAACGAGCTGCCCACCCCGCCGCGTTCGGTGGAACGCGTTGTCCCCAACGCGTTGACGCGGCGCAGCCGCGCCATGGGGCGCTCGTTCGCAAATGCCGGCTTCGGCGAGCGAAGACCCTAAGCGTAACAATGCAGCCTACGATTTCGGACGCTCGATCTTCCGCGAAAACGCCGCCAGCTCCCGCGCGGTCGGCATGCTGGGCGCGGTGCCGGGTTTGGTCACCGACAACGCCGCCACCGCCTGCCCCTGCCGCGCGGCGGCGAGCACGTCGCCACCGTGTTTCACCCAACCCGCCGCGAAGCCGCCCACGAAGGCGTCGCCCGCGCCGGTGGTGTCCACGACCTTCACCGCGTGCGCCGGGATGAGCTCCCCGCCCTCGGGGCTCGACACGAAACAGCCGCGTTTCCCCAGCGTCACGATGACCACCGGCGGCCCGAGCCGGCGGCACAACGCGTGCAACGCCCCGGGCGTCTCGGCGGCGAGCGCGGCCTCGGTGTAGCCGGAGCCGGTGACGCCGGCGGTGGCGGTGGTGGAGTCAGCGGCGACGGTGGCGGCGGTCTTTCGTTTCGTTTCGCCGGGCCCCGGCGCGAGCCCGAGCTGGTTCACGATGGCGACAAACTCGGTCTCGTTCGGGATCAGGATGTCCACCTGCGCGAGCAGCGCCGGGTCGAAATCCGGCCGCATCGGCGCGGGGTTGAGCACGGTGGCGGCGCCGGCCTTTTTCGCGGCGCGAAGCACGTGCGCGACGGTGGGCAGCGCGTTCTCGAACTGCGCCACGACAACACGCGCCCCGGCGAAGAGGGAGGCCGGCAGATCACGCGGCGCGAGCGCCTCGTTGGCCCCGAGCGCGACCACGATTTCGTTCTGGCCGGAGGCGTCCACCAGGATGGCGGCGGTGCCGGTGGCGAGCTTGGGCTTGGTCACGAAGCGGGCGGCGATCTTGTTTTTCGCGTAGAACCGCCCCGCCTCCTCGGCAAAGGCGTCCGCGCCCACCGCGCCGACGAAGAGCGTATCCGCGCCCGCCCTACCGGCGGCGACGGCCTGGTTGGAGCCCTTGCCGCCGGGTCCGGTGGCGAAGGCGCCGAGCGTCGTCTGGCCGGCGCTGGGAAACGCGGCGCAACGCCAGGTGAGGTCCTGCACATAGCTGCCGACGACGATGACGGCGGGGGCCGAAGCGGGAGTGGACATGGGGAGGGATTTTGCACGCAGCCAAGCTCCCGGGCGGCGGCGTCGCAAGCATCCGGACCGGCACCACCACGGGCACGACGCCGATGCCGGCAGACGCGCCCGAGCGGCGAGGTCCGCGACGACCGCGCGCCGCCGCCTGCCGTTTTTCGCCGTTGCGCACGCCGGGGTTTTCCCGCCGGCTACGGGCCATCGCATGAACTCCCTCGCGCCCAGCTCCCCCTTCGTCCGCGGCCTCCGTGCCGGCGGCTGGTGGCGCGCGCCGGCGTGGCGATGGTGAAGGTCGAGCGGCCCGGCCGCCCCTTCCGCCCCAAGCGTCACGCCCACCGAACCCGACTCGCTCCCGAGCCGGGTTTTTTCATGCGCGCGGCCCGCCCGCGCGGATTTAGGGCTCCGCCCGAAAGCTCCGCCCGCAAAGCCCCCGCGCACCGCACCCAGCACCCCGCACCGCCACCCACCATGCACCTTTCCCAAACGTTCGCTCCCGCCGCCCCGGTCACCACCGCCGACCACCCCGGCATTTTCGCCCTGCCCAAGACCCACTTCTTCGGCCGCGACCTCGCGGAGTATCGCCGCATCTTCGCCCTGCGCGACGAGCGCGAGATTCGCCCCGGCGCACGCGTCCTCGACGTCGCCGCCGGCCCGGCCTCGTTCACCGCCGAGCTCACGCGCCTGCGGCCCGACCTCACCGTCGTCGCCGCCGATCCGCACTACGGCGCGCGGCCCGACGCGCTCGCCATCCTCGCCCGCTCCGACCACGCCCGCGTCGCCGCCCAGATGCGCGCGAAGCCCGGCCTGCTCCGTCCCGGCCCGGAGAGTTTTCCGGATTTGGAAAACGCGATCGCCGCCCGCCGCGCCGCCGCCGAGCGCTTCCTCGCCGACTACGAGGGCGGTTTCGTGCTCGGCCGCTACGTCGGCGCCGCCCTGCCCGACCTGCCCTTCCCCGACGCGAGCTTCGACCTCGTGCTCTGCGCGCACCTGCTTTTCCTGCACGCCGGCCTGCTGGACCCCGCGTTTCACCGCGCCGCGCTGCGCGAGTTGCTGCGCATCACCGCGCCCGGCGGAGAGCTGCGACTGCACCCGCTGTGCGGCGCGGACGGACCCGTTTACCCGCATCTGGCGGAGATGCTCGCCGAGCTGGCGGCGGAGGGCGTGACAATTGAACGCATCGCGGTGCGCGGCGCGTTTTTCCATGCGGCCGACGCCACGCTGGTGTTGCGACGTGGACGTCCCGGCCCAGCCTCTCCACGCCTGTCCGCCGCGCCACCCGCACCATGAGCGACGCCTCCGCCTTCCCCCAGCACATCATCGCCCGCAAACGCGACGGCCGCGCGCTCACCCGCGGCGAGATCGCCGCCTTCGTGCGCGGCGCCACCGACGGCGGCTGGGCCGACTACCAGCTCGCCGCGCTGCTCATGGCGATCTTCCTGCGCGGCATGGATACCGACGAACGCGTCGCGCTCACCGAGGCCATGATGCGCTCCGGCGTCGTCGCCGACCTCTCGCACGTGCCCGGCGTGAAGGTGGACAAACACTCCACCGGCGGCGTCGGCGACAAGGTCTCCCTGCCCCTCGCCGCCATGGTCGCCGCCTGCGGCGTGCCCGTGCCCATGATCTCCGGCCGCGGCCTCGGCCACACCGGCGGCACGCTCGACAAACTCGAAAGCATACCGGGCTTCCGCGTCGGCCTCTCGCTCGCCGACTACGCCGCGCAGGTGGAGCGCATCGGCTGCGCGCTCATCGGCCAGACCCGCGACCTCGCGCCGGCGGATAAAAAACTCTACGCGCTGCGCGACGTCACCGCCACGGTCGAGTGCCTGCCCCTCATCTGCGCCTCGATCATGTCGAAAAAAATGGCCGAGGGCATCGACGCGCTCGTGCTCGACGTGAAGTTCGGCGGCGGCGCCTTCATGAAGACGCTCCCCGACGCGCGCGCCCTTGCCGAGGCCATGTGCGCCATCGGCGCCGCGATGGGCCGCCCCACCCGCGCCCTGCTCACCCGCATGGAGCAGCCGCTCGGGCACGCGGTGGGCAACGCCGTCGAGGTCGCCGAAAGCATCGCCTGCCTGCGCGGCGAGGCCGGGCCGGAATCGAACGACCTGATGGAGGTCACCCACGCGCTCGGCGCCGAGATGCTCTGTCTCGCGAAGGTCGCGAAAGACACGAAGGAGGCCGAGGCGCGGCTGCGCGAGGTGATCGCCAACGGCGCGGCCCTGGAAAAATTTCGCCAGATCGTGACGGCCCAAGGCGGCGACGCTCGCGTGTGCGACGAGCCCGGGACGGTGCTGCCGCGGGCGCGGCTGGTTTCCGAAGTGCGCGCGACGCGCGGCGGCCACGTGCGCGCGGTGGACGCGATGGCGGTGGCGCTGGCCGCTCTGCGCCTCGGCGCCGGCCGCATGAAGGCGGAGGACGCGGTGGACCCGGCGGTGGGTTTCACCCGGCTGGTAAAAGTCGGCGCCCGCATCGAGGCTGGCGCCCTGCTCGGCGTTGTTCACGCGAACGACGAAGCGAAGCTGGACGAGGCCCGCGCCTGGCTGGAGGACGCGGTCGAGATCGGCGACGACGCCCCCGCGCCACAGCCCTTGATCGTGGAACGTTTATAGAGCCGACCGCGCATGCCCGCGCGCCGCGCCGAAGGCCGAGCCGAAGGGGGCCAACCTCGCGCCGTGGCGCTTCGCCAGCGCGAGCAAATGCCCGTCCAGGCCGTCAACAAGGCGGCGCGGAACCGCGGTGTCGCGCGAAGATCGCTAAGCCATAGAAATGCAGTCGGAGGCGGAGTAGCGGGGCAAGATGGCGAGCAGATTTCGGTGCGGACCGAGCGAAGGAATACTCGGAGAGTATTTCGAGCCGAGGGCCCCACCGAAAGGTGCCGGCAGATTACCTCGATACGACCCTCTCGACTGAATTTCTACGGCTAAGGACACGACGGAGGTCGAGGGCAGGCTTCGTGAGGTAATCGGAAACGGAGCCGCGCCGGAGAAACTTGCCGGATCTCGGCGGCCCAAGGCGGCCCAGGGCGGCGGCGGCGACCCGCGCGGGTGCGACGCGCCCGGGATGGTGACGCCGAGGGCGAAACTCGTTTCCGAAATCCGCGCCGCCCACGGCCATTCGGGACACGCGAGATTCGGGCCGCTCTCATACTGTCTGACGCCTTGGCCGGGTGGACCTCGTCCGCGCGTCCGGTAGCGTTCGCCGGCATTTGCCCCCCCACCGCGCCCGCTCGCTCTTTGGCCGACGGACGCGTTTGGTTCTCCCCGCCCCCCTCTCCTTTTCCATCCCCCATGCTCCGCTTGTTCGTCCCCGCGCTGGTCTTCGTGCTCGCGCTCCTCCCCGTCGCCGCCACCGCCACCGCCGCCGCGCCCATCGACCGTCAGGCGGTCGTCACGCGGCACAACGTCCACACCACCCGCATCGACCCCGAGGCCACGATCACTCTCGGCAACGGCGACTTCGCCCTGTCGGTGGATGTCACCGGCCTGCAAGGCCTCGAGCGCATCTACTACGACAACGGCCTGCCGCTCGAGACCCGCGCCACCTGGGCCTGGCACACCTTCCCCAACGTCGAGGGCCACCGCTTCGAGGACACCATGGGCGAGGTGGATTTCCACGGTCGCGCCATCCGCTATCCGATCCGCCAAAAGACGCCCGCCGGCGCCTACTTTCGCGAGAATCCGCAGCCCATGCCGCTGGGCCAGTTCGCCTTCACCCTCTTCGGCGAGCCGCTGCGCACCGAGGACATCTCCGGCATCGACCAGACGCTCGACCTCTGGACCGGCCTCGTGACCAGCAAACTGCTGGTGCGCGGCGAACCGCTCGAGGTCGTCACCGCCGCCCACGGCGACGCGGCCGTCTTCGGCGTGCGCGCCCGCTCGCTGCTCATCGCGCGCGGCGATCTGCAGGTGCGGCTGCGTTTCCCCTACGCCTACCGCACCTCCATCGCGCACAAGCCGCCCTTCATCTGGGAACTGCCCGGCAGCCACGAAAGCTCGCTCGTCACCGTCGAGCCCGGCCGCGGTCTCATCCGCCGGGTGAGCGACACCACCCGCTACAGCGCCGATCTGCGCTGGAGCACGCCCGCCGAGCTGCGCGAGCAGGGACCGCACGATTTTCGCCTGCGCGCCACCGAGGGCGACACCCTCGCTTTCACCTGCGCCTTCGCCGACATGGAAAACCCCGCGCCCGCGGTGGATTTTTCCCAGGTCAGCGAGTCCTCCACCGCCGCCTGGCGCGACTACTGGACCCGGGGCGGCATGATCGATCTCGGCTCCGCCACCGATCCGCGCGCGCCCGAGCTGGAGCGCCGCACCCTCCTCTCGCTCTACCTCATGCGGGTGAACTACGCGGGCGTCTTCCCGCCCGCCGAGACCGGGCTCCAGCACCTGAGCTGGTTCGGCAAACACAACAGCGAGGTGTATTTCCTGCACGCCGCCCAGTTCTACCAGTGGGGCCACGTCGAGCTCCTGGAAAAAGGTCTCTCCTGGTATCGCAAGATCCTGCCGCAGGGCATCGAGCACGCCCGCGCGGAAGGCTTCGACGGCGTGCGCTGGCCCAAGATGTCCGGCATCGACGGCCGCCCCTCGCCCGGCGGCATCAACCCCTACATCATCTGGAACCAGCCCAATCCCATCTACCTGAGCGAACTCGTCTATCGCGCCAAACCCACGCCCGAGACCCTCGCCGGCTACCGCGATCTGGTGTTCGAGTCCGCCAAGTTCCTCGCTTCCTTCGCCCACCGCGACGAGGCCACCGGGGTCTGGCACCTCGGGCCGCCGATCAAAAACGTCAGCGAAAGCACCGGCGCCCACCTCGTGCGCAATCCCGCCTTCGAGATCGCCTTCTGGCACTACGGCCTGACGGTCGCGCAAACCTGGCGCGAACGCCTCGGCCTCGAACGCGAGCCGCTCTGGGACGACATCTTGAAAAACCTCGCGCCCATGCCGCGCACTCCCGACGGCAAACTCTACCTCGAGATCGAGGGCATGGACCACATCTACGACACCAAACCCGGCACGAAGATTCCCACCTCGATGCTGCTCTCGCTCGGTTACCTGCCGGCCACGCCCAAGGTCGATCCGGCGGTCTCGCGCCGCACCTTCGACACCATCCACGCCCACAACGGCCTCTCCGGCTGGGTGAGCTGGCAAATGGGCCAGGCCGGCATGACCGCCACGCGTCTCGGCGAACCCGAGGTGGCGGTGGACATCCTCACCAACCGCGAGGGCCCGGCGCGCTTCATGCCCAGCGGTTACGTGCGCCGCCCGCGCGATCCCGACGGCGCCGTCGCCTACCTCCCGGCCAATTCCGCCTTCCTCGCCGCCGTCGGCCTGATGGCCGGCGGCTGGGACGGCGCGCCGGCGGGACCGGCCCCGGGCTTCCCGAAAAACAGCCAATGGGAGCTGCGCGCCGAAGGCCTGCTGCCCATGCCCTGAGCATGCCCCTCGCGAACGCGGCAGAGCGCTCCTCGCGCCCGCCTGAAACTGTTTGGAGAACCGTCGCCCTCCCGCGCGACCGATCCTGCATAGGCTGCGCTTCAGACTTTCGCCCCTCCCGCCCCCCTCGCCCGCCCCCGGCCCCCCGCGGCCGTTCGTTCAACCGGCTCCGCCGTTCAGCCGCTCCACCCCGATTTCGGTCTTCTGAATTCCGACTCCTGAATTCTGGATCCCTCCCCGCATGAACCAAATTTTCGCCCACTCCGCCGCCGAGACGGCCGCCTTCGACACCGAGCGTCTGCGCTCCGAGCACCTGCTCACCGGGCTTTTCCAGCCGGGCTCGCTCCGGCTCACCTGGTGGGAGACCGACCGCACCATCGCCGCCGGTATCATGCCCACGGATACGGCGCTCGTCCTGCCCGTCCTGCCCGAGATGCGCGCGGCCTTTTTCCTGGAGCGCCGCGAGGCCGGCGTGGTCAACATCGGCGGCCCCGGCGTCGTCACGGTGGACGGAGTTGCCCACAAACTCGCCCCGCTCGACGCGATCTACGTCGGCCGCGGTGCCAAGGATGTTTCCTTCGCCTCCGACTCCGCCTCCGCGCCGGCCAAGTTCTGGCTGCTCAGCTACCCGGCCCACGCCGCCCACCCGACCCGCCACGCGCCCTTCGCCTCGGCCGAGACCGTGACCCTCGGCGCGCCCGCCACCGCCAACGAACGCCGCCTCACCAAGCTCATCCACAACGGCGCCTTCCCCACCTGCCAGGTCGTCATGGGCGTCACCCGCATGCAGCCCGGCGGCGTTTGGAACACCATGCCGCCACACACCCACCAACGCCGCTCCGAGGTCTATCTCTACTTCGACGTGCAGCCCGGCCACGCGGTTTTCCACTTCATGGGACAGCCGCAGGAGACGCGTCACCTCCTCGTTCACAACGAACAGGCCGTGCTCTCCGCCCCGTGGTCGATCCACAGCGGCGTCGGCACCGCCGCCTACTCCTTCGTCTGGGGCATGGGCGGCGAAAACCAGGAGTTCGCGGACATGGACCCCGCCCCCGTCGTCGAACTGCGCTGAGCCTCGATCCACCAAACCGGCCTTACAAACCGTCCAAAGTCGAAGGTCTCAAAGTCTCAGGTCGAATGCGGCGCGCTCCGCGCGCAGGTGACGACCTTTCGACCTTCGACCTTTAGACTTTCGACCCTCCGCCCCCTCCGCCTTTCAGTCTTCAAGTTTCAGCCTTCATCCATCCGCCCGATGATCCTCGATTCCTTCCGCCTCGACGGCAAAACCGCCCTCGTCACCGGCGCCTCACGCGGGCTCGGCGCCGCGCTCGCCCAAGCCCTCGCCGAGGCCGGCGCGGACCTGATTCTCGTCGCGCGCGGCGACCTCTCCGCCACCGCCAAACTCGTCGAGGCCGCCGGGCGCAAGGTGTTCACCTTCTCCGCCGACCAGGCCAGCCGCGCCTCGATGGACCGCCTCGCCGCCGCGCTGGGCGACTCGCTCCCGCTGCCCGACATCTTGGTCAACAATGCGGGCACCATCCGCCGCTCCGATTTCACCGAATTTCCGCTTGGTGATTGGGACGAAGTGCTGGAAACCAATCTCACCGCCCCCTTCCGCCTCAGCCAACGCGTGGCCGCCGCGTGGATCGCCGCCGGCCGCCGCGGCAAGATCATCCACACCGCGTCCATGCTCTCCTTCCAGGGGGGGGTGCGCGTCGCCTCCTACACCGCGTCCAAAAGCGCCCTCGCCGGCCTCACCCGCCTGATGGCCAACGAGCTCGCCTCGCGCGGCATCAACGTCAACGCCATCGCCCCCGGCTACATGGCGACCGACAACACCGCGCAGCTCCGCGCCGACGCCGTCCGCAACAAGGCCATCCTCGACCGCATCCCCGCCGCCCGCTGGGGCGAGTCCTCCGACCTCGCCGGCGCGGTCGTTTTCCTCGCCTCCGCCGCCTCCGACTACGTCCACGGCCACATCCTCGCCGTGGACGGCGGCTGGCTGGCGCGCTGACCCGCCACGCTCTCAATCCGTCGAATGTCGAAGGTCCAAAAGTCCCAGGTCGAGTGCGGCGCGCTCCGCGCGCAGGTGACGACCTTCGACCTTCCGCCCCTTCAGGCTTCAGCCCTCCGCCTTCATCCTTTCCCCCCGATGCTTTCACCCCGCCCCCTGCTCGCCGCCGCCCTCGCCCTCGGCTCCGCCCTCTCCGCGTTCGCTGCGGAGAAACTCACCATCACCGTCGCGCACGACCTCGCCATCGCGCGCCCGTCCGAGACCATCACGATCCCCTGGACCGAGGTGAACAAGGCCCTGCCCGGTGCCCTCCTGCAAAAAATCGCCGTGCGCGACGCCTCCGGCCGCGTGCTGCCCTACCAGGTCACCAACATTGCCCCGCTCGCCAAGGACCCGCAAAACATCGGCGTCTCCTACGGCGAACTGATCTTCCAGCACGACTTCGCCGCCGGCGAGAAATCCGCCAGCTTCACCGTCGAGAAAATCAACACAGTCGCGCCTGTGTTCCCCACCAAGGCCTTCGCTCGCCAGGTGCCCGAGCGCCTCGACGACTTCGCCTGGGAAAACGACCGCATGGCCCACCGCACCTACGGCCTCGCTCTCGCCGCCCAGCCCGCCCCCGGCGCCACCAAGGAAATCCTCGTCACCAGCGGCCTCGACCTCTGGTGCAAACGCGTCGAATACCCCATCGTGGACCGCTGGTATAACAAGGGCCACGACCACTACCACCACGACGAGGGCGAGGGCATGGACATGTATGGCGTCGGCCCCTCGCGCGGCTGCGGCGGCACCGGCGTCTGGATGAACGACCATCTGTATGTCTCGGGCAACTACGCCCGCGCCCGCGTGCTCGCCAACGGCCCCGTCCGCGCGATCTTCGAGCTCGACTACGACACCTGGGCAGCCGACGGCGTTTACGTCTCCGAGACCAAACGCTTCACCGTGGACGCCGGTCGCAACCTCGACCGCATCGAGAGCACGTTCACCGCCACCGGCAAAAACCCCACGCTCCCCGTCGCCATCGGCCTGCACAAAAACTCCGCCGACAAGGGCCAGGAGCCGAAGGTCACCCTCACGCCCGACGCCACCGCCGGCACGCTCGCGCAGTGGATCACGCAAAAGACCAACGGCGCGCTCGGCACCGCCATCGTGCTCGTCGATCCCGCCGCCTTCGTCGGTTTCGGCGAGGACGCGCGCAACTCGCTCCTGCTCGCCACCGCCACGCCCGGCCAGCCCCTCGCCTACCTCGCCGGCGCCGCTTGGGACCGCGCCGGCCACTACACCACCGAGGCCGCCTGGCTCGCCTACGTCCGCGACGAGTCCGCCCGCGCCCGCTCCCCCATCCGCGTCACGTTGAAAACCAACTGACCCAATCCGTCGAAGGTCCCAGGTCTTAAAGTCCCAGGTCGAGTGCGGCGCGCTCCGCGCGCAGGTGACGAGCTTCGACCTTGGACCTTCAGACCTTCGACTGTCCGCCCCTCCCCCTTCCGCCCCCGCCCCCTTTCCCCCCACCCCAATGCACCTGCTCGCCCGTCTCGGTATCCCGCTCGCCGCGGTCGTCTGCGCCCTCCTCCAGGGCTGCACCGGCCCGTCGTCTTCCTCCAACTCCTCCACCGCCGCCCCGGTCGGCCAGCCGCCGCCCAAATACGAGGGCGCCACGCCGCTCGAATGGTCCGAGCGCATGGCCCGCTCCGAGATGCAGCGCCTCGGCGACAGCCAGTTCTACGACGCCAATCCCAAGGCCAAATGGAGCTACACCGTGCCGCTGCTCGGCCTCTCCATGATGCGCCTCGCCGACTACACCGGCGACGACGCGCTCCGCGCCTACGGCGCCCGCACCGCCACCTCCTTCGTCGCCTCCGACGGCTCGATCCCGGCGTATAAGAAATCCGACTACAACATCGACCTCGTCGCCCCCGGCAAGGTGCTCGTCCGCACCTGGACCGACGGCAACCGCTCCCCCGCCATCCGCACCGCCATCGAGGAGCTGCGCGACCAGATGCGCACCCACCCCCGCACCAGCGAGGGCGGCTTTTGGCACAAAAAACGTTACCCCTCCCAGATGTGGCTCGACGGCCTCTTCATGGCCTCGCCCTTCCTCGCCCACTACGGCCAGGCCTTCGGAGAACGCGCCCTCTTCGACGAGGTCGCCAAGCAGATCATCCTGATGGACAAACACGCCTTCGACCCGGCGACCGGCCTGCACTTTCACGCCTGGGACGAGGCCCGCGCCCAGCCCTGGGCCAACAAGCAGACCGGCGACTCGCTCGGCTTCTGGAGCCGCGCCCTCGGCTGGTATGCCATGGCCATCGTTGACACCCTCGAATACCTGCCCGCCGACCACCCCGACCTGCCCAAGATCCACGAGATCCTGAACCGCGTCGCCGCCGGCGTAGCCCGTTGGCAGGACCCCGCCAGCGGCCTCTGGTGGCAGGTCACCGACCAGGGCTCCCGCGAGGGCAACTACCTCGAGGGCACCGCCTCCAGCATGTTCGTTTACTCCCTCGCCAAGGGCATCAACCAGGGCGCCCTCTCCCGCGAGAAATACCTTCCCGTA
Source organism: uncultured Akkermansia sp. (assembly GCA_966252115.1). GTDB lineage: Bacteria > Verrucomicrobiota > Verrucomicrobiia > Opitutales > Opitutaceae > IMCC26134_A. Next base: position 79,943 of record CBINNW010000007.1, read on the forward strand.
GTTGAAAAAGGATACGCCGGCATCATCCGCGACCTCATCCGCACCGATGCCGACGGCACCATCAGCCTCACCCAATGCTGCGAAGTCGCCGGCCTCGGCGGCATGGGCAAAAACGGACACCCGCGCGACGGCTCCTTCGCCTACTACATCAGCGAACCCATCGTGGACAACGACCACAAGGGCGTCGGCCCCTTCATCTCCTTCGGCGTCGAATACGAGCGCCTCTACGGTCGCAGCGGCAAAGCCGCGTCCCACGCCGCCTCCGCCGCGCCCTTCGTCGCCCGCGGCTGGCAGGACTACGAGGCCGCCCTCGCCCGCATCAAGGCGCCCACCTTCCCGAATCGCGATTTCCCCATCACCCAGTTCGGCGCCAAGCCCGGCGAAGACGCCGCGCCCAACGCCAACACCGCCGCCATCCGCGACGCCATCGCCGCAGCGAACAGGGCCGGCGGCGGCCGCGTGGTCGTCCCCGCCGGCGTCTGGCGGACCGGCGCGATCCACCTGAAGAGCAACGTCAACCTCCACGTCTCCGAGGGCGCCACGATCATCTTCTCCACCAACCCGGCCGACTACCCCATCGTCCACACCCGCTGGGAAGGCGTGGAGCTGATGAACTACTCCGCCCTCATCTACGCCTTTGAGCAGAAAAACATCGCCGTCACCGGCAAGGGCACGCTCGACGGCGGCTCGACTCTCGACGACTGGTGGAGCTGGAACAAGAAGGGCCAGGGCATCAACCAGAAGCAACGCCCCGGCCGCGACCGTCTCGTCGCCCTGGCCGAGACCGACACGCCCGTCTCGCAGCGCATCTTCGGCGACGGGAATTTCCTTCGTCCCAACTTCATCCAGCCCTACCGCTGCAAAAACGTGCTGATCGAGGGCGTCACCATCCTCCGCTCGCCCATGTGGGTCGTCCACCCGACCTTCTCGCAAAACGTCACCGTGCGCGGCCTCACCATCACCTCCCACGGCGGCAACAACGACGGCTGCAACCCCGAGTCCTCCCAGGACGTGTTGATCGAAAACTGCCTCTTCGACACCGGCGACGACTGCATCGCCATCAAGTCCGGCCGCAACGGCGACGGCCGCCGCGTGCCCATCCCCTCCTCCAACATCATCGTGCGCAACTGCACCATGAAGGACGGCCACGGCGGCGTGGTGCTCGGCTCCGAGTGCTCCGGCCACATCCGCAACGTCTTCGTCGAGAACTGCACCATGGACAGCCCCGAGCTCGACCGCGCCCTGCGTTTCAAAAACAACGCCGTGCGCGGCGGCATCCTGGAAAACGTGTTCATGCGCGACGTGAAGATCGGCAAGGTCGTCGAGGCCGTCGTCACCATCGACCTGCTCTACGAGGAAGGCGCCAACGGCGACTTCATGCCCACGGTGCGCAACGTGCAGCTCGACCGCGTCGAGGCCAGCGCCGCGCCCCGCCTCTTCTACATCCGCGGCTTCGAGGGCGCGACCATCGAGGACATCCGCGTCAACGACTCCGTCTTCAAGGGCCTCACCCAGGCCGAGGTGGTGCAACACGCGGGCAAGATCAGCCTGAACAACGTGACCTTCCACCCCGCCAACCTGAAGGCCCCGAAAAACTCCGTGCCGCCCCCCGCCGCCGCGCCCGCGCCCGCCACGCCGGCTCCCTGAGCCGGTCGACCGACCGGCCGGCCGGCCGATCGCTCCCGCCGGCTCCACCACGCCGGACGCCCATCCGCCACTCCTTCCCGGCGGATGGGCGAACACGCGGCCTCGGTCACGCCGCTTCAAGCGATGGCGAAGGGCTCCCGCACAAAGTCATAGCCGCCGCCTTCCTTCCGTTTCCGCACCCGGCCGAGAGCGGGAAACGGCATGTGCGATCCGAAAAGCCGCAGGCGCTCCGCCGCGGCGCGCTCAAACAATTTGCGCCGCGTCTCCACCGCCAGGGCCGGATCGGCGTCGTAGGCGAAACGCCACTCCGGATGCGCGAACGACATCACGTGGTGCGTGGCCGCGTCCGCGAAGTGCAGCAGCCGCTCGTCGCCCGTCCCGATGATCGCCGCCAGGTGCCCCGGCGTGTGCCCGGGCGTATCCACCAGCTCGATACCGTCGAGGATGCGGTCCCCGCCCGACACCAGCTCGAGTTTGTCCTTCAACACGGCCAGGGTCGCCTGCGCCGCCTCCACGAAGGGCTTGGTCGCGTCCGGCGGCACCGCCATGCCGGACAAATCCGGCGCGCCCCGCATCCAGAAATCGTGCTCCTTGCGCCCGACAAACACCCGCGCGTTGGGAAAACGCGGAGCCTTCGTCCCGGCGTCCACCAACCCGCCAAAATGGTCGCGATGCGCGTGGGTGAGCAGCACCGCCGTCACCTGCTCCGGCGCCACCCCGGCCGCCGCGAGCGAGGCGGGCAGCCTCCCCGCCGCCTCGCCAAAGGCCTCCCCCGCTCCGCCGTCGATCAGGACCAGCTCCGCCCCGATCCGCACCAACAGCACGTTGAACGGCATGGACACGTGGTCGGCGGGCAGCCCCGCCTCGGCGAGCGCGCCCTCCACCGAACCGTTCGGCTCGTCGATCGCGAAGGGCGTCTGGTTGGCCGGCGGCCTCAGCCCCCCGTCCTGGAGCGCCAGGGCGCGCAGGTCGCCGATCCGCAGGCGGTAGTAGCCGGCCTGCGGACCCTCCAGGCTCGGCGGCGCGGGTCGAGCCGCCCCCGCCGGCGCGGGCGTCGCCGTCTCCCCCGCCGGAGCCGCCTCGTCCCGCCCCACCAGCCGGCCCCCCACCCCGAGCGCGACGGCCGACGCCCAGCCCAGCCCGCGCAGGACATCGCGCCGCGTCCAGCCTCCCACCCCGCCCCAAGCCGACTCCGGTTTTTCGGTTTTCATGCGCGCACCATTCACCCGCTCCCGCGTCGCGCAAACCGCGACCCGACGACTTTCCCCCGACCCGCGAACCGAGAAACCACCCGGGGAACCCCCGGCGCGGCACCGCCCCGAATTGAGAGAATTTGGTAGATACTGAAAGATTCTGGAAGAGGCCAAAAAAGTCGCCTACCACCTCGGTTTCACTTCGGCATAGCCGCCCGACCTCGCCCCCGCGCCTCCCGCCGCCTCCTCTTTCTCCATGAAACACTCCACGCACATCGAAAACCCCGATGTCATCCTCATCGGCAGCGGCGTCATGTCGGCCAACCTCGGCGTCCTGCTCAAGCGGCTCGACCCCGCGCTCGCCATCCAGCTTTACGAAATCACCGAGGAGCCCGCCCAGGAGGCCTCGCACGGCTGGAACAACGCCGGCACCGGCCACGCCGGCATCTGCGAACTCAGCTACACCCCCACCCAAAACGCCGACGGCACGGTGGATGTTTCCAACGCCATCAAGATCTTCGAGCAGTTCGAGAAATCCCGCCTCTTCTGGGCCAGCGCCGTGCGCGACGGCCTGATCGACGACCCCCGCAGCTTCGTCAACCCCGTGCCCCACCTCAGCTTCGTGCACGGCGCCAAGTGGGTGGACTACCTCCGCGCCCGCCACGCCGGCATGGCCGCGCACCACTTCTTCGCCGAGATGGAGTTCTCCACCGACCGCGCCACCATCGGCCGCTGGGCGCCGCTCCTCACCGAAGCCCGCGCCGAGGTGCCCATCGCCGCCACCAAGATGGACGGCGGCACCGACATCAATTTCGGCGAGGTCTCGCGCAAACTCGTCGCCTGGCTCGCCCGCCAGGAACGCTGCGGCGTCGCCACCGGCCACCGGGTCGTCGATCTCGACAAGACCGCCGCCGGCTGGGACGTCACCGTCCGCGACCTCGCCACCGGCGAGACCCGTCGCAACCGCGCCAAGTTTGTCTTCGTCGGCGCCGGCGGCGGCAGCCTCCCCCTTCTCCAAAAAGCCGGCATCCCCGAAGCCCAGGGCCTCGGCGGTTTCCCCATCGGCGGCCAATGGCTGGTCTGCGACAACCCCGCCATCGTCGGCAAACACCAGGCCAAGGTTTACGGGCAACCCCTCGACGCCGCGCCGACCATGGCCGTGCCGCACCTCGACACCCGCATCCTCGACGGAAAGAAGACCCTGCTCTTCGGCCCCTTCGCCGCGTGGACCACCAAGTTCCTCCACAAGACCGGCAGCTTCTTCGATCTCCCCGGCTCCATCCGCCCGCACAACCTCGCCACCCTGCTCAAGATCGCCGCCAGCAACGTCGATCTCGTCAAATACCTCGTGCAACAGGGCACGCAATCGATGGAGGACCGCATGGAGGTGCTGCACGTCTTCTACCCCGCCGCCAGGAAGGAGGACTGGAAACTCATCGACGCCGGCATCCGCGTGCAGGCGATCAAGAAAACCGACGGCCAGGCCGGCATCGTCCACTACGGCACCGAGGTCATCACCAACCAGGACCGCAGCATCTCCGCCCTGCTCGGCGCGTCCCCCGGCGCCTCGACCTCCGTTCACATCGTGCTCGAGGTGGCCAAGCTCTGCTTCCCCCAGCTCCTCGCCAGCCCCGAGGGACAGCGACGCATGAAGGCCATGATCCCCACCTGGGACGTGGACATCAAAAAACCCGAAAACGCCCTCTTCTTCCGCGAGCACTCCCGCCGCGCCTCCGAGGCGCTTCGGTTGATCTGATTTTGTCGCCCGCGGAAGACACGGAAGGACACGGAAAACGGGCCCGCGAAAAGGCCCGCAAAACACGCGGAAAATCCGAAAAATCTCGATCCGAGCCTCGGCGCCTTGCCCGGGGATGGCTTAGGTTTCGTGTCATTTCGGGTGTTTCGTGGGCAAACTGGTTTCCGTGCCTTTCCGTGCCTTCCGTGGGCAGCCTACCCGCCCCCCCTTTCGTTTCCCATGCCATCCACCGCCCCCCTTCACCTCGCCGCCATCGATCTCGGCGCCACCTCCGGCCGCGTGATCCTCGGCACCTGGAAAAACCAGAAACTCGCGCTCCGGGAGGTCCACCGCTTCCCCAACGCCTTCCAGTCCATCGGCGGCCACGACTACTGGAACATCGCCGGCCTCTGGCAGGAAATCCTCGCCGGCCTCCGCGCCGCCCGGGAGGCCCTGCCCGGGGGCGCCACCCTCGCCTCGGTCGGGGTGGACACCTGGGGAGTCGATTACGCCCTGGTCAACGACGCCGGCCGCCTCGTGTATCCGGTCCACGCCTACCGCGACGCGCGCACCCGGCCGGGCCTCGAACGCCTCGCCAACACCCGCGCCGCCCTCGAGCGCATCTACGCCGCCACCGGCATCCCCAACCTCTTCTACAACTCCTCCCTTCAACTCGAGGAGCTCGTCGCCTCCAGCCCCGCCGTCACCGACCTCGCCACCCGCTGTCTCCTCCTGCCGGACTATTTTAATTTTCTGCTCTCCGGCCAAATGGCCAACGAGCTGACCATCGCCAGCACCACCCAGTTGCTCGATGTTCACTCCACCGACTGGTCCCGCCCCGCGCTCGACCACTTCCGCCTGCCCGCCCAGTGGTTCTCCAAACCCGTCCTCGCCGGCGCCAAACTCGGCAAAGTGCGCGGCATCGCCGGCCTGGAAAAAACCCGGGTGATCGCCGTCCCCGGCCACGACACCGCCTGCGCCTACGACGCCATGCCCGCCTCGCCCGACGGCACCGATCTTTTCCTCAGCTCCGGCACCTGGTCGCTGGTCGGCTTCGAAAGCGACCAGCCGCTTCACGGCCCCGGGGCGCTCTCCGCCCGCATCGCCAACGAGCGCATCGGCGACGGCCGCTACCGCCCCCTCACCAACGTCATCGGCCTCTGGCTGCTCGAAGGGACGATGAAGGATTTCGCCTCCCGCCCGACCACCAACGAAGCCTGGTCCGAGCTCATCGAGGCGGCGGAAAAACTCCCCCCGCCCGCCGCGCTGCTCGACGTCGGCGACCCCGCCCTGACCAACCCCGCCTCGATGAAGGCGGCCATCGACGCGCAGTTGAAAAAGCGCCGGCTCCCCGTGCCCCAGAATCTCGCCGGCTACACCCGCCTCATCTGCGAGTCCCTCGGTCGCGGCCACGCCGACGCCAAGACGGTTTTTGAAAAACTCTCCGGCCGCGCCTTCAAACGCATCCTCATGGTCGGCGGCGGCTCGAAAAACCGCCTGCTCTGCCAGGCCACCGCCGACGCCGCCGGCGTGCCCGTGGTCAGTTTCGCGCTCGAAGGCACCGCCGTCGGCAACCTCGCCCGGCAGCTCATCGCCCTGCGCGCGGTCAAGGACCTCCCCACCTTCCGCGCCCTGCTGGCCAAAGGCCTCAAAAAGACGCTCTACCACCCGCGTCGCTGAGCCATTTCGTTTCGGTGGAGCCCGCCGGACGAAAGCGCTTCCGCGCTTCCGCCACGACCAGCAGCCAAGCGCCGTCGCACAACACCAAGACCAGCCCGGTCGGTGTCTCGCGACGTAACGGAACGGCAGCGCCGTTTCGTCGCGGTCAAGTCGCTCGAGCGAAATCGCTCCGCGTTTCCGCTACATCGGAATACCGCCGGCTATTCCTCAACACGGCACCGACCCATTGGAAACAGCGAGGAACCCGGACAGTCGAGCTATGCGCTTGGGTGCCGCGACCTTCCGCCCCGGGCGCCCGCC
>CBINNW010000008.1:0-84891 GCA_966252115.1 uncultured Akkermansia sp.
TGCGGTGGCGGCGCTCCTTCATGTCGATGAAGTCGATGATGATGAGGCCGCCGAGGTTGCGGAGGCGGATCTGGCGGGCGGCCTCGACGGCGGCCTCGAGGTTGACCGAGTAGATGACGTTTTTCTCGTCGCTCGACTTGTTCTTGTGCGAGCCGGTGTTCACGTCGATGGCGATGAGCGCCTCGGTCTCGTCGATGATGATCTCGCCGCCGGAGGGCAGGGCGACCTTGCGCTGGAAGGTCTGCTCGATCTGGCGCTCGATGTTGAAGCGCTCGAAGATCGGGATGCTGTTGTTGTAAAGGGCGATCTTGCCCTTGGAGCGTTGGCTGATCTGGGCGACGGAGGCCTGGCAGCGGGCGTGGTCCTCGGGGTTGTCGATGAGCACGCGGTCCACCTCCTCGGTAAGGAAGTCGCGCACGGTGCGCTCGACGATGTCGGGCTCCTGATAGAGCGGCAGGGGGGCGCGCTGGGTGTTGAGCTTGGCCTGGATGTCGCCCCAGGTCTTGAGCAGGAGGTGGAGGTCGCGGACGAAGTAGCGGGATTTTTTGCCCTCGCCGGCGGTGCGCACGATGACGCCCATGCCCTCGGGGATGGTGAGCTCGTTGACGAGTTGGCGCAGGCGGGCGCGCTCCTTCGGGTCCTCGATCTTGCGGGAGATGCCGCAGGAGTCGCTGAAGGGGGTGAGGACGAGGTAGCGGCCGGGGAGCGAGAGGTTGGTGGTGGTGCGGGGGCCCTTGGTGCCGATGGGGCCCTTGGTGACCTGGATGACGATCTCGGAGCCGGGCGGGTAGAGCTGGGGGATGTCCTTGACGGTGGGCTCCTGGCCGGCGGGGCGGGCGTTCTTCTTTTTGTTCACGCGCACGACCTCGACCGAGGAGTCGGCGGCGGCGGGGAGCATGTCCCAGTAGTGGAGAAAGGCGTTTTTGCTGTAGCCGATGTCCACGAAGGCGGCCTTGAGGCCGGGATCGAGGTTCTTGACCCGGCCCTTGAAGATGCCGCCGACCATGCGGTCGGCGTCGTGACGCTCGATCTCGAACTTCTCGAGCACGCCGTCGGTAAGGAGCGCGACGCGTTTTTCGAGCGGCTCGGAATTGATGATGAGTTCGCGGAAGGAGGTTTTCTCCTTCTTGAAGACCTGGAGGATCTTTTGGAGCAGCGGGCGCTGCTTGGAGCGTTCCTGGGCGCCGGCTTTCAGCTCGGCGCGGTCCACGGGCTCGGCTTCGGATTCGGCGGGCGGGTGGGTGAGCTCTTCGTCGAGGCGTTGTTGCGCGGCTTCGGGAGAATCGGGGGCGGGCGGGGCTGCGTCGGGGTGGTCGGCGTCGTCCTCGCGATCAGCGGGATCGCGGCGGGACGCCTGGGGCGGGTTGCGGTCGTTCATGGCGGGTGTGGTCCTGGTGTTGTTGGTGGACGGGGCACCCTGGTGCGCAGGTGAGGACGCAGGAAATTCCGCTCGGGAGGCCGAGGTCGCCAGAAAAGTTCAGTTTCACGTGAAGTCCTTTCTGAAGCGATAGACGCTCTGGATCAGTCCTTGCAGGAGACAACAGCTGAGCACGAAGGAGCCACCGTAGCTAATGAAGGGAAGCGGTATGCCCGTGATGGGCACGAGGCCGATCGTCATCGCGATGTTCACGAACACATGCACGGCGAACAGGACCGTGACCCCGACGGCGAGGAGGGTGCCGAAGCGGTCGCGGGCGAGTCCGGCGATGCGGATGCCGTTGAACAAGACGATGCCAAAAAGACCTAGCACGGTGAGACTTCCCAAAAATCCCTTCTCCTCGGCTATGACGGAGAAGATAAAATCGTTATGCGCCACGGCGCGGGGCAGGTAGCCGAGCTGGGCCTGCGTGCCCTGCGTCCAGCCCTTGCCCAGAAAACCGCCGCTGCCGACCGAGATGAGCGACTGGTTGAGGTTGTAGGCGTCGTGGGTGCCGTCGGGGTCGATGATGTCGGGCGCGGCGAAGGTGAGGATGCGGTTGCGCTGGTAATCGCGCAGCGGCACCCAGCTCCGCTCCTCGTAGTGGCCCTTGTCGTTCATGAAGTGGAGCTTGTTCTCCCTCATGAAGTTGACGTAGGCGACCGTATCCCAGGAGACCACCGCCACCACGACAAGAAACGCGCCGAGCGCACCCGCGAAAAAGCGGGCCGACAGACGCGAGACATAGAGCATGGAAAAGACCATGGGGGGCAGGACGATCGCCGACTTGAGATCGGGCTGGAGCAAAATCAGGAACATGGGTCCGCCCGCCGCAAGGGCCAACTTGGCGAGCGTGCCGAGAGATTGGCGGAGCGTGCCGAGGCGCTCGCCCACCAGCAGCGAGGCGGCGGCGAAGAGCACGGCGGCCTTGGCCGGCTCGCTCGGTTGCAGGGCGAAAAAGCCGAGGTCGAGCCAGCGCTGCGCGCCGTAGCGTTCGTTGCCCACGCCGGGCAGAAGCACGAGGATGAGCAGCACCAGGCAGGCGAGGTAGAACCAGTGCCAAAGGCTCAGCCAGATGCGGTAGTCGATGAGCGAGACGGCGAGATAGACGACCCCGCCGCCGCCGAGCCAGACGATCTGGTTTTTCCAGTTGGCCGCCGTGGTGGAGAGCTGGGCGGAGTAGATAAACATCACGCCGATAACGCTCAACAACAACAGCGCGAGCGGCGTCCAGGGGTCCCACCGTTCGCGGGTGCTGGTTTTGAAGACGCTGAGGTAATCGCTGGCGCGGCTGGGCATGAGCGTCGGCCAAACTCGACAGGTCGCGAAGCGGGCGCAAGCGCGGCCGAGCGCGCGAAGCGTCGTGACCCGCCCCCCGGGTGGGACGCGGACGCGTGGGGGGCGGAGCGGCAGGCGCGGAAACCGAGCCGGCCGTGCGGGCCTCCTGTAGGCCCGGCCAGCGGTCGGGCCTACACCCGGAGCTCAGGCCCAGGCGAAGTCCGCGAGGAGCACGTGGTGATCGCTCGCCAGGGTCGGCACAACCTCGGCGCGGAGGCAGCGCAGGGGGGCGTTGTGGAAGATGTGGTCGAGCACGTAGGGCTGACGACGCCACGTGACGTCGCGGGTCTGCACCGTCGCGAAGCCTTCGGCGGCAAACTCGGTGACGAGGCCGACGTGGTCGCGCACGTTGAAATCGCCGCTCAGGAGGGTGGGGCGGCCGGCGGCGGTCGCGGCGCGCAGGTGGGCGGCCACGCGTCGCCTCTGCTCCGGGTAGGCCCGGCTGTCGCTGCGCAGCATAAAAAACGCGAGCAGGTGGGTGTTTAACAATGCCAGTTCGCGTCCGCCGATCTCGGTGCGGGCGCCGATGAGCAGGCGGTCGGTGGGCGTTTTTTTCTCCCCGTAAAAGTCGAACTCGATGGGCGGCGAGGGCAGGTCCTCGGCGAAGGTCTCGCGCAGCGGGGTTTTGGAAAAAATCGCCAGCCCGATGCCGAAGGGCAGCTCGCGGGGGTCGGGCCGGGGATAGGAGAAAAACGAATCGTAACCGACGAGGGCCTCACGCAGGCGCGCGTAGTTGGGCGCGGCGCGTTCGAGGCCGGCCGGTGAGGCGGTCTCGACACCGGCCGCATGGGCCTCGACGACCGCGGCGGCTGCGCCGTCCGGCGCCACGGGAACCCGCGCATGCTCGACCTCCTGAAGCTGGATGATGTCGGCGTCGTGCCGGCGTATCTCGGCGATGGCGTCCTCCAAGCGGACCGGGGCGTGATCGGGATCGCGATCATCCCAGACCTGACCGAATTGCATGTTAAACTGCAGGACGCGGAAGGATTTCACACGGAGAAGCGAAGGCGAAGAAGCGCGGAGCGAGAGGGAAGCGGAGGGGCGGCCGGAAATGGATGTGGCCCCGCCACCTACGTTGCACACGACGCGCGACTAAAAGCGCGACGTGACTTGGTCGGGAGAGGGCGGGCCGGCGGGCGCGATTGGAGGTGGGGGCGATGAGGCGGGGCGGGGGCGTGGGGGGGATCGACGCGGGCCGCGTGGGAGTGGCGCGGAATGGTGGAGGTGAGTTACCCTAATTCCCTGGTTTCAGTATCGGCTCAGGGCGAACCGGCGCCGGCCCGTTTCGCGGCGTCGGCGGGCGACGATACTTCGGAGCCATCGGCCGCCGCTTGCTCGCTGCCCGCGGTGGAGATGCGGACCGTCTGCTCGCCGTTTTTGCGGAAGACGAAGCGGTTGATCTTGTCGAAGGTGGTGGCCTGCTGGATGACCGGCTTCGCATCTTTCGAGATGGGCGAGGCCTCGCCGATGGCGTCCTGAAACCGAATCGCGGTCTTGGAGCGGTAGGCGTCTTCCTTGGTCGAAAAACGCGACTCCTTGCCGTTCCAGCGGTTCTCCTTGCGCTCGATCACCTCGTATTCCTTGCGCTCCGGGGTGCGGAAAAACGTCTTCTCGCGCGTCTCCTCGACCGCGATGGTGCTGCGGCGCTCGCCCACGATGGCGTCCTTGCGCGGCACCAGCTCCGTCCCCACCCGCTTGTCCATCAACACCTCGTTGCGCTCGGTCGGGATGTTCTCCGGGAGCACGACCTTTTCCTCGGTGGAGACGCGCGGCGCACGTTTGCTCACATCCATGCGACCGGGCCCGGCAAACGCGGACGGGGCGGCGGACAGGCTGATCGCGAGCGCGGCAAGGGTGAGGCCGACGGCGGATTTCATGACACGAAATGGCATTTGCGGATGGGGCGGCGGGAGCAAGGTAATTCCGGGCCTGTTTGCACCTACTCCGGCTCGGCGGTGCCCTCAAGCACCCAAGCCCGGGCTTCGGGCACCTGGTCGAAGAATTTGGCGAGCGCGGCGGAGAGGTGTTCGGCGTAGCGGAAGTGCGCGCCTAGCCCGGTGCGGAGTTCCGCCTCGTAGATAAATTTGTCCGCGTGCGTCGAATGCTCGAAAGGGGTCTGCGCGCCGAGCAGCAGCGTGTAAACGTAGGCCGGCGAACCGCGCTCCATCAGCTCGCGGGTCAGGGCCAGTTGGTCGTCGAGCAACTTCCGATGCCCGGCGTGCGCGATCTCCGGCGGCAGGTAGAACCCCGCTTGGATGAGCGGCGTGTAACGATGGCCGGTGCGGTGGCGGTTGAGGTCGCGCAGCTCCGCGAGGGCGAGGTTGTTCCACGCGAAGCTCACCCGCATGCGCCGCGTGGCCGTGCCCTGTTGACCGTAACGGTTGGCTCGCGCCGCGAGCGCGTCGGGCACGCTCTGCTCCTCGGCCAAAAACGGCGGCGAGGCCCGATCCACGTGCACCCAGGTTTCGTCCGCCAGAGGCGCGGCGGAGAGCCGCGCGAGGCCGAGACGGCAGGACGTGGCGAGCTCGGCGGCGGCCTGGACCTCGAAACTCTTCTCGGCGCCGTTGTGGCGCATCAGGCGCGGGGAGATTTTGAGCAATTCGGCCCGGATGAGATCGGCCGCCGCGCGCGCCTCGGGCTGCGGCAGCGAGGCGAGGTGTTTCACCGTCTGCGCCCACATGCGCGAGCTCTGCACCAGCGCCAGATTCGTGCGGGTGGCCAGGGGGATGAAGTAGCGCGCGCGGTCGAGCGCGTAGTTTTTGCGGATGCGCGTCACCATCGCCGGTTTGGCGCCCGCCGGCACCCGCACCCGCTCGGGCTCGACCGTGCCGAGCGCGTCGAGCCGCGCGTATTCCGCCTGATAAGCCACGAAGGCCCGCGCCATCACCTCGCGCCAACGCTCCGCCAAATCCGCCGGCACCCCGATCGCCTCCGGCTCCGGCAGGGCGGTCGGCGCGAGGGTGATGTAGCGGGTGGACGACTCCTGCCCGTCGGCCATCTGCGCGATTTCAAAGACCTTGTAGGCGAGCCACATCGACACGTCGTCGAGCGCGATGGCGAGGCCGCCGGTGAGCCCGCCGATGGAGGCGTGGCCGTAATCGACAAACTTCAGGATGCGGTCGATGGAGGCGTCGGGATCGGCGGGATCCACCTTGTCGAGGATGGCGTGGATGCCCTCGTTGCTCCGCGAATAGCGCGCCAGAACCGAGGCGAGCAGCTCGGGTGTGACCTTGGGCAGGTCGGCGGCGGAAGGCGGCGGGACGAGGGCGAGACCGGTGATGCGCATCGGTGCGACGAAAAAGCGGAGTGGCGGGAAAAACGGTGAACCAAAATGGAAAGCGCGTGGAGCTGACCGGCCCCAGCCAAACGCCGCCCGCACCCGCCGCGCGAGCACGAAGCGAGCGGCGAAGCGGCCGCCCCGCACACCCAACGCAGGCCCCGCCCGCCCCGGAACACTCAAAAGGGAAAAACCCTCGCGCCGCTCACCACACCACCCGCACCAGCCCGGCGTCGGTGATGTTGGCGTCCTTCGTCACCAGCGGCACCCCGAGATCGGCCGCCATCGCCACGATCTGACGATCCGCCGGATCCCCGTGGGGCAGCCGGAGGGCGGGCGCCGCCACGGCCGCGTCGATCGACAGCGGCACCACCACGCAACGCCCCAGCAGCGGACCGAAGACCTCCGATGGCCGCCCCTCGAATTCCAGTTTCCCGTCGTGGATCAGTTGACCGATCTCGGCCAGGCTCACCGACGCCACCGCCAACTCACCGGCGCCGGCGTTCTCGATGACCCGCCGGGCTTTCGACCCCAATCGCCCGGGCTGCAACACCGCGAAAATCAACGCGTGTGTATCCAGCAAGTAACGCAGGCTCATTCGGTCACCGGCCAAGTGGGCTTGGTCAGGTCCACGCCGGGCTTGATACGCCCCAGATGCGCGGCGTAGCCGAGCTTGAGTCCGAGTTTGTTCGGGCGCTCCTCACGTGCCGGCTTGGCGGCGGAGGGCTTCTTCTTCGGGGCGGGGGCCTTCTTTTTCGCGGCGGTGCTCATGCCTTCACCCTGCGTGCCGCGAAAACCGTGGCAAGCCGGCGCCCGGTCCGCCCGTTTCCGACGCCTCCGCGGACCATCGCTCGCCGACGACCCACCTCGCCCGCCATCCTCCCTTCGACCGCGCCGCCGCCGCCCCGCCCGCCGCGGATCGGTCAACCAAGCTTCAAAACCGCCCCCTCGCACATCTTCCGGCTGCCAATTCCGAACTGTTTCACTTCCCCTGCATCCGGTCGCCACCGGATAGTTTCCCGCCCCCCCGGACGCATGCCTCCTCGCCCATCCCTCCGCCGGTTCCCCGTCCCGCCCGCGCATTCCCTCCGCGCCGCGCCGCTCGCCCAGGCCGTCCGCGCCCTCGTCGCGTGCGCCCTCCTCGCCCCCTTCGCCCGCGCGATGATCGACCTCGACGGCGACGGCATCAACGACGTCTGGGCCGCCCGTCACGGCGGCGACCTCCCGCCCGCCGCCGATCCCGATGGCGACGGCATCCCCAACTCCGCCGAAGCCGCCGCCGGCACCGACCCGCGCGACCCCGCCTCCCGCTTCGCCATCCGCGCCCTCGAAGCCCCCGCCGCCGACCGCGCCCTCCTCCGCTGGCCCTCCTCCCCCGGCAAACTCTACCGCATCCAGGCCTCCTCCGACCTCGCCACCTGGACCACGCTCAACGTCTCCGCCACCGGCGACGGCTCCGAGCTCTCCCTCGAACTCCCGCTCGACCGCACCTACGCCGGTGGCGACTTCTCCGTCTCCCGCTGGGAAAACCTGCCCGAGGGCACCTGGATGTGGGCCTTTAAAACTCAGGTCGTTCCCGGCACCACCCCGCCCACCACCCTCCTTCGGCTTCCCACCCTCTCCACCGCGCAAACCGACCCCGCCCTCGATCGCTTCGGCCAATACGCCCGCGGCTGGATCGTCCCGCCCGCCGACGGCCAATACCGCTTCTTCATCGCCGGCGACGACTCCTGCGAGTTCTGGCTCTCCTCCTCCGCCGATCCCGCCGGCCGCCAGCGCGTCGCCTACGTCGAGGGCTGGACCCACGCCGACGAGTGGACCAAATACCCGTCCCAGACCTCCGCGCCCCTCACCCTCGCGGGCGGGCGCCCCTACCACTTCGAGCTTTACCACATCGAGGGCGGTTACGGCGACCACGTCGCCGTCGCCTGGACCGGCCCCACCCTCGATCCCGACAAGGAGCCCCTCGCAGCCCGCCACCACGCCACCGACCCGCGCCCGCTCCCCGAGCTCATCGGCGCCTCCGGCCGCGTTTTCTACCGCCTGACCGTCGAGGACCGCGACCGCGACGGCGACGGCCTGAGCGACCACGACGAGCTCTTCCTCGGCACCGACCCGCTCGACACCACCACCCAGCCCCGGGTGAACGACCGCGACGCCGCCCTCGCGCGGCTCGCCGCCCGCGACCGCATCACCCTCGGCAGCGCCTCGCCCCGCGCCTACGAGACCGGCGCCCTGCCCGCCACCGTCACCGTCTTCCGCTCCGGCAACCTCGGCCCCGTCACCGTCCGCTACACCGTCTCCGGCACCGCCGCCCCCGGCGCCGACCACGCGCCCCTCTCCGGCGTCGCGCACATCCCGGCCGGCGCCTCGCGTATCGAGTTTTCCATTACACCGCTCCCCGACGCCCTCGTCGAGGCGCCCGAGACCGTCACCCTCGCGCTCCTCCCGGACTCCGGTTACGACCTCGGCGCGCCCGACCGGCTCACCGTCACCATCGACGACGCCCCCGACGAGCTCTACCTCGCCGCCCTCCGCCCGCCCTCCGGCCTCGCCTCCGGCGCCTGGGGTTACGCCGCCCTCCGCGCCGCCGGCAACGGCCTCGTCGGCCACCTCTCTCTCGCCTACTCCGCCCTCCTCGGCCCCGCCTCCGGCTCCGAACTCTTCGTCTCCGCCTCCGGCGGCTCCGGCCCGGTCGTCCTCGACCTCGCCGCCGGCCAGGTCTCCGCCCGTGAATGGGATTTCGCCCCCGCCGCCGACCAGTCCCACGACGCCATCCTCGCCGCCCTCCGCGAAGGCCGCCTCCGGGTCCGCGTCCGCTCCTCCGCCGCCCCCTCCGGCGAGCTCTTCGGTCAACTGCTCCCCGCCACCGGCTCCGAGACCAGCCCTCCGCCGCCCGCCCCGCCCGCGCTCCCCGCCACCCCGCCCACCCTCGCCGAGGCCCACCGATTCCTCGAACAAGCCGCCTTCGGCGCCGCCCCCGCCGCCGTCGCCGACCTCCGCGCCCGGGGCTACGCCGACTGGCTCGCCGACCAGCGCACCCTGCCCGCCACCTTCCTCCTGCCCCAGGTCCGCGCCCGCCGCGCCGAATACCTCGCACGATCCGACGGCCAAAGCGACGGCTGGCAGACCCCGCTCCAGCAGGCCTGGTGGCAGACCGCCCTCACCGCCCCCGACCAGCTCCGCCAACGCGTCGCCTGGGCGCTTTCCCAAATCCTCGTCACCTCCCAGGAGGGCGCCCTCGCCGGCGAACACGAGGCCGTCGCCGCCTACTACGACCTCCTCCTCGCCCACGCCTTCGGCAACTACCGCGACCTCATCGAGGACGTCACCAAATCCCCCGTGATGGGCGTTTACCTCAGCATGATGCGCAACCGCCGTCCCGACCCCGAGACCGGCCAGCGCCCCGACGAAAACTACGCCCGCGAGATCATGCAGCTCTTCAGCATCGGCCTCAACGAGCTGCACCCCGACGGCACCGTGCGCCTCGACGCCCACGGCCTCCCCCTCCCCACCTACACCCAGGCCGACATCGTCGGCCTCGCCCACGTCTTCACCGGCTGGGGTCCGCACTACGACAACGCCGACCCGCCCCGCTGGGACAACGACACCGTCGCCGACCGCGATTCCTGGTTCCTCTACGGAAACGACGTCGAGCGCCCCATGACCTTCTACCCCGAATACCACGACCTCGGCGAGAAACACATCGTCCGCGGCGTCGTCATCCCCGCCGGCACCGACGGTAATGCCGCCATGGATACGGCCCTCGACACGCTTTTCCACCACCCCAACCTCGGCCCCTTCCTCGGCCGCCAGCTCATTCAGCGCCTCGTCACCTCCAATCCCTCCCCCGGCTACGTCCACCGCGTGGCCGCCGCCTTCGCCGACGACGGCTCCGGCGTCCGCGGCGACCTCTTCGCCACCGTCCGCGCCGTGCTCCTCGACCCCGACGCCCGCCTCGCCGCGCCCAACGCCGGCTTCAGCTTCGGCAAACGCGCCGAACCCGTCCTCCGCCTCACCCGCCTCTTCCACGCCTTCCCGCCCGCCCCGCCCCGCGCCGGCGATCCGCGCTACTTCCTGAACTACCAATACGAGCTCTCCCACCAGATCCCGCTCGGCTCGCCCTCCGTCTTCAACTTCTTCCAACCCGTTTACGCCCACCCCGGCGCCATCGCCACCGCCGGGCTCGTCTCGCCCGAATTCCAGATCACCTCCGAGACCACCGTCGTCGTCGAGGCCAACAGCTTCCACGACGTCCTCAACTGGGGCAAATGGACCGGCGAGCCCGCGGATCCCGCCGATCCCGAATCCGACATCCTCGAGCTCACCATTCCCCTCGACGCCGAACTCGCCATCCTCGAGCGCACCCCGACCACGCCCGCGGAAAACTTTTCCGCCCTCGTCACCCACCTCGCCGACAAATACCGCGGCGGCCGCGTGGGCCCCGAGCTCCGCGCCGAGCTGCTCGAATTTCACGCCGCCCTCCCGTCCTGGTATTGGACCACGAGCGACCAGACCACCCTCCGAGAACGCCGCCTCACCGTCATCCGCTACTCCATCCACCTCCTCTCCATCGCCCCCGAAACCGTCATCGACCGCTGACCCGCCCCGCCCCTCCGCCCTTCCGTCCCTCTGCCGCTCCGTCCTTCTGTCGTTCCGTCGCTCTGCCGCTCTGTCGCTCCGCCCCTCCGCCCACGCCGCCCATGATCACCCGTCGCCAGTTCCTCGGCCAGGCCGCCTGTTCCGGCCTCGGCCTCGCCGGCCTGCTCAGCACCATGGGCACCCTGCGCCTCTTCAGCTCCACGCTCTCCGCGCAGACCATCCCCGGCGACGACCACAAGGCCCTCGTCTGCCTTTTCCTCTACGGCGGCAACGACGGCAACAACACCCTCGTCCCCTACGACACCGCCGCCCACCAGGCCTACGCCGCCGCCCGCGGCATCCTCGCCCTCCCCCGGGCCGACCTCGTCCGCCTCGCCCTCCCCACCGGCGGGGACGGTCGCGAATGGGCCCTCCACCCCTCGCTCGCCCCCCTCGCCCCCGCCTTCGACTCCGGCAAACTCGCCCTCCTCGCCAACGTCGGCACCCTCGTCGCCCCCATCACCCGCGCCGAATACAAATCCGGCGGCGCCGCCATCCCCCCGTATTTGTTTTCCCACAACGACCAGCAGGTCCAGTGGCAGACCTCCGTCCCCGACTCCATCCGCCGCGTCGGCTGGGGCGGCCGCCTCGCCGACCACCTCCAGGCCCTCAACGCCGGCTCGCAGATCTCGATGAACGTCTCCCTCGCCGGGAACAACTTTTTCCAGGTCGGCGAGGAGGTCTTCCAATACCACGTCACCCCCGAGGGCAGCATCGGCCTGAGCAACCGCGACTCCACCTGGGCGCCCAACCCGCAGTTCAAACAGTCCACCGACGACGTCCTCGCCCGCAGCTACGGTCACCTCTTCGAGCAGGAATACGCCGACGTGATGCGCCGCGCCGTGCAAAACGACACCCTGCTCAAGACCACCCTCGCCACCATCCCCCGCTACGACCGCGGCCCCGGCGCGCCCGGCCACGTCGCCGGCGACCTCGACCTCTTCCCCCGCTGCCGCACCGCCACCGGCGCCCTCACCCGCGTCGCCGCCCAGCTCCACATGATCCTCCGCATGATCGTCGCCAAGGGCGCCCTCGGCCTCCGCCGCCAGATCTTCTTCGCCTCCCTCGGCGGCTGGGACACCCACGACGACCAGCTCGCCGACCACTCCGCCCTCCTCGCCCAGCTCGGCGCCGCGCTCGCCGACTTCCACGCCGCCACCGTCACCCTCGGCATCGACAACCAGGTCACCACCTTCACCGGCTCGGATTTCAACCGCACCTACTCGACCAACGGCAAGGGCAGCGACCACGCCTGGGGCTCGCACCACCTCGTCCTCGGCGGCGCCGTCAACGGCGGCCGCATCATCGGCCGCATGCCCGTCCTCCAGTCCGGCGGCCCCGACGACACCGGCGACCGCGGCGCGTGGATCCCCAGCATCTCGACCGACGAATACGCCGCCACCCTCGCCCGCTGGTTCGGCGTCGCCGACGCCAACCTCCCCCTCGTCCTCCCCAACATCGGCCGCTTCGCCTCCCGCGACCTCGGCTTCATGCACCTCTGACCCGCGCACCGCTCCGCGCGCCTCAACCGCGCACCGCGCGCCCTCCCTCGCCTCCTTCGCCATCGGGCTTGCCGACGACGCCGCCGCCGCCGGCGCGAGCCCGCCGCCCCCATGACCCGCCCCGCCCGTCGTCCCCGCCCTCCGCGCACCATCCTTCTGATCCTCGGCCTCCTCGCCGCGATCCTCCTACTCGCTCTCCTCGTCAAACACGACGCGCCTCCTCCCGCCCCCGGGCAATCCGCCCCCACCCCGGCGCCCAACACCCCCGCCGCCACCGCTTCCGACCCGGGCCTCGCGTCGCGACCGCCCCCCCTCGCGCCCGATTCTCCCGCCCGCCCCGCCCTCGCCCCCGTCGCCCCGTCGCCCGCCTTCCCCCGCTCGCCCCTCGCCGACTCGCTCAACTCGCCCGCCACCACCGCCCGGGACGACCTCCGCGCCATCGCCCGCATCCTCGCGCTCTATCGCGAACGCTTCGGCGCCTACCCCGCCTTCGAGACCAACGCCCAACTGGTCAACGCCCTCGCCGGCGCCAACCCCCACCGCATCGCGCTCCTCCCCCGCGACGCCTCCGCCGTCTCGCCCGACACCGGCCGGCTCCTCGACCGCTGGGGCACGCCCTACGACGTCCACGCCCTCTCGCGCGACGCCCTCGAGCTCCGCAGCGCCGGCCCCGACCGGACCCTCCACACCGCCGACGATCTCACCCTCCCCCTCGGCGGCGCCGAGACCCCCGCCCCCGCGCCGTCCAGGGCCGGGTAGGTCGGGGAGGTCCGGAGAGCACCCGGAGAGCACCCGAGAGATGGGTGCCGCGTTTGCGATGCCGCGTTGGGCCTCCCACCCAAGGTCTCCCGACGGAAGCTCCGGCAAGCGCCGACCCGGGGCTCGACGCCCGCATCCCGGCCACGGCCTTTGTCCCATTTTACCCCGGCTTCGTCCCCGACGGCTTTTCGCCCGGGCGGCTCCCGGCGAGGAAGCACCCCAGCCGCCGCTCCCCGCCCCATGAAAAACCGCCTCCGCCTCCGTCGCTCCGCCTCGCTTCGCCTTCTCCCCCTTTTCGCGACCCTCGCGCTACCCGCCGCCCTGCGCGCCGACGTGGACCGCGACCGTATCGAGGACGCCGACTTCACCAAGACCGTCACCATCGTCTTCGACGGCTCCTCCGCCACCGTGAGCGGCGCCGACGCGGCCGGCGTCACCGTCACCCGCGGCGCCACCGACTCCCGCGTCGCCATCGCCTCGTCCGTATCCGGAATCCAATACGTCCTGTCCGGCGCCTCCCCGGCCGGCTACCTCCAGCTCAGCTCCGCCAACCGCGCCAAGATCGTGCTCGACGGCGTCAGCCTCGCCAGCCCCGACGGCCCCGCCCTCTCCGTGCTCGGCTCCGAACGCACCTTCCTCGTGCTCCCCGAGGGGAAAACCAACACCCTGGCCGACTCCGCCACCTACTCCCGCACCGGCAAGGGCACCGTGCACACCGGCGGCAAACTCCTCGTCTCCGGCCCCGGCTCGCTCTCCATCGCCAGCCTCGGCGGACACGGCATCAACTCCGACAAGGACCTCCGCGTCCTCGGCGGCCACCTCGCCGTCACCGCCGCGGCCAAGGACGCCCTGCATCCGAAAAACGCCTTCCGGCTCGACGCCGGCTCCCTCGACCTCGCCGCCACCGGCGACGGCATCGACGCCGCCGAGAGCATCTCCCTCGCCGGCGGCCGCGTCTCCTTCGTCAGCTCCGTCGCCGACGTGAAGGCCCTCAAGACCGACGGCGCCTTCACCATGAGCGGCGGCACCGTCACCGCCACCCTCTCCGGCGACCAGTCCAAGGCCGTCTCCGCCGCCACCGGCGTCTCGATCTCGGGCGGCGCCCTCTTCCTAGATCTCTCCGGCGGCGTCGTGCTCGAGTCCGTCACCGCCACCGACGGCTCCACCTACTCCGATCCGTCCTACTGCACCGCCATCAAATGCGACGGCGACGTCTCCATCTCCGGCGGCCATCTCGTGGTCACCCACTCCGGCACCGCCGGCAAGGGCGTCTCGGCCGGGGGCGCGGTCTCCATCTCCGACGGCGTCCTCGACCTCTCGCTCGGCGGCGGCGCCTCCGCCTCCTACATCGACGACACCGGCGCCACCGACACCGCCGCGGCCGACGCCATCACCGCCGACGGCACCCTCGCCATCACCGGCGGCGCATTCACCATCGAGCTGCTCGGCGACTCCGCCGACGGCCTCTCGTCCGACACCCTCGTGGACATCGACGGCGGGACCTTCGCCATCAAGGCCTCCGGCAACCGGACCAAGGGCCTCAAGAGCAAGGACGCCATGCGGCTCGACGGCGGCTCCTTCACCTTCGCCATGTCGGGCAACGTCGTGCTGGAGCAGATCCCGTCCACCACGCGCCACGACCCGTCCTACTGCACCGCCATCAAGTGCGACGGCGCCCTCGCCGTCACCGGCGGCACCTTCGCCATCACGCACTCCGGCACCGCCGGCAAGGGCGTCTCGGTGGACGGCGACATCGTCATGAGCGGCGGCTCCTTCACCATCACCAACTCCGGCGCCGCCTCCGCCACCTTCGTCAACGCCTCCGGCGCCACCGACCGCGCCGCCGCCGACTGCTTCAAGTCCGACGCCAACCTCACCATCACCGGCGGCACCCTCGGCGCCACCGCCACCGGCGCCGGCGGCGACGCCATCTCCTGCGACGGCGCGGCCGTCATCGGTATCCTGGGCGTGGATACGACGCCCGTCGTCACCGCCCGCACCTCCGGCGCCCGCCAGCTCGTCTCCGGCTCCGACTACATCAACTGCAAGGCCTTCAAGGCCGGCGGCAACCTCACCGTCAACGGCGGCCGCTACACCGCCTCCACCTCCACCGACGGCGGCGAGGGCCTGGAGAGCAAGGCCCACCTCGTCATCAACGGCGGCACCCTCGAGATCACCACCTACGACGACGGCATCAACGCCGCCTCCAGCATCACGGTCAACGGCGGCAACATCTACTGTTATGCCAGCAACAACGACGGTATCGACTCCAACGGCACCATGACCTTCAGCGGCGGCGTGGTCGTCTCCTCCGGCTACAACGCCCCGGAGGAGGGCTTCGACTGCGACCAGAACACCTTCAAGATCACCGGCGGCACCCTCGTCGGCACCGGCGGCGCCACCAGCTCGCCCACCGCCTCGGTCAGCACCCAGCGCTCCGTGATCTACAAGGGCGCCGGCACCGCCAACGTCATCCTCCAGGTCAAATCCGCCTCGGGCGACAACCTCGTCTATCGCCTGCCCCGCACCTACTCGGGCGGAGGTTTCGGCGGCCCCGGCGGCGGCGGTTCGTCGAGCACGCCCATGACCCTGCTCTTCAGCAACCCGGGCCTCGTCGCCGGCACCACCTACTCCATCATCTCCGGCGCCACCGTGAGCGGCGGCACCGAGTTCCACGGACTCGTCACCGGCGCGACCGTGACCGGCGGCACCACGCTCAAGACGTTCACGCCCACCGCCATGGTCACGACCGTGCAGTGATCGCCGCGCCGCGTCGTTCACCTCCGCCGTCGCCGCCCACCTCACCCCGCCCGTCTCGCACCACCGCACCGCCCCCCCCGCCGCCTTCGCTTCGCCATGAAACGCTTTCGCATCCCCTCGCTTTGTCTGCTCGCCGGCGCCGCCCCGCTCCTCGCCGACACGACGTTCACCTACACGCTCTCCGGGAGCCAGGCCACGCTCACCGGCTTCACCGCCACCGCCGCCGCCTCGGGCGCGCTCACCATCCCGGCGACCGTGGACGGCTACGGCGTGGTCGGCATCGCCCGCGGCGCCTTCAAAAACCGCTCCGCCCTCACCAGCCTCGCCTTCGCCGGCTCCGACGTCACCGGCATCGGACCGCAGGCCTTCCAGGGCTGCACCGGCCTCGTCTCCGCCAGCCTGCCCTCCGGCCTCGCCCGCCTGCCCGCCGGCGCCTTCCTCGGCTGCTCCGCGCTCACCGGCGTCACGCTGCCCGCCGGCCTCGCCGCCATCGAGGCCGCCGCCTTCGCCGATTGCGGCAAACTCGCCTCGCTCACGCTCCCCTCCGGCCTGACGAGCCTCGGGGAAAACACCTTTCAAAACTGCGCCGCGCTCACCGCGCTCTCCCTGCCCTCCGGCGTCACCGCGCTGCCCGCCCACGCGCTGGAGGGCTGCGCGTCGCTCTCCAGCCTCGGCCTGCCCGCCGGCCTCGTCTCCATCGGCGACGGCGCCCTCGCCGACGCCGACGCGCTGGTCTCGCTCACCCTGCCCGACTCGGTCGCCACCGTCGGCGCCGGCGCCTTCCGCGACTGCGACGCGCTCACCTCGCTCACCCTCGGCACGGGCCTCGCCGCGCTGGGCGCCGACTTCGTCGCCGGCTGCGAATCCCTCGCCACCTTCTCGGTCGCCGCCGGCAATCCGGATTTTTCCGCCGCCTCGGGCGTCCTGTTCGACGCCGCCGGCGCCACCCTCCTGCGCATGCCGCCGGCCCGCGCCGGCGCCTACGCCGTGCCGTCCGGCGTCGCCACCATCGCCGCCGGAGCCTTCGACCACTGCCACGCGCTCACCTCGGTCACCCTGCCCGCCGGCCTCGCCGCCCTCCCCGACGGCGCCTTCTACTACGCCTCCGGGCTCACCTCGATCAGCCTGCCCGACAGCCTCGCCACCATCGGCGCCTGGGCCTTTGGCGGCTGCTCCGGCCTCGGCGCGGTCACGCTGCCCGCCGGCCTAGCCACCCTCGCCGACGACGCCTTCCACTACGCCACCGCGCTCGCCAGCGCCACCTTCGCGGGCGACGCGCCCGCCATGGGCGCCGCGGTTTTCGACAACACCGCCGACGGCTTCACCCTCTACTACGGCGCCTCCGCCACCGGCTTCACCTCGCCCACCTGGATGGGCTACGCCGCCGCCGTCCTCGGCTCCGGCGACGCCACCACGAGCTGGCTCGTCGCCCACGGCTACGACGCCGCCACCGACCTCACCGGCGATCCCGACGGCGACGGCGTGCCGCTCCTGCTCGCGTATGCCTTTGGCCTAGATCCGGCGGCCAACCTCTCGGCCAGCCTGCCGCAGCCCGAGCTGGTGGACGATCACCTCACGCTGAGTTTTCCCGCCCGGGCCGAGGGCGTCACCTACACCCCGCAGATGAGCACCGATCTGGTCGCATGGACCACCGACGGCGTCACCCTCTCCGGCCCCGACGCGGACGGCTACCTGACCGCGATCGTCCCCCTTTCCGGGCCCCGTGTGTTCGTGCGGGTCTCGGTGCTGGTGCAGGAATGAAAAACGAATAGCGAAACGTGGAGGGGAGTTCGTTGGGTGCTCCCCTCCACCCCGTTTCGCCCCGGCCCGCCGGTCCGTCCCCACCCGGAGCCCCGATGGCCCGGCCCGGCCCGGCTCGGCCCGACGCTCAACCGACGCGCAGACGTTCCCGCACCTCGCGCAGGCCGCGCGTGAGCGGCAACTCCACCCCGCCCGCCAGCACCACCGCCGCCGGCGCGTCGCCGCTCGGCGAACGCAAGGCGCGCACCAGCGCCAGCCGCACGATCGCCCCGCGATTCACCCGCATGAACTCGCCCGCCGGCAGCGTCTCCTCCAGCGAGGCCATGGTCTCGCGCAGGATGTGGTTGCCCGCCGCGGTGTGCAGGATCGCGTAGTTGCCCGCCGCCTCGATCCACTCGATCTCGGCCGCCTCGACCACGCTGACCCGGTTCGAGCTGCGGATCACGAAGCGCCGCGGCGCCGGCGGCTCGCCCGCGCGCGCGTTCTCCGCCGCCGCCCCGGCCGCAGCCGAGGCCGAGGCGGCCAGCAAGGCCCGCCGCTCCCGCACCCGGCCCAGGGCTCGCGCCAGACGGGCCGGCGCGACCGGCTTGAGCAAGTAGTCCAGCGCGCAGGCCTCGAAAGCCCGCACCGCGTGCGCGTCGAAGGCGGTGACAAACACGATCGCCGGCGCGTAGTCCGCCGGCAGACCGCGCAGCACCTCGAAGCCGTCCATGCCCGGCATCTGCACGTCGAGCAGCAGCAGGTCGGGCCGCAACAGATTCGCCGCCTCCACCGCCGCCGCGCCCTCGGCGCAGTCCGCCACGATCAAGACCCCGGGCTCGGCCTCCAGAAGGCGCCGCAGGCGCAACCGCGCCGCGCGCTCGTCGTCCACCATCAACACCCTCAAGGGTCCGTCGCTCATCGTCGTCGCGGGCTCTGGTTTTCTCCCGGCTCACGCACTCGTCCGGAAGGGCAGCCTGAGCAGCACCGTGCAGCCGCGCTCGCCGCCGGCGCGCAGCTCCAGCGAGGCGTGCTCGCCGTGCAGCTCGCGCAGCCGCGCGCGGGTGTTGCCCAGGCCGAGCCCCTCGCGCTTCGGTCCGCCCTCGCCGAGACCGACGCCGTCGTCGCGAACCTCGATCACCAGCACGTCGCCCTCGCGCCGCGCCCGCACCTCCACCGAGCCCCCGCCGGGCAGCGGTTCCAGGCCGTGGCGCACGGCGTTTTCGATCAAGGGTTGCAGGATAAACGCCGGCACCAGGGCCTCGCCCGTCTCGGGCTCGATGGAGAGCGAGCCGCGCACCCGCTCCTCGAAACGCGCCTGCATGATGGCGAGGTAGGCCTCGACGAACCGCATCTCATCGCGCAGCGGCAGCTCGCTCACCTCGGAGGTTTCCAGCGTGAGCCGCAGCAGCTCGCCGAGCGCGGTCAGGACGGCGTCGGCCCGGTCGGGCTCGGTGTGCACCAAGCCCGAGATGGTGTTGAGCGTGTTGAAGAGAAAGTGCGGCTGCAGCTGCATGCGCAGCGCCTCCAGCCGCGCGCGGGCGAGACCGGCCTCGCGCTCCTTCGCGCGGCGGTAAAACAACAAGGCGTGCGCCACGCTCGCCAGCACGGCGTAGGTCGAGAGCACGCGCCCCAGCGTGCGCGGGAAGGTCGTCGGCGCTCCGGGTCCGCCGCCGCCGTCGAGCGGGCCGCCGGGCCCGCCGGGGCCGCGCCCGCTCCCGGTCTCGCCAGCCCGGGGCGCGGTCCCGCCGGACGCGGCGCCGGCCGGCGGCGGCGGACCAAAGCCGCTACGATCCCCGTCCCGGCCGGGACCGCCGGAATCCGGGCTGAAGTCATCCATCCAGAAGTAGTCATCCTGCGGCTCGAAACGCGGGAAACGTTGCTCCATCGAACCGCCGAAACGCTCGATGCCCGGCGCCGGCCGGATGTCCAGAAACCGCGCCCAGGCCCAGGCCAGCGCCGCCACGCAGAGCAGCGCCGAGGCATGCCCGAGCAAGGGCCGCCACCAGCGCTCGCGCTCGATCGGCAGACGGTCCACCAACCGAAACAAGAGCGGCGCCGCCAGCGTCCACGGCAGCCACTCGCGCACCGGCGTCTGCATCGCCTCGATCCACGTGAAAGGCGTGCTCGCCACCAACCCGTAGGCCACGACGAAGGCCAGCGCCACCCACCCGACCAGCGCCACCAGCCAGCCGAGCAGGAGGGGTCGGGCGGGACGGAAAAAGTTCACGGCAAAAGCGCCTCGCCCGCGGCGCCGTCCAACATCACCTCGACGATCTCGCCCGGGCGCAGGGCCAGCCCGCGCGGCAGGTCGAAATACACCCGCAGCCCCAGCTCGGGCGAATCGGCCCGATCCAGCAGCGCCAGCAGGGTCGGCGGCACCGGCTCCAGCACCCGCCCGACCTCGGCCACCTTCGCCTCCGCGGTGATGCGGTCCGGCCGGCGCGAGCGCAGCTCGACCGTCATCCCCGGGCGCGGCTCCACGCCCAGCGGCTGCCGCAAAAAGCCCACCACCCGCCGCGTCTCCGGCTCGGCGAGCACCGCCACCGCCTCGCCCGGCAGGACCACCTCGCCGGCCCGGCGCCACAGCGCCGTCACCACGCCGTCAAACGGCGCCAGGATCGGCTCCGGCGAGAGCTGCGCCTCCGCCAGACGCAGCTCCGCCTCCGCCCCGCGCAGCGCCGCCGCCAAGGCGCCGTCGGCGTCCCCGGCCCCGCCCGCGCCGCCCTTCGGCGCCGGGGAACGGGCGGGGGCCTCGGCCGGGTTCGCGCCGGGAGCCAGCGCGGCGACCAGCGCCTCCTGGACGGCAAGCGTTTCCCGGAGCTCGTCGCGGCGCAGGCGGGCGTTTTCCCGGATCTGCTCCGGCGTCGCGTCCCGCGCCCGCAGCGCCTCCTGGCGCGCCAGCTCGGACTCCGCCTGCTGCAACTCCACCCGCTGCGCGGCGAGGGTCACCCGCTCGCGCATCCATTCCAACCGCAGCCGGTCCGCGTCGATGGCGAGTCGCCGCCCCGCGATCTCCGGCTCGCGGCCGGCCCGCAGTTCATCGAGCTCGGCGCGCAGCACCGCCAGCGAAGCCGCCAGCACCGCCGGCGGGGTGGCGCGCACCCGGCCCAGGACCTCGCCCGCCCGCACCTCGGCGCCCGGCTCCGCGGCCCACTCCACCAGGACCCCGCCGCCCACGCTGCGCAGCTCGGCCGTGACCAGCTCCGCCTCGGCGAGCAGGGCCGGCGCCACCGCGGTGCTCCGCCACAGCAGGGCGACCAGCGCGACGCCGAGCGCGAAGGTGAGCGGCGGCAGCCACTCGATGCGAAACATCCGCCAGCGTTGGCGCGACGGCGTGGGTATCGGAGCGAGGGGAGGCAGGGACGACTTCACGTTGAAAAATAGGATTGGGCCACGGCGCTCACACCTCGGACTCCTGCACCGCCGACACGCCGTCCACCGCGACGGCGCCGGGCAGGGCGGCGACCTCCCCGATCAACAGCTCCGAGCGGTCCGGATCGCGCAGCAGGAGGTGAAAACAAAGCTCGTCCCCGTCCGCCCCCGCCGCCGGCCTCCGCCGCGCCAGCCGCACCCGCCGCCCGTGGCGCGCCAGCAGACGCTCCAGCTCGGGCCAGTCGGCCGGCGGCCGGTTCCAGCGGAGTTGCAGGATAAAATCATGGCGCCAGCGCGTGCCGAAATGGGTGAGCCGCGCGTAGCCCATGATCGCCGCGATGAGCAGTCCGCCCAGCACGGCGGTGGCGAATTTCTGCGTGCCGCAGGCCATGCCCGCGACGATGCCCACCAGCACGTGCGCGGTGTCGAGCGTGTCGCGCAGCACGTTGCGAAAACGCACGATGGCGAAGACGGCCATCAGGCCGAAGGCGGCCACGAGGTTGTTGGACAGCACCAGCATCACCAGCGCCACGATCACCGGCAGCAGGACCAGCGAGACCACGAAGGCACGCGAGTAGGACAGGCTCTCGTGCGTGGCCATGTAAACCCAGGCGAGCAGTTGCCCGAGGAGAAAGGCGAGCAGGAGGGCGAGCGCGATGGTCGCGAGGGGCGTCGGAGCCAGCGCGTGGTCTCCGCGCAGAAAGTTGTCGAGCATGGCGGGGGCGGTCGGGGATGAAGGCGGGAAGAAGCGGGAAAAGAAAGACGGCGGGGGACCGGAGGCGGGCGGGGCGCGGGCTCAGACCTTGTCGCCGATGAAGCCGGCGAAGTCGCGCAAGCCACGCCGTCGGCGACCGGCCGACGGCGTGGGCGGCGCGCTCACCGCGCCGCTGCACGCGAGCCCGTCGGCGTATTTGGCCGCGCTGCACGGGATCAGCGAATACCGACGCACCAGATCGCGCAGCCAGTCCGGGAAACGATCGGTGAACTTGATCTCGAGCACGACCCGGCCGGGAAAAACCGCCGTCGGCCGGATGAAGCCGGTCGTCAGGTTCACGGCGTCCACCGGCTCGCAGCGCACCTCCCGGTCGAAGGTCACCCGCACGGAATTGTGTCCCGCGGTGAGCCAGGCCTCGCGCTCGTAGGCCACATGCGCGCTGGGCCGCACCCTCAACCGGGTCGCGAGCCGGCAGAAGGTTTCCAGATCCTCCATGGCGCGGGCCGAGGGGCGCACCAGGTGCCCCAGCACGGGAGGCTCCCCGGCCAGCAGCCGCGGAAAGACCTCGCGCCGCACCAGCGCGCGCTGCTTGCGGATACAGCGGTCCTCGCGCCGCTTGATCTCCAGATAGACCGGCTCGTCCGGATCGTCGCGATAGTAGCGGACGCGCAGTTTGAAGCGGTTGCGTTCGCCGTGGAAAGTGGCGCGACAGAGATCGTAGCCGGGGGAGTCGAGGTAGAGGCTGTGGACGAAGTAGCTCGGCCGGTCGGCGTCGGCGCCAAACTCGTCCGGCTCCAGCCGCGTGCGCAACACCCGGCGGATCGCCTGCACCGTCGCCTCGTCGGTCTGGTATTTGATCTCGTAACGACGAGTCTGCATGCGATCGGACTTCATGACGGGGTATCTGGGGGGGAACAGGGGAGGGGAGCGGATCGGCCTATCGGACGATGGAGGGACCGGCAAGTCCTCCTCGCCACCCATCGGGGACAAATCCCGGAAAAAACGGGACGAACCCGGCGCCGGATGCCGCGCGCCGCCCGGAGGCGCCGCCGGGCGCGGATTTTTTGCGTTCGTCACCGCGACGTCGGCCGTGAAAAGTGCGCGGTTTTGCTCCGCCCGTGCTCTCCGCCCTCGGTCACTCCACGCTCCGCATCGTCGCCGAAACCGGCGACCTCGCCCGCTTCACCACCCGCGGCTTCGCCTCCGCCGTGGGCTCGCGCCGGATCGGCCGCCGCCTGGTGCGCGCCGTTTACGAACAGGGCGTGCGCTGCCTGCCCGTCATCCTGATCGTCGGCCTCTTCACCGGCCTCGTGCTCGGCCTCCAGGGCTACCACACGCTCAACCGCTTCGGCTCCACCGCGATGCTCGGCCAGCTCGTCTCGCTCACCCTGGTGCGCGAACTGGCCCCGGTGCTCGCCGCCCTCATGCTCGTGGGCCAGGCGGGCTCGGCCCTCACCGCCGAACTCGGCATCCAGCGCAACTCCGAGCAGATCGACGCGCTCGAGACCATGGGCATCGATCCCTACGGCTTCCTCGTCGCGCCCCGCCTGCTCGCCGCCCTCATCGTGTTCCCGATCATGACGGCGCTCTTCGCCCTCGTCGGCCTCGTCGGCGGCTGGCTCTCCGGCTGCGTGCTGCTGGCCCTGGAAACCGGCGTTTACTGGTCCTCCATCGAGCGGGCGGTGCGACCCGCCGACGTCACCCAGACCGTGGTCAAGGCCCTCGCCTTCGGCGCCATCACCATCGCGCTGTGCTGCCACAACGGCTTCAACGCCCACCGCCGCACCCACGCCACCGGCGCCCGCGCCGTCTCCGTCTCCACCACCCGCGCGGTCGTCTTTTCCTGCATCGCCGTGCTCGCCGCCGACTACCTCGTCACCGCCCTCTTCGTATGAGCAATCCGGATACACGCTCCGCCGCCCCCTTCCCCGGCAACGGGAACGGCAACGGCAACGGCCGGCGCGGCCCCCTGCTCTCGACCCGCGGCCTGCAAAAACGGTTCGGCGAACGCGTCGTGCTGGCGGACGTCTCGCTCGCGGTGCCGCGCGGTCGCGTGCTGGCCGTCGTGGGCAAGTCGGGCACCGGCAAATCGGTGCTGCTCAAATGCCTCGCCGGCGTGCTCACGCCCGACGCGGGCGAGGTGTGTTTCGACGGACGCCCGCTCACCCACGAGGAGCCCGACGCGCTGGCCGACTTCCGCCGCCGCTGCAGTTACCTGTTTCAGGGCAACGCCCTGCTCGACTCGCTCAACGCCTGGGAAAACGTCGCCCTCCCGCTCGAACAAACCACCCTCCTGCCCAAGTCCGAGATCCGCGCCCGCGTCACCGACGCGCTCCACCGCCTCGAGCTGGACAACGAGGCCCGCCGCTTCCCCTCGCAGATGTCGGGCGGCATGCAGAAACGCCTCGCCCTGGCCCGCGCCCTGGTCACCCGCCCCGAGATCGTGCTCTTCGACGAACCCACCGCCGGGCTCGACCCGCTGCGGCGCAACGCGGTCTTCACCCTCATCGCGCACGCGCGCCGCGAGTTCGGCTTCACCGCCGTCGTGGTGACGCACGACCTGCCCGAGGCCCTCGCCGCCTGCGACGCCATCGCCCTGCTCGACGAGGGGTGTATCCGTTTTTCCGGCACGCCCGGCGACTTCGCGGCCTCCGACGACGCCGCCGTCGCCGCCTTCCGCGACAGCCCCGGCGCCCTCGCCCGCTCCATCGCCGCCATCCGCGCCGGCGAGCCGCCGCCCGCCGACGAGCTCGATTGAACCGCCGCACCGCACCGCCCCCGTTTTTCGACCGCGCACCGCTCCCTTTCCCTTTCCGACCGACCGCCTCGACCGCCATGCAACCGATCCCCGTCAAATACACCCGCCTCGACCTCGCCGTGGGCAGCTTCGTCCTCGCGGGTCTGGCCGCCCTCGCCTACCTCGCGATCAAGATCGGCGGCGGCGCCCTCGTGGGCGGCGACACCACCACGGTGCGCGCGCGCTTCAACAACCTCGGCGGGCTCGCGCCCGGCGCCAGCGTGCTCGTCTCCGGCGTGGCCGTGGGCACGGTGGAGAAGGTCGAGCTCGACGAACGCTTCGCCGCCATCGCCACGCTGCGCGTGCGGCGCGACCTCGCCCTTCCGGCCGACTCGCTCGCCGCCATCCGCTCCAGCGGCCTCATCGGCGACAAACACGTCGCCCTCATCCCGGGCGCCGACGAGGCCACGCTCCAGCCCGGCGACCTCATCATCGACACGGAGAGCGCGGTGGACCTCGAAAGCCTCATCAGCCGCTTCGCCTTCGGCGGCGTGGACGCCGCGCCAGCGGAGAAAACCATCACGCCAGACGCCGACGCCTCCGGCGGAACCGACGCGCACCCGTAGGCGTCCGTCCGGACCCGCGGCTTTCTTTTGATCTCGCGCCGGCGCACCACGCCGGAAGAGGCCCCGCGCGCCCTGCGATTTGCAGGCACCGCGTCGGCGCCGGCCCTGCAATTTGCAGGACGAACCGCGCCGCCCAAGCGCCCGGCGTTTCCGCAAGCGATTAACCGGCAGCGGATAGCCTTCCGGGGCCGTGTGTTGGCCCCGTAGTTGCGACGAGGAGGCAGCCCCTTCTCCGCCATGCTCGAAATTCTCGCCATCGTCCTCGTGCTCATGTGGCTGCTCGGCCTCCTCTCCTCCTACACGCTGGGCGGCTTCATCCACGTGCTGCTGGCGGTCGCCTTTATCGTCGTGCTCATCCGCCTGATCCGCGGCCGCAACCCCCTCGGGTAGATCCGCCGCAACCCGCGCCCGCCCGCGCCAGCCTCGACCTCCCCCGTTTTCGCCGGCCCGCCGAGGGCCACGGATCCAAACCTCCAACCACAACCCCCAACCCGCCCACCCATCATGAACAGCCAACATTCCTCCCGCACCGCCTCCCCCGCCGCCTCCGCCGAGTCCACGGTCGAGGAGCTCAAGTCCCTCCTCGCCCAGGCCGAGCGCGCCCTCGCCAACGCCGGCGAACGCGCCGTGGACGAGTCGCACCTCATCCGCGCCCGCCTTCGCAACGCCCTCGACGAGGGCAAAGTCGTCGCCCGTCGCGCCATGGATTCCGCGCGCGAAAAAGCGGCCCACGCCGACGAGGCCATCCACTCCCACCCCTACATCGCCATCGGCATCGCCGCCGGCGTCGGCGCCATGATCGGAGCCATGGTCGCGCGCAACTGTCGCTCCCAGCAGTGAGCGGAACCGGAAAACCCGGACGCCCCCGCCGCCGGTCCGCGCCGGCCCCGCCCAAATCCCCACTCCGCCAATGATCGCCGACACCTTCGCCCACGGCCTCGACCGCCTCGGCTCCGCGGCGCGCGCGGGCCTCTCCGCCCTCTCGCACCGCGGAGAGCTCGTCACCCTCGAGGCCGGGGAGGCTCGCGATCATCTGGCGGGCACCGTGGCGCTCGGCCTCGCCGCCACCGCGCTCACGGTCCTCGGCGGCTTCGCGCTCAACTTCGCCGTGGCCGCCGGCATCTGGCACCGCGACGACCGCGCCCTGCTCCTCGCGCTTTTCGCCGGGCTGCAACTGGCGCTCGCGGCGGGCCTGGTTTTCTGGACCCACCGGCGCCTCAGCCGATGGCAACCGCTTCGCGAGACACGGCGGCAGCTCCGGCAGGACGGCGAAATGCTACAAACGCTGCTGCCCGGCGGAGCCGCCGTGGCGGACGACGGCGACCGAGCGCCGCCCCGCGGTTCCGACCGCGAAACCGCTCCCCCGCGCGCCGCACGCACCGATGGCACCGCACGCACCAACGGCGCCGACGAAGCCGCTTTTCAACCCACCGCGCGAGGGCCGCTATCATGACCGCGCCTCCTCAGTCCTCCGCCGCCTCCTCCTCCGCCTCCGCTGTGCCGCCCGCCAAACGACGGGAACCGGAATCGCGCGAAGAACGCATCCGCCGGCTAGCCGTGCTCTGCGCGATGGACCGCGTGAATTTCCGTCTAAACTTTTCCGCGCCCGCCAAGCCCCCGCCCTCGGCGCCACCCGGTGGAGAGACCTTTCGGCGCGTGCTCGGTGTTACCCGCCATGTGCCCGGCGCCATCGGTCGCTGGTCCCGCCGTCTGGCCTTTGGCGCCAGCGTGCTGCGCGCCCTGCGCTAAAAACCCACCGCCCCGCCGCGCGCTCGACCGCGGCGCGGCCCGCGTTTGTCACCGGCCCCGGTCCGCGCGGCCGGCATTCGTCATTCGTCATTCGACCTGGGTCCTGCGTCAGTCGTCGTTCGTCACGCGGGGCCCGCGCACCACACGCGTGCCGCAAAAGACATCGTGCAGGGTGCGTTTCTCGTCGTCGAAGGCCGCCATCACGTAACCGGCGAAGAAGATCAGTCCGCTCAGTTGTTCCGCAAAGTATCGGCCCACCACGCGCGGCGCCCGCACGCGCGAACCATCCGCCCGCACCACGCGCAGCCCGAGCATGCGTTTGCCGGGGGTCGCTTCGTATCGAAGAATAAAATACACCGAGTAGGTGATGGCCGTCAGCACGTTGATCGGGGCGACGATGCCGGCGAAGCGGGTCCAAAGCTCCCAGTTTTCGAGCATCAGGGGAATCACCCCGTCGAACCACAGCAGCGCCACGCTCTGCTGCACGATCAGACTGAACCCCAGCAGGATCGACAAATCGATGGCCTTGGCCGCCCCCCGCACCCAAAACCCGGCGTAGTCCGGGGCCGCCGCTCGCGCGCCACCGCCCAAGGACGGCGCCACCCGATCATAAAACGAGCCCGACCGTCCGGCGCGCCAGGTCGGAACGGGCTCGGCCGCCGCTTCATCATCCTGCTCACCAAGGACCTCCTCCCCATCCGGCAACGGCGGCGGCAGGGCGGGAGCGGGCGGCGGTGGAGGCAGACCGAGCTCGGGAATCGTCCCCGCGGCTTTCCATTCCGACAGGCCGACGCGCCAGACCAACGTGGCGCTCCCGACCACGCCTTCGGCGACGAGCGTGTCGAGCTGCGCCCGGTTGAGGGGGCCCTGACGCTCTCCGTCCTTCACATAAAACCACGACGACATAGGCGGCCACCCTGCGCGGGGCCGTCGGCTCTTGGCAACCCGCGTTTGCCCTCGCGCGCGGCGGCCCTTTCGCTGCGCCGATCATGCCCTCCCGCCTCCTCCTCGCCCTCTGCCTCGCCCTGGGCGCCGTTCTCGCCCTGCCCGCCTGCCGCCCGCGCCAAACCGCCGTCGAGGCCGCCCGCGCCGACCAGACCCTCCTGCTCGGCAACGGCGCCGAGCCCGGCGATCTCGATCCGCACCTCGCCACCGCGCTCACCGAGTTCAACATCATCCTCGCCCTCGGCGAGGGCCTCGTGTCCATCGACGAGGCGAGCGGCCAACCCGTCCCCGCCGCGGCCGAAAGCTGGGAGGTATCCGAAGACCAGCTACGCTACACCTTCCGCCTCCGCCCCGACGCGAAGTGGTCCAACGGCGATCCGCTGCGCGCGGCCGATTTTGTTTTCTCCTTCGAGCGCATCCTCCGCCCCGCCCTCGCCGCCGAATACGCCTACATGCTTTTCCCGCTGCGCGGCGCGGAGGCCTTCAACTCCGGCGAGACGAGCGACTTCTCCACCGTCGGCGTCTCCGCGCCCGACGAACGCACCCTGGTGCTCGAGCTCGCCGCCCCCACGCCCTACTTCCTCGGCCTGCTGGCCAACATGTCCTGGTTCCCGGTCCACCCGCCGACCATCCTCAAACACGGCAAGATCGACGAACGCGGCACCGCCTGGACCCGCCCCGGCAACTACGTCGGCAACGGCGCCTACGAGCTGAAGACCTGGGTGCCCAACGACCGCGTCGAGGTCGTGCGCCAACCGCACCATTACTCGGACGCCGCCCGGGGGGGGCGGCGCGTGGTGTTTTTCCCCACCGACAACGTTCCCGCCGACGAGGCCGCCTTTCGCGCCGGACAGCGCCACGCCACCTACGAGCTGCTCCCGGACCGTATCGCCACCTATCGCCGCGAGGCGCCCGAGCTGCTGCGCATCGACCCGCAGCTGGAGACCGTCTATCTGCGTTTCAACACCACGCGCGCCCCGCTCTCCGATCCGCGGGTGCGCCGCGCCCTCGCCCTCGCGCTTGATCGCGAGGCCATCACCGCCTCCGTGCTCCAGGGCTCGCGCGTGCCGGCCCACCACTACACCCCGCCCGGCGCCGGCGGCTACGAGGCCCGCGCCCGCCAGCCGCACGACCTCGCGGCCGCGCGCGCCTTGCTCGCCGACGCCGGGTTTCCCGAGGGGAAAAACTTCCCGCGACTCGAACTGCTGATAAACACCGACGACGTCACCCGCCGGATCATGGAGGCGGTGCAGGCGATGTGGCGGCGCGAACTCGGCGTGGACGTGAACCTGGTGTCGCAGGATTTCCGCGTGTATCTCGACGCCATGAAGGGCCTCGACTACGACGTCGCCCGCGCCCGCTGGGTGGGCGACTACGACGACCCGAACACCTTTCTCGACATGTTCGTGAGCGGCGGCGGCAACAACCAGACCGGCTGGTCCTCGCCCGAGTATGACGCGCTGATCGCCGCCGCCGCCAAGACGGCCGACGGCGCCGCGCGCCTGGAGCTGTTTCAAAAGGCGGAGGCGCATCTGCTGGAGCAGGCGCCCATCGCGCCGCTGTTTTTCGGCACGCGGGTGCATCTGCTGCATCCCGACGTGCGCGGCTGGCACCCCTCGCTGCTCGGCTACCGCCGCTACCAGACGCTGAGCATCGGCGAGTAGCGCCTCGCGATCACCCGACCGCCGTTTCCCCCCGCAGAAGCGGCTTGGGGACAAGCCGCTCCACCCACTCCCGATCCCGGTGGAGCGCATTGTCCCCAATGCGCTGACGCGGCCCCGCCGCGCCCTCCCCCACCCCTGCGCCTCGCCGCGCCCGACTCAGCGCCGGATCGTAGTCGAGGCGTCATCGAGGCATCGGCGAGTAGCGCCGGGCGATCACCCGGCCGCCGTTTCCCCGCCCAGAAGCGGCTTGGGGACAAGCCGCTCCACCCGCTCCCGATCCCGGTGGAGCGCATTGTCCCCAATGCGCTGACGCGCCCTCCCCCTCCCTTGCGCCTCGCCGCGCCCGGCTCAGGCCGAATCGTGGTCGAGGCATCATCGAGACATCGGCGAGTAGCGCCGCGCGATCGCCCGGCCGCCGTTTCCCCGCCCAGAAGCGGCTTGGGGACAAGCCGCTCCACCCACTCCCGATCCCGCTGGAGCGCATTGTCCCCAATGCGCTGACGCGGCCCCGCCGCGCCCGCCCCCTCCCCTGCGCCTCGCCGCGCCCGACTCAGGCCGGATCGTAGTCGAGGTAGGGGCCGAGCCACTTCTCGACCTCGCCGACCGGTTCGCCCGTGCGGGTGGCGTAGTCCGCGATCTGATCGCGCCCGAGTTTGCCGACCGCGAAATACTTCGAGTCGGGATGGTTGAAATAGAAACCGCTGACACTGCTCGCCGGATACATCGCGCAGCTCTCGGTGAGCCGGATGCCGATTTCCGTTTCCACCGGCACCAAGTTCCAGATCTGCGGCTTGTGGCGGTGGTCGGGACAGGCCGGATAACCGGGCGCGGGACGGATGCCGCGATACTTTTCGCGGATGATCTCAAGAGGCGTGAGCGTTTCCTCGCGACCGTAGCCGCAGAGATCGCGGGCGCGTTTGTGGAAATACTCGGCCATGGCCTCGGCGATGCGGTCGCCGAGGGCCTGCACCAGGATGGCGTTGTAGTCGTCGCCGGCGGCCTTGAACTCGGCGGAGAAGGCCTCGACGCCCGCGCCCGCCGTGACGGCGAATTGGCCGATGTAGTCGATGCGAGCGCTGTCGCGCGGGGCGACGTAGTCGGCGAGGCAGAGGTCGGGTTTGCCGCCGTCGTGGTCGAGCTGCTGGCGCAGGAAATGGAAGGTATGGAGGACGCTCGAGCGCGCCTCGTCGGCGTAGATCTCGATCGAATCGCCGACCGAGTTGGCCGGCCAGAATGTGAGCACGGCCTGCGGCTGAAAACGGTTTTCGGCGATGATCCGCTCGAACATCGCCCGCGCGTCGGCGAAGAGTTTGGTCGCCTCGGCGCCGACCACCTCGTCCTTCAGGATGTCGGGGTAGCGGCCGTGGAGTTCCCAGGCGCTGAAGAAGGGTCCCCAGTCGATGAACTCGCGGTCGAGTAGTTCGCGCACGGATACATCGCGGAAGACGCGGGTGCCGAGAAACTCGGGGCGCGGGATGTCGAGCGCGGCCCAGTCGGACTTGAAGGCGCGGGCGCGGGCCTCGGTCAACGACACGAGCGGGCGGCGCTCGCGGCGGCCGGCGAAGTCCTCGCGGGTCTTCGCCTGCTTGGCGCGGACCTCGGCGACGTAGGCGGGTTTGTTGGCGGGGTTGAGGAGCTGCGAGACGACGCCGATGACGCGCGAGGCGTCGAGCACGTGGATGACGGGCTCGGAGTAGTGCGGGGCGATCTTGACCGCGTTGTGCGCGGCCGAGGTGGTGGCGCCGCCGATGAGGAGCGGTATCTTGAAGCCCTGACGCTCCATCTCCTTCGCGACGTGGACCATCTCGTCGAGCGAGGGGGTGATGAGTCCGGAGAGGCCGATGATGTCGGCGTTTTTCTCCTTCGCGGTGGCGAGGATCTTCTCGCAGGGCACCATCACGCCGAGGTCGATGACCTCGTAGTTGTTACAGGCGAGGACGACGCCGACGATGTTTTTGCCGATGTCGTGAACGTCGCCCTTCACGGTCGCCATGAGCACGCGCCGCGGGCCTTCGTCCTCGAGATCGGCCAAGGCGTCCGCGACGCCCGTGGCGGGAGCGGCCGAGACCGCGTCGCTCAGGCGGCCTGCTTGGCCGCCTTCTCCGCCGCTTCCTGGGCCGCGCGTTTCCGCCCCGCTTCGTTCAGCGCGCGGATCGTGGCCTCGTTCATGCGCTCGATCCGAGCCCGCATCTCGGGGGTAAGCGGTGGGGCAGAAAAACTCTTCGCGGAGGGCGAGGAGTTCGGGGCGGTGGTCAATGTCGTGCTCATGGAAATAGAGGTTGGCCGCGACGCGGCCTTTTTCAATCAGGATGTCCCGGCCTGGGTTCAGGTGCTGGGCGAGCCAGTGGAGATCGTGCCTGACGACGTTGCCGAACCTGGTGTTGTCCAACACGAAGATGCGTTCGGCGGGAACCAAATCGTCGCCCAGCGCAAGCAGGGTGCGAGCACCTTGGTGGTGCCCGTTGGCCGCGCGATCAAGGGCGACGACGCGGCCGGTTTCTTCGCGGGCGCGCCGCAGTATGTTCACCACAGCCTTCTCCCAAGGGCAGTAGATGAAGCGAATATGGACGATGTGGCCGGCGGCGTGTGCGGCCTCGATCTGGGCGCGGCTGCGGCGCTCGTTCTGCAGCGTGCCGTCCATGAGGAGCGCGGGCTCCTGGAGAACATCCAGCGCGAGCGACGCCGTGGTCTTGCCGCTGCCCTGACCGCCGGCGTTGAAGGCGATGAGGCTGCCGGGGGGCAGGGCGCGAATTTTTCTCGGGTAGAGCCAGTCGATGAAGGCGCCCGCCGGGTGCAGGGTGGCGGAACTCCAGCGGGTGCGCGCGGCGCGGTCCTCGGGGCCGGCTCCGGCGTAGTCGGGCGAGAGCTCCTGGGCGTTGTTGCGGTCGTAGAGCTTGTCGAAGCGGGCGTGGTATTGAGTTTCCCAATACAGCAGGTCGGCGGCGAGCTCGGCGGCGAATTTTTGCTCGATCACCCGGGCCTCGGGCGAGAGGCCGGGCATGGGTTCGTAGCCGAACTCCTCGGTGAGCGCGATGGGTTCGCCCGGCGGCGTGGAGGCGGCCAGCGCGGCGGCGCGACGGCGGAGCTCGCGCACGCGGTTCGCGCGGATTTTCTCCGCCTCCATGAAGGGCTGGAGGTAGGCGACGGCCTTCTTCATCACGCGGGCGGATTTCACCACTTGCGGGAGAAACATTTTTCCGGCGCCGAAGAGGTCGCCGACCACGCGCATGCCGTCCATGAGCGGGCCCTCGATGATCGAGAGCGGCTTGCCGTATTTTTGGCGCGCCTCCTCGGTGTCCTGGTCGATCCAGGCGTCGATGCCTTTCACCAGGGCGTGGCTCAAACGCTCCTCCACCGTCAGCTGTCGCCAGGCATCATTCTGACCTTGGCTCTGACCTCTGGCCTCTGACTTCTGGCCTCTTGCCTTGAGCTGCTCGCCGTGTTCGACGAGGCGTTCGGTGGCGTCGGGGCGGCGGTTGAGCAGGACGTCCTCGACGAGGACGAGCAGATCCTTGTCCACCTCCTCGTAAACCTCGAGCATCGCCGGGTTGACGATGCCCATGTCCATGCCGGCGCGGATGGCGTGGTAGAGGAAGGCCGCGTGCATCGCCTCGCGCACGGGGTTGTTGCCGCGGAAACTGAAGGAGACGTTGGACACGCCGCCGGAGACCTTGGCGTGCGGCAGGTTTTGTTTTATCCAGCGCGTGGCCTCGATGAAATCGACCGCGTAGTTGTTGTGCTCCTCGATACCGGTGCCGACGGTCAGGATGTTGGGGTCGAAAATGATGTCCTCGGGCGGGAAGCCGACACGGTCCACGAGCAGGCGGTAGGCGCGTTCGCAGATGCGGATTTTCTCGGCGTAGCTGGCGGCCTGGCCGTTCTCGTCGAAGGCCATGACCACCACGGCGGCGCCGTAGCGGAGGATGGTGCGCGCCTGCTCGATGAATTTCTCCTCCCCCTCCTTGAGCGAGATGGAGTTCACGATGCCCTTGCCCTGGAGGCATTTCAGGCCGGCCTCGATGACCTCCCATTTGGAGGAGTCCACCATGACGGGGACCTTCGCGATCTCGGGCTCGGAGGCGATGAGCTGGAGGAAACG
Organism: uncultured Akkermansia sp.; assembly: GCA_966252115.1. Classification (GTDB taxonomy): domain Bacteria; phylum Verrucomicrobiota; class Verrucomicrobiia; order Opitutales; family Opitutaceae; genus IMCC26134_A. Next base: position 33,345 of record CBINNW010000008.1, read on the forward strand.
CGTCATGGCCGCGACGCCGTCGATGAGACCGTCGTCCATGCAGACGTCGATGACGTTGGCGCCATTGTCCACCTGCTGGCGCGCGACAGAGACGGCCTCCTCGTAGTTGCCGGCCTTGATGAGCTTCGCGAACTTGGGCGAGCCGGCGACGTTGGTGCGCTCGCCGACCATGAGGAAGGTGCCGGGCTGCTGCGTGAAGGGCAGCGAGCCGGAGAGGAGAAGGGGACGCGGAGAAGTAGCGGGTAGCGAGTAGCGGGTAGCGAGTAGGTCGGAGTTGGCGGCGGACTCGGGCTCGTGGCGGAACGACGGGGTCGTTTCGGGATTGGGCGCCGTGGAGGGATCCGGACGAAACGGCTCCGCCGTTCCGCTACGGGCGGAAGGCGCGGCCGGATCGTGGCGGAACGACGGAGTCGTTTCGACGGCGGCGGGCGTGACGCGGGTGGCGACGGGTTTGCGCGGTTGTTTGGGCGCGAGGGTTTGCGCGATGGCGGCGATGTGATCGGGGGTGTTGCCGCAGCAGCCGCCGGCGATGTTGCACAGGTGGCTGTCGGCAAACTCGCCCATGAAGCGCGCCATGTCGGCGGGCTCCAGGTCGAAGCCGGTCGGCGTCAGCGGATTGGGCAGGCCCGCGTTCGGGTAGGCGGAGATATAGGTGTCGTCGGCCTTCTCCGCGAGCTCGGCGAGGAAGGGCCGCATGAGGTCGGGGCCGATGGAGCAGTTGAGGCCGATGGAGAGCGGCTTGTGACTGCGCACCGCGTTCCAAAGCGCCTGCACGGTTTGCGCCGAGATCATCGTCTCGCCGCCGCGACCGACGGCGGCGGAGATCATGAGCGGGAGGCGGATCTTGTCTTCGGCGAAGACCTCCTCGATGGCGACGAGCGCCGCCTTGGCGTTGAGCGAATCGAAGATCGTCTCGACCAGCAGCAGATCGGAACCGCCGGCGATGAGGGAGCGGATCTGACGGCGGTAGTCGGCCTTCACCTGGTCAAAGGTGATGACGCGGAAGCCGGCGTCGTCGGCGTCGGGCGAGTTGGAGAGCGAGACGGTGAGCGGCCCGATCGCGCCCGCGACGTAGCGGCGGCGGCCGGTGGCGTTGGCCACGCGGTCGGCCCACTCGCGGCACTGGCGGGCGGACTGGAAGTTGATGTCGTGCGCGAGCTCCTGGAGGAAGGGGTTGTCGATCACGCCTTGGTAGAAGGCGGGGTCCTTGCGGCCGCCGTGCTCGCGCGGATCCTCGATGAAAAACTCGCTCTGTCCGATCGCCGTGGCGGAAAAGGTGTTGGTCTCGATGATGTCGGCGCCGGCCTCGAGGAAGCGCCGGTGTATGTCGCAGATCACCCCGGGCTGGGTGAGCGAGTAGATGTCGCCGTTGTTCTTGAGGTCCTTGGGCGCGCTTTTGAAACGCTCGCCGCGCGCCTGCTCCTCGGTGATGCCGTAGGTGCGGATGGTCGTGCCCATGGCGCCGTCGATGATCGCGACGCGCTCGGCGAGGAGGCGGCGAAGCTCGATTTCTGCGGCGGACAGCTGGGGCGCGGAGGAGGACATGAGTGCGTCGAGGAGGAGAGGAAAAGGAGCGGGACGGAAGGCCTTTTTCGCTCTGTCGTCAAAAACATATCTTTACATTCAGATTTGTTGATACGTTATTTCGCACTTCCCTCGGCCGCCGATCTCCGGATGACGGGGGGCGTTCGGGTTCTTTTTCACGTTTCGGGAATCGGGGAAGGCCGTGAGAACCGGCCACAGTTGCGCTGCGGTATCGCATCAAACCAGACCCTCACCGCGTGGCCGAACCACGCGGGCAAAGCCAATCGGAAAGGCCCTCCTCGGGCCGGCCCGGTGAAGGCCAGGGGCGAGGACGCGCCTTCACGGGCGCACGACATGCGGAGTCCGAATATCCGGCCCGGAATGGCTCACCAACCTGCGGTGGTCGCGAAACTTTTGCGCGCGACCGGTCCGCCCTTTCTTCATCGCAAAAATGAAGCGTGGGAGCACGTCCCCGTATCCGCTTTTCGGTTACGGAGTGTCCGCTCGCACCTCGACCAGACAACTCCAGACCATGATTCCTTCCTCCGTTTCCGGCGGCCGCTCCGCGCATCGCCGCCCCTCCGCCCTCGCGCCGCTCGCGACCGCATGCCTGCTCGGCGCCACCGCGCCGCTCGTCTCCGCGGTCACCGTGGACTTCTCCGACCTGCCGCTCACGAGCCCGCCCACCCAGGCCGGCCATGGCGGCGTTTACTACAACGGCTCCGACGGCGCGGGCGGCTTCACCAGCGGCGGCGTTTTTTTTGGCAACAACTACAACAGCGCGTGGGACTCCTGGGACGGCTTCGCCTACTCGACCACGAACGACACCACCAACGGTTTCCCCAACCAATACAGCGCCTACGCGTCCTCCAACGACGGCGCCTACGCGGTGGCCTTTCCGGGCTACGTCACGCCGGCCACGATCTCCTTCGCGAGCGGCGTCGCGCCCGTGTCCGTCAACCTGACCAACACCACCTACGCCGCGCTGGACATGCTGAACGGCGGCCTCTTCGGCTCGAAAAAATTCGGCGGCGTCTCGGGCGACGATCCCGACCACTTCTCGATCACCTTCACCGGCTACGACCAAGCCCACGCCGAGACGGGCGCGGTCACGTTTTTCCTGGCCGATTTTCGCTTTGAGAACAACGACCTCGACTACGTGGTGGACGGCTGGACCACGCTCGACCTGAGCGGGCTGGGCCTCGGCGTGCGCAGCATCGAGCTCGGCTGGGATTCGAGCGACGTCGGCTCCTTCGGCATCAACACGCCGCTCTACGTCGCGCTGGACGATCTCGTCCTCACCGTCGCCATTCCGGAGCCCGCCTCGGCCGCCGCGCTGGCCGGCCTCGGCGCGCTCGGTCTCGTCGTCGCCGCGCGCCGCCGCCGCGCCCCCCGCGCCTGACATGTCCGCGCCGCGCCCCCACCCCGCCGACCGCGCCCGCGCCAACGTCAGCGCCCGCGCCGGCGCCGGCGCCCGCGCGACGCTCGCCCGCGCGGCGCGCTTCGCCACGCTGGCGGCCGGAATCTCGGTCGCCGGCCTCGTCTGGGCCGGCCCCTACCCCGGCCCCGGCGGCACGGCGGGCTCCGACGCCGTCGCCCACGACGATCCCGCCATCGTCGCCTGGGCCGACGGCGTCGCGGAGTTCGTGCGCGGCCTCGCGAAAATCACCGATCCGTCGGCCGGCCTCGCCACCTACGGCGTGGCCGCCGACGTGCTCGGCCCCTGCCTGAGCGCCGATCCGAACGACGTGTATGACACGGTCAGCCTCGGCGACGGGGGCTCCATCACGCTCACCTTCGCCGAGCCCATCCGCGACGGCGAGGGCTGGGACTTCGCCGTCTTCGAAAACGCCTTCCTGCAAAGCGGCGCGCGCACCGGCTTCTTCGAGCTGGCCTTCGTCGAGGTCAGTTCCGACGGGGAAAACTTTGTCCGCTTCCCGGCCGTGTCGCTCACGCCCACCACCACGCAGATCGGCGGCTTCGCGTGGATCGACCCGACCGACCTTCACAACCTCGCCGGCAAACACCCCCAGGGCTGGGGCACGCCCTTCGACCTCTCGGAACTCGCCTCGCACGCGCCGCTCCTCGACGTCCACGCCGTCACCCACGTCCGCATCATCGACGTGGTCGGCTCCATCGACCCCGCCCACGGCTCGCTCGACTCGCTCGGCAACCTCATCAACGAGCCCTGGCCCACCCCGTTCTCCACCGGCGGTTTCGACCTCGACGCGGTCGCGGTGCGCCACCTCGCCGGCGACCCCGAACCCGGCGGCTACGCCGCCTGGAAACAGACACGCTTCACGAGCGCCGAACTGGCCGCCCCCGCCATCTCCGGCGACGACGCCGACCCCGACTCCGACGGACGCGTCAACCTGCTCGAATACGCCTTCGCCACCGATCCGCGCCTCGCCGACCTCGCGCCCGACGCACCGCGCGCCGTCATCGCGACCGACGCGCCCGGCGGTCCGGCGTATCTGGAACTCCACTACACCCGCCCCGCCGGCCGCGAAGATCTCGCCTGCACGGTCGAGTGGTCGGACGACCTCGCCAACTGGAGCGACGACGCCACCCGCCTGGCCGTGACCGAAACTCCGGACGAGGGCGCCGACGGCGCGATCTCGGTCGTCGCCCGCGCGCTCGCCGCGCCGGGGGAAATGCCCCGGCAGTTCCTGCGCCTGCGCGTGACCGCGAGCACCGCCGCCGCCGTCGGAACCGCCGCAGCCGACGCCTCCGCACCCTGAGCAACGCGACCATGAGCCGCCGCCACGCCCGCGCCTTCACCCTGCTCGAGCTGCTCACCGTCCTCGCCGTGATCGGCGTGCTGGTGGGCATCCTGGTGCCGGTGGTCGGCGCGGTTCGCGGACGGGCGCGGGCGGCGGTGAGCGCGAGCAACCTGCGTCAGCTCGCCGGCGCGGCCCACGCCTACGTGGCCGACAACCGCGGCTATTTCCCGCCCGGCATGTCGCACGACAACCTCACCCGCTGGCACGGCGCCCGCAGCTCGCTCTCCGCGCCCTTCGATCCGAGCAAGGGCTGGCTGAGCCCCTATCTGGGTCGCGCGGGGGGCGTGAAACGTTGCCCCCAGTTCGATCTCATGGAGCAGGCTCCGGAGGTCGCGAGTTTCGAGGCCGGCGCCGGGGGCTACGGCTACAACTGGACCTACCTCGGCGGCCCGCCCGCGCGCGGCACGGCGGAAGACCCCTTCCGGCCGGCACGCTTCGAGAGCGTGCGCTCGCCGTCGCGCACCGTGCTTTTCGCCACCACGGCGTTGGCGCGAGCCCGGGGCCTGCAGGACTTCCCCTTCGCCGAGCCGCCGCGTTGGCTGAATCCCGCCGGCAAACCCGAGGGCGACAATCAACCGAGCGTGCATTTCCGCTTCGACGGGAAGGCCCTCGTCGCCTGGTGCGACGGACGCGTGAGCGCGGAGCGTCCAAACCCGGACGCGTGGCCGGGGCCCAACTTCTACGGCGGCGACAACCGGCGAGCCCTGATCGGCTGGTTCGGCCCCACCGAGGAGAATGGCTACTGGAATCCGCGTCCCGGATCCCATTTGTAGCGTTGGCCGTCCCCGGCCAATTCCCGCCGGACTTTGCCCGGCGGGCCGGGGACGACCAACTCCGCACCGCACCGCGGCGCGGCGGTGACGACGTAGTGTTACGATGAATACTCGGCCTTGGCCTCGGCGTAGGCGGCCTTGAGGTCGGCCCAGGCCGCGGAGGTCTTGGCCTTGGCGGCGTTCCAGCCGTCGGCGGTGGCGTCGGCGAGCTCGTCGAGGCTCTCGTTAAACTCCTCCTTGGCCTCGGTGAATTTCTGGGTCGTGACCGTGCTGGCGGTCTTGCCGTCGTCGCGCCACTCGGCGACCTCGGCGTCGAGCTTGGCGCCGGCCTCGGCGAGTTCGGCGCGGATCTCGGCACGTTCGTCGTAGGTGGCGCGGTCGAGACGGTTGACCGCATCCAGGGTGGCGTCCTTCACCTCGGCGTAGGCGTCCTTGGCGGCCGCCTTGGTGTCCTGCCACGCCTCGCCGACGGCGGATTGGCGGTTGTCGGTCGTGGTGGTGGAGCTGGTGGTGGTCGTGGTCGTTCCGGTGGTGGGCGTGGGCGCGTCGGGCGTGGGCGTCACGGGATCACGGTCGGCGCAGCCAGCCATGGCGGCCAGCAGGGCGGCGATCAAAAGGGCCGGGAGGCGAAAGCGGGTCTGGTGCGTGTTCATGGTAGGTAGGTTTTGGATACGGGTTGGGCGTGGTGCGGAACGCGCCGGGCGCCCCTTGCTCCATCGCATACGCCCACCGCGTGCCAACAATGCCCGGCCCATCGCTTCCCGCTACCGGCCAAAGAATAACAACACACCCGGACACCCGCCCCGTTCGTCGCCGCCGTGCAATGTGCAAGCCGGACGCCCGCAAGCGCGCGCGAAATGCAGCGCCATGCCATCCGCACGCGGAGCGTCGAACTGCCGGGGTGCGGGGATATGCCCCGCACCCCCGGCGGCCTCCCGAGGGGTCGCAAGCCGCGTCCATCGCGGCTCCGTGTCGGCTCAGCTTCGGTAGTCGGCGTTCTCGCTCACGTATTCGTGGGTGAGATCGCCGCCGAAGACCGTCGCCTCGCCCGCGCCGGTGCCGAGCTCCACCTCGATCTCCACGCAGCGCTCGTGCGTCGGGTAGTCCACCGGCGGGGCATAGGCGCCGTCGGCGGTGGGCTGGCTGCGGTAGAGCTCCGCCCCGCGCAGATGCTCCACGAGGGCGGCCTCCTTCTCGTAGTTCAGCCGGAACGCGCCCTCGGCGAAAATCTCCTGGCCGCCGATGCGCGCGCGCAGTTTCGAGAGGTCCAGCGGCAGCCCCGCCGCGCCGACGTATTTGCCGATGGCCTGGACGAGGCGGCCGACGTTGGGGTCGTTGCCCGCGACGGCGCACTTGAAGAGCGGGGCGTTGACGATGGCCTTGCCCAGCGCGGCGGCGGTGTCGGCGTCGGGCGCGGACGAGACGCGCACGCGCAGGACGTGGCGCACGCCCTCGCCGTTGCGCACCACGTCCTCGGCGAGGTCGGCGCACACGCCGCGCAGGGCGGCCTCGAAGGCGGCGAGGTCCGCGCAGGGCACGCGCCCGGAGGAGAGGATCGCGACGGTGTCGGAGGTGCTGGTGTCGCTGTCGATCGAGATGCGGTTGAAGGATTCGCCGACCACGCGCGCGAGCATGGCGCGCAGCGTGTCGCGCGGCACCACGACGTCGGTCAGCAGGTAAACCAACATGGTCGCGAGGTTCGGCTCGATCATGCCGGCGCCCTTGGCGATGCCGACAATGGAGCCGCCGCCGGGCAGGTCGGCGCGGCGGATTTTCGGATAAAGATCGGTCGTCACGATGCCCTCGGCGGCGGGCAGGATGTCGCCGGCCGCGAGCGCGCCCACGGCCCGGGGCAGGGCGGCGACCATCGGCTCCACCGGCAGTCCCCAGCCGATCACGCCGGTCGAGCAGGGCAGCACCTCGGCGGGCGCGAGTCCGAGCAGCCCGGCCGTGGCGGCGCAGACGGCCTCGCTGGCCTCGACGCCGCCGGGCGCGCAGACGTTGGAGATTTTGTTGTTGATGATGATCGCGCCCAGGCGCGGCTCGGCGAGGCGGCGGCGACCGACGATGACGGGGGCGCCCGGAAAGGCGTTTTTGGTGAACACCGCCGCGAAGTCGGGCGTGGGGCGGTCGAGCGCGATGAGCGTGAGCGTCATCTTCGACGGTTTGGGCGCCTCCTTCGGGACAAACTCGAAGCGCGCGGTGCCGACGCGAAAGCCCTGCGGAAGGGCGGCCTGGCTCGCGAGCCAGGCGCGGTGCGCGTCGCGGGAAGGGAAGGTATTCTGGGTGCTGGGCACCACGCCGACAAAGGGGCCGCCGTCCGTGAAGTGAAGCGGATTTCTCGCGCGACGCCGGCCGCCCACGCGCGCCTCGCAGGCGCCTGTGACAAAGTGGAGGGAGCTTCCAGCTCCCTTCTCGGAAACGGGAAAACGGGAGCCGGAAGCTCCCGCTACTTTGGGCCGACGTGGGGGAGCAGGATGCTCCCGCTACTTTGTCACGGGCGTCGGTCGGCCGGGCGCCGGCGGCGGACCGCCGTCCAGCCCGCGGCCGCGAGCGCGAGCCCGAGGCCGAAGGTGGCCGGCTCCGGGACCGCCGTCGGCTTCACGTCCCAGCTCAGCGCGTAGGTCTCCGACTCGCCGATCAGGAAACTCGTGCCGCTGACCTTCAGCGCGTAGCGTTTCGTGGCGGTGGCGCCGACGGACGCGTGGAGGTGCTCGACGTTGTCCAGGGTGCTGTTGCTCAGCGCGAGCGAGGAGACGGTGGTGAAGGTGCCGTCGGAGACGGAGAAGAGCTCGAGGTCGAGGTTTCGCAGCGTGGCCGAGAAGGTGAGGTCGGTGATCTGCCGGTTCCACGCGAGGGTGGAGGTGAGCGTGAACCCGGTGGCGGCGGTGGTCTCGTCCACGTCGAAAAAATACCAGGCCTCGGCGGCGCCCGCGGGCCCCACGGAGCGCGTGACGGTGCCGAGATCCCAGCCGGACTCGCCGTGCGCGGTAGAGAGCGAGGCCGGGGCGCGGCCGGCGGCGAGGATGTCGTGACTGGCGGCCACGTTGACCACTCCCGCGCCCTGATCGAAGTCCAGCGGCTGGGTCGTGGGCGAGGCGCTCCAGCCCGAGAGCTTGGTCGCGCCGGTCAGGAGCAGCGATTTGACCACGCGGGCGTCCTCCCCCAAGGCGAGCGCGGAGTCGGAGCGGGCGGCCTGCACGAGCACGGCGGCGGCGGCCGAGACGACCGGCGCGGCGAAGCTCGGCGCGGTGCCGCCGCTGGTGCTGGTGAGCGAGCCGGGCGCGAGCAGGTCGGGCTTGAGCCGGCCGGCGCTCGGGGCGGAGGTCGTGTCGAGGTTGGTGCGGTTGGGCGCGGTGTAGCTGTTGTTCAGCTCGGCCACGGAGATGACGTTGTAGGCGCTGCCCGGGGCCGCGATGGCGCCGTTGCTGGTGGACACGCCCGCGACGACGATCTTGTTCCACTCGCTCACGAGGTAGTCGGTGCGGGCCTCGATCGCCGTGATGGTGGCGGAGTCCAGGTTGTTGAAGATGAAACTCAGGTTGATGACGTCCGAGGCCGGCTCCGCGACGGCCGCGGCGGGGTAGCCGCTCGCGTTGACACCAAGGTGACGATTGTAAAACGACAGCGCCTCGGTGTTGATCACCTGCGTGGAGCCGGTGGCCGCGAGGGCGTAGCGCTGCATCACGGTGTTGGCGTGGCCGGAGACACCGTAGGTCTGGCCCCCGGCGGCCGCGTCCTCGTAGATGAAGCTGATGCCGGCGCGGTTGGAACGGTAGTTGGTGATCGAGGTGTCGGAGCTGGTGTCGGCCTCCACCAGCCCCAACACGACGCCGGAACCATCGAGCCCGGCGGGGAGTTCCGTGAAGCCGGTGAATTCCTGAAAACTCGTCTGCGCGTGGGCGACGGAGGCGGATCCGACGAGGCCGGCGAAGAGGGCGGCCAGCAGCGCGGAATGGGCGAAAGGCTTGGACATGGGCTCGGGGGTGGGCGGGTTCGCGGGGTCGGGGAATGGGGGTCGGGGCACCCGCGCGAATCGCCTCTGAAAAAAGCACCGGGGGCCGAATACGCAAGGCGTCGGACCGTGACGTCGCGCGGGTGCGTGGAGATTGTTATGGAAAAGCCGGCGCTTGGTGATTTACCCGACCGCTTCCGCTCTACCCTTGATGAACGTTTCCGAAATCACCGCCAAGGCGAAGGTCCTCCTCGAGGCTCTGCCCTACATCCAGGACTTCCGAGGTTCCACCTTCGTCGTGAAATACGGCGGGAGCTTCATGGACGATCCCGATCCCGCGGTGCGCAACCGCGTCGCCTACGACATCGCCTTCCTCGCCGCCTGCGGCATCAACGTCGTCGTGGTCCACGGCGGCGGCAAGGCCATCACCAAGGCCATGGAGCAGTCCGGCCTGAAATCGCAGTTCGCCCCCAACGGCATGCGCATCACCGACGAGGCCACGGTGCAGATCGTGAAAAAGACCCTCGACGAGGTGGTCAACAAGGACGTCTGCGACGCCGTCTCCCTCGCCCGCGCCCGGCCCAAGGGCCTCGCCGGCGACACCGTGCTGGTCTGCGAAAAACTCACCACCGACGACAACGGCCAGACCGTCGATCTCGGCTACGTCGGCGAGGTCGTCGAGGTGAAGGTGAAGCTCATCAAAAAGGAGATCGGCGAGGGCTTCGTGCCCATCATCTCGCCCGTGGCCGAGGGCCGCGACGGCAAGCCCTACAACGTCAACGCCGACCTCGTCGCCGGCCGCGTCGCCTCCGCCCTGCGCGCCCGCCGCCTCGTTTACATGAGCGACGTGCCCGGCCTGCTCGCCTCGCCGCCCGACCTCGATTCCCTCATCTCCACCCTCAAGGTCTCCCAGGTGGATGACCTCAAGCGGCGCGGCGTGATCGACAAGGGCATGCGCCCGAAGGTCATGAGCGCCGTCCGAGCCCTCCACGAGGGCGTGCAGCGCGTCCACTTCATCGACGGCCGCCTGCCGCACTCGCTCCTGCTCGAGATCTTCACCGACAAGGGCATCGGCACGGAGATCGTGCACGGGTAGCCGCCGCGCCGGCCGCCGCCCGCCACCCCACCCCGTTTCGCCCCTTGTCCCCGGCGGCCCGCCCTCGAGCGGCCGCCGGTTTCCTTTACCTCCCACCGTTCCCGCCATGAGCCAGACCCAGATCACCCAGACCGCCACCGAGGCCGCGTATGACACGTATGTGCTGCGCAACTACGGCCGCCCCGCCATCACCCTGGCGCGCGGCGCGGGCTGCCGCGTGTGGGACGACACCGGCAAACGCTACCTCGACTTCGCCTCCGGCATCGCGGTCAACGCCGTCGGCCACGCCCACCCGCGCTGGGTCCGGGCCGTCTCCGAACAGGCCGCCACCCTCGCGCACGTCAGCAACCTCTACCGCAACCCCCTCCAGGGCGAGCTCGCCAAACGCCTCGTCGCGCACGCCGGGCCGGGCCGCGTCTTTTTCTGCAACTCCGGCGCCGAGGCCAACGAGGGCCTGATCAAGCTCGCCCGCCTGCACGGCGTCCGCAAAAGCGGCGAGGAGGGCAAATGCTTCAAGGTGCTCGCGGCCAAAAACGCCTTCCACGGCCGCACCTTCGGCGGCATGAGCGCCACCCCGCAGGAGAAAATCCAGAAGGGTTTCCGCCCGCTCGTGCCCGGCTTCGCCTTCGGCGAGATCAACAACCTCGCCAGCTTCGAGGCGCTGATCGACGAGCAGACGGCCGCCATCTTCATCGAGACGATCCAGGGCGAGAGCGGCGTCACGCCCGCCACGCCCGAGTTCCTCCTCGGCCTGCGCGAACTCTGCAACCGGCACAACCTGCTCCTCCTGCTCGACGAGGTGCAGTGCGGAGTCGGGCGCACGGGCAAGTTCTACGCCTTCGAGCACGCGGGCGTGCGCCCCGACGCCATCGGCATGGCCAAGGGCCTGGGCGGCGGCTTCCCCATCGGCGCCATCTGGATCGGCGAGGGCGCGGCCGACCTCTTCCAGCCCGGCATGCACGGCACGACCTTCGGCGGCACGCCGCTGGCCTGCGCCGCAGCGCTCGCCACGCTCGACATCATCCGCGACGAAAAACTCTGCGAACGTATCCTCGCCCTCTCCCCCGCCTGGCACGCCGCGCTCGCGAAGCTCGCGACCGAGTTCCCCGCCCAGTGCCTCGGCGTGCGCGGCCTCGGCTTCATGGTCGGCGTGCAGCTCGCCAGCGACCCGGCGCCCTACGTGGCGGCGATCCGCGAGGCCGGCATGCTGGTGCCGCCGGCGGGGGGCAACGTCGTCCGCCTCCTGCCGCCGCTGGTGGCGACCGAGGCCGAGCTGACGGAGTCGGTGGACATCCTGCGCCAGGTCTTCGCCGCCCGGGCCGCCTCGGCGGTGTAGCGTTGGCCGTCCCCGGCCAATGATCGGCTCCCGGTGTAGGGTTGGCCGTCCTCGGCCAATCATCGGCGCTCCCCCCGGCACGTCCTTGTCGCTCGTCACATCGATCCCGAGCCTGTTGCTGGTCGCACTGGTCGCGCTGATTCCCGGATCGTCGTCGCTGAGCGCCGCACCGGCGCCCGCGGCGCCGGCCCCGACATCGACTTCGGCGCCGACTTGGCGCTCCGACGCCTACGTCTGGCAGCGCCGGCACGACGAACGCCTGGCCGCCGCGCTCGCCGCGTCGCGCGAACGCGTGAGCGGCTTTTATCCGCTCGCCGCCGAGGTGGCGTGGACGACCGACGGCGCGCCGCGCGTCACGCGCGGCGAGCCGGACCACGCGGCGCTGATCGCGACGGGGCGCCCCGTCGGCCTGGTTTTGCGCGTGGCGCCGTTTTCCGGTCCTTTTTCGCGGGATCCGGCCGGGGATTCCGTGGTTCGCGCGCTGACCGGGCTGGCGCGGGATCTATTGGCCGACGCGCGCGAGGCGGGGCTTCGGCCGGCGGAGCTCCAGATCGACTTCGACTGCGCGGAGCGAACGCTCGCCGGGTATCGGGAATGGCTGCTCGCCCTGCGCGAGGCCGCGGCGCCGACGCCGCTGGTGTTCACCGCGCTTCCGGCCTGGCTGCGCCACGAGGACGAGTTCGCCGCGCTGGCCGGGGCGGCGGACGGCTTCGTGCTCCAGGTGCATTCGTTGGAGAAACCCCGCGGCGGGCCGGACGCGGTGTATTCGCTTTCCGACTACGAAGACGCGCTTCGCTGGGCGGCGGCCGCGGCGAGGATCGCGCGGGGGAGGCCCTTTCGGGTGGCCTTGCCGACCTACGGTTACCGGCTGGCCTTCGACGGCGCCGGGGAATTTTTCGCCCTTTCCGCCGAGGGGCCGGCGCCAAGCTGGCCGGCGGACACGGTGACGCGCGAGGTGCGCAGCGACCCGGCGGAGATGCTGCGCATCGAGCGGGCGCTCGCGACCGAGCCGCCGCCCGGCTGCGCGGGGGTGATCTGGTTTCGTCTGCCGGTGGAGGGCGACCGGTTGAACTGGGCGATGCCGACCTTCCTGAAAGTGCTGGCGGGCGAAGTGCCCGCCGCTCGGCTCGAGGTCGAGGTGCTCTGGACGGAAGCCGGGCTCGCGGAGCTGGTTTTGACGAATCGCGGCGACGCTCCGGAACCGGCGCCGGCCGAGCTGCGCGCGGTTTGGCCGGAGACCGCCCGGCTGATGGCGAGCGACGGCCTGGGCGGCTACGAAACCATCCGGCGCGGCGGGGAGTCGGGCCTGCGGATAAAAAACAGCTCCGGCGCCCGCGACAGCTTGCTCGGACCGGGAAAAACGCGCCGCATCGCCTGGCTGCGTTTTGCCGATGAAACCACCTCGCTTGAAGTCACCCAGCCGGATGCCGAGCCGTAGTTTCGCGAGGCTGTTCGCGGGAGTTTCAGGCTGGGGGCTCGGGATGCTCTCGATGCTCGTGACACCGGGCGAGGCCCGCGCCTGCGGACCGTTTTTTCCCAATCGTTATCTCGACGCGGGCACGGAGCAGTTGTTGTCGGCGCCGGAGGCGTTTTTCGCGGAAGAGATCATGCGCCTGCTGCCGCCGGGCACGCCGCGCGTCAAGGAGCGGAGATACGGCGATTGGCGTGATGGCGACATGCCGTCCGCCGCGGAGCGCAGCGCGGAGACCGATGTGGCGGAGCTGGAGGCGGCTTTGCGGGCGGGCGCGACGGGGCAAAGTGCGGCCGAGCTCGCGGCGCTGGTGGACGCCTATCGTGTGGCGCGTGCCTCCGGCGGAGAGGCGCCGGCGGGCACGCCAACCGAGTTCGTGCTCTACCTGCGCGGCGCCCAGGCGTGGCGGCGCGGCGAGGTGGAGCCCGCGCGCGCCGCGTGGCGAGAGCTGCTCGCCCTGCCGGAGCCGGAGCGCCGGTGGCGTTCGGTCCGGGGCGCCTACATGCTGGGGCGGTCGCACCTGGTTCTTCCGGAGGACGAGGAAACCGAGTTGGCGAAGGACCGCACTCCCCGTGAGCCCGAGAGGGCCGCATATTGGTTTGGCTTGGCGGAATCGCTCGCCGCCGGAGGCGCGGCCGACGCGCTCGGTCTGGCCGGCGAGGCGAAGGGCTGGCGCGCGCGGCTGCTGGCCGATCGCGGGAATTATCCGGAGGCGACGGCGCTGTATCTGGAGCGTCTGGCCGAAGGGGACGACACCGCGGTGCAATCGCTGCGCCGGGTGGCGCGCAAGGCCGTGTCGTATGCCTACGGCGACGCAGGCGCGGCCTGCGCGCGCGACGAACGCACGCGCGGCGTGGTGGTCGCCTTTCTCCTGGCTCGCGGGCGGCCCGACTACGGTTGGAACGACACCTCCGATTGGGCGGAATTGGCGCGACGCTGGGCGATGCAGATCCACGCCGCCGGTGTCGGTGCCGTGCACGGCGCGGATCGGCTCGCCTGGCTGGCCTACGAGGGCGGTCTTTTTGGTTTGGCCGAGGATTGGCTAAAGGTCGCGCCCGCCGATTCGGCCGAGGCGGATTGGCTGCGCTCCAAGCTCGCGCTGCGCGCGGGCGACGCCGAAGCGGGCGCGCGTTGGCTGGAGACGGCGCTGAGGGCGGACGGTTTGCAGGGCGAGCATCGCCGGCTCGCCTGCGCGGAGCTGGGGCGCACGCGGCTGGCGCTCGATCAACCGGAAACGGCCTTGGCGGCGTTTTTGCGCGGAGCCCATTGGGAGGACGCATCCTTCGTGGCCGAACGGGTGCTGGGTGTGGAGGAACTCGCGCGGCTGGTGGACGCGTCTCCACGGGAATTGGCCGGTGAGCCGGACATGTATCCGAGTGGCGAGGCCGTCGGCGGCGTGGGCATGCGTCATCTGTTGGCCCGACGTTTTCTGCGCGAGGATCGGGGTGAGCGAGCCCTGGACTACATGCCGGAGCCGGAGCGCGGGAGTCTGGTGGAATACCTCGCCGACCTCCGGATGGGGTTCGATCCGGATCGGCCGGCGCGCGACCGGGCGGAGGCACTCTGGCGGGCGGCGAGGATGCTGAAGCAAAGCGGCATGCTACTCATGGGCGCGGCGCTGGATCCCGATTGGGCGGTTTGGGACGGCGCCTTCGAATTCGACTCCACGGCCGACGCGCGCCTGGGGCTGCCTTTGCTGGAGGGTGGACTCTTCGCGCCGACGGCGGAGGAGCAGGCGCGAATCCGGCGCAATCCCGCGCCGGAAAAACGCTTTCACTACCGCTATCGCGCGGCGGAGCTGGCGTGGTGGGCGGCTTCGCTGATGCCCGACCAGAACGAGGAAACGGCGCGCGTGCTGTGCGAAGCCGGCCACTGGCTGGCGCCGCGCGACCCGAAGGCGGCGGAGCCGTTTTACCGGGCGATGGTGCTGCGTTGCGGCGACACCGAGCTCGGCCGCGCCGCCCGCGAGCGCCGCTGGTTGCCGCCTCACCTGCCGGCAACCACGGCCGGCGGCTGAGCTCCGCGCCCGCGAGGCGTTTTTTCAGGCCAAAGCGCCGCCCGGGACTTCCTCCCGGCACGCGGGACGCGCTCCCGTGCAATTCACGGCGGCGATCCGCTACATTGGATGCGTTCACTATTATTTTACCAATAACCAACCCATCCATACATCCATGAACACCCGCCTTCGCTCCGCCCTCCTCTCCGTCGCCGCGCTCGCCGCCACCGGCTCCGCCTTCGCCGTCACGTCGCAGTATTACGTTTACAACTACACCGCCACCGTGAACTCCGCCGCCACCTTCGGCGCCGTCTCCTTCCAGGCCGGCGACGCGGTCTCGGGCAGCGTTTACGTTCGCACCGGCATCCCCAACACCAGCGGTTGGGCCTACATCGGGGAGAATGCCGTTTATGCCGACGCGGTTGAGGCCTTCACCTTCAATCACGCCAACCTCGCCCTCCTCGGCACCGGCGGCGGCAATCTGCAGATCAGCAACAATCGCCGCCTCATCGCATCCGGCAGCAGCGGCTACTCCGACGGTTTCGACGCCACCCTCGGCACCGAGGCCGGCAACAGCTTCTCGGCCTCCGAAACGCTCGACGTCTCCTACCTCAACCTCTCCCTCAACACCAACTTCCTCTTCCCCGGCAATCCGAACCTCAACGCGATCACCGGCCTCTCCTACCCGAGCAGCGCGCTCGACGTGCCCCTGTTCAACCTCAACCACCAGGTGACCCTGGGCCTGGTCGGCGGCTCGCAACTGGTGGCCACCGTGCAGTCGGTCAACGTCAGCTTCGCCGACTCGGTGCCCTCCGCCATCCCCGAGCCCTCCGCCTTCGCCGCCATCGCCGGATTCGGCGTCCTGGGCCTCGCCGCCACCCGCCGCCGTCGTCGCTCGGCCTGAGGCCGCGACCCGCGCCGGGCGCCCGCGAGGGGCGGCACCCGGCGCGCTCGGCGGAGATCGTGCGGGGGCGCGCACTCGGCGCTTTGCGTCGGGGCGCATCTCTTTCACGGTCTTCCCCTATGCCGCCGCGTCCGCGTCCCCCCGTCCTGCGCGCAGTCCGCACCTCCGAGGCGCTCGACGCGCTTCGTTCGCGGCTGGACGAGTTTGACGGCGGCGCCCGTCAACACGGGCGCGACTACTACCAGTCCGGCGCCGTCCGCCGCGTCTGGTCCGAGGCCGACCACCTCGTCAAGGCCCAGGTCGCCGGCGGCGAGGACTACGCCGTCACCCTCACCTACGCCCGGGGAAACTGGAACTCGCGCTGCACCTGCCCCGTTTCGGTGGATTGCAAACACGCCTACGCCGCCGGCCTCGCCTGGATGGCCGCGGTCGAGGCCGGCGTGCGCGACGGACGCGACCCCGACGAGGCCGACGCCCTCGCCGCCCGCTCCGCCATGCGCCTGCCGCCCTCCCTGGTCGAGCGCCCCGCCGCGCCGACGCCCCCGGCCGCCGATCCCTCGGAGCTGGAAAACGAGGTCGCACGCTGGCTGCGCGCCCTCCCCGATCCCGAGGTCGCCAGCGCCGTTCAACAAGCTTTCGGCCCCGAGGCGATCACCGCCATCGCCGGCCTCCGCGTGCGCATCTCGAACGACGGCGCCTGGATCGTGGAAACACGTCCCGCCCCCGACAAAGCCTGGAAGGCCGCCACCAAACTTTTCCTCGTCGAACTCGCGCGCGCCCGGCCGGCGGACTTCGCCGCACGCCCCGCTCCCGAGGCCGCGCTCGGCGCCGCGCTCGCCGCCGAGTATCGAATCGGCCAATACAGCTCGACCTCCCGCCTGACGCCGTCCGCCGTCCTCCATCTCCTGCGCACGCCCGCCGCCCTCGAGGGCGTGGTCCTGCCCGACGGCCGTCCCTTCTCCGTCGAGCCCGGGCCGCTGGTGCCCGAGGCCCGCCTGATCGGCGAAAGCGCCGACCGCCTCGCCGTCAGTCTGACGACGCCGGACGGCCGCCCCGCCGCCGGGGCGCGCCTCGTGTCGCAGCACCCCCGGCCCCTCTACCTCTTCGAAAACCGCCTCTGGCACGGCCCGCCGCCCCTCCCTTCGGAAACTCTTCCGCTGGCCGCGCTCGACGAGCCGAGGTTGCGTCGCCGCCTGCGCGCCACCGGCCTGCGCCTCCCGGACGGGGTGCTGGGCGACACGCGCGAGATCACCCTCCGCCCCCGACTCCGCTGCTGGCTCGTGCCCACGCCCGACGGGGTCGAGCGCGAGTTTCGCGCCGTGCTCACGGCCGTCGCCGACGACCCGCCCTGCCGGCGCATCTGGAGCGGGGACGCGGGCTGGCTCTGGACCCGGGACGGCGCCCCGCCGCCCCGCCGGGTGGGCGAACCCCAGCTCGATTTCGACCTCGCCGCCGCGCAGGGCGCGGCCAACGCCCTCGGCGGTCTGCGCGTGTTTTGGGACGGCTGGGCCGAACACTGGAGCCGGCTCGTCACCGACGCGTTCCCGGACGAGTTCATCGCCTGGCGCGCCACCCTGCCGCCCGAGACCGAGGTGGAGCTCTCGCCCGAACTCGCCGGCCTCTTCGGCGCGCCGGTCCGCACCCACGTCTCGCTCTCCCTCGCCGCCGCCCCCGACGCGGACCAGGACTGGTTCGACCTTTCCGTCGGACTCAAGGCCGACGACACCAAGCTCGGCCCGGAGGAAGTCGCCCTGCTCCTCCGCGCCGGCGGAAAATGGGTGAACCTGCCCCGCCACGGCTGGCGCCGCGCCGCCGCCGCGCCCGAGATGGACCCCGCCACCGCCGCCGCGCTCGACCGGCTGGGCCTCTCCATCGTGGACGTCGCCGAGACCACGCGCGGCGCCCGCCACCGCCTGCACGCCCTCCAGCTCGCGCTCGAGGCCGAGGCTCTCGCCGCGCACGACAACGTGCTCGCCCACGCCATCCAGGACCGCGCCCGCCGCCTCGCCGCCGTGCCGCCCGCGCCCCTCCCCGCCGGCCTGCGGGCGGAGCTCCGCCCGTATCAGAAAGAAGGATACCAGTTTCTCCACCACCTCGCCGCCCGGGGCTTCGGCGGGGTGCTGGCCGACGACATGGGCCTGGGAAAAACCGTCCAGACCCTCGCCTGGCTGCTTCACCTGGCGGAGACGCCGCGCGAGCCGGGCGCGCCGCGTTTTCGCGCCCTCGTCGTGTGCCCCAAGAGCGTGACGCACGGCTGGCTCGCCGAGACGGAGCGCTTCGCGCCGGGCTTCACCATCACCGCCTTCTCGCCGGGCCGTAAGCTCCCCGTCGTCCCCGGCCCCTCCATCCTCGTGGTCAACTACACCCAGCTCCGTCTGCAGGCCGCGCGCCTGCGCGCCGAACCGTGGGACGCGGTCGTGCTCGACGAGGGTCAGTTCATCAAAAACCCCGGCAGCCAGGTCGCCATCGCCGCCCGCGCGCTCCGCGCCCGGCGGCGCGTCGTGCTCACGGGCACGCCGATCGAGAACCGCCTCGCCGACCTGTGGAGCCTCTTCGCCTTCGCCCAGCCCGGGCTGCTCGGCGACCAGCCCGCCTTTCGCCGCCAATACCCCGAGCAGGACCCGGAGGCGCTGGCCCGCCTGCATCGTCGCGTCCGCCATTTCCTCCTGCGCCGCACCAAGGCCCAGGCCGCGCCCGACCTGCCCGCCCGCACCGAGGACGAGATCGTCGTCGAGCTCGAGGGCGAACAGCGCCGCCTCTACGACGCCGAGCTGAAGCGCGCCCGCGCCCAACTGCTCGGCGTGGAAACCAAGAGCGCCCTCGACGCGGTGCGTTTTCACGTGCTGGCGAGCCTCCTCCGGCTGCGTCAGATTTGCTGCCACCCGGCGCTGGTGGACGGCGCGCACGCCGCCTTGCCGAGCGCGAAGCTGGACGCCCTGCTCGAGCGGATCGAGGAGCTGGCCGAGGAGGGCCACCAGGTCCTCGTTTTCAGCCAGTTCGTCGAGATGCTGGAGATCATCCGCGCCCGCCTGGCCAAGACCGGCGTCGGGCACCTCATCCTCACCGGCGCCACCGAGAACCGTAGCGAGTTGGTGAATACATTTCAGACCGACCCGTCGAAGACGGTCTTCCTGCTCTCGCTCAAGGCGGCCGGCTTCGGCCTCAACCTCACGGCGGCGAGCTACGCGTTCCTGTTCGACCCCTGGTGGAATCCGGCGGCCGAGGCGCAGGCGATCGACCGGATACACCGCATCGGCCAGACGCGCCCCGTGACGGCCTATCGCCTGATCGCGGCGGGAACGGTGGAGGAGAAAATCCGCCGCCTCCAACGCGAGAAAGCCGCGCTCGCCGAGGCGGTGATCCAGGAGGAGAGCCTCGCCGCCGTGCTCGATCTGGACAGCCTGCGCCGGATCCTCACCTGAGCTCCGCTTACCGGGCGGATGGAGACTTGGGGCGGGACCGGCGGGCCCGCCGCGCCGGATGAACGGCGATCACATCCCGAACCAAAGCGTAAACGCGCATGCCCTCCGGCGCGTCGGGACGCGCCCACGGTTCCTGCGATCTGGTTTTCTTTGCGCTCCTTGCGTTCTCTCGCGGCCAAAAATCAACCGCCGCCAAAGCCTCGCCGACCAGCGGCAGTGGCCGCTGCGGCGCTGGCTGCGCAAAAACGAGGCTCGACAGCGGCGGGGATTGCGCATGCGTTGCATCCCATCCTCGGCAGCCGGGCCGCCGAGGGCTCGCCAGAACACCACCGACGCCGCCCGTATTCACCGACTCGATACTTCCATCTCCCTTTCGCGCAGCTTCGGCTGCTGTCCGCTCAGAAACCTGGAAAGCTTCTTCGGACACGAAAAACGCATCGACCGCGCCCCGACCTGGGGCGCACCGAGAGCGTCTTTTCGTGGGCTCTTCCAGGTGCCTTGAGCGGGACGCAATTGGTGCGTCCCTCCTTTTTGTCCGGACACCAGCCGCAGGAGTGTGAGGAGCCCCGCAGTCACGCCCGTTTTCTTCATCAACCTCCACCTGTCCGTCTGCTTTAATTCATGCCCGCTTCTCTCCTCGCGCGCACCGCTTTGCGTGCGCTCGTCCCGCTGGCCTTTGCCGCCGGCCTCATCTCGCCATCCGTCGCCTTTGCCGAGACGCTTAACGGCATCCCCGTGGAGGTGCTGTCGCGCCACACCGTGCCGCAGCCCAACGGATCCGTGACCTTCATCCGCATCCGCCCGCCCGCTCTCCCCGCGCCACCGCCGTCCCCCGTGCGCACCACCCTCGAGCCCACCCCCGAGGAGCTCGCCACCGAAGCGCGCCGCGCGGCCAAGGAGCAGCGCACTATCGGTCTCACCGCCATCACCTACGCGGGCACGCCCACCGTCACCGAGCTTTCTTGGACCCGCCAGGACGACGGGCGGCGTTTCGTCGCCTACAGTCCGGTGGACTTCACCCACCTCACCCAGTTGCAGGACATCGAGACCAGCTCGGCGGTGTATCTGTATTTCCCCTTCGTCTCGCCGGGCGATCCCGCCGAGCTGGCGCCGGGCGTGCGCGAGGCGCTCTCCGCCGCCGCTTCGGCCGATACGGACGCCGACTCGCCGCCCGCCTATCTCTTCGTCGGCGACGAGAGCGATGCCGCCGCCGAGACGAACACCCTCGAGCTACTGGATACGCTGCATGCGATCTGGCACCTGCGCGCCGCCGAGCTGACCGCCCTGACCGCCCGACTGAAGGCCGATGCGGCGGAGCGTGAACGACAAGCCGCCGTCGAGGCCGCGCGACCCAAACACGAGAAAATATATTTCTGGAAGATCGAGGAGCACCCCACCGCCGATTCTTCGTCCCCCGCGCCCTGAGTTCGCCCCGTCCGGCCCTCTTTCAAACTTCCAGCTCATGCCCGCCCACCCCTTCCCCCTACGGTTCCCGCTCTGGCTGCTGACACCCGTCGCGGGAGTTGTCGCCACCGCACCCTCGTCCGCCCAAACCGCATCCGCCCAAAACGAGGGCCTCGTCATTCAGGCCGTCTCCGCCGCTTCCGGGGCCTACCAAATCTCCTGGTGGGGACGAAGCGGAAGGACCTACTTCATCCAACACTGCTTCGATCTCAACTCAGCTTGGAGCTACTTCCCCGTGATCGAAGGCGGCCAGGACGCCGTGCTCCACTACGGATTCTCCACCGCTTCCCCGTGCGTTTTCGTGCGTCTGCGGTATGTGGATGAGGCGCTCGCCGATCCCTACTCGGTGGATAGCGATGGCGACGGGCTCACCAATCGGGAGGAATTTGAACTGGAGACGGACCCATTCTCCCCCGACACCGACGGCGATTTGCTGCCCGACGGATGGGAAGCGGACCACGGCCTCGATCCACTTGATCCTTCCGACGCGTTCGCCGACCCGGACGGCGACGGTCTTTCCAATCGCGCCGAGCACACCCTCGGCTCCGATCCCCAAGACTACTACAACGGCGTCACCCCCTCCATCGCCACCATCAGCGGAGGCGGCCAAGCCGGTCCGCCCGGGCACTTTCTGCCCAAAGCCCTGTGTGTTCAGGTTCGCAATCCCGCAGGATCGGTTTTGGTCAACGCGCCGGTCCGCTTCAGCGTGCCCCAGGGCGAAGGTGGCTTCGCGTCCTCGCCCTACTCCGCCGACGTGGAAACCACCCTGATCGTGCGCACCGATTCCCTCGGCCTGGCCTGGGTGTATTGGAAACTCTGATACTCCTTCCCCCGGCCCCTCGCCGCCAACTCCTCTCCATGCTTCGCCTTTTCCTCCTCCTGGCGCTCTGGCCGCTTTCGCTGGCGGCCCAGGGCACCCGCACCGTCACGCCGACGGCCGGCAACGCCACCACCTCGCAATCGGCCACCGCAAACGCCTCGATCTCGCCACCGACCCTGTTCACGCCCCCACCACCCGACAGCGACGACGACGGCGACGGCCTCAGCCTCGCGCTCGAGCTGATCCGGGGCAGTGATCCCAATATCCCCAACACCGATGGCGACGCCGCTCCGGATGCGCTGGATGGTTGGCCGCGGGAAGCCGCCATCACGCAGCCTCCGCTTCCGGCCACCGGTTACGTGCATGTTCCGCTTTCCGCGCTCCATCCGGCGTTTCCCGCCACCGGCAATCCACCGTTTGTCGTCCGCCGCTTGGGCAACGACTGGCGCGTGCTTACCGAGACGCTGTTCAATTCCGGGCCATCCACTCGCGAGCTCCATCTCCGCGACCTCCGCACCGGCACCTCGGAGCTCGTTCTCACCGCCCCGGCCAGCTACGCCGCGCACTGTTTCGGCCTGAGCGGTGTCGATGCCGACGCGTTTTTCGCGAAATATGCCATGTGGATGAACAGCTCGCCCTCCGGCGAACATGGACCATTTGGTTTTCCCGGCATTTCGTCCTACGCAAGCAATCCATTGCACCGCCCGGACAGAGCGGTTGCACGAAATGGCGGAATTGCGTCGTGCTTTTTCAACGGCTCGTCCATCCAAACCCGTTACCGAGCCCCGGACGGCACCACCCGGGTGCTCCCCCTCAACCCCTTGCCCATCCCGCCAGGTGGTGACGTCAGTTTCCAGACAGCCACCCCCCTTTTGGTCAACGACGCCGGAGATGTCGTTACCTTGGAAATAGGCTACTTTGGCAGAAAGAATTCATCCTCCGCCACCTACTACGCAACTCGCAGCAAGCACCTCGCCATTTACCTGAATCGGGCAAATGGCGCCTCGCAGCGCCTCGGTCCCGGGATGGACCGCTTGATCCGACCGACCGAATCAACCAGCGGTTCGATTTTTCTGCCCTACGCCCTTACAAATGAGGGGAAAATGATGGGACAGCTTTTTAGCGCGGATGGATCGCCCGCCCTTTTCGGCTGGTGGAACGACCAATTTAGACCCGCGCCCCCGGGAACGGGTTCGGCTCTCTATGTCTCGGCAATTGATGCGGCACCGGGCCGTCCGGCCCTTGGCCTGACCACGAAGACACCCTCCGGCTCCCGATGGGCGATGGAAGCACCCGACGGCACCGTCACATGGCCCGACGCCGAAGTGTGGCTTCCCCAACAACAAGTCCAAGGGAGGCCCCATCAGATCCGTGGGCTGAATTCGGAACTGGAATACGTGGCCGACGCGGCCATCACCAACCAAGGTTCCTCCGTTTGGAACGGAGTAACCCGCAACGGCGTTTTCCAACAAATTCCGGCCCCCGCCGGATACTCGCCCATTTACGCCGACATCAACGACCACGGAGCCCTCTTGAGCGGCCGCTACCTCACCATCCAGGCAAGCTTCACGGTGGACGCCAATCGCGACGGAATCATCGACGACCAAGACGTCAACGCCGTCAACGCTGCGAAGCCCTACCGCTTTTGGTCCAATGACGACAATGACAGCGGGGCGATTGGCGGGAACGACGTCCCCGGCCAACCCACCGGAAACTTCAACATGGCGGACAACCCCGACTATGAAACCACCTCCAATGCGACGATTGGCCAAGTGGACGGGGTCAGCGACTTGGTGGACTTCTTCCCCGTCTTCCTCGAGATCAAGCAACTCCTCGGGGTGTTGCCGCACACGACGGCCGGAATCACCTACAAGCTCAAACACGCCGACTCGGCGCTGAACTTCGTTTATACCAACAAAACCAGAGCCGAAGCCTTCGACCATTTACGAAAGGTCATGAGCACGGGCTATGGCTCAGGCTTCACCCAACCTGCCGGATCGGCGCGCACCGATAAAATCACCGCCGCCGGCGTGGCGCTGAGCACTGCCTTTTTGGACGGCATCAAAAACAACGATTGGGGCGTGATCCTCGTCGAAGGCTGCGCAACCACCACCGCGCCGCTGCGGCTCGTCGTCGAGAAAGACGGCGTGGAAATCGCCGAGGTTGCGGTGAACATCAAAATCAGCCCGGTCGAGCAGATGTTCCGGCACGTCAACCTGACGGCCGTTCCGAAGAATTATGACGGGAGCGCGCCGAATATCCCACAGCCGGCCGAAGCGACACGCACCGGGCAGCCGCCCGCTTACCCCGACAGCCTGACCAACGGGAAATACTTCGTCTTCGTCCACGGCTACAACGTCCACGCGCAGAAGGCGCGCGGCTGGCAGGCGGAAGTGTTCAAGCGCATGTATGCCCTCGGTTCGAAGGCGCGTTTTGTTGGCGTCACCTGGCACGGCGCGACCGGCTTGGACTACCACCGCGCCGTTTACCACGCCTTCCAAACCGGCGACGCCTTGGCGGGCGCGCTAGCCTTCACCGGCAACGCCGACGTGACCATCGCCGCCCACAGCTTGGGCAACATGGTCGTTGGACATGCCATCCAGTCCGCAGGCTTCACGCCGTCTCGGTATTACATGGTCAACGCAGCGACTCCGCTGGAAGCCTACGCCATCGGCGACGTTGGCGCCAACGAGCCCGCCAACATGACCGAGCTGGCTTGGCGCAGCTATGTCCCCCGGCTCTACATGGCAAACTGGCACGAGCTGTTTGCCGCCACTCCGTCCGACAACCGCGGCCGCTTCACGTGGAAGCTCTTCTTCCAGAATGTGGCCCTTACCAACGGCCTCGCGCACAACTTTTACTCGGAGGAGGAAGACGTGGTGACCGACGCCGACGGCAACACCTCTGCCTCGGTTATGGCGACCCTGCTCAACCAAGGCTTTGATGTCTCCACCGGAGCATGGAAGGCGCAAGAGCTGGTCAAGGGCGTGGACTGGTCGACCTCGCTTGTATCTATATTTATGATACGCGGCCAAGCTGGGTGGGGGTTCAGCCCATACTGGGACGACGTTTACGGTGACCCAGGAACCGGAATGATCCAGACGCGAAAGTCACCCGCCGATGCAGCCCAACTGAGCGACGCCCAACTACGTGAGCATCCATTTTTTGCCGACTTCCTCGAGCCGGCGCTGGTGTCCACCAACGCAAGCACCGCCTCGGCAGAAGCCGGTGAAGCCAATGTCCGTTACGACCTCTTCGCTCGCGCTATCCCTGCCATGTCCAACGCCGCAGCCGCCAACTCCATGACCTCGCTCGGGAATCGCAATTACCCGATGCACACGGCGGGGAAGGCACAGAATAACGGGGCGTTCCCAACCCCCGACAACATGTGGAGACACAGTGACTTTAAGGACGTCGCACTGCCTTACGTCTACCCGATGTATGAAGAAATGATCAGCCGAGGAGCCCTCAAATGAAGACCATCACCCAAACCGCCAAGGCCGCCTTGGCCGTGTTCCTGCTCGGCTGCGTCGCGCACGGTCAAACCCAGCATGATCTCACCGTGAAGGTGAGCGACGACACCGGACAGCCACTGCCAGGGGCTCAAACCACCATCAGGTTTTTGAAGATCGGCGGCGAGGACGCGAACAGCGGACTTACCGACGAAAACGGCGAGTTTAGCGCACGGGCGGAAATATCGCTGGGAACCTTCCTGCGTGCGGAAAAAACGGGGCACTACACCGCGAAGCTAAACAACACAGGGAACTTCCAGATACCGCAGGGCAAAGCCACGGTGCCGTTTGTGCTTCCGCGAGCCTTGCGGCCGGTCCCACTGCACGCGCTCCGCCTCGATTACCTGCAACTCCCCGTTCAAGGGGAATGGCTAGGCTACGATCTGAAAGCGGCCGACTGGGTGTCACCCCACGGCAAGGGCAAAACTGCCGACATCCGCTTCAAGTTTAAGAACGAGTTTATGGGCTACGTCGCTGCGGGTCCCAATCTGGAACGCTCTCGCGAGATGAGTAAGACGATTGCCCAGCGCAGCGGGCGCGTCTTCTCCGAGGAGGAATTTAAGCTCTCGGCCGGCAAGTGGCGCGGGGTGCTTGAAGTGTCCTTCCCCGGCCCAAAGGAGGGCGTGGCGGAGGAGACGAAACGTTACTGGTATTACAACGAAATGCGCCTGCCGCACTCGGCGCCCGAGGAAGGTTACAAGCCGAGCCTGCGTTACGAGGCGAACACCTACGAGCCGCGCCAGCCGGAAAAGCTCGTCGGCTACTACCTGCGGACGCGGGTGCAGCTCGACGCCGACGGCGACATCATCTCGGCGAATTACGCGAAGATCTACGACGACATCCGCTTCGACGCTCGGGGCATGGTGAGCTTCTGGTATTACTTTAACCCGACGCCCAACGACCGGAACCTTGAGTTTGACCCGGCGCGCAATCTCTTCCCGCAGTCGATGAAGGGCGCGAACGTCGCTAACCCCTGACGCCCGATGAGCGACAACGCGACCACTCCCGTATCCCCGACTTGCTCGCTGGCGAGCTTGGGGGTGCCGCTTCTTTTTGGCCTTGGGATGCTCCTGGCGCAACGAGCGGGAGCAGACGGCGCCGGAGCCTTCATGGCCGCCGCCGCCGTCTTGCTCATAACCGGGTTGGTTTGCGGCGCCTTGCTTCTCGTTTTGACCATCGCCGCCGTCGTGCGCAGAGAGCGGCTGATGTTCATTCCCTTCGTGATAATCGGGGCAAGCGTCGTGCTGTTTGCGATACGCGCGAACGAATAGCCCCAAGCGGCACAGGTCGCGCCAGCGGCGAGCCGCAGTCACGCCCTCTGCTTGCTCCTCCGCACGGCGGGGCGTGCTCCGTCCGCAAGGAGTCCCGCCCCGCCGGGCCGGCCACGCGCGAGGAATCGCGCGTAGAAGCGGCGCTCCTCCTGCCCGCGCCGTCGCCGTCACGGCCGCCGTCCGCTGCGCTCCCGCCGGCCGAGTCGGCGCCCAGCTGAGGTGAACCGGCGGGGACCCCGCTGCGCCCGGAAGGCTGCCGCCATGGAGATTGTTGATTCCGAAGTCGCAAGCGCCGGCCAAGCCATCCTCAACAGCACCCACACCCACGATTTCCACAGATTGATCCCCACAACTCCCTGCACTGCGCCTCGCAGCCGATCCCCCCGCTACTCCACCGGCGCGAGGCGGACCACGCGGCCGGGGCCTTCGAGGCAAACATAGACAAACCCGTCCGGCCCGGTCTGCACCGCGCGCACCCGACCGATGCCGCGGAAGAGCACCTCCTGCTCCGTCACCCGGTCGCCGTCCAGCACGATGCGGCGCAGCTCCTGTTGTTGCAGCGCGCCCGCCAACAGGTTGCCGCGCCAGCCGGGGAAACGTTCGCCGGCGTAAAAATCCAGCCCGCAGGCGGCGATGGAGGGAGTCCAGTGGATCACCGGCTGCTCCAGCCCCTCGCGCGCCGTCTCGCCGGTGATGGGCGTGCCGTTGTAGTTCATGCCGTAGGTGATGAGCGGCCAGCCGAAGTTCGCCCCGCGCTTGATGAGGTTGAGCTCGTCGCCGCCGCGCGGGCCGTGCTCGGTCTCCCAGATTTGCAGGCTTTCTCCGGTGGTGCCGGGGCGGGCGGCGAGACCCTGCGGGTTGCGATGGCCGTAGCTCCAGATGGTGGGCAGCGCGCCCTCGCGACCGACGAAGGGATTGTCCTCGGGCACGCGACCGTCGTCGTGGATGCGGTGGATTTTGCCGTTGGGCAGCGAGAGGTCCTGGGCGTTGTCCTGCCTTCCGCGCTCGCCGATGGAGAAAAAGAGATAGCCCTGGTCGAAGACCAGACGCGTGCCGAAGTGAACGCCGCCGCGCACGTAGGTGGAGCGCGGCGCGCGATAGATCTCCTGCTCGTCCACCCAGCGGCCGTCGCGTATCCGCCCGCGGACTACGGCGGTCATGGCCTGGTCGCGCTCGCCGGGATCGCTGAAGGCGAGGTAAATCCAGCCGTTGCCCTCCTTTTCGTAGTCGGGGTGGGGCTGGACGACCATGAGGCCGCCCTGGCCCTGGGCCCAGACGCGGGGCGTGTCGGCGACGGGCTCCGGCGCGAGCACGCCGTCGCGGAAGAGGCGCAGCCGCCCGTCGCGTTCCGCGATAAGCAGGTCGCCCAGGGGCAGGAAGCCCACCGACCAGGGCACGCCGAGGCCGGTGACGAGGGTCTCGACGCGAAACTTCGCCGCGCGGCTCTCCACCACGGTGTCGGAGGCGGCGGGGCGCGCGTAGTCGGTGCCGGCCTCGCGGGCGCGGGTGGCGCGCTCCTGGACATACACGCTGAGCGCGCGCACGCGGGGCGCGTCGAGCACCGCGCCGAAGCCCGGCATGCCGAGCTGCGGCAGGCCCTCGGTGATCATGCGGGCGAGGTGGGCGTCGCCGCCGTCGCCATGTTTCCAAACTCCGTCCACCAGGCTGCCGCCGAGACCGCCGTCGAGGTTTTCACCATGGCAGTTGGCGCAGAGCTGGGCGTAGAGCTTGGCGGCGTCGCGGGAAAATCCCTCCTGCGCGGCGGAGCGCGAGGCGAGAGCGGCGCCGAGGACGGCGAGGGCGAGGGCGGGGCGGAACAGGCGAAGCGGGGTCATCGGTGGAGGTGGTCGCGGTGGGTCGGGGGAACCGTGGAGACGCGCGCTTGCGCCGCAAGTGACGGGATAACTCACTCGCGCCTTTGCCATGCCTTCCAAACCCATCCCCGGCTCGACCGGCGAAGTCCTCACCTGCCTGCCCTCGCCCTACCTCGCCCACCCCGCCACCGGCTTGCTCTACCTGCCGCGCTTCCTGGCGAAGATCCGCCACGTGCAGGCGAACGGCGCGCTGCCCAAGAGCTACGCCAAAAACTACAAGCGCGGGCTGGACCGGTTTTTGTGCATGCACCTCGGCGTCGATCCGGCGGCCGTGGAGGCGATGGTGCAGGCCACCGCGCCGGGCGACGACGCGGCCGTGGAGGAGGGACTGCGCGGGCTGTTTCCCGCCGATGTGCGCGCGGCGAAGTGGAACCGCGAACTGGTGCAAAAGGGGATGAGCGAGGAGGGGCGGAAATTTTTGGCCGAAGCCCTCACCGCCATGGGCTGCGCCGACCGCGTCGGCCAGATCATCAGCGTGCCGGACCTGATCGATTTCGACGAAGGCCGGATCGAGTAGCGCGGGTCCGGCGGCGGGCCCGAAAGGCCGGCCGGTTTTTTGCCGCGAAGGAACGCAAGGAGCACAAAGAAAGACCCTGCCCCGGAGGGGTAGGGCGGGACCGCCGGGCCCGCCGCCGAGGACGGACGGCGTTCGCCACTCCGCCGCGGCGCGCCCGGCGGTCGCGCCCTACCCTCCTGAATTGTGGAGAGCTGAAATCGTTTCCCGCCCCCCCCCAAACGGCGCGCCCGAGCCGGGGTGGTGGCGCCGTCGTCGCGGACGGGGCCGTCCGTCTCGCCTCCGGGGTTTCCGATTCTTTTTTTGCGCGCTTTGCGTTCTTTCGCGGCCAATCCGGTTTGGCGCCCCTCCCGCCTCCTCCCGCTCACGCCACCTTCTGCAGCGGCGCGCCCACGCCGACGGGCAGGGTGAAATAAAAGGTGGTGCCCTCACCCACCCGGCTCTCGGCCCGGACCCGGCCGCCGTGGAGTTGCACGATGTGTTTGACGATGCTCAGGCCGAGGCCGGTGCCGCCCTTCTCGCGCGAACGACCCTTGTCCACGCGGTAGAACCGCTCGAAGACGTGCGGCAAATCCTCCGCCGGGATGCCGGGGCCGTCGTCGGCCACCGCGAACTCGACCGTATCCGAATTTTGGAGACGGGCCGACACCCGCACGGAGGAGCCGCGCGGGGTGTATTTGAGCGCGTTGGAGAGCAGGTTGTCGAAGACCTGGCCGAGCTTGAGCGGGTCGGCGAGCACGGGCGGCAGCGCCGGATCGACGTCGAGCGCGAGCCGGTGCCCCTCGGCGGCCGGGCGGGAACGAAAATCGTCCAGCGTGTCCGCGAGGAGTTTTTCCAGGTCGAGGCGCTCGCGGGCCAGACCGGGCTGGGCGGATTCGAGTCGCGAGAGGGCGAGCAGATCGTCAAGCAGCGAGTTCAGCCGCTCGGCGTGGCGCTGGATGGTTTTGAGAAAACGGTCGCGGTCGCCGATCGGCATCGTGTCGTGCGAGTCCACCAGGGTCTCGACGTAGCCCTTGATGACGGCGAGCGGGGTGCGGAGCTCGTGGGAGACGTTGGCCACGAAATCCTTTCGCACGTTCTCCAGCCGCTTCTGGCGCGTGATGTCGTGCAGCACGAAGAGCAGCGCGGGCGTCTTGTCCTGGTCGAAGGGGCCGACGGGCGAGCCGGTGACCTCGACCCAGGTGGACCCGCGGGCATCGACAAACTCGATCTCCTGGCGGGGCTGCGCCTTGCCGGCGCGCACGGCGGCGACGTGGCGAAGAAAAGCGTCGCTGTGCATGGCGAGCTCGAGGCGCTCGCCGAGGATGCGGCCGGCCTTGGGGAAGATCGCGTGGAAGGCCTGGTTGGCGAGCAGCACGTAGTTGTGCGCGTCGATGAGGAGCACGGCCTCCTGGAGCGAGCCGAGGGTGGCCTCGAGCTGGGCGAGCTGGCCGGAGTGCTGCGCGTCGAGCCGGTTGGCCTCGGCCACGAGTTCGCCGGCGGTGGTGCAGAGCTCGTCCCAACCCGCCCCGAGCGCGCCGGGCAGGTCGTCGCGGAGGAAGGCCCGGCGCGCCACCAACGCCTCGCGCAGCGCCGCCACCGCGCGGCGGTGGTGGGCGAGACGGCGCAGGGCGAGGCCCAGCGCGGCGAGCGCGACGACAAGGGCGAAGATGAGCATGGGCTGCGGAACGAGGCGGAACGGAACCGACCGGGATCGGACGCGCGGGAGGATGCCCGCGCGCCGCGACCCGGCGCGGACCCGGGCCTAGCGCAAGGCGCCCGCCTTGCCAATCAGGTGTTGGCGGTCTCGGTGGAGCGGCGTTCGGCGAAGCGGTAGCCCACGCCGCGGATGGTCTCGATCCAGTCGGCCTCCTCGCCCAGCTTCTCGCGCAGGCGACGCACATGGGTGTCCACGGTGCGGGTCTCGATCTCGGTCTCGTAGTTCCAGACGTTGATCAAAAGGTGTTCGCGCGTCTGCACCCGGCCGCGACGCTCCATGAGCAGGCGGAGCAACTTGAACTCGGTGGCGGTGAGCTCGATGGGCTGCTCGGCCACGGTCACGAGGTGGCGCTCGCCGTCGAGCACGATGCGGCCGGCGGCGATGAGCTTGGGCGCCTCGGGCGCGCCGTCGTTCACCCGGCGCAGGATGGTCTGGATGCGCAGGACGAGCTCCTTGGTGCTGAAAGGCTTGCAGAGATAGTCGTCGGCTCCCGTCTCCAGGCCCTGGATACGGTCGCTCTCCTCGGCCTTGGCGGTGAGGAAGATGACCGGCACCTTCTTGAGCTTGGGGTCCGCGCGCAGCATGCGGCAGATCTGGATGCCGTTGAGGTCGGGCATCATGACGTCGAGGACCACGAGGTCGGGCAAAAAGGTGCGCGCCACGCCGATGCTGCGATTGGGATCGTTGAGCGTCTCCACCGTGAAGCCCTTCGCCTTGAGCGTGTAGGCGAGCAGTTCGGTGACGTCGGTCTCGTCATCGACGACGAGGATTCTTTTGGCGGCGGCGGCGGTGGATTCCGTCATGGTCGGCGGGCGGTTTGTTACGTGGCGGAAAGGGAGAGGTTACGAAAAACGCTAGCGCCTCCCCCGCCCCGAGCTAGGGCAAATGCCGCCCGTTTCACAAATGTTACAGCGGTAAAAGACGCCGCGCCGGCGGGGGTCCGCCGGAGGGCGGAGCGCGATGCGGCGGTCGGGTGCGAAACGGATTCGCCTCCCGCGCGGCTCGCCCTTGTGGTCGCGGGGATTCGCTTTTTCACCTTGGCCATGCCTTCGCGTCGTTCCCGGTTCCAACTTCCGCCGCTGCCCCCGGCCTGCTCCAACCCGTGGGTCCGGTGGTCCGTCGCCGTGTCGATCTTCGTGGTGGTCACGCTGACCGTGCCGCGCTGGTGGTGCGGTCGGGACGGGCATCGCTGGTATGACGGCGACGCCGACCTGGCCCTCGCGCACGCCCGGGAGGTCGCGGCGGT
The DNA here is from genome assembly GCA_966252115.1 of uncultured Akkermansia sp. Lineage (GTDB taxonomy): Bacteria > Verrucomicrobiota > Verrucomicrobiia > Opitutales > Opitutaceae > IMCC26134_A. Next base: position 65,005 of record CBINNW010000008.1, read on the forward strand.
CGTGGAGGCCGGCGTCACCGCCGAGGCGTTCACGAGCGAGGGGGATCTCTTCCGTCACGAATGGTGCTTCGGCACCTACCAGATGGCGGCGCTCGGACTGCTCCAGCTCTGCCTGGATCGACCGGAGGCGCGCGCGGAGCTGCTGCCCGCCGCCGAACGCGCCATCGACGAGTTGCTCTCGGAGCGTATTCGCGAGTTCGATACGGCGAAGTGGCGCGGCGAGGATCCGCTCGCCACGCTGGAGAGCGTGGATCGCGGGCACGGCGCCTATCTCGGCTACCTCAATCTCGCCCTCGGCCTGCACCGCCGCGTCGTGCCGGACTCGCGTTTCACCGAGCTGAACGACCGCGTCTCGGCCGCGCTCGTGCGCCGCCTGCTCGCCAGCCGGCACGGCATCGTGGAGAGCTATCCCGGCGAGGCCTACCCGGTGGACAACGCCGCCGTGCTCGGCTCGCTCCTCCTGCACACCCGCGTGAGCGGCGTCGTCCACACCGAGGCGGTGGCGCCGCTCACCGCCCGTTTCCACGTCGCGTGGCGCGATCCGCGCTCGGGGCTCCTCTACCAGGCCATCGATCCGCGCGACGGAGCCCCGGCCGACGCCGCCCGCGCCAGCGGCACGGCCTTCGCCGCGGTGCTCATGGCCTACGGGGAACGCGAGGTCTCGCGGGAGCTCTATCAGGTGACGCGCGACCGCTGCGCCGAGGACACCATCGGGTTTGGCTACATCGACGAGTATCCCGTCGGCATGCTCGCCGGTCGGGGCGACATCGACTCGGGGCCGCTGATCTTCGGCATCAGCCCGTCCGCCACCGGCTTCGTGCTGGGCGGCGCGCGGCTCTTCCAGGAGCGGCCGTGGTTTGTGAAACTCTACCGCACCGCGCACCTCACCGGCGTGCCCACCGCGCGCGACGGCCGCCACGTCTTCGTGACCGGCGGACCGCTGGGCAACGCCCTCCTCTTCGTGCTGCTCACCGCGCGCCCCGAACTGCCGTGAACCGTCGTCCGCGCCGATGAAACCGATCCCGCTCTACCGTTACCTCGACCGTCTGCGCCGCCGCCTGCGCCGGCCGGCGGGCCCCCTGCTCATCGTGGGCGAGGCCGTGACCCTGGTCCTGCTCCACTTCGGCGCGGTGAAACTCCTCGCGGCCGCGAGCCTGCTCGAGCACCTGCTCGCTCCCGGGCCGGGCTCGCGCGTGGCCATCGCGATCACGGTGATGTTTCTGCTGCTGCGCACCGTCGTGCTCGTCTTGCTGCCCGGCTGGTTTCTCACCCGGGTCTGGTGGCTGCTGAGCCGCCCGGCGCCGGAGCACCACTGAGTCACATGGCCCGGGGTCGCTCTTCTTCTCCGCGGCGTTCGCGGCGGCGCGGCCCGGCGTCGGCCTCCGTGCGTGGCGGCGGCGGCGGACCCGGCGCGGGCTTCTGGCTGACGCTGCTCCTGCTCGTGGTGCTGGGCGTGGGCGGCTGGTTCGTGCGGCGGGCGTGGATCGCCGCCGCCCCCCGGCCGGAGCCCGTGCCGGTGCCGGTGCGGGCCGTCGCCGCGCTTCCCGTCCCCGACGACGGCACGAGCACCGGCGCCGCCGCGACGCCCGTGACGCCGGTCACGCCGACGCCGGCGCGGCCCGGGGCGACGCCCGCGGCCGGCGCGGGGGGCGAGCTGCGGTTTGTCCCGCCACCACCGCCCGCTCCGCCCCCGCCCGTGGCCGACGCCACCGGTTATCCGCGCGTGGTCGCGAATCTACTGGAGGCGCAGATCGCCCTTGCCCGCTCGCACATTTCCTCGGGCGCCATCGACGGCGTGGCCGGCGCGCAAACGGCCGCCGCGCTCGCGGCTTTTCAACAGGACCTGGGCCTGCCGGCCAGCGGCCAGCTCGACCCCGCCACCCGGGCGCGGCTGGTGATCGAGGAGTCGCCCATCGGCACCTACCTCCTCACCGAGGCCGACCTCGCCGGCCTCTCCCCCCTCGCGCCGACCTGGCTGGGGAAATCCCAACAAACCGCGCTCGCCCACGAAACCCTGCTCGAACGACTGGCCGAGCGCCACCAGTCGCACCCCAACCTGCTTCGCCGCCTGAATCCGGGCTTCGAGTGGGCCACCGCCGGGGCCGGACTGCCCTTGAACCTGCCGCGCGTCGCGCGCCGGCCCCCGGTGGCGGAGGTGGCGCACCTGCACGTGCGGCTCGGCGAACGCATCCTGCAGGCGCGCTCGGCGGACGGCGCGCTCGTGGCGCATTTCCCGGTGAGCATCGCCAAGCGCGTGGACAAGCGCCCGGTCGGGGCGCTGCGGGTGACGGTGGTGGTGCCGGATCCCAACTACACCTTCGACCCGGAGGTGTTTCCCGAATCCGCCGAGGCTCGCGAGCTGGGGCGTAAACTCATCCTGCCGCCCGGCCCGAACAACCCCGTGGGGGTGGCCTGGATCGGACTCGACCGCCCCGGCTACGGCATCCACGGCACGCCCTCGCCCGAACAGGTGGGCCGCACCGAATCGCACGGCTGTTTCCGCCTGGCCAACTGGGACGCCCGCGCCCTGCTCGCCCTGGTGCGCCCCGGGCTGCCGGTGTTTGTCGAGCCGTGAGGCTCATTGATCCGAGTCGTTCTCGTTCTGTTTCTGCTCTCTGTGCCTCCGTGTCTCTGTGGTTAAATAAATTTACAGACTTAACCACAGAGGCACAGAGGCACGGAGAGTGACGGATTAAGCTAATTTCGGACGCGAATAGGAATCACTCACCCGCGGGTGAGCTCGACGATCAGGGCCGCGCGCGCCGGATACGCGGCGCACAGGGCCTCCCGCGCGCCCGGCTCGTAGTCGTCGTAGGCGAAGGCCGGGGCGAGCGTGCATCCGAAAAACGAATACGCGTCCGCCGCCGCCCGCGCCGGCCGCGCCCCCATCCACGCCCCGGCCGGCACCACCACCTGCGCCCGCTGGCCGGCCAGCGTGTCGGGGCCGAAGTTCACCAGCTCGTCGCGGCCGTCCGGGTGCAGGATCAGGAGCTCCGCGACGTCGCCCTCGTGGAAATGCCAGAGCTCGTCGGTGCGCAGCCGATGCAGGGCGGAAAAATCCCGGCGGGTGACGAGAGCGAGGATCGCGCCGCTCAGCGGCCGCCCGACGGCACGCGCCTCGCCCGGCGACGCGTCGCGCGCGCCGTCGCCGCCGGCCCGCGCCGAATAGCGGGCGGGGAGGGCGGCGAGGGCGACAAGCTCCGCGCTCAGGTGGGTCGGCGCGAACCAGGCGCCCTCGTGCGGGACCCGCTGCATGCGATGGTGCCGAATCAATCGGCCGGCCCTTCCGGGCGGATGTTCCTCCTCGTTCATGGTGCTGGAAATGAAGGGGATCTACGTGGCGGGCGCGAGCGTTTCGCGGGCGCCCCATGGGTGGGTGGGGAGCTTCCCGTCCCCTTTCGGCTCGTTTTTGGCGGGCTTCGTGCTAGCTCCGAGGCCCGATCAAGACCCATTTATGGTCCATCCCCACACCGAACTTCGGTTCGTTAACCCACACATCGGCTGGGGCGTTTTCGCCACCCGCCCGATTCCCAAAGGCACGATCGTCTGGGCCCTCGACGCCCTCGATCAACAATTCAATCCGGAGCAGGTTGACGCCTTGCCGGCATACGCCCGGCGCCAGCTCCAGATCTATTCCTACGTGGACGGTCGCGGCCGTCACATCCTCTGCTGGGATCATGGCCGCTTCTTCAACCACTCCTGCGACGCCAACTGCCTCTCGCTCGGCTACGACTTCGAGCTGGCCATCCGCGACATCGCGGCGGGGGAGGAGCTGACCGACGACTACGGCACGCTCAACCCCGGCGAGCCCTTCCCCTGCGGCTGCGGCTCGCCGTCGTGCCGCGGGAGCGTGTTGCCCGACGACATGACCCGCCTCGGCAACGGCTGGAACGCCGCCGCGCGGGACGCGTTTTTCCTCATCCCCACCGTGCCCCAGCCGCTCTGGGAGATCGTGCGCGAACGCGCCGAGATCGAGTCGGCCATCAACGACCCGGCGCGCCTGCGCCCGATCCACCACCACTACCGCGGTCGCGAACCGCGCGCCGAGCTCACGGTGCCCCTCGTGCCGGAGATCGCGATGAGCCTGGGCTGACCGAGCCGCTGGTCCGGTGGTTGCCAGGCGCCTGAACAAAATCTCCGCGCAAAAAGGTCCGGGGAGCGCACCCGTCCCGGGTGCTCCGGCGGGCGTCTCGCCCGCCGTTTCGGAGGTGAGAGCGGGACGCTCTCACCGGCACGCGGGACGCGTGCGCTCCCCGGACCAGTTCGGGACCTGCGGGATGATGACCGTTCGGGCACACCACGCTACACCGAATCCGGTTCCGGGCGGGCGCGGGTGTCGTCGATCCCCGACGTTTCACGCCGCGCCCGCGCCGGGCCAAACGAGTCCGGATGCGGGCGGCGCCGCGCGAGCTCGGCGACCACCTCGGGAAACGCGTCCCGCAGGGGCGACTCCTCCAGGTAGGCCGCCGCCTCGGCCTTGCGTCCGCGCGCGCAGAGACCGGCGTAAACGTGCAACTCGAACTGCGCCCGCAGCCGCGCCGCGCAGTCGTCGAGCCGCAGGGCGCCGAGCAGAAACAGCAGCGCCTCGAAGGTCGAGAAACGCCCCTCGCCGTTCTGCGCGCGCAGCGCGTAGCGGCTGCGTCCGCTCATCGGCAGCCGCACCCGCCGTCCCCAGTCCTGCACCTGCGCGAGCATGCCGCCCGCCTGCGACCAACTGGCGTCGAGCAGGAGCACCTGCAGGCGCTCCGGCGGGGGCGGCGAGGCCGGCGGTTCGTCGCCATTAGGGTGCAGGATCCACAGCTCCGCCGCCTCCGGCCGCACGATGTCCTCGCGACGCGGCGGCGCCTCGCGGCGGTAGAGATGGACGCGCGCCCCGGCCACCACGCGCGGCAAGAGGTTGCCCGTGCTCGACGGGCGGTAGGATTCGAGCGCGTGCTGGAGCACGTCCACATGCAGCGGACAGGGCTCCGAACGCTGGCCGGCGCACACGCACCAGCGCGGCGGCATCTCGCAACGTTCGCACCGGTGGGTGCCCTGGAGGACGACGCTGCGGGCCATGTCAGCGGAGCGCCAGCCAACCGAAGGCCAGCGCGTAGATCGTGCACTGCGCGACGAGCAGTCCGAAGCCCAGCCGCAACCACGCGGTGGTGAGCTCGCCGCCGACGCGCAGCCAGGGGAGCAACAACACGCGCCCGCCCCACCACAGCGCCGCGCCGGCCGCGAGCAGGCGGCCGCCGGCGGAACCGTCGAGCAGCACGGGCGCGTGAAACAGCGCCACGTATCCAAAAAACCCCAACACCGCGCCCACCGCCGCGTTTTGCGCGATGGCGAAGCGGCGATGCACCGGCGAGAGCGCGGCCAGCCCGGCGTCCCAATCGCGAGGGACCGGCGTGAGGCAGGCCAGGCCGAGGGTCGCGAAGTGCAACACGCCGGCGGCGCGCAGTCCGAACAGCCAAAGATCGTCGTTCATTTCAAATTCGGCAGGCGAGGCGTCGAAAGACCGGGGAGTTGACCGCTAAATTGCGCTCAAAGACGCTAAATCAATCTCATGGCCGGTCGCGTGGATTCCAGAGAGGCAGCTCGCCCGGCGGGTGAAGTTAACTCATCCCCGCCCGGTTGGATCGTGTTAGCGTTCTTCAGCGTCCTTTAGCGGTTTCCCCACTCCCGGTTTTTCAGGTTCATGCGTGCGGCCGGACGGCGGCGGCGTTCGCGCTCGGGCGCGGAGAGGTGGAAGTGGCGGCTTGTTGTCCCATGGCCGGAAGCCGGAGGCCTCGTCGCATCGGCGTCAATCCCGCCCCCGGGGCGGCCCGCTGCTTGCCTCAAAAGCCGGCAGGATGCCGGCGCTCCCGGTGGCCGGGCGTCGGCCTCAGCCGTCCACGGCGTGGATGCGCACGGGGAGGCTTTTGCCCTTCACCAGAACCTCGCCGAGGTCGCGCAGGGCGAAGGCTCCGGCCAGGCGCTCGCGCGTGAAGTCGCTGACGATGATGTCGGCGGCGAACTCCGGCCGGCGGGTGAGGGTCTGCAGACGCGCGGCGAGGTTCACGCCGTCGCCGATCACCGAGTAGTTGAGGCGGCGGTGGCTGCCGATGTTTCCCGCCACGACGCGCGCGGTGTTGATCCCCACGCCGAAGGCGAGCGGCGGGCGCGACTCGGCGGCGAACTCGGCGTTCAGCTCGGCGAGCGCGGCCCGCATGCCGAGCGCGGCGCGCAGCGCCCGGTCCGGCGCGTCGGGGGACGCGACCGGCGCGCCGAAGAGCGCCATGATCTCGTCGCCGATGTATTTGTCGATCACCCCGCCCTCCGCCTCGATGGCGGCGCTCATGCGGTCGAGGTAGCGGTTGAGCAGGGCGACCAGCTCGGGCGGGCGCAGTCCCTCGGAAAGCGGGGTGAAGCCGCGCAGGTCGCAAAACATCACCGTGACCTCCCGCTCCTCGCCGCCGAGGCCGGCGCCCTCGCGCACGAGCCGGGCGGCCACCTCGGGCGAGACGTTTTTGTCGAGCAGGTCGCGCACCCGGTCGCGTTCGGCGAGGCCCGTGCTCATGGCGTTGAAGGCCTCCGCCAGCTGCCCCAGCTCGTCGCGACGGCGAAGGTCGAGCCGCGTGTCGTAGTCGCCGCCGGCGATGCGGCGCGTGTGGGCGGCGAGGAGCTGCACCGGGCGGGCGAGCGAGCGGGCGAGCGCGAGGGCGGCGACGACCGCGAAGGCCAGGCTGGCCAGGGTGGTCGCGGCGAGGATCGATTCGAGCACGCGGGAGGGCGCGAGCTCGGACTCCAGCGAGCGCTGGAGGACGATCACCACCGGCCGGCCGTCGGCGGTGCTGATCCGCCGCGCGGCGGTGACATAGGATTCGCCGCGCAGGGAGAGATGCACCGGGCGTAGCGTGTTTTCCGCCGGCACCCGGCGGACGAGTTCCTCCGCCAGTCCGTCCGGCAGGGTGGAGGCGAGCACCCGCGGCGTCGCGCCGCTCTCCAGAAAACTCACCTCGAGCGCGGAGGTGGTTTTCAGCTCCTCGGCCACCGAGCGGTCGATGGGGAAACCCACGCCGATCCAGGCCGCGACCTCGGGCGGCGGCGCCAGCACCGGCACCGCGACGATCTGGTGCAGCAGGCCGTCCATGAAGCCCCACCCGGCGGCCTCGAAACTCTCGCTCATGTCGGCCGCCTCGCGGAGGACAAAAAAGGGCGCGTGGCGCGCGGCGGCCTCGGTGGTTTGCGTGTCGGCGATAAACTCGCCCGCCGGGTCGAGCATCACGATCACCGGCGCGTCGATGCGCCCGCGGTAGGAGATGAGCGCGGAGCGGGCGGTGTCGGCGCTGAAGCGGGTGGCGAGGAAAAGCTGCCGCAACGCGTAGTCGCCGGCCATCATGCGGGCGGCGAGCAGGAGGTCGGCCTCGCGTCGTCGGGCGATGGCCTGAAACTGGCGCGCGCCGCGCTCCAGCGCGTCGTCGATGGCGGCGAGGGCGTTTTTCCGATTGGCCCGGGATACGAGCACGTAGGTCGTGGCCTGGGCCAGGACCACGAGCCCCACGATGAAGAACAGCAGCCGGGGACCGAAGCGGCGAAACTGGAACGGGAAAGCCATCACCACGCCGGCTCTGCTGGGCCGTGGCGGCTCAATAAACTTTGGTGTCGCCCACCGGGGCGCGGCGGATGCGGCGGTCGGGTTTCAGCCGGACCTGGAAAGCCCGCTCGCTCGTCGCCTCCGCCTCCAGTTCGAGTTCCTCGACCAGCGGTTTGCCGAGGCGCGGGTGCCAGAGCTCGAGCCGGTAGCGACCGGCGGGCAGGGCCGACAGCCGGGCGAGCCCGGCCTCGTCGGCTTTCGCGAACCAGGGCGTCTCGAGCACGAGCACGTAGGCGACCATCCAGTCGTGGATGTTGCAGCCGAGCGTGACCACGCCGGGGCGGTCGAAGAGCACCGATTCGCTGGAGCCGCTGTCGTAGAGCGGCTTCTCGAAGGGCTTCGGTTTGGAGACGGAATAGAGGTGGTGCTGGATGTCGTCCTTGTTGGGAAAGTGAACCTGGGTGCCCACGCGCACCGCGGTGACATAGGGCCGGTATTCCTCGCCGAGCTGCACGATCTCCACCCGACCCGGAGCGGGAGTCTCGGGCGCCGGGGCGTCGAGCGGGGTGACCGAGAGCACCGCGTCGGCCACGGGTTTGTCGGCCGCGTCCGTGATGCGCGCGACGAGCTCGGCGGCGCCCACCTGGACGGACGCGCAGGCGAGGGACAAAACGAAGAGCCAGATCGGCGGGAAGAAACGCGGCATGGGGAAAGCGGGGGTGGAAAACCGGGGGGCGCCCCGGCGGCGTGGGGGCGGCTCCGGGAACGGAACTCAGAAAACGTAAACGATGCCGAAGCTAAAAATGTCCTGCCGATATCCCACGTCCACGATGTTCACCGCGTGGTTGCGCTCGTAACGCACCTTGAGCGCGAGCGAGTCGGTGAGCGCGGGGCAGAGCTCGACGAAACAGTAGTCCACCTCGCCCGAGACGCGGTAGGTGATCCAGCCGTCGCCGAAGGTGTCGGTCACGGTCTGCGGCACGCTCGCGTAGTAGTCCGCCACCTCGGTGCCCAGCAATCCGGAGAGGGCGCCGCCGAAGCGCGCGGCCGAGGCGCCGGCGGTGAAATTGCCGTCGATATACCCGCCGCCGGCGGAAACGCGCAGGCTCTCGAAGGGATCGAAGGACACGCGCCCCTCCAGCGCGTAGTGGTGAACGTCATACGTGTCGGCGTCCGCCACGTGTTCCTGCCACTTGCCGCGCACCTGCGCGCTGAACTGCGAGGTGAACCGTTTCGAGAGGGTGACCGCGCCCTGCAGGGTGACGCCGTTGTTTTCGTCGATCCGCGCGAGCCGCCCGATGGCGGCGGCCTCGATCGAGAGGACCGGCGCGGTGGGTCCGAGGCCGAACTTGCGGCTGAGGATGGCGCGCGGCCCGATGTTAAACTCCTCCGCCCGGTCGTATTCCGGCACGGCGAGCAGACCGGCCTCCATCTGGATCCGGCCGGAGAGCCCGGCGGCGAGCTGCCGGCCCGTGCCCACGCTGAAATCGGCCGCGATGGTGGACACGTCGTGGAAATCGGTCGCGCCCGAGGCCCGGCCAAAATTTTCGGTCAACGCGTAAGTGGCTGCGGTGGAGTAGTCGAGAGGCGGCAGCTCGGCGCGGGCAAAAGCGGCGAAGGCCCCGGGAAGCAGGAGGAAGGCGGCGCGTTTCATCGGTATTTCACTAGGTTGGCGTTTTCCTCCCCGCGCAACTCCCGCCAAGGGTTTCTCCACGTAGCGCCCGGGGGGATCGCCCGATTGCGGCGGGGGGCGGGGCGCGAGCCGGGCGCCGCCGCGCTTGCCTGCGCGCCCGCCTCCTGCACCGTGCGGGCATCATGCCCGTCGCCGCCCTCCTCCTCGTCGTCCTCGCCGCCGGATACCGTCTGCTCGCGGTGCACGAGCCCGCGCTGCTCAACCTCGCGCCGCTCATGGCGCTCGCCTTCTGCTCGGCGGTCTATGCCTCCGACAAACGCTGGTGGGCGGTCCCCTTCGCCGCGCTGGCCCTGTCCGACCTGTATCTGAACCATCACTACGCGGTGGTTTACGGCGACACCTGGTCGGCCGCCTCGATCCTGGTCAACCTCGCCTGCTACGCGGCCGCGCTCGGCCTCGGCTCGCTCGTCGCCCGCCGCCGCAGTTGGTTGAACCTCTTCTCCGGCGCGCTCGGCGCCTCGCTCGTCTTCTACTTCGCGACCAACACGGCGGCCTGGGTCGCGGACCCCTTCTACGCCAAGACCGCCGCCGGCTGGTGGCAGGCGCTCACGGTGGGCCGGCCGGAGTTTCCGCCGACCCTGTGGTTTTTCCGCAACACCCTCCTGGGCGACCTGCTGTTCACCGGCATCTTCGCCTTCGCCCTCGAGTGGCGCGCCCTGCGCGGCGGCCGCCCCGGCCTGCTCGGGCGCCCCGCGATGGTAACCGGTGCCGGCGCCGGGATCGACGCGCCCGCGGACCGCGCCTAAACGGCGACGTCGGCGACAGGGGGGCGGGCCGACGATTAAACCGGGCGCCCAAGGAAAACGGACATTCTTGTCCGTTGGTTCGAATGTTCGCCAAAGCCCCGCGTGCCGGCAAACGGACACGAATGTCCGTTCTCCCTCTCATGGCGGGGTCGCAGGGCGCGCTCAGACCCGCACCAGCACGGCGCAGAGGTCGTCCTGATTGTGCAGGGATCCGGTGTGGCGCCGAAGCGCCTCCGCCAGATGCCGGAGCGCGGCGGCGGACTGGGTCGGAGCGCCGGCCCAGCACTCGGCCAATCTCTTTTGGCCAAACTCCTCGCCGTGCGGATCGAGCGCCTCCAGCCACCCGTCGGTGAGCAAGAGCAGGCGCTCGCCTTTCTGGATCGCCAGCTCCGAGCTCGCGTAGGCCGCCTCCGGGATCAAGCCCAGCGCGGGATCGCAGCGGGCGAGCTCGATCGCCCGCACCTGGCCGTCGGCCCGCCGCAGGAGCGGCCACGGATGGCCGGCGTTGGCCAGGCTCATGCGTCCGGCGTCCAGATCGATCGCGGCGAAGAGCGCGGTGACGAAGCGCGGCATCACCGGCTGGTCCAGCAAACGGCAAAGCCGGGAGTTGAGCCGCGCCAGCACCTCGCCCGGCGAGAGGTCCCGCATGCGGTGGTCGCCCACCAGGCCGCGGATCAGGGCCGTCACCAGCGCGGCGCGCACGCCGTGCCCCATGACGTCGCAGATGAGGATGCCCAGGCGGGTGGGCGACAGGGCCACGGCATGCACGAAATCGCCCGCCAGCCGCTCGCTCGGTTCGTAGAAAAGGGCCAGCGGCGGGGAGTCGTCGCCCGGGGGCGCCATCACCTCGTTCACGTGGCGCAGGCTCGATTCCATCAACTCGCGCTGCATGTCGCGCGCCACCGAGAGCTCCGCCTCCATCTGGCGGTTCTGCTCCTCGAGTTTTTCGCGGGCGCGCACCGCCTGGGCCTCCGCCTCCTTTTGCGCGGTGATGTCCGCCGCCATGCCGACGAGGCCGCGGATTTCGCCCTCGCCGTCGCGCAGCGGCACCTTCGAGAGCAGCACCCATTTGTCGAGGTTGCCCGTCGTCACGTCCAGTTGCTCGCGGTTGATGATCGAGCGTCCCAGCTCGAGCACGGCGCGATCATCCAGCGCGGCCTGCTCGCCGCGCTCGGGCGGGATGAGTTGGGAGAGTGTTCGGCCGATGATGAGATCGTCGGCCGGGGTCGCGAGCGCGCGGCGATACGCCTGGTTGGTCACCTGGAGCTGGCCGTTGCGGTTTTTGACGAAGATGCGGCAGGGCAGAATCTCGATGAGCGTGCGCAGCAGGCGGTGCTGCGCCTCGAGCTCCTCGCGGGCGGTTTTGGTTTCCGTGATGTCGCGCGAGATGCCGAAGGTCCCGATGATCTTCCCGTCCTCGCCGCGAAGGGGGAGCTTGGTGGTGGCGGCCCATTGTCGCCGGGTGGGGTCCGTCCAGTCGTCCTCCTCCAGGTCCACGATGCCCACGCCGGTGGTGACGATGCGGCGTTCGTCGGCGTCTTTTTGCCGGGCCAGATCGGGCGGGAAAAAATCGTAATCGCTGCGCCCCACCGCCTCTTCGACCGAGCGCAGGCCGAACTTTCGCGCCAAGGCGTGATTGAGGCAGATGAAGCGCCCGTCCAGGTCCTTGAAAAACACATGGACGGGCAAGGTCTCCATCAAGCGCCGGAACAAAAGCCCGTCTGGAACGGAGGATACCGCCGCAGCTTCCGCGTGGTTCATGGGGAGGAGGATGCCCGCCGGAAGACATGGAGCAATCCCGGAGCAACGCTTTCGCCGCCGGGAAAAACCCACACGCCGCCGGGGGCGGTCGGCGCTCAGCGGGCCCGGGGTCCGCGCATGGTCGGCGCGCCGTCCTCGTCGTCCCCTCCGGCCCCTCCGGAACCCGGCTCCGGGTAGGGGCGGCCATAGGCGTCCACCTCCAGCTCGACCGGCACCCGGACGGTGCGGCCATCGGGCGTCACCTCGGTGCGCCAGCTGCGCACCACCCGGCGGTCGCCGTTGAAGGCCGAGCCCGCGGCTCCCGCGAAGCCCTCCCCGGCGCCGACCACGGCGCCGGAAACATTGCCCGCCACCGCGCCGGCGGCCATGCCCACGCCGGTGCCGAGGGCCGGCCCGGGCTGGCGGGTGTTCACCAGACGCCCGTCGCGCTTGGAGGCGCAGGCGCCGAGCAGAAACGAACCACAAAGCAGGACGAGAGCGGGAGTCTTCGCCGCGAACGAGAAGGGTTTCATAAAAAGGGAGGGGATGGGAGGCGGGTCGCAGACCTGCGACCGCCGACGCTGCCCGGCGTTCCTCGTCTCGGCAATGGCGCACCGGGAGGGGCCGGACCGCCACGGGTGGAAACCGCCCCGCCCTTTTCCACCGGCACGTCGGGGCGCTTGAGCCGGCGCGAAGGGCGGTGCTTGGCTCCGCTTCCGTTTACGCCCACCAACCCTCGCCTCTCGCGCCCGCCGCGCTTCCGCCCTCGTCCATGCAAAACCTGCTTCTCTTCCCACTCGGTGACTACTGGTGGTTCTACGGCCTGTTCACGCTCTTCGTGCTCGGCATGCTCGCGCTGGATCTGGGCGTGTTTCATCGCGAGGCCCACGAGGTTTCGGTCAAGGAGGCCGCGGTCTGGAGCGTGGTGTGGATCTCGCTCGCCCTGCTGTTCTGCTGGGGCTTCTGGCACTACGCGCAGTGGAAGCTGCCCCACTATCCGCCGCTGATCGAGTCGCTGGCGGCGCGGGGCATCACCGAACCGGCGGCCATCGCGGCGGAGACCGCGCGACTGTCCAACCAGACCGCGCTGGAGTTTCTCACCGGCTTCGTCGTCGAGAAGTCTCTGTCGGTGGACAACATCTTCGTCTTCGTGGTGCTGTTCGGCTACTTCGGCGTGCCGCGCGCCTACCAGCACCGGGTGCTGTTTTTCGGCATCCTCGGCGCGCTCATCTGCCGCGTGCTCTTCATCGCCGCCGGCGCCGCGCTGATACGTTACCACTGGGTGATGTATGGCTTCGGCGCCTTCCTGATCTTCACCGGCATCAAGCTGTTTTTCGCCGACGACAAGCCGCGCGATCCGGAGAAAAATCCCTTCGTGCGCCTGCTGCGTCGCCACCTGCCGATCACCCCCGGCTTCGAGGGCCAGCGCTTCTTCGTCCGCAAACAAGGCGTCCTCTATGGCACGCCGCTCCTCGTCTGTCTGGTGGCCATCGAGGTCACCGACATCGTCTTCGCGGTGGACTCGGTGCCGGCGATCTTCGCCATCACCAAGGAACCGCTCATCGTTTTCACCTCCAACATCTTCGCGATCCTCGGTCTGCGCGCGCTGTTTTTCCTGCTCATCGGCGTGATGCACCGCTTCCACCTGCTCAAATACGGCCTCGCCGTCATCCTCACCTTCGTGGGCCTGAAGATGGTGTGGCTCAACTCGCTCTTCCCCGACCACAAGTTCCCCATCCGCTGGTCGCTCGGCATCATCGGCGCGGTGCTCGCGGTCGCGGTCGTGGCCTCCCTGCTTTACCCGAAAAAGCCGGACGGCGACGACGGCAACGGCAACTCCGAGCCGCCCGCGCCGCCCGACGACCCCGGCTCGCCCGACGCTCGGAACGCGCCGCCGGGAGCGAAGTGAACCGCCGCCAAAACCGCGCCGAGCCACGACGAACATGAAGTTTTTCGACCAACCCGTCGTCCGCGACTCCACGCCCAACTCCTCCGGCGAAATCCTGCGCCGGCTCGCACTGCTCCTGCACGGCACGGGCCTGCTCCTCGGCCCGCTGCTCCTGTGCCTCGGGCTTTTCCGTCACCACATCGGCCAGTCCATCGCGGGCGCCTCCCTGGGCGCGGCCGGACTGGCGCTGCACTTCACCCGGGGGCGCTGGCGGGAACCGGCGACGCCCGCGCCGGCGAACGAGGGCCCGACCGGGATGGGCAACGACTCCGCCGGGCGCAAATCCAAGCGGACCGACGGAGCCGCTCCGACCTCGCCGGCGCCCGCGCCGGACGCTCAGATGCCGGCCGCCGCGACGCGCCCCCGGATCCTTTTGCTCAACGCCGCGCTGGCCGGCACGGGCGGCAATTCCGAGCGCCTGCTCGGCCGGGTGGCCACGCGGCTCGCCCCGCACGCCGACCTGTTGCGCGCCCACCTCTCGGGCCCGACCGGGAGGAGTTTTGTCGAACTGGCGCCCGCGCTGCGTTCGGCGGACGCCCTGGTCGTCGCCACCGGCACGCACTGGGACGGCTGGAGCTCGCCGCTGCAAAAATTCCTCGAGGACGCGACGCCGAGCGAGGTCACCGAGCTCTGGCTGGGCAAGCCCGCGGCCGTCCTGGTGAGCGAACACAGCACCGGCGGCAAGGGCGTGCTCTCGCGGCTGCAAGGCGTGCTCTCGACCTACGGATGCTGGATTCCGCCGCTTTCGGGTCTGGTGATTTCGAAGAGCGCCCAGACCGCCGCCCGCCACGCGCCGGCCGAGGCGGAGGATTTTTGGGCGCCCGCCGACCTCGACGTCGTGGCGGACAATCTCCTGCTCGCCGCCCGCCAACCCCGCCCCGCCTGGCGCGTCTGGCCCGTGGATCGCACGGACTACGGCCGGGTGTGGGTGGAGTAGGCGAAGGGCGCTGTTCGTGTAGGGTTGGCCGTCCCCGGCCAATCTCCGGGAGCGGCCGGCCCGGCGGTCCGGCCCTACCATGGTAGGCCAAGCTTGATCGCGAATTCGGCTCACAGACCCCCGGCGGAGCGGCGGACGAGTTCCAAGAACCCCGCCCGGTGGCCGGCGGGATCGTCGGCCGCGCCGTCCTCGGCCCAGCCGAGCACGTCGTCCCAGGTCGTCGCGCCGATCTGCGAGGAACCGCGCAACAACTGCCCCCAGGCCGCCACCGCCGCGGCGAAACGGAAGTCCGCGTCGGCCGTCGCGAAACTCGCGCCGCGATCGACCAGCGGAAACTCCAGCTTCCGGCTCACGTCGCCGTCGGGCGCCTTGTAGCGGATCTTCACCGTGAGCAACTCGGCCGAGCCGGCGTCGGAGCCTTCCCCCGCCGTGTCCGCGGCGGTCGTCGTCCGCCGCGGCGGAGCGGCCGGGCGGCGGCCGGCGCGCGGCGCGTATTTCAGCTCGTCCACCGCCGGACGGGCGGGCTCGGCGTCGGCGGCCGCGCCGACGGGCACGACCTCGTAGAGCGCGGTCACGGTGTGGCCCGCGCCCACGTCGCCCGCGTCCACCCGGTCGTCGTTGAAATCCTCCTTCGCCAGCGCGCGGTTTTCGTATCCGATCAATCGATACGAGGCGACCCGCTCGGGGTTGAACTCGACCTGGATCTTCACGTCCTTGGCGATGGTGGCGAGCGTGCCCTCGACCTGCTCGACGAAGACCTTCCGCGCCTCGCGTTCCGAATCGATGTAGCCGTAGGCGCCGTTGCCGCGGTCGGCGAGCTGCTCGAGCGTGCCGTCCTTCAGGTTGCCCATGCCGAAGCCGAGCACGGTGAGAAAGACGCGGGCGCGGGCCTTCTCCTGAACGAGCGACACGAGCTCGGCGCGGTCGGTCACGCCGACGTTGAAGTCGCCGTCGGTGCAGAGGATCACGCGGTTGATGCCGTCGCCCACGAAGTTGGCCTTGGCGATGTCGTAGGCGAGGTGGATGCCCATGGCGCCGTTGGTGGAGCCGCCGGATTCGAGGCGGTCGAGCGCGGCGAGGATCTCGCCGCGTCGCTCGACCGGCGTGGAGGGCAGGGCGAGCCCCGAGGCGCCGGCGTAGGTGACGATGGCCACGCGGTCGTCGGGCCGCAGGCGCTCGATCAGCAGGCGCAGGGAGGATTTCACCAGCGGGAGTTTGTTGGCCGAACTCATCGAGCCGGAGACATCGACCAGGAAAACCAAACTCGCCGGCGGGCGCGCCTCGGTGGAGAGCTCGCGGCCCTTGATGCCGATCCGCACCAGCCGATGCGCGGGCGCCCAGGGCGCGGAGGCGACCGCCAGATGCGCGGCGAAGGGGGCGGCCTCGGCGGGCGGCGCGTAGCGGTAGGGGAAGTAGTTGATCAACTCCTCCACCCGCACCGCGTCGCGCGGCGGACGTTGCCCGGATTGCAGGAAACGGCGGACGTTCGCGTAGCTGGCGGTGTCCACATCGATGGAGAAGGTGGACAGTTGCTCGGCCTCGACGGAAACGAGGCGGCTCTCCTCGACCGGCGCGTAGGCCTCGGCCGAGGCCGGCGCGGGCGGGAGCGCGGCGTCGGCGAACTGGTCTGGTCGCAACGAACGCCGGCGCCGCGTCTCGGCGGCGACGGCGGCGAGCCGGACGCTGTCGTGGGACGAGCCGGATACGGCAAGCGCGTTGACCGGCACGAAGCTCACGTTGGCGGGGGCGGCCGTCGGCACGGGTGTGGACGGCGCCACGCCGCCGTAAAGCACCTCGCCCGCCGGAGCCGTTTCAAACGCCCCCCTCGTCTCCGCATATACGCCGGGAGCCTGCCAAGCTTTTGCCACCGTCTGACTCATCCCGGCCCGGGTCTGGTCCCGCGCCAGTGATCCCGTTTGCGCGAGATCCGCCGAGATGCGCGTCGAGAAGTAGCGCGCCTCGGGATTTTGCGCATCCAGCTCCCGCACTTCCGTGAATCGGGCGGCCGCGGAGTCGAGGTCGCCGGCGAGGTAGAGGTCGCGCCCCTCCTGGACTTTTTTCGAAATCTCCCAGCTCAGGTTCGACGCGCCGGCCGGCGAGGTCGCTCCCGCTTCCCAAGCGGCGACCGGCGGGGCCGGCACAAACAGCCCGACGGCATCCTTCGGCGACGCGGTCGCGACGGGGTCCGCGGTCGGGGCCACGACCGGGGGCGGGACGGCCGCGACCGGGGCGACATCGGACTTCGGGGCGGGCGGCTCGACACGTCCCGCCGCCGCGGCCACGTCCCGGGGCGCGTCCTCGCGCAGGGTGAGCAGCACCGCCAGGCCGGCGGCGGCGGCGAAACCCGCCGCCGCCCAGGCCCGGGCGGGAAATCGCAGCAGCTTGCCGGCCGTCCCGGAGGCGGGTTCGTCCCCGGAGCCGGCCCCGGGAGCGGCGGCGGCCGGCCCGGCGGGGGGCGTCGCGGCCTCGCCGGCCAGGGCGCCGCCGAGCGTGGCGCCAAACGCGCGCAGCTCCGCCACCCGTGCGGCGAGGGCGGGATCGGTGGCGACGGCGGCGGCGACGGCGGCCAGTTCATCGCCTTCGAGTTCGCCGAAGGCGTAGGCGCTGAGCAGGGGATCGTCGGGCGAAAGAGGACCGGCGACGGATGGGTGATGGTTGTTAAAAGTCATGTTCGGGTTCGGGTTCGGTTCGATGCGGTGCGCTGCGGGTGCGGTGCGGCGCCTCAGGGTTTTTGCGCGGCGAATTCCGTGCGCAGGCGTTGCACGGCGGTGTGGATGAGGAAGCCCACGTTCGAGACCGAGAGCTCGGTGATGCGGCTGATTTCCTTGTAGCTGAAACCGGTCTGAAATTTCAGGCGGATGACCTCCTGCTGGTTCGGCGGCAGGCGGTCGATGAGGGCGAGCAGGGCGGCCTGCGTCTCGCTCGCCTCGAGGGCGCGGCCCGGGCGGGGCTCGGCGGCGAGCAGGGCGACCGGCGCGGAGCCGGGCGGGAGGTCGTCGATGCGGCTCATGCGACCCTCCTTGCGCAGCACGTCGAGCGCGCGGTGGCGGCACACGGTGAAAAGCCACTCGGCGAGGTGCGTCTCGACCTCGGCGCGCGGCGCGGCGAGGAGCCGCACAAAGGTGTCCTGGACGACGTCGCGGGCGCGATGGGCGTCGCCGAGGAGGCGGTTGGCGTAGCGAAGCAGCGCGCCCTCGTGGGACGCGACCGCGCGGGAAACATAGTCGTCCGTCGGCTCGTGAGGTGGATCATGGCGGGGCTCCCGGTTCATGGGTGGTTGTTCACGAGTATCCACGGGCGAGCCGGGGCTTTATTAGGGATGAATCGCGGCGGGGAGAAAAATTCCTCCGGCCGGGGGCGGGGGAATGGCAAGGGCGGGACCGCCGGGCCCGCCGCCGAGGACGGACGGCGTTCGCCACTCCGCCGCGGCGCGCCCGGCGGTCGCGCCCTACCGTCCTGAATCGGGGAGAGCCGACATCCGTTCCGGTTACCCCCTCCGGCGGACGCCTCCGGCCGGGGCGGTGTTTTTGGCTTTGGCTTCGCCGGGCGCGGGCCTTGGGCTGCGCGGTTTCCACGAAAGCCACGCCCAGCCATGTCGTCCTCCGCCGCCCAAGCCGCCCCCGCCATTCCCAACGTCCTCGCCGAGCGTTACGCCTCGCCGCTCATCAAGGACATCTGGTCGCCCACCGGCCGCATCGCCATCGAGCGCGACTACTGGATCGCGGTCATGAAGGCCCAGCGCGAGCTCGGCCTCGCCATCCCGGCCAAGGCCATCGCGGCCTACGAGAAGGTGAAAAACCAGATCGACCTCGCCGACATCGACGCGCGCGAGCGCGTCACCCTCCACGACGTGAAGGCCCGCATCGAGTCCTTCAACGCCCTCGCCGGCCACGAGTGTATCCACCTCGGACTTACGTCGCGCGACCTCACGGAAAACGTCGAGCAGCTCCAGGTCGCCCGCTCGCTCGGCGTCGTGCGTTTGAAGTCCGCCGCCGCGCTCAACAAACTCGCCGCCCGCGCCAAGGCCCACCGCGACCTCATGCTCACCGGCCGCACCCACAACGTGCCCGCGCAGCCCACCACGCTGGGCAAACGTTTCGCCATGTTCGGCGAGGAGCTGCTCGCCGCCCACACCCGCCTGGCCGAGCTCGCGGCGCGTTACCCGGTGCGCGGCCTGAAGGGCGCGGTCGGCACCCAGCTCGACCAGTTCACCCTCTTCGACGGCGACGCGACCAAGGTCGCGAAACTCGAGGCCGGCATCGTCAAGCACCTCGGCTTCGGCGGCGCGCTCGGCAGCGTCGGCCAGGTTTACCCGCGCTCGCTCGACTTCGAGGTCGTGTCCGCGCTCCACCAGCTCGGCGCCGGCGCGGCGAGCTTCGCCACCACCCTCCGCCTCATGGCCGGCCAGGGCCTGCTCACCGAGGGTTTCCAGAAGGGCCAGGTCGGCTCCTCCGCGATGCCGCACAAGGTCAACGCCCGCAACTGCGAGCGCATCTGCGGCTTCTCCACGATCCTCTCCGGCTACGTCGCCATGACCGGCGCGCTCGCCGGCCACCAGTGGAACGAGGGCGACGTCTCCTGCTCGGTGGTGCGCCGCGTCGCCCTGCCCGACGCCTTCTTCGCCATCGACGGCCTGCTCGAGACCCTGCTCGCGGTGCTCAACCAGATGGACGTCTTCGCCGCCGCCATCGGCGCCGAGAACCAGCGCCAGCTGCCCTTCCTCGCCACCACCACGATCCTCATGGAAGCGGTGAAATCGGGCGTGGGCCGCGAGAGCGCGCACCTCGCGATCAAGGAAAACGCGCTCGCCGCCGCCAAGGCGATCCGCAGCGGCGAGGGCGAGAGCGACCTGGTAAAACTCCTCGCCGCCGACGCCCGCCTGGGCCTGCCCGAGGCCAAGCTCCGCGCCATCCTCGCCGACGGCAAACGCTTCGTCGGCGCCGCCCCGAAGCAGGTGGACGCCTTCGTGAAGACCGTCGCCGCCGTGGTGAAAAAGACCCCCGGCGCCGCCGCCTACGAACCGGGCAAGCTGCTCTAGTTTGGCGCTCACCAGTTAAGGAAACTCAGCCGACTCCGACCCGGTCCGGGGAGCGCACGCGTCTCGCGTGCTGGTGAGAGCGTCCCGCTCTCACCTCCGAAACAACGGGCGAAACGCCCGCTGACGCACCCGGCCGGCCGGGGGCTGCCCGGACCAAGCCAGCCCTCGGTCGTTTCTTGGCGAAACCCGCTCGTCTTTTGCCGTGCGGCCCGGCCGGGCTAAAGCAG
>CBINNW010000009.1:0-78481 GCA_966252115.1 uncultured Akkermansia sp.
CTCCGAACATCTCGTTTCATATGTTTAGTTCACGCCCATGCCGGGCACACTAGGGGGAGCTTCCAGCTCCCCGCGCCCCGTCCGATGGAGCCCCCCGCGCCCCCGCGCGCGAACTCCCGACCGGACCCCGACCCGGTCTCCACCGCCGGGAAGACGTGGTTCTATTTCGCGGCGGGCATCAGCAGGACCAAGCGCTCGCCGCCCGAGCCGTTGAGCACGAGGTTGATGCCGTCCTGCCGCCACCCGACCACACGGCTGAGCGCCGCCGTGTAGCGTTGCTCGGCCTCCATGCGCTCGGGCGGGCCGGCGCGGCGCGTCATCGCCAGCGGGCCGAAGGTGAGCGACTTGCGGTCGGCGGAGTAGCGGCCGGCGAAGCGATTGACGCCACCATGACCGCTTACGCCGGTGCCGGGGGCGTCGAACTCCAGACTCTGCGGCGCCCAGCCGTCGGTGTCGGAGGCCGCCGGAGCACCGTCTATCTCGACCACCGTCCAGCGCGTGCCGGCGAGCGACTTGAGCACGGGGGGCGGTTGCGACGCGACCTCGTAGGGCACGGTGGATTCGGCCACCACCGGCTCGGTCGCGGCCGGCGAAGGTTTGGGACGCGAAGCGCAGCCAAGCGCGGCGAGATTCAAGGCAAGGAATACCAACCCGCAGGTTTTCATGTGTAGGAAGAGAAGGAGAGCCCGCAGGATGACCCGCTGTCGTTGATGGAGCAAATCTTCCTCCACCAAGGGCCGAAGCATCCGACGCAAGCCCCATGCCGCGCTGGGAGTTTCCCGATGCGGGAGCGGCGGACGAAGGGATGTGGAAAGCGGGAGAGCTGGAACAGGAACCCGGAAGCTCGGGCGCTCGTGTAGCGTTGGCCGTCCCCGGCCAATTTCCCAGGAGAACCCGCTCCTGATACGTGATTCGGACGCGGGGGCTTTCCGTCGCAGCCCGCACCCGGCCCGATCGGGGCTCAGCCAAGGTGTAGCAGAAACGATGTCAAAATCCGGGCTTCGTCACCGGGAGCGCCGGCATCCTGCCGGCTGTTTGACTGGAATGCCGGCAGGATGCCGGCGCTCCCGGTGGCCTGACACCGCTTCCTGTCGCACCCGCTCAGGCGCCCGAGGCGAGGCCGCGCTCGCTGGCGCGGGCGAAGGCCAGCATACGCTGGAACTCCGGCGTGTCGGCCTCCGGATGCGCGGCGATTTTTTCCAACGCCTGCGAACGATTGAGGCCGTCGCGGTAGAGGATGCGGAAGAGCCGCTTCACCCGCTCGATGCCCTCGGGACCGTAACCGCGGCGCTCCAGGCCCACCTTGTTGAAGGCGCGGATGACGGCCGGCGTGCCGTCCGCGATGAAAAAGGGCGGCAGATCCTGCACGAGTTTCGCCGTCGCCGAGAGCATGGAGTGCGCGCCCAGGCGGCAAAACTGATGCACCCCGCCGTAACCGCCGATCACCACGTGGTCCTCCACCACCACATGGCCGGCCAACATCATGCCGTTGCTGGCGACCACGTGGCTGCCGATCACGCAATCGTGGGCGATGTGCCCCGCCGCGAGGAATGTGTTGTCGTCGCCGACGACCGTGAAGTTGCCGTCCTTGGTGGCGGCGTGAACGGTGAAGTATTCGCGGAAAACATTCCGCGCGCCGATGCGCACGCCCGGGTTGCCGCCCTGAAACTTCAGGTCCTGCGTCTTGCCGCCGATGCAGGCGTAGGGGAAGACCTCGCAGGCCTCGCCGAGCACGGTGTTGCCCTCGACCGAGGCGTGGTGGTGCAGCCGGGTGCGATCACCGAGGCTCACGCCCGGACCGACGTAACAAAGCGGGCCGATCTCCACGTCCACGCCGAGCTGGGCGGCGGGATCGACGACGGCGGTGGGATGAATGACGGTCGGCATTTCCGAAGGATGAGGGCTGAAGGCGGAAGGATGAAGGAGGAGGGCGGAAGGATGAAGATGCCGAAGCAGCCGGAGCGGAAGGCGCGAGGCGGAACCTTTTTCCGACTTCAGATTTCATCCTTCCGCCTTTTTCCGGCGTCGCTCAGCCCTCCACCTCGCTGCTGTCGAGGATGGCGAACATCAGCTCGGCGGAGGAGACGACCTGGCCGTCCACCGTGCAGGTGACCTCGGCGCTGGCCAGTTTGGTGCCGCGCGTCTTGGTGAGTTTCGCGTTCAGGATCAACTGGTCGCCGGGGCGCACCGGTTTGCGGAATTTCACCTTGTCCGCGCTCATGAAGAGGGAGGTCTTCCCCTCGCTGCTGCCGCGGCGGAGCATGAGGATGCCGGCGGCCTGCGCCATGGCTTCGAGCTGGAGCACGCCCGGCATCACCGGGTTGCCCGGGAAGTGGCCCTGGAAAAAGGGCTCGTTGATGGAGACGTTCTTGATCGCGACGAGCGCGTCGTCGCCGATGAACTCCATCACCCGGTCCACCATCAGGAAGGGATAGCGGTGCGGCAGGGTGTCGAGGATGCGGCGGATATCGAGCTCGGTCTCGGTGGGCAGCACCATGGCGGGGCGCGGCTTCTTTTTCGGCCCCTTCTTTTTCTCCGCGAGTTTCTCGGCCAACGCCTTGCTCAGCTCGGCGTTGATCGCGTGGCCGGGGCGGGTGGCGATGATGTGCGCCTTGATCGGCAGGCCGAGCAGCGTGATGTCGCCGATGATATCGAGCATCTTGTGACGCACGAACTCGTCTTTGAAACGCAGGCCCTCCTTGGAGAGGATCTTGTCGCCCTTGATCACGACGGCGCAGTCGAGCGAGCCGCCCTTGATCTTGCCCATCTTGATGAGCGCCTCGATGTCCTCGTAGATCGTAAAGGTCCGCGCGGCGGCGATCTGCGTCATGAAGACGTCGGGATCGACGTTGAGGGAGAGAAACTGGGCGTGGATGCCGCGGTCGTCCGCCGAGGTGCAGGAGATTTTGAAACCGTCGTGCGGCAGCGCGATGATGGAGGAGTTGCCGCGCTGGATGGAGACCGGTTCGTCGAGCACGAAGTATTCGCGCTCCTTGTCCTGCTCGACCGGGTCGCCCTGCATGATGAGGTCCACGAAGGGCTTGGCCGAACCGTCGAGGATGGGCGGCTCGGAGGCGTTCATCTCGATGACGCAGTTGTCCACGCCGCAGCCGTGCAGCGCGCTCAGCACGTGCTCGACGGTGTGCACCTTGGCGTGGCCCTCCTGGATGGTGGTCTGGCGCACGAGGTCGCCGACCAGATCGGCGCGGGGCTTGATCTCGGGAGCGCCGTTGAGATCGATGCGGCGGAAAACGTAACCGGAGTCCGGCGCGGCGGGCTTGAGCGTGAGCGTGACCGTCTCTCCGGTGTGGAGAGCCTGGCCGGAGATGGTGACCTCGCGGGCGAGCGTGCGTTGTTTCATGGCCGTGACGTAAAGGGTCAGGGTGCCGAGGCCGCGGCGGGCGACGCAAGCGCCGAGTCCACCCCCTGCCCGGGCCGGGTGGCTCCGTCCGAGCCGAGCACCGGATCCGTCGGGGCGAGCCCGGCCCGGACGCGCGCTTCGGCGAGAAACGCGCGCAACAGGCCGTGGCCCGGCTCGTCCTGCGCCCACGGGATGTGGGGAAAGCTGCCCTCGTGGTAGCGCGCGCCGGGTCGGGCGGCGGCGAGTTTCCGCCCCTCGGCCACCGGAATCACACGATCCGCCGTGCCATGGGTGAGCAACACCGGCACGTCCGCCGCCAGCTCCCGCAAGACCCGCGCCGTGTCCAGTCGCTCCTTCGGGAAATAGATATACACGCCCATGCCCCGCGCCATGGCGGGCAGGCTGGAAAACGTGCCCTCGAGCACCAGACCGCCGACCGGACGCCGCGCGGCGAGCTGCGCCGCAAATGCGCCGCCGAGGGAAAACCCATGCGCGAGGATCAGCTCGCGCCGCACCTCGGGCCGCGCCGCCAGGCGATCAAACCAGGCGCTTCCATTGGCGATGTCGGCCTCCAAGCTCGGCGTCCCGTCCGAGCGCCCGTAGCCGACGTGTTCGCAGAGCAAAACCGACACCCCCAGCGAGTGCCAGAGCTCGGCGGTCTGCCGCTGGTCGTCGATCAATTCGGCGTTGCCGTGGAAGTAGATGAGCGCCGGCGCGGGCGAGTCCGCCGAGGCGCCCTCCGCCGGCAGCCACCAAGCCTCCACCCGTCCCGGCCCCGCCTGCTCCGGAAGCGGCAGCCACCAGGTCTCGTAGCCCGCCGGCGCCGCGCGACCGGCGGCCCGTTCGCGACCATGATTTGGGTAAAGCAGAGCCTCCTTGTCGCGCGCCACGAGCCCGCAAAAGGCCACGTAGCCGACGACGATCAACGCGAGCAGGACGCAGAAAAAACGACGCAAACGACGCATGCTCCGGGGAAACTTTCCACGGGCGTGGACGGAGGCGAGCCCCAAGCCGCACGCGTGGGCATCGGGGATAATTAAACCGCTTGATAAAAACCACGTCCCGAGCCGCGACGACTCGCCAAAATCGCCCGTTCGTCCTAGTTCTCTCTCCCTTCCAGCGCGTCGCTCCACCCTGAACCCGCACGCGTCTCCCCTCCGCGTGCATTTTACTCCCAAAATGCACCTGACCGTTTTTAGCGCCAAACCCCACGACCGCCGCTTCCTCGACGCCGCCAACGCCCGCGGCGGCCATGTTTTGCATTATCTCGAAGCCCGACTGGATCGTCACACCGCCGCCCTCGCGCAAGGCCGCCCCGCCGTCAGTCTTTTCGTCAACGACCGGGCCGACGCCGCCACGCTCGCCACGCTCGCGGCCGGCGGCACCCGACTGATCGCCCTGCGCTCCGCCGGCTACAACCACGTCGATCTCGCCGCCGCCCGCGCGCTCGGCATCACGGTCACTCATGTGCCCGACTACTCGCCGCACGCCACCGCCGAGCACACCCTCGCGCTGCTGCTCGCCCTCGTCCGCCGCATCCCGCACGCCTACGCCCGGGTGCGCGAGGGCAACCTCTGCATCGACGGGCTCCTGGGTTTTAATCTGCACGGTAAAACCGTCGTCGTCGTCGGCACCGGCAAGATCGGCCTGATCACCGGTCGCATACTTCAGGGCTTCGGATGCCGCGTGCTCGCCTACGACCCCCGCCCGAGCGCCGAAGCGCTGGAGGCGGGCTTCACCTTCGGACCGCTCGAGGAGGTGCTCGGCGAGGCGGACATCGTTTCGCTGCATTGCCCGCTCCTGCCCACCACGCGGCATCTCATCAACCGCTCCACCCTTTCGTGGCTCAAACGCGGCGCGGTGTTGATCAACACCTCCCGGGGAGGCCTGCTCGACACGCGCGCCGTGCTCAACGCGCTCGAAACCGGGCTGCTCAGCGGCCTCGCCATCGACGTTTACGAGGACGAGGCGCCGCCGCTGCTCGAGGACCACTCCGGCCAGGGCGGCGCCCGCGACGAGAGCCTCTCGCGACTCGTCCATCTGCCCAACGTGCTCGTGACCGGCCACCAGGGCTTTTTCACCCGGGAGGCCCTGCAGGCGATCGCCACCGCGACGCTGGCGGCGGCGGACGCCTTCGCGGCCGGCCGGCCCTACGCCCACACCTTGACCGCGCCCTCGTCGAGCTCGGCGACGCCGCCCCCGCCCGCGCCGCACGGATCGGCGTCGGGCTTCGCCTCGCGAAGCCCCACCCCGGAAAAAGTCCCGTCGCCCGCCCCCGCCAAACCCGTCGCCGAACTGGTCTCGGCCCGGGCCTGAACCCCGGTTCCGCAGTCAACGCGGCTGGCCTCAGCGCTCCAATGTAGGCCCGACCGCCGATCAGGTTGCCTGCTCCGATGTAGGCCCGACCGCTTGGTCGGGCAGCCTGACCAGCGGTCAGGCCTACAGCTTGCGAACACCGCTCTTACGACGGAACGCGACCTGGCCTCACACCGCGCGCAGCGTGCCGGCCGCCTGTTCGGCGAGGAAGGAGGCGTAGGTTTTTTCCACGCCCTCGCGCAGGCCGATCTTCGCGCGCCAGCCCAGGCCGGCGAGTTTGGAAACGTCCATGAGCTTGCGCGGCGTGCCGTCGGGTTTGCTGCTGTCCCAGGTGATTTTTCCGGAATACCCGATGACGGCGGCGACCGTCTCGGTGAGCTCCTTGATCGTCACGTCCGTGCCGCTGCCGACATTGATCCAGTCGGGCGGATTATCGAGGGTGACGAGGTGGGCGCAGGCGTCGGCGAGGTCGTCCACGTGAAGAAACTCGCGCATCGGCGTGCCGGTGCCCCAGGCCACGACCTCGGGCGCGCCGGCCAGCCTGGCCTCGTGAAAGCGGCGTATCAGCGCGGGCAATACATGCGAGTTGCGCGGGTGGTAGTTGTCCGCCGGACCGTAGAGGTTGGTCGGCATGGCGGAGTGGAACATCGCGCCGTATTGTTTGCGGTAATACTGGGCGAGCTTCAGCCCGGCGATCTTGGCGATGGCGTAGGCCTCGTTGGTCGGCTCCAGCGCGCTGGTGAGCAGGCAGTCCTCCGGCATCGGCTGCGGTGCGTGCTTCGGGTAGATGCACGAGCTGCCGAGGAAGAGCAGACGCTTCACGCCCGCGCGGTAGGCGCCGTCGATGGTGGCGGTGGCGATGGCGAGGTTGTCGAAGAGAAACTCGGCTGGGTAGGTATCGTTGGCGTGGATACCGCCGACCTTGGCCGCCGCCACGATCACGAGATCGGGCTTCTCCGCCTCGTAAAAGGCGGCGCAGGCGGCGTGGTTGGTGAGATCGAGCTCCTTGCGGGAACGTAGCACGAGCTCGGCGCCCGGCTCGCGCGAGAAACGCCGCACCAGCGCCGAACCCACCATGCCTTGATGACCGGCAATGTGAATTTTCATGTCAGATTAGTTCGGAGGGATGGCCCGCGGAACACACGGAAATGCACGGGAGAAAAGGCGGGCCGGGATGATTTTGCCCCCGAAACACACCCGAGAGCACGAAAGGGAAGATCCTCCGGACGCCGCGCCAAACGACAGGCGCGACGCCAAACGCGGGCATGCCCACCGGACCTCGGCTTTTCGTGTCGTTTCGTGTGTTTCGTGGGCCACCTCGGCGCGCTGCGCGCCTCTCGGCCTCGGCTGTTTCCGTGTGCTTCCGTGTGTTCCGTGGGCGGATAGGTTTGAAGTGCCGGGGACTTAGGCGACGGCGGGCAGCTTCGCGATCTGGGCCTCGCGCTGGGCGAGTTTCAAATCGTGGTCGGTCATGATCTTGACCAGCTCCTTGAAGCGCACCTTCGGCTCCCAGCCGAGCTGCTTCTTGGCCTTGGCCGGATCGCCGATGAGCAGTTCGACCTCGGCCGGACGCTCGTAGCGGGCATCGTATTTGACATACTTCTCCCAATCGAGGCCGAGGTGCCCGAAGCACTCCTGACAGAACTCGCGCACCGAGTGCAACTCGTTGGTGGCCACCACGTAGTCGTCCGGTTTGTCCTGCTGGAGCATGAGCCACATCATCTCCACGTATTCCTTGGCGTAGCCCCAGTCGCGCTTGGCGTCGATGTTGCCCAGGTAGAGGTAGTCTTGGAGGCCCATCTTGATGCGCGTGGCGGCGCGGGTGATCTTGCGGGTGACGAAGGTCTCGCCGCGACGCTCGCTCTCGTGGTTAAACAGGATGCCGTTGGAGGCGTGCAGGTTGTAGGACTCGCGGTAGTTCACCGTGAGCCAGTAGGCGTAAACCTTGGCGCAGCCGTAGGGCGAACGCGGCCAGAAGGGCGTCTTCTCGGTCTGGGGAATCTCCTGCACCTTGCCGAACATCTCGGAGGAGGACGCCTGGTAGTAACGCACCTTGTTCACGAGACCCGCCTCGCGGATGGCCTCCAAGATGCGCAGGGCGCCGAGACCGTCCACGTCGCCGGTGTATTCCGGAATGTCGAAGGAGACGCGCACGTGCGACTGGGCGCCCAGGTTGTAGATCTCGTCGGGCTTTAGGTCGTAAAGCAGCTTCACCATCTGCACGGAATCCGCCAAGTCGCCGTAGTGCAGGAACAAACGTGCCTTGTCGAAGTGCGGATCCTGATACACGTGGTCGATGCGGGCGGTGTTGAAAGTGGATGCGCGGCGCACGATGCCATGCACCTCATACCCCTTGTCCAAAAGAAGTTCGGTAAGATAGGAGCCGTCCTGACCCGTGATGCCGGTGATGAGTGCTTTTTTCATATGGTTGGGAAAGTGCAGAGACCTTGCACCGAAGCCGACTCCACCGACAAGCCTGCATTCTATTGTATTACATGCTTAAATTTGACCGATAGAATGACCGTCAGCCCACCACCACCGAAGTTCTCCCCACAGAAACGCTCCCCCGGGGCGGCCACGGCTTGCGGACGGCGCGAAACGCGAGAAGGTCGGCGCGATGCATGTGGTTTTGCTGGCGGCGCTATCGCTCGACGGCCGTCTCACCCGAGGGGACCGCCCGGGAGACGCCTTTGTGTCCGACGCGGACCGCTCCCATTTCCGGGCGGAAATGAGCACCTGCGATGCGTGCGTCATGGGACGCCGCACCTACGACGCCAGCCGCCAACGACTTAGGCCCGATCTGCGCCCGGACCTGCGCCGGGTGGTCTGGACCCGAAGCCCCGAGGCGCACGCCTCCGATGCGATCCCGCGTGCCTTGGAGTTCAGCGCCGAAGCCCCCGCCGCGCTGCACGCCCGCTTGGCCGCAGATGGTCGCCGACGCTGCGCGCTCCTCGGCGGCGCCGAGCTCAACACCGCCTGGCTCGTCGCCGGCCTCGTGGACGAAATCTGCATCACGCTGGAGTCGTGGATATTCGGCGGCGGCGTGAGCCTGGCCCCCGGCATCGAGACATCGCTTGAGCTCCGCGAGGTCCGCCCCCTCGCACCAAACGGTCCGGTGCTGCTTCGCTATTCGGTCAAAAAATGACATCCCCCGCACCCGCCTTCATCCCGCCTCCCGGTGCCGGCCAGTCCACCGCCACACCCGACGGATCCTCCCGGCCCACGGCAGCTTCCGGCGCCCCCCATGCCGCGCCCCCTCCGGCCACCCGCGCCTCCAAGGCCAGGATCTGGGCGGGGCGCATCGCCGGTTTCTTTTTCACCATCCTCGAGCTCTGCGCCTTGGGCGCATTGTTGGGGGCGATCATCTTCCCCCTCGTCGGCCCTTGGGGCGGCCTTCACAAGTCACGGGAGGAAATGATCTTGCTCGGAGCCCAAACAGGGGCCTTCTTCTTTTTGGTCTGGGCGCCGGGTGTCGCGCTGGTTCGCGCGTTCATGCGCGCCGCCACCCTCCGCAAGCGCGCCTGAGCAGCGGCCCGCAAGCCCTGCGGCGCGCCTTGGCGACGGAAAAACAGCTTCCATACGCTTGCGACGAACGCGCTTGCGACTTTGTCGAAAGTTCCGCTTGCGGAGCGAGGGGCGATTCAACACGGTCTGCCTCGTTCCTCTGTTATGCAGAGGATTTTTGGGGTAACTAAGAAAGCAATGACCGGACGCCTAGGGGTAGGCGTCCGGTCTCTTAATTTACGGCCCTCGCGATGGATCGCCGACGAGCCGGCGCCAAAATCCGCGATTCCGATCCCGCTCCGTTCTCGCCCGGATTCCCCACCACCGCTTCGCTACGCGACTCGCGTTTCATGAAGTTCCTCCACACCGCCGACTGGCATCTCGGGCGCATTTTCCACCAGGTCCACCTCACCGACGACCAGGCCCACGCGCTCGACCAGATCGTCGCCCTCGCCGCCGCCGAACGGCCCGATGTCATCCTCGTCGCCGGCGACCTCTACGACCGCGCCGTCCCGCCCCCCGAGGCCGTCGCCCTCCTCGACCGCACCTGGCAGCGCCTCGCCCTCGACCTCGGCATCCCCGTCGTCGCCATCCCCGGCAACCACGACAGCGCCACCCGCGTGGGTTTCGGCTCCGCCCTCCTAGCCCGCGCCGGACTGCATCTCGTCGCCGACTTCGACGCCGCCCTCCGCCCCATCACCCTCGGCGGCATCGACATCTTCGCCCTGCCCTTCGCCGAGCCCGCCGAGGTCCGCGCCTGGTCGGGCGATCCCGCCGCGCGCGACCACGACTCCGCCCTGCGCGTCTGTCTTGCCCGCATGCGGGAAACCTTCACCGCCGGCCGCCCGCGCATGCTCGTCGCCCACGCCTTCGTCGCCGGCGCCCGCCGCGAATCCGAATCCGAACGCCCGCTCTCCGTCGGCGGCGCCGGCACCGTGGCCGCCGACGCCTTTTCGGACTTCGACTACGTCGCGCTTGGGCACCTCCACGCCCCGCAGGTCGTCTCCGCCCGCTGCGTTTACGCCGGCTCGCCGCTCAAATACTCCTTCTCCGAGGCCGACGACGCCAAGTCCGTCATCCTCGGCGAAATCGACCCCGCCACCGCCGCCGTCTCGCTCCGCACCGTGCCGCTCCACCCCCGCCGCGACGTGCGCAACCTCTCCGGCGCCCTCGCCGAACTCCTCGCCGCCGCCCCCGCCGACCCCGGCCGCGAGGACTACCTGCGCGTCACCCTCACCGACGACGGCGCCCTGCTCAACGCCCTCGGCCGCCTCCGCGAAGCCTATCCCAACGTGCTCCAGCTCGAGCGCCGTTTCCTCCAGACCGCCGCCTCCTCCTCCGTCTCGCGCCGTCGCGAGTCCACCGAGACCGAACTCTTCACCGGCTTCCTCCGCGAGGTCCTCGGCGCCGAACCCGCCGCCCCCGAACTCGCCCTCTTCCACGAGACGCTCACCGAGCTCGCCCGCACCGACACCGAGTCCCCCGCCCCGGCCTGAACTCCAGCCTTCAGATTTCATCCCTCCGCCCTCGCCCCCTCCGCACCCGGCGCCGCCCATGTCACCGACACCTCCGTGCCCTCCGTGTCCGCGCTCCGTGCCCTCCGTGTCCAAATAAAAAACGCCCCGCCCGCGTCCGTCCTCCATCGCCCGCGTCCGTCCCTCCGCCGCCCGCCGCATGCGCCCCCTCCGCCTCACCCTCGAATGTTTCGGCCCCTACGCCGCGCGCCAGTCGCTCGACTTCGCCGAGCTGCGCGGCGCGGATTTTTTCCTCATCCACGGCCCCACCGGCTCGGGCAAGACCACCCTGCTCGACGCCATCGCCTTCGCCCTCTACGGCGAGACCTCCGGCAACGGCCGCAACGGCGCCCAGATGCGCAGCCAGCAGGCCGAGCCCTCCGCCGAGACCGCCATCCGTTTCGATTTCCGCCTCGGCGAGCACCACTACCGCGTCGAACGCCGCCCCGAGCAGGAACTCGCGAAAAAACGCGGCGCCGGCACCACCCGCCACGCCCCCGCCGCAACCCTCTGGCGCGCCCCCGCCGCCGGCCAGGACCCCGGCCCCGGCGACGAAAACTGGGGCTCCCCCCTCGCCACCAAACACGGCCAGGTCTCCGCCGAAATCGAACGCCTGCTCGGCTTCAGCTCCGAACAGTTCCGCCAGGTCATCCTCATCCCGCAGGGACGCTTCCGCGAGGTGCTCGAGGCCGACTCCCGCAAACGCGAGGAGATCCTGCAAAACCTCTTCGGCACCGAACGTTTCTCGCGCCTCGCCGATCTGCTCAAAAACCGCGCCCGCGCCCTCGAGGAAAAAGCCCGCGTCGGTGAACAACAAAAACTCGCCCTCCTCCAGGCCCACCAGACCGAGACCGCCGAGGCGCTGCGCGAAAAACACGCCGCCACCGTCGCCGCCCTCCGCCTCGCCGACGAACAGCTCGCCCCGCTCCAGCTCCGCCGCGACGCCGCCGCCCGCGCCCTCGAAAGCGCCCGCCGCCTCGACGCGCTTTTAACCGAGTCCGCCGCCGCCGACAGCGCCCTCGCCGCACTCTCCGCCCGCGCCCCCGAAATCGCCGCCGCCCGGGAAAAACTCACCCGCGCCCGCCGCGCCGAGGCCCTCCGCCCCGAACACGAACTGCGCAAACAAAGCCGCGACCACGCCGCCGCCCAGCGCGGCCAGCTCGACGCCGAACGCGCCGCCCTGCCCGCCCGCCAGGCCGCGCTCGACGAGGCCGCCCGCCTCCGCGCCCGCATCGCCGAACACGAGCTCCCGCGCCAACGCGAACTCGAGGCCGAGCAGGTGCGCCTCGCCGCCCTCGCCCCCAAACTCGCCGACTGGTCCAAAACCCTCGCCGCCCTCGCCGCCGCCGAGACCGCCCTGCGCCGCCAGACCGCCGCGACCGACAAACTCCGCGCCGCCGCCGACACCCTCGCCGCCGCCCTGCCCGCCCTCGAAACCCGCCGCACCGAGGCCCTCGCCGCCGATGCGCGTATCCCCGCGCTGGATACGGAGCAGAAAAACCTCGCCGCTCGGATCGAGTCCCTGCGCCAACGCGCCAAATTCTCCGCCGAGCTCGCCGCCCGCGAGACCGCGCTCGCCAAACGCCGGGCCTCCGGCAAGGCCCTCGCCGAGCAGCTCGCCGCCGCCCGCGCCGCGCTCGCCGCTGAGCAGGACCGCTGGGACGGCGGCCAGGCCGCGCTGCTCGCCTCCCGCCTCGCCGCCGAAAAACCCTGCCCCGTCTGCGGGTCGCTCCATCATCCCTCCCCCGCTCACGGCGACGCCGACGCTCTGCCCTCGGACGCGAAGCTGAAAACCGCCCGCGAAGCCGTCGCGCTTGCCGAGAAAAAACTCGAAACCGCCCGCGAGGAGTTTCGCGTCGCCGAGCGCGACACCACCGAGCTCCGCGCCCGCCGCGACGCCCTGCCCGACGCGGAGATCGCTCCCGCCGAGCTCGAAGCGCGCCTCGCCGCGCTCAGCGCCGAGCTCGCCCGCCTGCGCGCGCTCGTCGCCGCCACGCCGGAACGTCTGCTCGCCGACGCGCGCCAACAGGCCGAAAAAGCCCGCGCCGACACCACCGCCGCCGAGACCGCCCGCGCCGAGGCGCAGGCGGCCCGCGACCGCGCCGCCACCGCCCGCGATTTGCTCGCGGCCGACATCCCGGAGGCCCTGCGCGCGCCCGAGGCCCTGCCGCAAAAACTCGCCGAACTCCGCGCCCGGATCGCCGACATCGAAAAAGCCCGCCGCGACGCCGACACCCGTTTCACCGAGGCCACCAAGACCCGCGACGAAACCGCCGCGCGTATCGAAACCTTCACCCAAAATCTCGCCGCCGCCGAAGTCTCCGTCCGCGCGCGCGACGAGGCCTGGCACGCCGCGCTCGCCGGCGCGGCCTTCGCCGACGAGTCCGCCTGGCTCGCCGCGCGTCTCGCCCCCGCCGCGCTCGAAAAGCTCGCCGCCGAACTCACCGCCCACGACGCGCGGCTCGCCGCCGCCGGCGACCGCCGGCAACGCGCCCGCGCCGCCCTCGCGGAAAGCGGCGCCGCCGAGCGCCCCGACCTCGCCGCCCTCGCCGAGGCCGCCCGCGCCGCCGAAACCGATTGGCAGGCCCAACGCGACGAACGCACGCGCCTCGCCAAGGACCACGAAACCCTCGAACTCGCCCTCGCGCGTCTGGAGAAACTGGAGGCCGAGTTCGGCCA
Source organism: uncultured Akkermansia sp. (assembly GCA_966252115.1). GTDB lineage: Bacteria > Verrucomicrobiota > Verrucomicrobiia > Opitutales > Opitutaceae > IMCC26134_A. The sequence goes on from CBINNW010000009.1 coordinate 13,375, forward strand.
GTTGCAGGCCGCCTACGCCGTGGCCGGCAAGGTGGCCGAGGCGGTGAACGGCAAAAACCCGCTCGGCCTCACGCTTCAGCGTTTTGTGCTCACCGCGTTCCTCGACGACACCCTGCTCGCCGCCTCGGCGCGTCTGGTGAAGATGAGCCGCGGACGTTACCGCCTGGAGCGCCGCCGCGAACGCGCCGACCTGCGCCGCTCGGGCGGCCTCGATCTGGACGTGTTTGACGAATACACCGGCCTGTCGCGCGCGGTGAATACGCTCTCCGGCGGCGAGGCCTTTCTCGCCTCGCTCGCGCTCGCGCTCGGTCTGGCCGACGTGGTGCAGAGCTACGCCGGCGGCCTGCGGCTCGATGCGCTCTTCATCGACGAGGGATTCGGCACCCTCGACCCGGAGGCGCTGGACGAGGCGCTGAAGGTGTTGATCGACCTACGCGAAAACGGCCGCCTGGTCGGCATCATTTCCCACGTGCCCGAGCTGAAGGAGCGCATCGACGTGCGCCTGGAAGTGACGAGCACCCGCACAGGTTCCGGCGCGCGCTTCGTGTGCGCCGCTTGACCCCGCCGCCCCGCTTCCGAGACGGCCACCCGCGGGTCCTCGGAAACGGCGATCGCGAAACCGAACCCGCCGCCCTCCCCCGGAAGAGCTTTCGCGGGCGTCCGCGTTTTCAACCGAAGCAGACGGCGGAAGTGGAAAGCGGGAAACCCGGAATCAGCGCCGGGGCGAGGGCGGGACGCGGCGAGGCGCGAAACCGCGTGCGGCGCCGGGATCAGGGTTTCTTGGCGTAGGCCATGCACCAGCCCTTGGCCGCCACGTTCTTGCCGGCGAGCGCGCCGCAAGGACCGGACGCCTCGCCCGCCTTTCCCTGATAGAGCAGGCAGGTGGCGCAGGTCTGGCCGGCCTTGTATTGGGGATACTTGGCGGTGTCGGTCTTGGTCGCATCGTGTTTGTAGCCGAGCGCCTTGGCGGTGGGATCGGCCTCGTCCACCAAGGCCGGCGCGGGAGCGGCGGCGGGGACGGTGGATTCGGCCGAGAGGCGGGCGGCCAAGGCGAGAGCGCCGAGGGTGGCGGGCACGAGTTTGAGGAAGCTGCGACGGGTGGTCGCGGTTCGGATTTGGTCGTTCATGGTCGGTTGGAGGAAGGTTTCCCTGGGCGGGCAACATCGGGCGGGCATCCCCGCCCGGTCGGTCGCCGGTCGCGAGGCTGCGGATCGGAAGACCGCGACGCCGGGGCGGCCACGCGTCCGCGGCGGTTCATTTTTCCCGGCGGCAGGTGCGGACCCCGAGCGGAAGGTAGGCCGGGCAAAAGCGCAGAAGCGCGGTGAGCAGCGGGACCAGGCCGAGCAGCCCCCACCAGGAGCGGAACCAGAAGCCGGCGCCGAGAAGCGCGAGGCCTGCGACCATACGAACGATGCGATCAACGCCGCCGATGTTGGGTTTCATGGAGAGGACGAGGGAAAGCGGAATGCGGGAGAGCTCCCGCCAAGAGGCGCCGCCCCGGGGGACGAGGAGAGGCGGCGGGGGCAAGTGATTAACTAAACAATCAAATACTCATTCGTTTGATTTTGTGTCAAGCGCGTGCTTGCTGCGCGTCATGGCGAAAAAGAAAGCGGCGATGAGCGACGAGGCGTTGGCGTTGGTGGCGCGGCGTTTCGCGGTGCTGGGCGAGCCGATGCGCTTGCGCTTGTTGCAAGTTTTGATGGAGGGGGAGCGTCCGGTCGGCGTGCTGGCGGAGCAGGTGAAAGGGACGCAGGCCAACATTTCGCGGCACCTGCAAACCCTGGCCGAGGCGGGGTTGGTGAGCCGGCGCAAGGAGGGCTTGCAGGTGTTTTACGCGATCGCGGATCCCTCGATTTTCGAGCTCTGCGAGCTGGTCTGCGGCAGCATCGGCAAACAACTCCAGGCCCGCGCCGACGCGTTTGGCTGAGCGGTGGGGCGCCGACCCGCCCGATCGAGTTACACCCCGAGTTTTTCGCGCTGTTGGAGAACCGGGACTTCCGGCTGAAAGCGCGTCTCCTCCTGCTCTCGCGCTATTTCACCGATCCCGAGCAGGCGGCCTTGTTGGAGTTTCTCGGCCTCGCGCTGTCAAAGGGCGCGCACTGGATGTTCGACGCGGGCCTCTGGACGGTGGACAACGACCAGCACGTGGTCGTGAACCTCGCACGCTTCACGGAGGCGGGACCGGAGGCGCTCCAACTCCGCGCCGCCGCCGGCCGCCACCTGCAATTCGCGCCGAAGGCGAAACTGCGCCCGTCCCCCGAGTGTCTGCGACGGCACCGGCTGCGCTTTGGGTAATAGACTTGGCGCGCGCCTCGCCGCCCTCGTTCATTCGCTCTCATCTTTAGCAAGCGGGTATTTTCATCCGTCAGCGAACCACTTCACCTTCGCCATGCCGAAAGCCATCAACGCCGACAAACCGCACCTTTGGAAGGCGGACGTCGCCGCATCGGTAGATCAGTTCAATCAATGGTTTCTCCGCTTCGCGCCGGAGACCTTTCGCGCCACCCGCCGCACCACCACCGACGACGTCAAAGCCGCGCTCCTCGCCACGCGCGACCTGCACGACCTCACCCCCGCCGCACTGCGCGCCGCCCCCGCCGCGCTCTCCACTTTGCGTATGTGCTCCGCGCCGCCCCTGGCCGTGGATCGGCTCATCGGCCTCTCCGGTGCCAGCAAATCCCTCGTCGGCAGCATGGAGGACGGCAAACTCGCCGCCCGCATGAGCGCCGCCGCGCTCGACGAGAATCTCGGAAAAATCTGCGCCATCCTCACCCGCCTGCTCGACCGCGACATTTTCCCGTGGCTCGACGCCACCGCTCCCCGCCCCGCCACCGACACCGAGCGCGACCGCGCCGCCACCATCGTCGCCGACCGCCTCTGTAGCGCCGTTGCCAACCCCATCGTGCGCAACGCCCAGGAACGCCGGCAGCTCGAACTGATCGGCGCGTGGCTGGACGCCCGCGGCTATCGCCGGCAAGCCCTCCCCGTCGGCACCCCGCTCACCGCCATGCCTCCCGGCACCTATGCCTTTCGCCTCAACATCGCCGTCGGCCGCACCCGCCGGGTAAACATTCCCATCGACGCCGTCATCCAGCCTCTCCGCCCGGCCAAAAACCGCCTGCCCATCTTCATCGAGGCCAAGTCCGCCGGCGACTTCACAAACACCAACAAACGCCGCAAAGAGGAGGCCACCAAAGTCCACCAACTGCGCGAGGAGCTCGGCCCCTCCATCCGTTTCCTCCTCTTTCTCTGCGGCTACTTCGGCAGCGATTACCTCGGCTACGAAGCCGCCGAGGGCATCGACTGGATCTGGGAACATCGCATCGACGACCTCGCCAAACTCGGCCTTTGATCGCCCTGCCATGGTCGCCCTCGAAACGCCCCCCCTCGAAACGCGCCGCCAATCTTGGCAACGCGAACTCGACGCGACCAAATCCGCCGCCGAGCGCAACCGCCTCGGCCAGTTCGCCACCCCCTTTCCGCTGGCCCTGCAAATCGCCGCCTACGTCCGCGCCCTGCTCCCGCCCGCGCACCCGCCCCTCCACTTCGCCGATCCCTCCATCGGCTCCGGCAGCTTCTACTCCGCCGCCATCCATACCTTCGGCCCCGACCGCCTCGGCCTCGCCACCGGCATCGAGCTCGACACCGCCTTCGCCGACGCCGCAGAAGCGCTCTGGGGCCGCTCCGGCCTGCGCCTCGTGCGCGGCGACTTCACCCGCGTCATCACCGAAAAATCCTGCCCGCCCGCGCCCGACCTTATTCTGGCCAACCCGCCCTACGTCCGGCACCACCACCTCACGCCCGACGAGAAACTCCGTCTCCAGGCCCTCGTGCGCCAACGCACCGGCCTGCAAACCAGCGGCCTCTCCGGCCTCTACGTTTATTTCCTCCTCCTCGCCACAACCTGGATGAAACCCGGCGGCCTCGCCGCCTGGCTCATCCCCTCCGAGTTCATGGACGTGAACTACGGCGGTGCCCTCCGCGAATTCCTCGCCACCCGCGTCACCCTCCGCCGTATCCACCGCTTCGACCCCGCAGCCGTGCAGTTCGACGACGCCCTCGTCTCCTCCGCCATCGTCGTCTTTGAAAACACCCCCGCGCCCGCCGGCCACCACGCCGAGCTCAGCTTTGGCGGTTCGCTCGCCGCCCCGCTCGTCAACGAACCCGTAAGCGCCGCCAGCCTGCTCGCCTCCCGCAAGTGGTCCGGCTTTCCCCGCCACGCCACCAATGATCGCCAAACCTCTCGCGACACCGACGACGCCGCGCCTCGTCTCGGCGATTTTTTCCGCATCCAGCGCGGCGTCGCCACCGGGGCCAACGACTACTTCATCCTCCCCCGCGCCGAAGCCCGCCGTCTCGGTCTGCCCGCCGCCTGCCTGCGACCCATCCTCCCCAGCCCGCGCCACCTGCCCGCCACCGTGATCGAGACCGAGGCCGACGGTTACCCCCGCCTCGACCCGCAACTCTGTCTCATCGACTGCGACCTCCCGGAACACGAGATCGCCGCCCGCCACCCCGCGCTCTGGGACTACCTGCAGACCGCCGAGGCGGCGGGCGTGCGCGACGGCTATCTCGTCCGCAGCCGCACCCCGTGGTATAAACAAGAACAACGCCAAGCCGCCCCCTTCCTTTGCACCTACATGGGCCGCGGCACACGTGAGAAGGCCCCCTTCCGCTTCATCTGGAACCGCTCCGCCGCCACCGCCACCAACCTCTATCTATTGCTCACGCCCATAAACGGCCTGGCCCGGATGCTCGCCGCCCACCCCGAACGCGCCGACTGGATACACGAATGGCTGAGCCAAGTGACCGGCGACGAACTCCGAGGCGAAGGCCGCGTTTACGGCGGCGGCCTAAACAAAATCGAGCCCAAGGAGCTAGCCCGCATTTCAGCGCAACAACTCCTCGGCCACTGGCCCGAAATCGGCACCACCAGCGACGCGCAGGGCGAGCTATTCCACCCATTCATCCTCACCAAATGCCGCAGCGCGTGAGCCCCCTTATCACGATCAACAAGCCACGCCCCGGCGCCTTGCACCAATCCGCCTCGCCGAGGCGGGCTTGGTGAGCCGGCGCAAGGAGGGCTTGCAGGTGTTTTACGCGATCGCGGATCCCTCGATTTTCGAGCTCTGCGAGCTGGTCTGCGGCAGCATCGGCAAACAACTCCAGGCCCGCGCCGACGCGTTTGGCTGAGCGGTGGGGCGCCGACCCGCCCGATCGGCCAAACGCCGGCCAACCCCGCCCCGCGCAAGGACCGCCACCTGCCAAGCGGCGCTCCGGCTCCGGGCTCGACGCTTCCCGGCGCCCGGGCCGAGTTTCTGAACCCGTTTCCCGCTATCCCGGCACGGGCGGAGACTCGGCCACGCTGCTCGAGCGAGACGCATCCACGATGGCGGCAGTGCTCCTGGACATCTACGACTTGCGAAACGGGGCCGGCGCGCGCTTTGATTCGCAAACGCATGAGCGAATCCGACCATCGAAGCGAAAGCTGGCTCGGCAAACTGACCCGCCTCCGCGCGGGGAACGGAAAAGCGACCGACGGCGTGAGCGGCCCGGCGCCTCACAAACCGCTCCTGTTGCTCTCCGTCTTGGATCTGGCGGAGTCGGGAAAGCTGCCGGGGCGCGTGCTCACCCGAACACCGGAACTCGTCCTGCGCTTTCGCGAGCTCGGCACCTTGGTGGCGGACCGTTGGCCCACGCGGCTCGATATGCGCCTTCCCTTCTACCACCTGAAAACGCAGGGCTTCTGGCAGGCCTTCACCGCCGAGATGGGCGCGGCGCAAGCCGCCGAAACCTGCGCAGCCATAGAACTGCACCCCGAGTTTTTCGCATTGTTGGAAGACCGGGACTTCCGGCTGAAGGCGCGTCTCGTCCTGATCTCGCGCTACTTCACCGATCCCGAGCAGGCGGCCTTGTTTGAGTTTCTCGGCCTCGCGCTTGGGCGCGCGACGAAGACGGCTGACAAGGTTCTCGCCCAAGCCCTCGCCGCCGGCCGCCGCAAAGGCCGGAGCGCGCGGTTTCAGGTGCGCGTGGTGGACGACTATTTCCACACTTGCGCGCTCACCGGCTACCGATGTTTCACCACGGACGGCGCGAGCATCGTGGACGCGGCGCACATCGAGCCCTGGGCGGAAACGGGCAACGACGACCTGACCAACGGCCTCGCGCTGTCGAAGAGCGCGCACTGGATGTTTGACGCGGGCCTGTGGACGGTGGACGACGACCTGCGTGTGGTCGTGAACCTCGCGCGTTTCGCCGAAGCCGGCCCGGAAGCGTATCAACTCCGCACCCACGCCGGCCGCCATCTGCAATTCGACTCGAAGGCGAAACTGCGCCCGGCGCCGGAGAACCTGCGGCGGCATCGGGACAAATGGTCGCGAATCCGATAGCACACTCGCTCCCGTAGCTTGTCTCCGCGCCTTCGGCTCTCTTGATACCAGCGGCATTGACAACTCACGTTAATAGCCGAACGGCCGGTGGCATCTGGGACAAACTCGGCAACCGCTACGAGTCCCTCTGGACGGTGGAAGCCTTGATGCGTCTGCTGCGCGGCGAGGTGATCGAGTTGGTGGTCGAACCCCACGGGCCCGATGGCGAGGGCGTGGAATTTTACACCACCAGTCCTGACGGAAGCCGGGAGTATTTCTCCGCCAAGCGCCAGACAACGGGCAACGCGTGGACGGTGGCCGATCTTACCCGCCCCAATGAAACCAGGAGGAGCATCTTGGGAGATCTTTTCGCCCGCGTTTCGTCTGGCACGGTCCCGAGTCGCGCGGTCTTCGCGTCAGGAAGCGGTGCCAGCAAAATCGCCCGGTTGTGCGAAGAAGCGAAAAGCGCGGATGACGCCAAAGCCTTCGAAAAGCAAATTCGAGGCAGCGCGGATCTGACCGACGAAATCGAGTCGCATCTTTTCAAAAAGCTGGGACTCGACTGGGGCACCGCATGGGAGCGCCTTCGCCGGCTCCGCGTGGATGGCTGCGATGAAGGAACGCTACGACGCTTTTTGGAGCGTGTTGTTGAACGCGATCTCCTCGAGCACAGCGGCGCGAAGTTTTCGCCCACCGCAGCAAGGCAGGCTATTTACGAGTTGGTGTATGAGTCGTTCGGGAAGCCGATTCGGCGCGACATGATCGTGGCGCATCTGGCCAAGCATCGGCTTGCCCCGCGTGATTGGCACCAGCCCGGCGCCGATCATGACGAAGTTGAGCGGAAAAACCGTCTCTACACCGCGGGCGTCGAAACCGATTTGATCCAAGATCTGTCGGTTGACCGAAAGGAGGCTCAAAAGCTGATCCGCACGATTCAGGAGAGGACCAAGGTCGTGGTGCTCACGGGTAGCGCAGGGATGGGTAAAAGCTGTGTCTTGGCCCAATGTCTTCGCGCTTTGGAGCAAAAGAACATTCCGTGTTTGGCGCTTCGACTTGATGCGCAGATCAGCGCCTGCACGGCCCTCGCGCTGGGGCAGGACCTCGGGCTAACGCTATCTCCTGCGCTCGTTCTATCGGGCGTGGCCCGCGGTCGCCCCTCCGTTTTGATCATCGATCAACTTGACGCACTGAGCACCGCGTCCGGTCGCAACCCGCGCTTGTGGGAGGCATTTCAAGACCTGCTTTTCGAGGTCGAGCATCTGCAAACCGTCCAGGTTATCGTCGCGTGCAGAAGCTACGACTTGGAAACCGATGATCGCTTGCGCAGCGTGATCGGCAAGAAAGCGGCTAATCCACCGATCCAGCTCGAGCCACTCGACGTCGAGTTTGTCCGTTCGACTCTCTCGAAAGTCGGAGCCCCTTTGGAGAAATTTTTCCCGCGTCACATCGAGTTTCTGCGCACGCCCTTGCATCTGAACGTCTTTTTGCGCGGAGACCCGAAAGCCGCCTCCCCGGCAAATGATCTGACGATGCTGTATGATCGTTACTGGGAGAAGAAGGTGCAGCGCGCGCGTAGCGCCACGCCGCGCGTGAATTTCGAAGACACCGTTAACCGGCTCGCTCAGGCAATGAGCGAACGTCAGACGCTCACCGCGCCAAAAGACGTTTTCGACACGGGTGGACTATCAGCGGATGCGTTTGCTTTGGCCTCCGATCATGTGCTGGTGCTGGATTCGGGACGCTATCGATTCTTTCACGAGACATTCTTCGACTACGTGTTCGCGCGGCAGTTTGTGGCGGGCGGCCGCCGGCTCGTGCCCGATCTGCTAAGCCCATCGGAACAGCATTTGTTTCGCCGCGGACAGGTCAGGCAGGTGCTGGCGTATCAGCGTCGCCGGGACGGCAGCTTTACGGCCTACATGGGAAACCTGCGTGAACTGCTCTCCACGCCGACGGTTCGCACACACATCAAGAAAGCCGTCATCGATTGGCTCAGAGACTTGTCGGACCCCTGCGTCGACGAATGGGACCTCATCCTGAACCTTTTCGGCGACCCGAAGCTCGGCTGGTTCGCGCGCACCGTGGCTTGGGATAATCCGGCTTGGTTCTTCGTGATCGATCAGTCCCGAACGTGGGACCGCTGGCTGAGCAGCGGCGATGAAAGCGACATCGATTTCGCCATCCGCCTACTCGCTCTGCCGGAAACGATGAAGGTCCACTCGGCGACGATTGCCGCGTTGATGCGCCGGCATCTCCGCGACACGCCCGCTTGGCGGACACGGCTGGCGAACCTGTGCGATTTTGGCGAGATCCACCACAGCCGGGAATTTTTCGAACTGTTTTTGGAGAAGCTTAGGCATGGATGGTTCGACGAAAAGTCCGGCCGGCATTGGGGTCTCACCAAAATCGCGAAAACGAATCCCGCCTATTCCGGCGAGTTGATCGCCGCCTTTTTGCGGCGTCGTTTCCCGGCATGTGTAGATGAAACCGACGACAACCCGAACGCGCCATCCGGTGCGCTGCATTTGGACTCCCACTTTTTCCAAGAACTCAAGAAGGTGGATCCGCTACCGGTGTTGCGCCAAGTGCTTCCGGTGCTGGTGAGCGTGCTTCGCGAACATGAGCGCACGGAAGAAGACGGCCGAGTGACCGATCCGCTTCGCCCGCATCATATTTCAGACGACGGATACCGCCTTGGGGACGTGCTGATCCGATACCTAATCGATGCGATGCGCCAGTGCGCGAAGGACAGGCCGGCCGAACTTGCCCCCCTCGCAAATGAACTGGCTCGGTTACGGACCGAAACAGCAGCGATCCTTCTGCTGGCAACTTGGCCCTCAAATGGCGCTTTTTTTGCCATCGAGGCGGCCAAGTTTCTTTACGCCTCGCCCTCTCGTCTCGGCCTCGAAGTGCGTTATGGCTTCGGCTCGTCAACGCAGCTGGCCGTTGCAGTCATCCAAACGATTGCCGATTACCTGTCTGCGAACGACTTCCATGCGCTCGAATCCTGCGTCTTGAGCTTCACGGATAAATGGGAGCTTCGGAATCTAAACTACAACGGGCAGACGCAGTATCAGCTTCTTCTCGCATTTCCCGAGGCACGGTTGAGTGCGGCGGCATGGCATCGGCTGGACGAGCTACGACGAAAGTTCGGGCCGGTCTGCTTGAGCGAGGGAAGCTCATTCAGCGCCGGTTTTGTGCCTTCCCCCATCACCCTCGAGCACGCGATAAAGATGGGAGATCGCCATTGGCTTAGGGCGATGCGGAAATACTCGGAAAAATGGGGCTCTCATCGCAGGGCCAACGGTAGGCTTATCGGCGGTTCAGTCGAGCTGGGCCGTGTGCTTGAGAAAGTGGCGCAAACCGACAAACCGCGTTTCGCCAAGCTACTGTGCCGTCTCCCGGATGAAGTGAGTCCGACCTACTTCGAGCACTTGCTTGCCGGACTTTGCCGAACCAGTGCCGAAAATGACGAAGAGCGAAAACAACTGCCAACATCGGCATTCGCTTCACTCCTCCCGTGCCTGCTCGTGCCATGTTTCGAGCGCGTCCACGCGCTTCCCGGTCGGCCTGCGGGGAAGCAGATCTGCTGGAGTTTGAAAACGGTCGCGGAAAGTCCGGTGCCCGATTCCCTGTTGAACGTGCTCGTGCATTACGCCGAGAACGATCCGGACCCGGAGAAGGAAATCTGGATGCAGTCCCCCGAAAGAAAGGCCCCGATGTATGGCGGCAGTCCTCATTCTCACGGGATAAACTCCACGCGAGGGGCTGCGGCTGAAACGATCACGCAACTCCTCTTTGAGAAGCCGTCGCGCTGGACTAAACTGGAGCCAACGGTTGCCGCACTCGTCAGGGACAAATCGCTGGCCGTTCGTTCCTGCTCCATAGGCTGCTTGGTGTTCGCCCTCCGCGAACACCGCGATGAAGCGGTGGGGTGGTTGCTGAAGACTGTCGTGGATGGGGACGACATTCTCGATACCCATCATGTGGAGCGCTTCATTCACTATGCGTGCTTCACGCACTACGAAGCGTTGAGGCCCTTGCTGCTACGCATGCTGGGGTTGCCCGAAGAAAAAGCGCGTTCGATTGCGGCCCGGCAAATCACGCTGGCCGCCTTTAGACATCCGCAAGCCGACTCCGACCTGAAAATGTCGGTGCTCCAATCCGACGAAGTGGCTCGCGCCGCGGCGGCGGATATCTTCGCGCACAACCTCAAGGAGTCCGAATGCGCCTCACGCTGCCGCGAGTTTCTTGGGAGATTTTTCAGTGATTCGGCCCCGAAAGTTCGGCAACAGGCGGGAGCGTGTTGGCGACATCTGCCGCCAGAGCAGTTTGCGCATGAGCGGAGTTTAATGGATATTTTCCTCACGAGCCCCGGTTTCTCCAGCGGAGCGGAGGCACTCCTGCACAAGCTCGAAGAATGCCCCACACGTCTACCGGAGGTGGTTCTCAGGATTCCGGAGCGCCTCATCGAGGAGCAGCGACGCGCGCCCGAAGACACACGCGGGCGGATCGACTCGGCGTTCTATGACGCGGCCAAGTTGGTTTTGACCGTTTACCAGCAGTCGCGCGGACATGATCGCGGGCCTGCGGCAGAGGCGTTTCAAACTAGATGCCTCAACATCATGGACGAGCTACTTCCCGTGGGACATGGCTCCATGGACAGCGAACTGCGGAAGCTGGATGCGGCGTAAATGGTGACATCAGCCCGGACGATCCAACGGGTCCGGGGCGGAATGGCGCTAAGATAGGCGAGCCGCAGCGAGATGCAGCAAGCCGAGCCAAAGGGGTCAGAGCCGAGCCAAAGGGGTCAGGGCGTTGTTTGTTGATTCTTCTCAGGGAATCAAAAGCGCCCCGAAAATGCCGGCGTCGAACGTGGCCAACATCGCGTTCACATTCAGCAGATAGATCACGGGAAATTCGCCAAGAGAGCCTTTGTCTGCTCCGAGTTCGAAACAAGGGACAGGTTAAACCTTCCTGGAGGAATCGCTCTCGAATCCGAAAGTTGCCAGCGCGCGAACCGTCCACATCGTCGCCCGCCATGAGCACCGTGACCGCGGTCGAGCAAGCCCTGGAAAAGTTTAGCCCCGAACAAATGAACCCGGATTCCGCGATTGGTCTTCTCGATCGAGTAGGAAGCGTGGGCAAAAGCAGTCCAAGGACACTTTCCGTAAGCCGTTGATTTCAGAGTTAAGCATGAAGTGGGCTTCTTGTTGGAGTATAAGGGTAAATATGCCGGAAACCCAATCGCGCCGCGATTGAACCATGGGCCTCCAAAAACGGAATCCGGGATGAATGAGGTGGCCGACTGGATCGCCGCCCGGCTTCTCCCCGATGAAACGCCCGAACAACTCGCCGCCATCGACGCGGGACTACACTCGCTGCGCACCGAGCCCACCTTGAGCGCCGATCAAGTGCGGCAGAACATCCGCGCATGGGTTGCGCGGTAATCTTCTCCGCACAATCCAATCGCGACCTCGGAGCCATAGTCGGTTTCGTAGCCGGCAAAATTTCGGCGCGGCCGAGCGACCGGGAAACGCCTTGGTGGACCGTGCTCTTTTGCTCGGCGCTCACCCGCACCTCGGCGCGCCCGTAAGGGACCGACCCGGCGTGCGACGCCTAGCGCACAAGCCGTGATCGTGATTTACTACCGCGTCGTTCCTGAGCGGCATCTGGTGGAGATCGTCCGTTTTTGGGATGCCCGCCAAAACCCGGAAGCTCTTCGCGTGTAGCCTGCGGCGAACATCAAGGTAACGAGGCGTTGTTTATCGATTCTCCCACCGGGCACGGGCCGGACCCGCTCCTCACCCGTGAAACTCGCCTCTCGGCGAGATAAACGGGACGCGGTAGGCCGAAAAGTCGCGGTGGTCGGTCGTCACCACCACCGCGCCCCGATGGCGCCGGGCAAGCAGGACGGCGCAGGCATCGGCGAAATCCATTCGCGGAGCGTAACGCTCCATCAGGCCTAACACGGAGTCCGGAGCCGGTTCCTCAATGATCATGCCACCTACCAAACGACGCAGAGCGGCCACGGCCCGAGGATCGTTGGCAAAATGGTGCGTCACCTCCGCCAGCGCAGACGAAAACGTGATCCACGGTGGAGGTAGCGGACGAACCGCCCGCACCGCCCAGCCATGATGATCGTCGACCTTGTCGATCAGCGCGATCAACGGGCCTGCGTCAGCGATGATTGTCGGCATGGATGCGCGAACGCAGGACCTTGCGACGGCTGATTTTGTCGGACGGAGATCCGATGCTCACCGCGCCGATCGCGTCATCCAAGCCGTAGAGCGCACTAGCCTTTGTAAGCGGTGGCAGCTCGCCGCTTACGACGATCCGGGACGCTTTCCGCACGCGAACAGCCGACTTGCGCGAAGGCTCCTTTTGGACGCGGGTCTTGGTCAACGTGCTCATGTGTCCAATTTGGCCATTTGAATTTCAGTTTGCAAGGGGCTGGACTCGTCTCAGCCGCCCTGCCGCGTCGATTACCGCGGCCAACGCCGCGTCCAACTCCTCCGCCGTCGTTTCCTTGCCCAGCGAAAACCGGATCATTTGCCGCGCCGCCGCGCTCGTCGGCTTCATCGCCCGGATGACGGGCGAAGGCTCGTCGGAACCCGCAAGGCAAGCCGAGCCCGCGCCGGACCCGAGCCGAAGGGGCCGGACCCGAGCCGAAGGGGCCGGGGCGTTGTTTGTTGATTTTCAGGCGCCTTCACGGGTCACCCACGAAACTCACCCTTCGGCGAGATGAAGGGCACCTTGTAGATCGAGAAATCCCGACGATCGGTCGTCAGAACCGCCGCGCCTTTGTGACGGCGGGCGAGGAGCACGGCGCAGGCGTCGGCGTAATCCTTGCGTTGCTACCACTTGCGCATCTCAGCCAGCACAATAGCGGGGGCCGGATCCTCGACCTGCATACGCTCGACGATTTTTTCCAAGAACTCCAAAGCCCTTGGCCCGTTTTTCAGGATATGGGTCGCTTCGGCGATGGCCGCGCTGGTGACGATGAAAGGGCTCACCCGACTCAACATCCGCTCCAGCGTCCAGCGATGGTGAGGGTCGGAGACGTCCGCCGCCGCTTTTAGCGGCCCTGCATCAAGTATTATGATCGGCGAGATAGCGGGCACGGAGGATTTCGCTGCGGGGGCGTGGGTCGGGAGGCAGGGAAACGCACCCAAACAGATGCTCCAGGCCGGCGAAGGGATTGCCCGGCGCGGCCTTGATGCCATGGGCCGGAAGTTTTTTCTTCGCCACCGCCACCTTACGAGCGGGCTTTTTCGGGCTGAGTTTGGTCGCGGTTGGCATACCGCACAGCGTGCGCGGGACGGGCAGGGTGACAAGCCGACAGGTGTGTCGGCATCGGATAGCCGCGCTTAACGACGCAGTCGCCCCACCGCGTCCACCGTCGCCGCCACCGCAGCCTCCACCTCGGCCGCTGTCGTCTCGAGACCGAGCGAAAAGCGGATCATCTGCCGCGCCGCCGTGCCCCGCGGCTTCATCGCGCGGATGACGTGCGAGGGTTCGTCGGAATCGGCGAGGCAGGCCGAGCCGGCGCTGGCGCAGACGCCGGCCTGGTCGAGCAACAGGAGCAGCGCCTCCGCCTCCACGCCGGGGAAGGTGATGCTGGCGGTGTTGGCGAGACGCCCGGTCGCGTGGCCGTTGCGCTCGACGCCGGCGACGCGCGCGAGCAGCTCGGTTTCGAGGCGGTCGCGAAGCGGCGCGACGCGCGCGGCGTAGTCGGCGACTTCGGCGCGGGCGAGCTCGGCGGCGCGGCCGAAGCCCACGACGCCGGCGACGTTTTCCGTGCCGCCGCGTCGGCCTTTTTCCTGATGCCCACCATGCAGGAGGGGCGCGAAGGGCGCGCCCTTGCGCACGACGAGCGCGCCGACGCCTTTGGGGCCGCCGAGCTTGTGCGCGCTGAGCGCGAGGTAGTCGATGGGCGGGGCCTTGAGATCGACGGGGAGTTTGCCGGCGGCCTGCACCGCGTCGCAGTGGAAGGGCACGCCGCGGGCGCGGCAGCGGGCGGCGATCTCGGCGACGGGGAAGAGCACGCCGGTCTCGTTGTTGGCCCACATGAGCGAGACGAGCGCGGTGTCGTCGGCGAAAGCGGCGTCCAGCGCGGCGAGGTCGAGCCGACCGTCCTCGTTGACCGGCAGGCGGGTGACGCGCACGCCCCGGGTTTCGAGAAAGGCGCAATGGTTGAGCACGGCCGAGTGTTCGACCGCCGAGGTGATGAGGTGGCGTTTGCCGGGCTGCGCGGCGAGGGCGGCATTGATCGCGGTGTTGTCGGCCTCGGTGGCGGAGCCGGTAAAGATGACCTCGCTCGCGCTCGCGTTGACCAGTCCGGCCACGGCGCGGCGGGCGGCCTCGATCTCGGCCTTCAGCTTCGCGCCGAAGCCGTAGCTGCTGGACGGGTTGCCCCAACGCTCGGTGAGGAAGGGACGCATGGCGGCGAAGACTTCGGGCCGGAGCGGCGCGGTGGCATTGTGGTCGAGATAGATCACGCCGACATCCCGCGCGGCGAGGGCGGCGCGGTCAAACGCCGGCTTCGCTCGCGGGCGCACGCGCGGGCTCGGCGGAGGCAGGGGAGGCGGCGGCCGTGGGCGCGACGACGCCCGCCGCGTCCGCCGCCCCCGCCGTCCGGATCGTCTCGTGGATGAAGCGGAGTTTCTCCACCACCGGATCGGCGAGCACGAAGGGGTAGCTGTCGGCGAGGCCGAGGCCGCGGTTGAGGTTGTTCAAGGCGTGGGTCAGCTCGAACCAGCGCGCGATCATGCGGGAAAACGCGTCCGGCTCCTCGCCCGCCGAGCCGGCGGCGACGGACGCCACGCCCTCGGGCGAATGCAGGCTCACGCCGCACTCGTCGGCGGTCTCGAGGGTGTCCACCAGGTGCAGGTAGTGCGCCCAGGTCTCGGCCCAATCCTCCCAGGCGTGCGCGCTGGCGTAGGCGCTGACGAAGCGGTTTTGCCAGTCGGCGGGCGCGCCCTCGGCGTAGTGGCGCCGCAAGGACGCCGCGTAGTCCTGGCTCTCGTCGCCGAAGAGCGAGCGAAAGGCGGCGAGGCGGTCGGCGTCGTCGCGAATAAGGCGGTCCCAGTAGTAGTGTCCGACCTCGTGGCGGAAGTGCCCGAGCAAGGTGCGGTAGGGCTCGCCGAGCTGGGTGCGGCGGCGCTCGCGCTCGGCGTCGTCGGCCTCGGCGAGGGCGAGGGTGATGAGGCCGTTGTCGTGGCCGGTGAGCACGTGGCCGCCGGCGTCGGGCTGGGGCGGATCGGCGAGCAGGGCGAAGGCGAGGCCGCGGGCGGGGTCCTCGGACTTCGGCGCGTGGGGGAGGCCGAGCGCGTCGAGGCCGTAAACGAGGCGGCGCTTGGCGGTCTCGAGTTTATACCAGGCCTCGCGATGACCGGCGACGGAGAGGTCGGGAATGGTGACGGTGAGCCGGCAGGAGACGCAGAGCGGGTTGGGGTCGTCGGCGGGCACCGCCCAGTTGCAGACCTGATGTTCGGTGTAGTTGGCGCAGCAACGGTAATGCCGACCGCGGGCGCTGGGAGCGGGCGAGGTCCATTGGCCGTCGCCGACGGCCTCGAGCGAGGCGACGAGGCGCGCGTCGGGCAGGTAGGCGAGCGTGTGGCCGCAGGTGACGCAGAGGTGGTTCTCGAAATAGAGCAACGCACGGCAGTGGTCGCAGCGGAAGAGTTTCATCGCCGGAAAGAGAGCGAGAAAGCGCGGCGGCGAAAGCCGGACGGACACGAAAAACGCCGGACGCGCGCGGCGGAGTTTCCACCCCACGAACCGGGCTTATGGCGACGCGGCGCGTGGCGCGCGCCGGCAGCGGGAGAGAATCCCCTCTCCCGCTGCTCCCGCGGGTGCCGCGATCAGGCGCGGGACCTTGGACGGAGCGTCGCTCAGCCGGCGTGTTTCTCGGCGGCGTCGAGCGCCTCGACTCCCGCCTCCCACTTGGCCGTCGCTTCGCTGATCTGTTCGGTGATGGTGCTGAGCTCCAAGTTGAGCCGGTGGAAACGTCCCTTGTCGGCGTAGGTCGCGGGATCCTCGAGCGCGGCGGTGATTTCGCCCTGTTTCGCCTCCAGTTCGGACACCCGTTTTTCGAGCACGCCGACATCCTCGCGCATCTTGCGAAGCTGGTTGGGCGTGAGCTTGGGGCCGCCGGCGGACGCGGACGACGAGGCGGCCGGTGCGGAGGTCTGCGGGGCGGACTCGGTTTTTTTCGCCCCCTTATGGGCTTCGGGGCGCGCGTCGGTGAAGCCGGCGGTGAGGGCGGCGCGGGCGTTGGAGGCCTTGGACTTCTCGAGGTAGTAGTCGTAGTTGCCGGCGTAAGCGGTGAGGCGGCCGCTGTGCACGTGCAGCACCGTCTCGGCGAGCGAGCGGATGAAGTGCACGTCGTGGGAGATGAAGATCAGGGTGCCGCTGTAGCCCTTGAGGGCGTTGACCATCGCGTCGATCGAGGGGATGTCGAGGTGCGTGGTCGGCTCGTCCATGAGCAGGAGGTTGGGCGGGTCCACGAGCAGGCGGGCGAGGTTGAGGCGGGATTTTTCACCGCCGGAGAGCACGCCGACCTTTTTGTGCACATCGTCCTTGCGGAAGAGGAAACTGCCCAGGATGGCGCGGGCCTGTTGTTCGGTGAGCTGGTTTTCGTTGGTGCGCAGCTCCATCATCATCTCGAAGACGCTGGCGTCCTCGCGCAGGGTGTCGGTGCGCTGCTGGGCGAAGTAGCCGGCGGTGACGTTGCTGCCCAGCTCGCGCACGCCGCCCTGGATCGAAAGGGTGCCGGCGAGGATTTTGAGCAAGGTGGACTTGCCCGCGCCGTTGGGGCCGACGAGCACGATGCGCTGGCCGCGCTCGGCGGTGAAGTTGAGGTCGGTATAGACGATCTTTTCGCCGTAGGCTTGGCGGACGTTTTTGAGCTCGATGACCTTGAGCCCGGATCGCACCGGCTGGGGAAAACGGAAGTTGATGCGTTTCAGTTCCTCGCTCGGCTCCTCGATGGCGTCCTCCTTCAGTCGCTCGATTTGTTTCTCCTTCGACTTGGCGCGGGACGCCATGGAGGCCTTGGCGCCGAAGCGGTCCACGAATTTCTGGAGGTGGGCGATCTCGCGCTGCTGGTTCTTGAACTGGGCGGCGAGCTGCTCCTTGCGGGCTTCGCGCTCCTTGAGGAAGTCGTCGTAGTTGCCGTGGTAGTAGTGGAGCGTGCCGGCGCGCAGCTCGAGCATGCCGGTGCAGAGGGCGTTGAGGAAGGCGCGGTCGTGGGAGATGACCACGAGGCCGCCGGGGTAGCGGGTGAGGTAGTCCTGGAACCAGAGCAGAGCCTCGAGATCGAGATGGTTGGTCGGCTCGTCGAGCAGCAGCAGCGCCGGCTCGGATACGAGCAGGCGCGCGAGGTGGGCGCGCATGATCCAGCCGCCGGAGAAGGATTTGGCGGGCTTCTCGGCGTCGCCCTCCTTGAAGCCGAGGCCGGCCAGGATGGTGCGGGCGCGCGGTTCGAGGGTGTAGTCGATGTCCCAGTTGTCCTCGGTCGGCTCGAGCGGCTGGCCGGAGGTGGCGATGCCGAGGATGGTCTCGTCGCCCACCGGGGCGGACTCCTGGGGCAGGTAGCCGAAGTCGGCGCCGCGTTCCCACTCGATGGTGCCGGTATCGGGGCGTTCCTCGCCGAGGATGAGGCCGAAGAGGGTGGATTTGCCCGCGCCGTTGGGGCCGATGAGGCCGAGGCGGTCGGTGCGGGCGATGAAGAGGGAGACCTCCGAGAACAGTTCGCGGGTGCCGTAGGACTTGGAGACGTCGGAGATCGTCAGCATATGAACCGGTCACAAAGGGACAGGCGCCCGGCGCGCGTCAACCCTCGCGGCCAAGGGATGCGGGCTGTCGCCCAGCGAATCGGGGCCTCGCGGCGCCAGCGCGACGCGTGCCGGCCCTCCGCGCGCCAGCCCCGCCGCGCCACGCGGCCGGCC
The DNA here is from genome assembly GCA_966252115.1 of uncultured Akkermansia sp. Classification (GTDB taxonomy): domain Bacteria; phylum Verrucomicrobiota; class Verrucomicrobiia; order Opitutales; family Opitutaceae; genus IMCC26134_A. The sequence continues at coordinate 31,697 of CBINNW010000009.1, forward strand.
CCGGATTTTGTGTGGCTTCCCCCGGGCGGGCCGCACTCACTCGGCGTTTTTCCCAACCCGACCGTCCCGTCAGAAAACCTCCTCCCGACCTCCCGCCATGGCCCATAAAGTCAAAGCCGCCAAACGCCAGACCCAGCTGACCGAGATCATCAACGCCAAGCTCGCCGCCAAAAAAGGCCCGGTCTCGCAGTTCATCGCGCACCACTACCGGCACTTCAACGCCGCCGCCCTCATCGACTCCGCCAAGGGCTACGAGACCCACCTCAAGGCCGGCGGCAAGATGCTCGTCACCCTCGCCGGCGCCATGTCCACCGCCGAGCTCGGCCTCTCGCTCGCCGAGATGATCCGGCAGGACAAGGTCCACGCCATCGTCTGCACCGGCGCCAACCTCGAGGAGGACATCTTCAACCTCGTCGCGCACGACTACTACGAGCGCGTGCCCGGCTACCGCGACCTCACCGCCGCCGACGAACAGGCCCTGCTCGACCGCCACATGAACCGCGTGACCGACACCTGCATCCCCGAGGGCGAGGCCATGCGCCGCATCGAGGCCGCCGTCGCCGAGGAGTGGCTCGCCGCCGACCAGGCCGGCGAGGCCTACTTTCCGCACGAGTTCATGTATAAGATCATCCGCTCGGGCAAGCTCGAGAAGAGCTTCATGATCGACCCGAAGAACTCGTGGATGCTCGCCGCCTGCGAGAAGGACCTGCCCATCGTGGTGCCGGGCTGGGAAGACTCGACCCTGGGCAACATGTATGCCGGCCGCTGCCTCACCGGCGAAATCAAGAACGTCCACACCGTGCGCACCGGCATCGAATACATGACCGTCTTCGCGCAGTGGTATATGAAGACCGCCAAGACCCTCAAAAACGGCGAGGGCTCCATCGGCTTCTTCCAGATCGGCGGCGGCATCGCGGGCGACTTCCCGATCTGCGTCGTGCCCATGCTCCATCAGGACCTCGACAAGCCCGACGTGCCGCTCTGGGGCTACTTCTCGCAAATCAGCGACTCCACCACCAGCTACGGCAGCTACTCGGGCGCCGTGCCCAACGAAAAAATCACCTGGGGCAAACTCGGCCAGAAGACGCCGAAGTTCATCGTCGAGAGCGACGCCACCATCGTCGCGCCGCTGATCTTCGCCTGGGTGCTGGGCCAGTAATCGGTCGCCGGTCCCACGCCCGCGCGTCATCTCCAGCCTTCGACCACCCTCCCGCCCTCCGTGAGCGAGTCCGGCCAAAGCGCGACCTCCGCGCCTTCGTCATGTTCGGCGGTTCCCGCGTCGGCGGAGCCCGCCGCCTTCGCACCCGTCGCGCCGCCGACCGATCCGGCGGCGGAGCAGGCGCTGGCCTGGACGGGCGACGCGGTGCTGGCGCTTTTCGCCCGCCAGCACGTGCTGCGCAGCCTCGGGCGCATCAACACCGAGGCCTTCCTGCGCCTCACCAGCAACGAGTTCCTCTCCGGCCTCGGACGCCCCACCCGCGTCGAGGCCGAGATCGGGCTGGTTTACGAACGCGAGGGCCTGGCGGCCGCCTTCGCCTACATCGAGGCGCGCATCCTTCCGCTCTGGCGCGCCCAGGAGTCGCGTCGCGCCCGGCAGCGGCGGGGCTGAAAACTCGTCCGCCCGCGACCGGCCTTCGCCCCCGTCGTCCGTCCTCGACCACGGGCGGTGATTTTTGCCCAGCGACTCCCGCGCGAGGCGCCCAGCCATCACCGCCGACCGCGCACCCGGCGGTCCGCCTCGCCGAAATTCGCCGCGCCCGCGTGAAATTTTTTCACTCAAGCCCGCCCGGCGGCGGCCGATAAGTTGGGGAAAGGGGCAAGTGCGCCCCGGCCAAACACGAGCGGGCGGCCTGGGGCAAACACCTCCCGGAACGTGGCACGCACCGTGCGACGCTTTCGCGCATGAGCGCGTGTCCGGTTCCCGTTTTTCCTGCTCCCGATTCCGCCGTCTGGCCCTCGCCGCTGGCCCGGTATCGGTCGATCGTGGACAACGCCCTCGAGGGCATCTTCCAGTCCACGCCGGACGGACAATACCTGCTCGTGAACCCCGCCCTCGCCCGCATGTATGGCTACGCCTCCCCCGAGGAGTTGCTGGCCAGCGTGAGCGACATCTCCCGCTCCATCTACGTCGATCCGGCGGTGCGCGAGGAGTTCAAGCGGCTCATGGCGCGCGACGGCGAGGTGCGCGGCCTCGAATACCAGGTGCGCCGCAAGGACGGCGGCACGCTCTGGATCAGCGAGCAGGCCCGCGCCGTGCGCGACGCCGCCGGCGAGGTGCTCTACTACGAGGGCTTCATCCAGGACATCTCCCGCCGCCGCCGCGCCGAGGAGGAGCTGCGCGCCGCCCGCGACGCCGCCGAGGCCGCCAGCCGGGCCAAGAGCCAGTTCCTCGCCACCATGAGCCACGAGATCCGCACGCCCATGAACGGCGTCATCGGCATGGCCTCGCTGCTCTTCGAGACCGAGCTGGACGAACAACAGCGCGACTTCGTGGAGACCATCCGCCAGAGCGGCGACGCCCTGCTCACCGTGATCAACGACATCCTCGATTTTTCTAAAATCGAGTCCGGCCGCATCGAGCTCGAGGAGGAGGAGTTCACGCTGCGCGAATGCATCGAGGGCGCGCTCGACCTGCTCGCCCCGCGCGCCGCCGAGAAGGGGCTCGACCTGCTCTACGAGATCGCCCCCGGCACGCCCGTGGAGGTGCGCGGCGACAGCACCCGGCTGCGACAGATTTTGGTCAACTTGATCGGCAACGCGGTGAAGTTCACCGAAAGCGGCGAAGTCGTGCTCTCGGTGCGCGCCACCGCGGAACCGGAGGCCCCCGAATCCTCCGCATCCGCCGCCGCCGCCTCCTCCTCCTCCTCGGATTTCGCGGCCGCAGCCGCGACCGTGGCCGTGGCCGCGAAGGCGGCCTCGGCCGCACCCGCCGCGGGGCCGCGCGTGCGTCTGCATTTTTCGGTGCGCGACACCGGCATCGGCATCCCGCCCGCCGCCATCGGACGGCTCTTCAACGCGTTCTCGCAGGTGGACGCCTCCACCACCCGACGCTACGGCGGCACCGGGCTCGGACTCGTCATCTGCCGCCGCCTCATCGAGCTCATGGGCGGCTCCATCACCGTGCGCAGCGAGCCGGGCCGCGGCTCGGAATTCATCTTCGACCTCGTCTGCCAGTCCGTGCCGCCCGATCCCGCGCGCCCCGCCTTCGCGCCGCGCCCGCACCTCGCCGGGCGCCGGCTCCTCATCGTGGACGACAACCCGACCAACCGCCGCATCCTCCACACCATGGCGGAAAACGCCGGCATGCTGCCCACCGCCGTGGACTCCGGCCCGGCCGCGCTCGCGTTGCTCGACGCCGGCGCGCTCCACGACTTCGCCATCCTCGACATGCAGATGCCCGACATGGACGGCCTCGCGCTGGCCCGCCTCATCCGCGACCGGGTGCCCGCCGAGAGCCTGCCGCTGGTGTTGTTGTCCTCGCTCGGCCTGAGCGATCTCGTGCCCGACCGTTCGCTCTTCGCGGCCCAGCTGACCAAACCGGCCAAGCCGATCCAGATTTTGGATACGCTCGCCCGCGTCGATCAACGTCTGCGCCGCGAGCCGCCGCGCCGCGCCTCCGCGACCCCGACCATGAGCCCGGCGCCCGCGCCGGCCCCCGCCCGCGGCGAACGCGTGCTCGTCGCCGAGGACAACACCGTCAACCAGAAGGTCGTGCTCCACATGCTGGCCCGGCTCGGCCACCGCGCCGACCTCGCGGCCAACGGCCTGGAGGTGCTCGAAGCCCTGCGCCGCCAGAGCTACGACATCATCATCATGGACGTCCACATGCCGGAGATGGACGGGCTCGAGGCCACGCGTCGGCTGCGCGTGGAGTTCGCCGCCAGCGACACGCGGCCCTGGGTGGTCGCGCTCACCGCCAACGCCATGCGCGGCGACCGCGATCTCTGCCTCTCCGCCGGCATGGACGACTACATTTCCAAACCGGTGAAACCCGAAGCGCTCGCGGCCGCCTTCGAGCGCGCCCGCGAGCGAGTGGCGGCATCCTGAGCGGAGCATCCATACGCGGTCATGCGGTCGGGCGGCGACACGACGCCGCGGCCGGGCCACCAGCGCGCGCTTCCCGATTGCCGCCGCGTCGCGGCTCGGTTCCACCTTCGCGCCGCCGCCCTCGCCGCCGCGCATGAAAACCCTCCTCCTCCTGTTCGCGTCCAACGTGTTCATGACCCTCGCCTGGTATGGACACCTGAAGTGGAAATTCCTGGAGGGGAAAACGCTTCCCGTGGTGATCCTCGTCTCGTGGGCGATCGCGTTTTTCGAATACTGCCTGATGGTGCCCGCCAACCGCATCGGCTACGCGCAGGGCTTTTCCGGCTACCAGCTCAAGGTGCTTCAGGAAGCGATCACGCTCACGGTGTTTATCGGCTTCGCGTGGTTGGTGCTGAAGGAACGGCTCACCTGGAACTACGCCGTCAGCCTCGCGTTGATCATGCTCGCCGTCTGGTTCGCCGTGGCCTTCAAACCCACCGCACACGCCGGCAGCAGGGATGCGGCGACGGAAGCGCCCGCGGTCGGACATTGAAATATGGAAAGCGGGAAAGCCGGAAATGAGCCGCCGCGAACCGCATCCCCCGACCGGCTCGTGGGTCGTCCGTCCTTCCTTCTTTCCTGCTTTCCACATTCACCTCGGCCGGTTCTCCCTCCCGTGCGATTGAGCCCAAAGGGGCCGAACGGCGCGCATGAACACATATTGAACACATAGAGCTTGCCAGCGGACATTCCGCCGCTTCCCGTGGGCTCCTCCTTGCCGCCGGGCGGTCGCCCGGCTCCCTTACCATCCTTCCCACACCGCCATGTCCAAAGCAGCCCCCGCCAAAGTCGCCGCGTCCAACGCCCCCGCCGTCGTCGGCCCCGATCGCAAGAATCTCGATCTCGCCGTCAGCTCCATCACGAAACAATTCGGCGAGGGGTCGATCATGCGCCTCGGCGACAATCATAAGATGGCCGTGGAGACGGTCTCCACCGGCTCGCTCGCCATCGACCTCTGCCTCGGCGGCGGCGGCCTGCCCCGCGGACGCATCATCGAGATCTACGGTCCCGAGTCCTCCGGTAAAACCACCTTCTGCTTGAGCGTCATCGCCGAAGCCCAGCGCCGCGGCGGTCTCGCCGCCTTCATCGACGTCGAGCACGCGCTCGACCCCAAATACGCCCGCGTGGTCGGCGTGAAGCTCGACGACCTGCTCGTCTCCCAACCCGACTCCGGCGAAGACGCGCTCAACATCACCGAGACTCTGATCCGCTCCAACGCCATCGACGTCATCGTCATCGACTCCGTCGCCGCCCTCATCACCAAGGCCGAGCTCGACGGCCAGATGGGCGACCTCACCGTCGGCGCCCAGGCCCGCCTCATGTCGCAGGCCATGCGCCGCCTCACCGGCGTGGTCAGCAAGACCAAGTGCATCTGCATCTTCACCAATCAGATCCGCGAGAAGATCGGCGTCATGTTCGGCAACCCCGAGACCACCTCCGGCGGCCGCGCGTTGAAGTTCTTCTCCTCCATCCGCATCGACATCCGTCGCAAGGACCAGCTCAAGACCCCCGACGGCAAGATCATCGGCAACCGCACCAAGATCAAGGTGGTCAAAAACAAGATCGCCCCGCCCTTCACCGAGTGCGAATTCGACATCATGTATGACGAGGGCATCAGCCGCACCGGCTCGCTGCTCGACCTCGGCCTGGAGCACAAGATTCTCGAAAAGAAGGGCGCTTGGATCGCCTACCAAGGAGAGCTCGTCGGCCAGGGTCGCGACGCCGCCAAAAATACCTTCAAGGAAAAGCCCGAACTCGCCGCCAAGATCCAGGCCGCGATCATGGAAAAGGTCACCGTCGCCGGCGGCACCGACGTCACGGGCGCCTCGGCCGACGAAGTGGAATAAGATTTTCCCCGGAAATCCGCTTAAGGAAAATCCTTCGCATCCGATCCCAAGGCCGACGCGGGCATTCGCCCGCGTCGGCCTTTTTCTTCGGAAACGCTTCCATCTCCTCCCAAAAGACTTAACCAATCCACCCCACACTGCTCCGCGAGCGTCGAGCGGGTTCCTTCGAATTTCTTCTCTAAATACCTCTCTTATTTTTGGGAAATTTTTCCTAGGGGAGACGCCCTATAAGAGTAATCTGGCTCATGGCCTGCAAGGTGCTTGTATCCAAACTCCCTTGAACTTCCCCCGTTCGAAGCACCCATCCGTCCGATTTCTGTTTCGACGATCGCCTGCGATTTACCCCGTCAGCCACGAGCCACCATGCACTACCTGCTCTACATCACCGGGGTCCTTTTGTTGACCCTTCCCACCGGTTTCTTCGCCCGCAATCGGTTCAAGGTCACCACGCTCGCCGAACTGGCCGACCGCAGCCGTCACCGCTACGGCTGGCTCCACATTCTCAATGCCATCGATCTGCTCCGCGCCTTCGGTGGTCTGACCCTGCTCGCCACCGCCTTCGCGATCTACGAACCCACCGCCCCGGGCCAGCTACTCACGCGAGTGGTGCTTTTTATCGCGGCGATCCTGGGACTGCTCCTGCAGCACGCCTTCCATCAAACCGACAGCGACGAGCTCCCCGTGCCGGTCGCCTTCGCGCTCGGCTTGGTCGCGGCGCTGCTCCCATTCAAGGTGGCCATCCTCGTCCTTCCGCTCGGTATCGCGTCTGCGGTTGCCATGCGCAGCCTGGGCCTCGGCCTTGCGCTCAGTTCGGTCGCCACCGCGATCCTGGGCAAACTCCTCGGCGTCTCCATCGCCACCGTCGGCACCGCCTCGCTGGTCCTCTTCGTCCCGATCATCCTCTCCGCTCTTCTCCATCGCCGGCTGGTCATCACCGTCCGTCGTGGCCCGGAGATCCGCTACGGCAAACTCCGCGATATCCCCGTTCAAGCGGCGCGTTAGAGACCGCTCCGCTTGGCCGCCCTCCATCCGCGCACGGGCGCTCTCGCTGAAAAGCGAACGGGGGGGCTGCCTGCCGAGGGGGACGTTTCTTCGGTCTTGTTTTCCGAAGCGCCCCAAGGGGAAAGACAGTTTCGCGCCCCGCGCGCACCGCTCTCGCATCACGCACGGAGCGGCGTAGGCACGACGGGAGAGAGCACGCGCCGCCGCCGGCATTCTCCGAAGCAGGTCCACTGGACCACACGGCCCCCTCCGCACGCACGGGTCGCATCGACCCGGGAACACCCCACCCGGGCGGTTCGGAGCGCCCACCGGCTCACCGCCGCGACACCATTGGAGCTCGCTCCCGGAAACCGCCGCTCCAGCCCGGCGAGACGGGCACCGCACACGGATTCCAACCGCAAGCGCTGCGCGACCATTCCCCGTCCGGTCGTGCATGACCGCCCCCGCGTTCTGCTCGCTTGCCCACGCCGGCACCTTCATCAGAAGAATGGCGCAATCAACATGCGTTTCCCCCATCCGCTCGTCCGCCGCCACCGTTCCACCGTCGCGGCCTTTGGTTTCCTCTGCCTGCTCCTCCTCGCGCCGCTTCGCGCCCAGCCCGTGGTCGAGACCGTCTTCTACGACATGCCGGGCAATCTCCTGCCCAATCCCATACCCGCGCCTTCCGCCCAACTGCTCGCCGTCCCGGGCTACCCCGACGACCCTGCCCGTCTCACCTACATCGCGCGGCTCTACCTGCCCGATCCAGCGGTGCATGGCCCCGGCCCCTATCCCATCGTGGTGTTTCTCCACGGCTCCGGCGGGCTCTGGTCCAACGACACCATCCCGGCCAACATCACCGCCAACAACGCCCCCGCCTCCCAGTTTCGCGACTGGGGCAACCTGCTCGTCGGTCTCGGCTATGCCGCGCTTTTCCCCGACAGCTACAACCCCCGCGGCATCGCGACCAACTTCGAGGGACGCCGCCCGCACCACGACCCCGACGAGGACGACGCTCTCTGCTCGCCCAACTACGAGCGCCCCAAGGACGTCGTCGCCGCGCTCGAATACCTCGTTTCCCGCGCCGACATCGACCGCGAACGCGTGGCGCTCATCGGCTTTTCCCACGGCGCGCAGACGGGCATGAACGCCCTGCTCGACGTGTCCGTCGATCTCGGCGCCTACACGGTGGACTACGTTGACCTCGTCGAGGAGCCCGCCGACTCGGGCATTTTCGTGGAAAAAACGGTGAAGAAAAACGTGCCCGCGCCGGTGCGCATCCCCGCGCACCTCCCGATCCCGAAGTTCTGCGCGTTCTACTACGGCGGCGGCTCGCACTACGCCTACCACGGCCAGGCCTCCTCCACCGCGGCCGGCCGCTACATGATGGACCGCCGCACCACCGCCATCCTCTTCCACGGCACCGGCGATTCGCTCATGGGCATCACCAATCAAAACTCGGTCCCGCGCACCGGCACGGTTTTCCCCATCAAACAGGTCCTCGCCTCCGCCGCCCAGGCCGCGACCCTCGGTCTGGCCAATCCCATCGCGCGCCACTACATCCTCGACCGCACGGCGGTGCATGCGCCCGCGACGGCGCGCGTCGGCCACTCCTTCGACCTCGGCTCGGTCACCATCGCCGCCGAGGCGGACCAGGACACGGCGGCGGAAAGCCCCAACCAAAAGGCGCGCCGCCTCGCGCGCGACGAGGTGTTGCGCTGGCTCGACTTCAAGCTCGGTCCCGCCGCCACGCTCGCCCTCGCTCCCGACGCGCTGCAACCCGCCACGCACGTGGAGGCGACCTGGCCCACCCGGGCCCGCCTCGCCTATCGGCTCGAACGCAGCGAGACCCTCGCCGCCGACTCCTGGAGCGCCGCGCTCGACTGGGCCGACGGCGACGACTCGCCGGCCGCCTTCATCGAGGAGATTCCGCCCGCCGGCCGCCTGTTTTTCCGCCTGCAAACCCGCCCCGTCGCCATGCCCGCGAGCGCGCCCGAACACGCCGGCTTTTTTCTCACCTACGCCGACTTCGGACTCTGAGACCGGGAGCCAACGCGCCGACCGCTCCGGCTCCGGCTTTCCTTTCGCGCCGATTCGTGTCCTTTCCTGGGCACTTCCTCGCCCATGACCGACGCACCGCTCGCCCTCGGCTTCGACGCCGACGACACCCTTTGGCACAACGAGACGCTCTTCGCCGGCGCGCACCAAAAATTCCACGCCCTGCTCGCCGCCCACCACGACCCCGTGGCCGTGGATCGCGCGCTCTACGCCACCGAGCTGCGCAACCTGCCGCTCTACGGTTACGGCGCCAAGGGCTTCACCCTCTCCGCCATCGAGACCGCCATCGAGCTCACCGAAGGCCGCGTATCGGCCAAAGAGCTACGCGAGCTCATCGCCCTCGGCCGCGAAATCCTCGCCCACCCGGTCGAGGTGCTCGACGCCGTGCCCGACGTGCTTTCCGCCCTCGCCGCCTCCGGCCACCGCATGGTGCTCATCACCAAGGGCGACCTCCAACACCAGGAGCGAAAAATCCGCGAGTCCGGCCTCGCCGCCCACTTCGTCGCCACCGAGGTCGTGTCGGAAAAAGACGACGACACCTATCGCCGGGTGCTCGCCCGACACGGCATCCCGCCGGAGCGGTTCCTCATGGTCGGCAACTCCCTCAAATCCGACATCGCCCCCGTCCTGCGTCTCGGCGGCCTCGCCGCGCACGTGCCTTACCACCTGACCTGGGAGCACGAGAAACTCGACACGCTGCCACCGGCGCCCGGCCGCTTTTTCACCCTCGCCAGCATCCGCGAGCTCCCCGCCCTCCTCGACCGCCTGCGAACGGCGACAACCACCGGGTAGTCGGCGGTCGCCACTGGGTGCCAGCCCCCCCCCTGCCTTACCCCTTGGTCATTGGTCATTGGTCATTCCCCTCCCCCTTCCCCTTCCCTCCATCCGTCCGCCTGCATCCCTCCGCCTTCATCCTTCCTCCCTCCGCCCTCCTCCCCCGCCCTCCGATGCCTCTCCCCATCCGCCACGCCCTCATCACCGCCGCCGGCGCCGACGAACGTCGTCTGCCCCTGCAAAATCTCACCGACCGCCGCGGCGACTGGAAGCCGGTCATCGTCATTCAAATCGAGGAGATGCTCGAAGCCGGCGTGGAAAAGATCGGCGTCGTCATCCGCCCCTCCGATCGTCCCGCCTACGAGACCGTGCTCTCGCCCTTCGGCCAGCGGGTCGCCCTCGTCGAGCAAGCCGCCCCGCTCGGCTACGGCGACGCCGTCCTGCGCGGACGCGACTTCGTCGGCGCCCACGCCTTCCTCCTCCAGGTAAGCGATCACCTCTATGTCGGCGGCGGCGAAAAGAGCTGCACCGCGCAACTGCTCGAACACGCCCGGACCGAGGGCTGCGCCATCTCCGCCGTGCAACCCACGCCCGAGAGCCAGCTCTGCCACTACGGCACCATCGCCGGCTCGCTCCTGCCCGGCCGCCCCGAGCTCTACCAGATCGAGAACGTGATCGAGAAACCCACGCCCACCGTGGCCGAGCAGACCTGCGTCGTGCCCGGCCTGCGTCTCGGCCACTACCTGTGTTTCTTCGGCATGCACGTGCTCACCCCGACCGTCTTCGCCCTCCTCGATACCGCGCAAAAATCGGCGCCCGACCAGAAGCTCGGCCTCTCTCCCGCGCTGGCCGCCCTCGCCTCGCGCGAGAAATACCTCGCCGCCCGCCTCTCCGGTCGTCGCGCCGATCTGGAGGCCCATCTCGGTGTCTTCCGCGCCCAGCTCGCCCTCGGCCTGCACGGCCCCTCGCGCGACGCCATCCTCGCCGTCCTCGCCGAAGAACTCGCCCTCGACGCCACCCTGCGAAAGTAGCGGGAGCTTCCAGCTCCCGTCTCCCGCTCCCCCCGCCCCCGGCCCCCTCGCCCGCCTCCGCCGCCCCCCGCCTTCCGCCTTCCTCCTTCCGCCCTCAGCCCTCCGCCCTCCGAATGCTCCCCACCCTCCTCGCCCTCGCCGAGGGCCGCCCCGACGGCGACCACACCTTTGATTCCCTCTGTCGCGCGGCCGACGCCGCCACCCTCGAAAGCTACTGCGCGCAACTCGAGGACTTCCGCCGCGCCACGCCCAATTTCTACCACGGGGTGCGCGCGGTGTTTTTTCTCGCCGCCATCCACCGCTACTACCTGCCGCCCCACTTCCCGGCCGGCGGCGGCGGCCTCGTCCCCCACGCGGGCCACAAGCTCGCCCTCGCCCGCCGCTTCGAGGAGGCGCTCACCGTTTACCACGAACACCGCCGCGACCACGGCGCCAGCGACGCCCTCTCCAGCGCCTTCGCCGCCGCCTACCACGGCCTCGCCTTCAAAACCCTCGCCACCCAGGTCCAGAAAACCGTGCGCCAGGTGCGCGGCAACCAGTGGATGTTTCGCGTCGGCCACCCGCTCGACTACCCGCTCCGCCTCCGCCGCGAACTGCTCGCGCGCGACGCCGCCTCGCCCGACGCCCCCTACCCCGTGCTCGCCGAGGAGACCGCCGTCCGCCTCGACCTTTCCCACGCCGCCTGGAGCGACATCTTTTTCCTCGGCATGGACCACCCCGAGGGCGCGCAGGTCCTGAACCTCTCGGTCAACCTCGGCGTGCATGGCCGCGACGCCGGCACCCGCCCTCCCGTCTGCGCCTTCCTGCGCGTCATCGACCAGCCCGTCCTCCGCCTCGTCTCCGTCGATCTCGGCGTCTCCGCCGACATCACCGACCTCTCCGACATCTTCGATTTCGCCAAGGACTACCTCGGCCTGCTCAAGGCCGCGCTCATCGCCTCCGGCCTCATCCCCTCCGGGCTCGAAGGCTCCGGCCACGGACTCGCCGACCTCCTCGCCACGCTCGCCGGCCCGGGCCGCGGCCTGGAACTCGTTTCCCAAGTCCGCGACATCCCCAAGGGCTCGCGCCTCGCCGTCTCCACCAACCTGCTCGGCTGCCTCATCGCGCTGCTCATGCGCGCCACCGGCCAGACCGCGCGCCTTGTCGGCGGGCTCGACGAAACCGAACGCCGCACCATCGCCAGCCGCGCCATCCTCGGCGAATGGCTGGGCGGCTCCGGCGGCGGCTGGCAGGACTCCGGCGGCGTCTGGCCCGGGATAAAGTTTATCCGCGGCGAGGCCGCCCTGCCGGGCGACACCGAACACGGCGTCTCGCGTGGTCGCCTGCTCCCGCGCCACACCCTGCTCGGCCCGGACGAAATCTCGACCGAGACCCGTCGCCGCCTGCGCGACAGCCTCGTGCTCGTGCACGGCGGCATGTCTCAGAACGTCGGCCCCATCCTCGAGATGGTCACCGAAAAATACCTCCTCGGCCTGCCCCGCGAATGGGCCGCGCGCCAGGAGGCGCAAGCCATCCTCCACGACCTCGTCGCCGCCCTGCGCGCCGGCGACATCCGCCGCGTCGCCGAGCTCACCACGCGCAACTTTTTCGGCCCCCTCCAGACCATCATCCCCTGGGCCTCCAACGCCTACACCGAGCGCCTCATCGCCGAGGCCCGCGCCGAGCTCGGCGACGCCTTCCACGGCTTCGTCATGCTCGGCGGCATGTCCGGCGGCGGCATGGGCTTCTGGGTGGACCCCGCCCGCCGCGCCGAGGCGGAGGAAAAAATCCTCGCGCTCATGCGCCGCACCAAACGCGAGCTCGAGCACGCCCTGCCCTTCGCGATGGACCCGGTCGTGTATGATTTCGACCTCAACGAAAACGGCTCCTTCGCCGCGCTCCGCTCCGGCCCCGGCGCCATGCTCTCGCCCGAGTATTACCTCATGATGGTCCCGCGCTGGCTCCGTCAGGATCCGCGCACCCTGCGCCCCGAGACCCGCGCCGAGCTCGACCGCTTCGCCGGCCGCCAGCTCCTCGCCGGCGACCGCCCCCTGGTCGAGCCGCTCATCGCGCGCATCTTCCCCCCGGCCGAAAAATCCTCCGGAGCCGCCTCGGGCGGAGGCGCCTCCTCGGGCAACACCCTCCGCGACCTGCTCGCCGCCCAGGGCTTCGACCCGGTGCAACACGAGCGCATCCGCGACGACCTTCGCACCGGCCGCATCGGCCTCGCGCAAAACCGCCTGCCCGCCACCGCCCTCGTCGAGGACGTGCGCCCCGGCGACGTGGCGGAGATCGACTTCGCCGACGCCGAGGCGCTCCGCCTCGGCCGCGCCGCCCTCGCCGAAGGTCGCGTCGCCGTGCTCACCCTCGCCGCCGGCGCCGGCAGCCGCTGGACCCAGGGCGCCGGCACGGTCAAGGCCCTCCACCCCTTCGCCAAACTCCACGGCCGCCACCGCAGTTTTCTCGAAACCCACCTGGCCAAGACCCGCGCCGCCGCCCTCGCCCACGGCGCCGCCGCGCCGCACGTCTTCACCACCAGCCACCTCACCCACGATGCGACGGCGGCCTTCCTGCGCACCCTGACCTGCGACCTCGGACCTTCCGACCTTCGACCGATTTTATCCCCCGGCCACTCCATCGGCCTGCGCTTCGTGCCCACGGTCCGCGACCTGCGTTTTGCCTTCGAGGAAGTCGCCCACCAACAGCTCGACCCGCAGAAGGAAAAGATGCGCCGCAGCGTGCAAAAGGCGCTCATGGACTGGGCCGCCACCACCGGCGAGGCTACCGACTACACCGACAACCTCCCCTCCCAGTGCATCCACCCGGTCGGGCACTGGTATGAGATGGCGAACCTGCTCCTCAACGGCACGCTGCGCCGGCTCCTCGCCGACCGCCCGCGGCTCGAGACGCTCCTCCTCCACAACATTGACACCCTCGGCGCCTCGCTCGATCCCGCCGTCCTCGGCCACCACCTGCGCGGCGGCGCCGCGCTGACCTTCGAGGTCATCCGTCGCCGCATCGAGGACCGCGGCGGCGGCCTGGCGCGTGTCAACGGCCAGCTCCGCCTCGTCGAGGGCCTGGCCCTCCCGCGCGACGAGGACGAGTTCATCCTCACCTACTACAACACCGCCACCTGCTGGATGCGCATCGACGCCCTGCTCGCGCTCTTCGGCCTCGACCGCGCCGCCCTCGACGACGAGGCCCGCGTCCGCGCCGGCGTCCGCCGCCTCGCCTCCCGCATGCCGACCTACGTCACGCTGAAGGACGTGAAAAAACGCTGGGGCAACGGCCAGGAGGACATCCTGCCGGTGGCGCAGTTCGAGAAACTCTGGGGCGACATGACGACCCTGGGCGAGTGCGACACGCGCTTCGTATCTGTCCCACGAATACGCGGGCAGCAGCTCAAGGACCAGGCCCAGCTCGACGGCTGGCTCCGCGACGGCTCCGCCGCCGCCATCGAGAAACTCTGCGCCTTTCCGCGGTAGCGCGACATTCGCCCTCCCCGCCAAACCCCCATCCCATGAACTACACCCGCCTCGGCCGCACCGGCCTCCACGTCTCCCGCCTCTGCCTCGGCACCATGAACTTCGGCCCCGCCACCTCCGAGGCCGACGCCTTCGCCATCATGGACCGCGCCCTCGAACTCGGTATCAACTTTTGGGATACGGCCGACATCTATGGCTGGAAAAAGGGCGAGGGCGTCACCGAGAACATCATGGGGCGCTACTTCGCCCAGGGCGGCGGGCGCCGCGAGAAAGTCGTGCTCGCCACCAAGCTCTACGGCGACATGGGCGACTGGCCCAACACCTCCCGTCTCTCCGCCCTCCACATCCGCCGGGCCTGCGAGGGCTCGCTCCGCCGACTCCGGACCGACTACCTCGACCTCTACCAGATGCACCACATCTGGCGCGACGCACCCTGGGAGGAGATCTGGCAGGCCTTCGAGCTTCTGGTCCAGCAGGGCAAGGTCATCTACGTCGGCTCCTCCAACTTCGCCGGCTGGCATATCGCCAAGGCCAACGAGATCGCCAAACAGCGCCGCTTCCTGGGCCTGGTCTGCGAACAAAGCCTCTACAACCTCAACTCGCGCCACGTGGAGCGGGACCTCATCCCCGCCTGCGAGGACTACGGACTCGGCCTCATCCCCTGGAGCCCGCTCTCGGGCGGCTTGCTCGCCGGCGTGCTGAAGAGCGCACCGGACGCCGGCTCTCGACGCTCCAACATCAAACTCGGCGAAGCCGACCGCCCCAAAATAGAGCGGTGGGAAGCCCTGTGCGCCCGCCTCGGCGAGAGTCCGGCCAACGTGGCCCTCGCCTGGCTGCTTCACCAAAAGGCGGTCACCGCGCCCATCATCGGCCCGCGCACGGTCGCCCAACTCGACGAGAGCCTGCGGGCCACCGAGATCCGGCTGAGCCCCGAGACGCTCGCGGAAATCGACACGATCTTCCCCGGCTACAAGACCTCGCCCGAGGACTACGCCTGGTAAACCGTCGCCGCGAGGCGCGGCGCGGGCCCCGCGTCGCTTCGGAGCCGCTACCGGAGGGGCGGAGCCTCCTGGCGGCGCGCCCGGCGGTCGCGCCCCACCCTTCCGAAGCGTCCAAACTCAAAACGTCCTCGGCGTTAGCCCAGGAAAAGATAGGAAAGGAAAGACGGCGGGGCGCAAAAAACCCGCCGCTGTTGGCGGCGGGTTCGGGGAAGGGACGAGACCCGGTGGGCCTTATTCAGCCGGGGGCGGCGGGGGCGGGCCGCCGGCGCCCTGGCCGGCGCCCGGGCCGCCTTCTCCGCGATTCTCGCCGCGGGGGCCGCGTTGCTGCATCTGGGCGAAGAGCTCCTTCTGCTCCTCGGTCAGGATGGCCTCAATCTGGCCCTTATACTTCGCGCGGATCGCCTGAGCCTTCTCGCGGAGGCCGCTGCGATCGGCGCCCTGGGCCTCCTGGCGGAGGGCGCGCATCTCCTCGGCCTGGGCCTGGAGGATCGGCTTGAGCTTCTCGACCTGCTCGTCGGTGAGCTTGAGATGCTCGCGGAGCTGCTGGATCATGCGATCACCGCCCCGGACTTGGCCGCCCGGGCCGCCTTGGCCGGGGCGCTCCGAACCGGCGGCGGGAGGAGGCGGCGGGGCGCCGGCGTCTTCGGCCTGGGCGCGAAGGGAGGGGGCGAGCAGCGCGCCGGCGGAGAGCAGCGCGCCAAACATCAGGGTCTGGATCTTGGACGTATTCATGGTGAGACGGGGGTGGTTGTTGATCTGCGGTTGTTGGTCTTGCGACTTTGAAACAGGTGGTTTTGGCACCGCCCGACGAGGCCATCGGGGCGATGTTTGGGAAGACGCAAACGCGCCGCCGCGGTTACATACACCCCGCCTCGCCTTTTGCCGGGGAGCGGTTTTCGCTGCGGCGACATGAACCTGGCCCAACGCACCGCACTCGCCGCCCGGGAGGTGGAAGCCACCATCCGCCGCCTGCCGCCGCCCGTGCGCGAATTCGCGAAAAAGATCCCCGTCCACTACGAGGCCCTCCCGCCCGCCCATATCGTGGAGGAGGGCTTCCCGCCCGACATCCTCGGGCTCTTCGACGGCTCGGCGCACGGCGAGGAAATCTCCCAGGATCAACCCATGCCGCCGCAGATCAGCCTCTATCTGGACAACATCTGGGAATTCGTGGAGCGGAGCCGCGAGGACTTCGTCGCCGAGGTCGGTGTAACCTATCTGCACGAACTCGGTCATTACTTCGGCTGGGACGAGGACGACCTCGCCGCCCGCGACCTCGACTAGGCCGCCGCCAGCCGTATTCGTTTTCAAACTACAAACGCCCGCCCGCCGCCCCCGCCTCCGCCCGTCATGATGATCCGCCGCCCTCATCGCGTCCGTCACGCCCTCGCCGGCATCGCCCTCCTTCTCCCGCTGGCGCCCGGGCCCATCGCCCTCGGCGCGCCGGCCGTCGCGGAGGCGGCCCCGGTCCCCGCGCCGGAGCCGGACAAACTGGCCGCACGTCTGGAAAACGCGGAGGCGATCCTGCGCGAGTTCCAGGCCGACCCCCAACTGGCCATACCGGCGGAGGTGCTGCGCGAGGCGCGTGGCCTGGTGATCGTCAATCAGGTCAAGGGCGGCCTCGTGGTCGGCCTGCAGTTCGGCTACGGCGTCGTGCTCGCCAGGCGGCCGGACGGCTCCTGGAGCGTGCCGGTCTTCGTCCGCGCCGGGGAGGCCAGCCTCGGCATCCAGCTGGGCGGCCAGCGCACCGAGACGATTTATCTGCTGATGACCGACGACACGGTGCGGATGCTCTTCTCCGGGCGGGTCAACATCGGCGTCGATGCCGCCGCCGTCGCCGGCCCCCGCGGCTACGAGGCCGAAAAGGTCAACCGGGCGATTCTCGACACCCCGGTGCTGGTGTATGGGCGCAACCACGGCCTGTATGCCGGAGCGACGGTCAAGACGGGCTGGATCGACCGCAACGACGGCGCGAACCGCGAGTATTACGCCACGGACCACACGCTGCCCGAACTGCTCTTCGGCGATGTCGCCGCGCCCGGGCCGCGCGCGCGTCCGCTGGTGGACTTGGTGACCGAGATCACCCGTTGATCCGACCCGCGCGTGGTCGGCGCGTGGCTACGCGTTAAAACCAAGCGCATCAGCCACTCGGCGCTTGCCAAGGTGGTGGCGCGGCGGAGGGTTTTGCCTCCGCTCCCGACAACCCTTCACGACGACCTCGACCCTCGCTCGTAATGGCCGGCCTACTCAGCAAACTCCTCGACCCTTCGCGCATCGTTCTGGCGGTGCGATCATCCAAACGCACCGCCGCGCTAAACGAGGTGGCGCGTCTGCTGGACGGGCACCCGAACGTGACGAATTTCGGCGGGTTTTACCAGGAGTTGCTGGCCCGCGACCGGCTCGACACCACCTGCCTCGGCAACGAGATCGCGCTGCCCCACGCCCGGACCGAACATGTAAGCGATCTGGTGCTCGCCATCGGCCGCAGCCCCGGCGGGGTGGTCTTTGAAAAGGGAGACCAAACCGTGCGCCTGCTTTTCGTGCTCGGCACGCCGAAGAACAACCCGATGGCCTACCTCCAGGTGGTCTCGACGCTCTGCAAGATTTTCAAGCACCCGGCCAACCGCGAGGCCCTGCTGCAAGCGGAGACCCCGGAGGCTTTCGTGGGCGTCCTGCTGGCCGCCGAGGAAAAGCTGCTGGCGCCGGCCGCGTGAGGCGTGGCGCGGCCGGCGGCCCGGGTGGACGCCCAAGCGCGGGCCACGAGAACAGAAAACACCCTCCCGGAGAGGGAGGGTGTTCGGTTCGCCAAGGGAGGAAATCCCGTGCGCGCCTACCAAGTGAAGGTGACCTGTTGGAAACCGGTAATCCGTTCAACAGGTGAGCTTGAACCGCTCATCTTGACCATATCGGCGCGAGAACGCCAAGCGACATGCCCATCGACGAAACCCACGTTCGCTCCAGCCGCTTGCCCGCCCTCAACGTGGTTGGTATAAGCTTTCTTAAGATTGTCGGTAACGGCATTCCAAGAGGATCCCTTCACGCCCACTGCATCTACCACCAACTCGCGCTGGCTGGGCGAAAGCGACACTTCATCACCCGCAGCATTCAAAGTGACGTAAACCGAGCGAATGCGGTCACTGTGATACGTGTTGGGATATCGTGGAATCTCAATGATTCCCTTCGGCCCCATCTTGGGAGCGCCGACCAATAAGAAATAGTCGATGGCGGCATAGGAGTATGCGGTATATGCATCCGCTTCGGGAGCCTGAGCGGATGGGCAGTAGGCAAGACCCGGACCTGAGTTCTTCGAGAGATCGTCCAAGGTCAGCTGCATCGCCGGCGTGGCTGCGGTTCGCTGGCGCAGCACATCCCAAGGCCCGCTTCCAACAGGCTGGATATTGGGGAAACGCTGCTGCCTGTCCTGATTGGCCCAACCAATCAACAAGCTGGTCAGTTGGCGAACATTACCGGCACACTTGGCGCGACGTGCGTTTTCACGAACCCTGCCCGTCACTGGGATGAGGATCGCGGCGAGGATGCCGATGATGGCGATGACGGTGAGCAGCTCGATGAGCGTAAAGCCACGGCGGGAGCGAGCGCGTGAGTTGTGCATAAGGGAGGAGATTCTGATTTGATGTTGAAACGCGGGCTCCGGCCGGGAGGGGCCGAGGCCCGCGTTGCGATTGATCGCGGAGCTCAGGGAGCGACGACCTTCAGGCGGAGGAAGCGACGGGTGCCAGCAGTGAGCGTCACCGTGTCGGTGTAGGTGGTGGTGCCGGCGGTGGTCAGGCCGGTGTAGGTCTGGGCCGTGGCCCAGGTGGCGAGGTCGTTGCTGGCCTCTACGACGTAGCTGAGGGAGGCGTCGCCGATGTGGTTGAACGACAGCGTCAGGACGTTGCCGGAGCGGGCGACCGTGACGGGAGAGCCCGCGTTTGCCGTGTTGGGCAGGGTGCCGGTGGCGTATTCGATGAGGTTGGCGCGACCGTCGTTGTCCGGGTCGGCGGTGTTGGCGGCCTCGGGGGCGCCGGTGCTGCCGAAGTGCGTGACGCGCCAGCTATCCAGGGCGCTCAGGCTGCCACCGATCACGCTGAGGACACCGGTGGCCTCGTCGAACTGGTAATTGCCGCTGGTCCACTTGCGCGAGCCGGCTGCGGCGCCATCGGAGGTGTAGCCGCTGACCGCGAAGGTGGCTCCGTAGGTCTTGGCGCCGGTGGTGGCCACCAAGGTCCAGCTCGAGCCGGCGGCGGTGCTCGCCGCCGAGGTGTCGATCGAGAAGGTGCCGTTGAGGATGGCGGGGTTGGTGCCGGTGATGGCGTTGGTCACGCCGTTGGCGCCGGGCGCGAAGGTCATCGTGCCGGTCTGCGCGAGGGTGAAGCCTGCGGTGTTGCCAAGACTCAGGCTGCCTCGGCGGGTGTTGTTGCCCGCGAAGGTGACCATGCTGCCGCCGATCAGGTTCAGGTCGCCCGAGCCCGAGAACGCGGCGTTGAAGATGAAGCCATTGTTTTGGGCGTTGATGGTGGAGGCGCGGGTGACCGGGATGGAGCCTTCGACCGTGACAACCACGTTGCCGTCGGTGCCGTTGTGCAGGCTGCCGCCGTCGAGGATGAGGTTGCCGGGGAAGGTCAACACGCCCGAGCCCTTCACGAGCAGGTTGCCGCCGGTGTAGATCACGAGGCGATCACCCGCGAAGGTGTAGGGGTTGGCGTCGGCCGGCGTGCGGAGGCTGTTGATGTTGACGATAAAGCTCAGCCCGGCGGCGGGCACGGTCCCGGCCTGCCAGTTGAGACCGGAGTTGAAGGACGAGGTGCCCAGGGCGTCGGTGACAAGCAGGCGGGAACCATCGGCAAAGCCGTCGGCGTTGATGTCGCTCGGGGTGGAGGCGGCGAGGGTCGGGGTGGAGCCGGCCGTTTCTTCAACCTCGTTGGAGAAGGTGTCGTTGTCCGGGTCGCCGGAGCCATTCTGAGCCGCGATGTCTCCGAAGTGGGTGACTTCCCAGGTGTCGAGCAATCCGTCGCCGTCCTTGTCGGTGACGGTGGCGGTGGTGAGGTTGCCGAAGGTGGCGATTTCCCACGCGTCGTTCACCACGTCGGCGTCGCTGTCGGGCCAGGAGGCGTCCGAGGTCGGGTCGGAGCCGGCGGCAAACTCTTGGGCGTCGGTGGCGAGGTCGTTGTCGAAGTCGCCGGTGCCGTCGCGCGAGAGGTTGCCGAAGTGCGTCATCTCCCACTCGTCCGCCAAGCCATCGTTGTCGGTGTCGGGATTGGCGATGACGGTCAGCACGCCGGTGGCTTCGTCGAAGCGGAAGAACGGTGCCGAGCCGGTGGAGGTCCACTGGCGGGAACCCGGGGTGCCGCCGATGGCACCGTAGCCGGCGACGTTGAAGGAGGCGCCGTAGGTCTTGGTGCCGGTGGTGGCGACCAGGGTCCAGCTGTCGCCGAGGGTGGAGCTGGCGCCGGAGGTGTTGATGTTGAAGGTGCCGTTGAGGGTGATGGCACCGGCGCCGGTGATGGCGTTGGTGACACCGGCCGCCTTGGGCACGAACGCCATGCTACCGGTGGGTGCGAGGGTGAAGCGATTGGTGGTGGCGGTGGTGGCGGCGTTGACCACGAGATTACCCGTGCGGGTGCTCGCCCCGGCGAGGGTGACCAGATTATTGCCGGTCAGGGTGAGCCCTCCGGGGCCGCTGACGGTGGAGTTGATCAGGAAGCTACCGTTGTTGGCGAAGAGGCTGGAGTCGCTGGTGACAACGATGGTGCCATTCAGCGTGACGGTGGAGCCACTTGCGGCGGCTTGGTTGATCGTGCCGCCTCGGAAGTCGAGAACGGGAATGGTGATGGCATCCGCAGTCTTCCAGATGAGGGTGCCGACGTTCGTGCCGGAGGTGGTGAGCACCAAACGGTCGCCTACGAAGGTGTGCGCGCCGGTCTCGGGTGTGCGCAGGCCGTTGACGGCCACGATGTAGGTTTTGCCGGCGACCGGGATCGCGGCGTCATGCCAGTTGAGGGCGGAGTTGAACGAGGAGGTGCCGAGGACGTCGCCTCCAAGTTTCAGCAGGGGGCCGTCGTTGGTGCCGTTGCCGTCGAGATCGCCGGGGACGGAGGCCAACGAATTGGGATCGGTCAGGAAGGCGTATTCGAGCGCGTTGCTGAAGCCGTCGGAGTCGGGGTCCGCGTTGCCGTCATGGAGACTGATGATGGTGCTACCGTCGTTCAGGCCCGTTTGACCATTCTGCTTGAAGTAGTGGATTTCCCAGCCGTCAGGAAGCCCGTCTGAATCGCTGTCCGCACTGGAGAGGTAATTGGTGGGATCGAGCCCGTTGCTATGCTCAAAGGCATTGTCGCTTCCATCATCGTCAGGATCCCCCAAGCGGTTCTGCGCTTGAATGCTTCCAAAGTATCTAATTTCCCATGCGTCGTTAAGTCGGTCCACGTCGCGATCAGGGAAGCTTGCTGGATTGGTCGGATCCGAAGGAAATTGGGGGTCCAGCAAGAGCTCTTGAAGATTTGTGGCGCCATCCCCATCGGGGTCGCCATCGGGTCCCTGAGCTAAACCACTAAAATACTCGATTTCCCAGCTATCCGCCAGCCCGTCGCCATCCACGTCACCGGGCACGGACTCCGTCACCGTCGGGTTGGAGCCACCGGAGTATTCGGCGGCGTTGTTGAATCCGTCGGCGTCGGGATCGCCCGAGCCGTTTTGGGAAAGATCGCCGAAGTAGGCGATCTCCCATGGATCGCTGAGACCGTCGGAATCGGTATCCACGAAGCTGAAGGCGTTGGGCCCCGAAATCTGGTAGGTATTGATCTCGCTGGCCGTCAGGGCGCCGTTCCAGATGCGGAACTCATCGTAGGAGGCCGAGGCGACGTTATCTCCCGGCCACATGGAGCGGCCCAGCCAGTAGTTGGTGGCTGCAAAACTGGCGAGATTGTTGGCCGTGTCGAAGGTGCCCTTCGCGCTCAGGGTGGTAGTCGTGGTCGAGGTCGCGATATACCAAGTCACCCGCGTTCCGGTGGCCAGGGCGCCGTTGGTGTAGGCGGCGGGGGTGAGGGTGAGAACGACGTGATAGGGTGTGCCGAGGGCGTAGGACTGGGCGGTGCTGTTCACCGGCAGGGTGCTGCGGTTGGTGGCGACGCCGTTGTCCACCCACTCGACCTGATCGTTGGCCAAGTCGGTGCCGCGGGTGAACGACATGAACAGATACTCGGTCGTGCCGCTGCCGAAGTCGAAGATGCGGCCCCAGTTCTGGACCGCGTTTTGGGTGGCCCAAAGCTCGATCGTCACCGGATGGGTGACGCCGTTGAGCAGATCGGTGCCGAGAAGGACGGCGGCGGAGGTGCCGGACGCGCCGCCCGTCAGGGTGACGGAGGTGGTGTCCACCGAGACGGTGCCGCCGGCGGCGGCGTTGTTGTCCGGATCGACGATGGTGGCATTGGCGGTGCCAACGCTGTCGGTGAGGTCGCTGTTGAAACTCCAACGGTGCTTGAGGACGGACTTGTTGGGCGTCCAATTGATGTCCATGGGGCTGGAACCGGCGGCCATTTCCGCCGCATTGTTGAAGCCGTCGTTGTCGGGGTCCCCCGAAGCAGTCTGGTTGAGATTGCCGAAATGGGTCATTTCCCAAACGTCGCGCAGACCATCGGTGTCGGTGTCGGGCGCCGAAGCGGCGTTCATGGGATTGGTTCCGGCCAAATACTCCTGAAGATTGGTCACGCCGTCACCATCCGTGTCCCCCTCCCCGTTTTGGGCGCTGCGGTTGCCGAAATGGGTAACTTCCCAAGCATCGGGTAAACCGTCGCCGTCCACGTCGTTGGGTGTGGAGGCGGTTACAGTTGGGTTGGATCCCGCGGTCTCTTCCTGCTCATTGGTGAAGCCGTCGTTGTCAGGGTCGGCCGAGCCATTGTGCAGACCGGTGCTGCCAAAATAGAAAATTTCCCAGTCGTCGGCCAAACCATCGGAATCCGAATCGGCCCCGGCCGCCTGCACGGGATTGGCCAGATTGGGCGTGGTCGCGGTGTCCACGTAGATGTCGTCCACCAACAGGCCTGTGTTGCCGTTGTTGGACATGATCAGAAAAGTCGTCAGCGCCGTGGCTTGGGTGGCCGTGGCGCTGTTGCGAAAATTCCAAGTGCCGTCGGGGGCGTTGATCTGCGTCTGGGTATTGTAGGCCGCGTGGCCGTCGCTCTGGACGTGCAGGGTAAATGTATCCGTCGTGGTGTTAACCACATACCATACGTTATACCAGACGCCCGCCGTCATGTTGAACAAGGGGCTCTGGTTTGCGCCTCCGTCCCGGGTGCCAAAACGGCCGTCCGTGTTGGTGGCGTTGCCCTGCACCTCGAACTGACCGAAGTCGGTTAACGAAGGCGCCGCCACGTCGGACAAACCAAAGGAAACATCGTTGGCCAAGTCCGTCACTCGCACGCGGAAGAAGAACGTTCCGCTCGAAGCATCCGGTATCGGATTGGGCAGCGGTTTGTAGGCGTCGGGCGTGCCAATGAGCTGCAGCACCCTGTTCGCCACGTTGTCCGGATCGCTCGTAACCGTGACATCGGTGCTGCCGGAGGTCACCACCCAGCCATTTTGGCCGCCGATGTTGCCGGCACTGAGGGCGTTGAACGTTTCGACCGCTTGAAATGCGGCCTGGGCCTGCCATAACCCACCCGACAGCAGCAAAGCCGCGGAGAGTTTCAGGGCGTCGGAGCGAAGTCCGGCGTGGGAATTTGGGACGGGTAACTTCATGGTAACGATTGTAAATGGACAAGGCAGTAGCCCTGATCGCGTCCGGCCTCTCCGGAGCGAAGGCTACCAACATTCAAGGAAGTGGGTGGCGAACGGGGTAACTAACCTGATGCTTTTCGGGATTTATCTTCTTCCTGTCCGCCAAGGAGACAACGCCCGCCCCGGTTTATCGTATAACAGGGTAAGTCAAATGGAAAAACAGCCTCGCAAGCCCCAAACCTTGAGAGGCTTAAATCGCATCACCCCCGGCGCATCCGCCATTTTCGACTTGCGCAAAAATCGGGACTATCCGCCAAGCGCTTGGGAGCAGAATCACAATAGGTGACGCCGCTTCGGCTTAAATCTCCCTCCCCACTTCGGCGGCTTACGAAGGCGTTTCACGCTTGAGGAGAATGAGGGCCTCCCACCTGCGAAGGCCCGGACAACCACGCGTGACCCAAGCCGTGTCCAACCCCGTTTACGTTAAACACCACCTACCCCATTTCCCGCTCGCCCCAAAATCCCCCCTTCCTTCGCAATTCGACGCCATAGACCCGGACGAAACGCCCATCGCTCCCCGGGCGTCACTCCCGGTCCGGAGCCGCACGTTTTTCTCCCCTTCCCCACCCCGCCCCTCCGCCACCCAGCCACCGCCGCCGCCCCACTCGCTTGTCCTCGGCCCGGTCGCCCGCCCCCCAAACGCCCCGCCACACACCTCCACGCACGTTCCTCGCCCACGTTTCCGTTTTCCCCGCCCGTCCCTCCCACCCATCATGTCGATTCGCTCGCGCCTCACCCCCGGTCTCGTCTCCCTCTCCCTCGGCTTCGTCGCCTGCCCCCCCCTGCTTTCCCCGGCCCAGAACGCCGCCCCCGCGCCATCCGCGACCGCCACCACCGCCGCCACCCCGGCGCCCGCGCCCCGATCCGTCACCATCGACCCGTCCGCCACCCAGGGCACCTGGGACGGCTGGGGCGTCTCGCTCTGCTGGTGGGCCAAAGTTTTCGGCGACCGTGACGACCTCGCCGACTGGCTCTACACCACCCGGGACTCCGTCACCGTCGGCGACCTGAAGCTGCCCGGGCTCGGCATGACCATCGCCCGCTACAACGCCGGCGCCACCTCCTTCAACGAAATCGACGGCCGCCGCATGGTCCGGTCCCGGACCATCCTGCCCTTCCGCCAGATCCACGCCTTCTGGCTCGACCCCAAGAAACCCGATCCCGCGTCCAACGGCTGGGATTGGACCGCCGACGCCAACCAGCGCGAGATGCTGCAAAAAGCCCGCGACCGCGGCGCCAACCGCTTCGAGCTCTTCTCCAACTCCCCGCCCTGGTGGATGTGCGCCAACGACAACCCCTCCGGCGGCCCCAAGGGCGAGGACGAGAACCTCAAGCCCGAATACCGCGACGAGTTCGCCCACTACCTCGCCGCCATCGCCCGCCACGCCAAGGACCACTGGGGCATCACCTTCACCACCGTCGCCACCTTCAACGAACCCTCCAGCAACTACTGGTTCGCCAACGGCAAACAGGAGGGCGCCCACTTCGGCCCCAAATCCCAGGCCGAGATCCTCCCGCTCGTCCGCGCCGCGCTCGACCGCCAGGGTCTCCGCGACATGGCTCTCTCCGCCTCCGACGAGACCTCCTACGACCACGCCCTCGCCGCCTGGCGCGCCTACCCGCCCGAGGTCAAAGCCCTCGTCTCCCAGGTCAACGTCCACGGCTATCAGGGCGGCGGCGGCGACCGCGTCGGCCTCCACCGCGCCGTGGTCGTCGAATCCGGAAAACCCCTCTGGAACTCCGAACACGGCGACAAAGACGCCTCCGGCCTCGACATGGCGCGCAACTTCCACCGCGACATGCGTTGGCTCAAACCCGTCGCCTGGTGCTACTGGCAGGCCATCGACGGCGGCCTCCAGGGCAAGGGCAAGAGCGGCTGGGGCCTGCTCGACGGCGACCTGATCGAAGGCCGTATCCTCAACGCCAATACCAAGGCGTATGTTTTCGCCCAATACAGCCGCCACATCCGCCCCGGCATGACCATCCTCTCCACCGGCGACGACCACACCGTCGCCGCCTACGACGCCGAAGCCCGCAAACTCGTCGTCGCCACCCTCAACGACGGCGACGCCCCCCGCGACCTCGCCCTCGATCTGACCCGCTACGCCGGCGGCCGCGCCCGCGTCTCCCGCTGGCTCACCGAGACCCAGGGCGAGGCCCGCTACAAGGAGCTCCCCTCCGAGCGCCTCGCTTCGAAATCCCCCGCCTGGACCGTCCCCGCCAAGTCCGTCCTCACCATCGAGATCACCGGCGTCCGGCCCTAAGCTCGTCGCCCCGCCGTCCGCCCCCGCCAGAGTAGCGGGAGCTTCCAGCTCCCGTTCCCCGGGCTCCGACGGTGGTCCACCTTCCCCCTCCCCGATCCTCGCCCCGGCCACGCCGCATTGATCGCCGCCCCCGCCCCTCCCGGGCCGCCCGCCTGGGCGGCCCGGAAACGTGTTCCGCCGCCGACGCCGTCTCCCATTTTCCGATCCGCGCTCGTCACACGCCACACGTCACAAGTCCCACCTTCCGCCCCTCCCCACCCCGTCCCCGCCCATGTCCGCCCAACAACACCACGTCACCGCTCCGGAAGATCGCGTCCCCGCGAAAGAAAAAGTCGGCATGGGCGTCGGTCGCATGATCGTCGAGGGCACCCACGGGTCCCAATACGTCCTGGTCAATCCGGTCTATAACATGCAGCTCGGGGTCAACCCCGCCGCGCTCAGCCTGATCGACTTCATCAAACGTATCTTCGACGCGGTCACCGATCCCCTGCTCGGCCAGTTTTCCGACAACTTCCGCTCCCGCTGGGGCCGTCGCCTGCCGCTCATGGCAGCCGCCCTGCTCCCGCTCGCCCTGCTCTACGGAGCCCTCTGGTGGTTCCCCGCCGGCGCCTCGACCGACTACCTGTTCTGGCACCTGCTGCTCGTATCGCTGGTTTTCTACACCTTCCACACCCTCTACGCCATCCCGCTCAACGGCCTCATCCTCGAGTCCACCGGCGACTACCATGAACGCAGCCGCATCGTCGGCATCGCCATGGCCTTCGGCTTCGTCATACAGATCGGCAGCCAGTGGTTGCCCTGGCTCACCTACCAGTTCGACAACCCCGAGACCGGCGAGCCCGACACCCTGCGCGGCCTGCGCATCGTCGCCCTCGGCTGCGTGGTCGTCTTCATCCTCATCGGCATGCTCCCGGTCCTGCTCTGCAAGGAGCGCAACTACCACCGCGTCGCCGCCCGCCAGCCCAAGATCCCCCTCTGGTCCAGCCTCAAGGCCGTCTGGCACAACAACCAGTTCATGACCGTGCTCTGGTCGCGTTTCATCTTCTGTTTCTGCTACAGCATGGTCGGCATCATGGCCGGCTACATGAACGTTTATTACGTCTTCGCCGGCGACAAGGAGGCCGCCTTCGGCGCCTTCCGCTGGATCGGATCTTCCTTCCACATCGCCGCCCTGCTCACCTCGCTTTTCTTTTTCCCCTGGCTCGTCCGCCGCATCGGCAAAAAGGCCGCGCTCCAGACCGCCGCCGCCATCCTCGTCGTCGGCTGCATCAGCAAACTCTTCCTCTACATCCCCGGTCAGCCCTGGTTCCAGATCATCGTCATCGCCTTCAACGGCATCGCCAACGCCGGCTTCGGCCTCATCCCCATCGCCATGCTCGCCGACCTCGCCGACGAGGACGAACTCTCCACCGGCCTGCGCCGCGAAGCCGTCTTCGCCGCCCTCCTGAGCTGGTTCGAAAAAGCGGGCAACTCCCTCGGCGGCCTCATCTCCGGCGTCATGCTGGTGTGGATCGGTTTCAAGGCCTCCGCCCCCGGCGGCGTGCAAAGCGAGACCACGCTCCAGCTGATGAAATTCAGCTACTTCGCCTTCCCCGCCGCCGGCGCCCTCATCGCGCTCTTCCTCCTGCGCCGCTACACCCTCACCGAGGACCGCGCCTACGAGGTCAAGGCCCAGCTCCGCATCCAGCGCGCCCAAGCCGACGCCGCCTGATCCGCTTTGGAGTGCGGCGGCACGACGCCGCTTTCGACGAGGCGACACGTCGCCTCGCCCCCTCCCCCCCAAACCGCCCATCCGCCGCACACGCTCCCCCCTTCCCCGGTTTTCGCCACCGAGCTCACGGAGGCGGCCGACACGGAGCGCACGAAGGCCCGGCCCGCAACCCGCGACGTCCTCCCGAATCCCCTCCCCTACTTTTAAAACCCAAACCTCACGCCGCCCCGCCCCGCAGTCACCCGAACCTCCGCGTCCTCCGTGTCCGCGCTCCGTGCCCTCCGTGTCTAAAAATCCGTCCCTCCGCACCCACGCCGAGCTCCACGCCGAGCTCCGCACCCGCGCCGATCTCCAAGCCTGGACCCGCTCGCTTGTCACGCCCGTCCTGCCCGCTTTCTCCGCCGGCCGCGCCGCCATCCACCTCGGTGAAAACCGCGCCCACTACGGCGACCCGGCCGGCGGGCTCGAGGGCTTCAGCCGACCGCTCTGGGGCCTCGTCCCCCTCGCCGCCGGAGCCGGCGCCGGCTCCTTCGCGCACTGGGACCTCTGGCGCGCCGGCCTCGCCGCCGGCTCCGACCCCGCGCATCCCGAGTTTTGGGGCCTCGCCGGCGACTTCGATCAACGCAGCGTCGAGCAGGCCGCCTTCGGCTTCGCCCTCGCCCTCGCCCCGCACGAGTTTTGGCACCCGCTGCCGCGCGACACCCAAACCCGCCTCGCCGCCTGGCTCCGCCACATCGACCGGGTGCAACTCGTCCGCAGCAACTGGCTCTTTTTCCGCGTCATCGTCCACCTCGGCCTCCGCGCCGTCGGCGAGGACTGGTCCCCCGCCCAGGTCGCCGCCGACCTCGACATCATCGAGACCTTCTACCTCGGCGACGGCTGGTATTCCGACGGCGGCTCCGCCTCGCACCACCGCGACGGCCGCCTCGGCGACTACTACGTGCCCATGGCCCTCCACTTCTACGGGCTCATCTACGCCAAACTCGCCGCCGACCACGACCCCGCCCGCGCCGCCCGCTTCAAGGAACGCGCCGCCCGCTTCGCCCTCGATTTTCAACACTACTTCGCCGCCGACGGCTCCGCCCTGCCCTTCGGCCGCAGCCTCGCCTACCGCTTCGCCCAGGGCGCCTTCTGGGGCGCCCTCGCCTACGCCGACGTCGAGGCCCTGCCCTGGCCCGTCATCAAGGGCCTCCTCCTCCGCCACCTGCGCTGGTGGGCCGCCCAACCCACCCTCACCGACGCAGGCCGCCTCTCCATCGGCTACGCCTACCCCAACCTCCTCATGGCCGAGAGCTACAACTCCTCGGCCTCCCCCTACTGGGCGCTCAAGGCCCTCCTCCCCCTCGCGCTGCCCGAGACGCACCCCTTCTGGCTCGCCGACGAGGCCCCGCCCCCGCCCCGCCCCGCCGCCCTCACCGTGCCCGGCGCCGGCCTCGTCCTCACCACCGACCCGCGCTCCCGCGACGTCGTCGCGCTCAACCCCGGCCAGCCCGTCCTCGACTGGCCGCGCCACGCCCCGCACAAGTATTCAAAATTCACCTACGGCACGCGTTTCGCCTTCGCCGTTCCCTCCGGCGCGCCCATCCCGCCCGAGGGCGGCTTCGACCAGGACCTCGCCCTCGCCCCCGCCGACGACGAACGCCACTTCCGCCGCCGCGATTTCTGCGCCGAACCCGCCGTGCACGAAGGCGTCGCCACCTCCGTCTGGCGCCCCTGGCCCGACGTCGAGGTGCGCACCTGGCTGCTCGCCGCGCCCACCGGACACCTCCGCCTGCACCGCGTCCGCAGCGCCCGCCGCCTGCTCTCCCTCGAGGCCGGCTTCGCCGTCCCCTACACCGTAAAAACCAGTCTGCGCGTCACCATCGATCCCGCCGCCGCTCCCGCCACCGGCCCGGCCTCCGCCACCGTGCGCACCCCGCGCGGCGCCTCCACCCTCGTCGATCTCCTCGGCGCCCGCGCGGCCGCCCACGTCGAGCTCGGGGCCAACAGCCACCTGCTCGCCTCGCTCTCCGCCATGCCCGTGCTCCGCGCCACCCACGAGGCGGGCGAATTCTGGCTCGCCGCCCGGGCCGACGGCGCCGCCGCCCCCGACACCGATTTCGCCGCCACCGCATCCGATTTCGCCATCACACCCGCGCCCGACGATTCCGGCTGCACCATCACCCATCGCGGCCAAGCCTGGTGGACCCTGACCACCGACTCCCCCCTTGGCCATTCGTCGGACACCCGCCTCCGCGCCCTTTCCGCCCTCGTCTAGCCCCGCGCCCCCACCCACCCCACCCGCCGCACTCTTTCTCGCTCATGAAACAACCCCTGCCGCTGATCCTCCTCTCCGCCCTCGCCGCCCTGCCCGCCGTCTCCCCCGCGTTGCGCGCCGAGGAAGCACCCGCCCCCCCCGCCCAGACCGCCGCGCCCCTCGATCCGCAGACCATCCTCGCCGAGCTGCCCGTCGGCGAAACCTGGTCCGGCCATCCCGTCAGCTTCGGTTTCCTCACCGAGCGCGGACACCAGTTCATCGCCTACTACGATGCCGACCGCCGCATGACCGTCGTCAGCCGCAAACTCGACTCCACCGAGTGGACCAAGTTTCACCCCGAGGGCATCCACCTGCCCGGCCGAGGCCGCGCCTCCAACATCACCGGTTGGGACAGCCATAACTACCTCGCGCTCGCGCTCGACCGCGACGGCTACGTCCACCTGTCGGGCAACATGCACAACGACCCGCTCATCTACTACCGCTCGAGCCGCCCCTTCGACATCACCTCGCTCGAACGCCTCGACCGCATGACCGGCGAGCGCGAAGGCAACACCACCTATCCCGTCTTCTTCAAAAACGGCGCCGGCGACCTCATGTTCCGCTACCGCGACGGCGGCAGCGGCAACGGCGCCGACATCTACAACCTCTACGACACCGCCACCCGCTCCTGGCGCAACCTGCTCTCCGCCCCCCTCATCGACGGCCAGGGCCGGCGCAACGCCTACGCGATGAACCCCGTGCTCGGCCCCGACGGCCGTTTCCACCTCGTCTGGATGTGGCGCGACACCCCCGACTGCGCCACCAACCATACCCTCTCCTACGCCCGCAGCACCGATTTCCAGAACTGGGAAAAATGCGACGGCACCCCGATTCCCCTCCCCATCACGCTCGGCGAGGCCGACATTGTGGACTCCGCCCGCATCCGCGAAGGCCTCATCAACATGACCTTCAACCTCGGCTTCGACGCGCGCAACCGCCCCGTCGTCACCTACCACCGCTACGACGCCAACGGCCGCTCCCAGGCCTACGCCTCGCGCCCCGCCGCCGACGCCTCCCGCTGGGACATCGTCGCCATCAGCGATTGGGACTTCCGCTGGCAGTTCTCCGGCGGCGGCTCCATCGCGGCCGAGGTCACGCTCGGCGGCGCCGTGCTCCAGCCCGACAAGAGCCTGCTGGTGGACTTCACCACCACCCACTCCGCCGGCGCCGGCCGCCTGCGCCTCGACCCCGAGACCCTGCAACGCATCGAGACGCTCCCGCCCCCCGCCGGCGTGCTCCCGCCCCGGCTCTCCACCGCCCTGTCCGACCATCCCGGCATGGAGGTGCAGACGGCGATCTCGCGCGACGCCGGCCGCCGCTGGGTGCTGCGTTGGGAAACCCTTCCGCGCAACCGCGACCGCCCCCGCGACGTCGCCCCGCCCGCCACCGAGCTCCGCCTCTACGAACTCCCCGACACCGACACCGGCGGCGCCTTCCGCGTCGGCTCCTGAATTTTTTGCCACGGAGAGCACGGAGCGCCGACACGGAGGGCACGGAGGTCTGGTTTGCGACGTGCGACGTTCTCCCGGTTCCAGCCTCCGTTCTTTTTTAGAACCGTCTCACGCGGTGACGCCACCTGCTTGTGTAGTGTTGGCCGTCCCCGGCCAATTCCGACTTTTTTTCCAGAACCAAAATTCACGCGGCAACGCCCCGGAGTCACCCGAACCTCCGTGCCCTCCGTGTCCGCGCTCCGTGTCCTCCGTGTCTAAAAATCCAAACGCCTCATCCGCCTCATCCGCCATGCGCTCCCCCCGCGTTCCTTTCCTATCCGCCTCCCTGGCCCTCCTGGCCCTCCTCGCCCTCAGCCTCTCCGCCG
Organism: uncultured Akkermansia sp.; assembly: GCA_966252115.1. Classification (GTDB taxonomy): domain Bacteria; phylum Verrucomicrobiota; class Verrucomicrobiia; order Opitutales; family Opitutaceae; genus IMCC26134_A. The sequence goes on from CBINNW010000009.1 coordinate 63,798, forward strand.
CCCTCCTCCCCGCCGCCCTCGCCGCCACCTCCGCAACCCAAGGCCCGCGCACGAGCATCGTCCCCGGCGCCATCTGGCCCGACAACGAAGGTCACCACATCCAGGCTCACGGCGGCGGCCTGCTCAAACTCGGCGACACCTACTACTGGTTCGGCGAAGACCGCGGCGGCGAGACCAAGGGCAAAAAACCCTCCGACCGCACCGTCGCCTGCTACGCCTCGAAAGACCTGATGAACTGGGAATTTCGCAACCAGGTCATCCGCACCGGCCCGCCCGAGGACGGCATCGGCACCCCCTTCGTCTTCGAGCGTCCCAAGGTCTTCCACAACCAGAAGACCGGCAAGTTCGTCATGTATGTCCACCTCGACGACAAGGCCTACAAACTTGCCCGCGTCGCCGTCTTCACCTGCGACACCGTGGACGGCGACTACACCTTCGTCCACAGCTTCCGCCCCCTCGGCCAGGAGAGCCGCGACATCGGCGCCTTCCTCGACGACGACGGCTCCGCCTACCTCATCTTCGAGGCCCGCCCCACCCGCGGCTTCTACATCGCCAAACTCTCCGACGACTTCCTCACCGTCGCCGAGGAAACCTGCTTCATCAAATCCCGCCTCGAGGGCGGCGCCCTCGTCAAATACGACGGCCTCTACTACATCATCGGCTCGTGGATGACCGGCTGGGCGCCCAACAACAACCAATACGCCACCGCCACCTCGCTCGCCGGCCCCTGGTCCGAATTCAAGGACATCGCCCCGCCCGAGAAAAAAACCTACGGCTCGCAGTCCACCCTCATGCTCAAGGTCGTCGGCTCCAAAAAGACCTCCGTCATCTTCATGGGCGACATGTGGCGCCCCACCAACCACCGCGACGGCCGCTACCTCTGGATGCCCCTCGAGATCGGCGCCGGCCATCTCCGGCTGCCCGAACCGCGCGAATGGACGATTGACGTCGCCACCGGCGAAACCCGTTTCATCGACCAAAAATGAACCTCCGCCCCCGTCCCCCTCGCCCCGCCCGCGCGTCCCTCGTCCTCGCCGCCGGCATCTTCGGCGCCACCACCCTCTTCGGCGCCCGCTGCGCCGTCGCCGCCGACGCCGTCGTGAGCTCCGCATCTTCCTCCGCCGCCGCCGAGCCCGCCCCGCGCCCGGCCCACGCGCCCCACGCCGCCAACCCCGCCATCCCCGGCTACTTCGCCGACCCCTCCATCGTTTCGTATCAAGGAAAACACTACCTCTACGCCACCCTCGACCCCTGGGGCGGCGCGACCCTCGGCTGCTGGGAATCCACCGACTTCGCCAACTGGACCTACCGCGTCCTCAACTGGCCCACCAAGGCCGCCTGCACCAGCCCCACCTCCAAGGGCGCCATGGTCTGGGCCCCCTCCGTCATCCGGGCGCGCGACGGCCGCTTCTTCATGTATGTCTCGGTCGGCAACGAGGTCTGGGCCGGCGTCGCCGAACACCCGCTCGGCCCCTGGCGCAACGCCCTCGGCGACCGCCCCCTCATTCCCGAAAACTACCGCCCCGGCTACCACATGATCGACGCCGAGGCCTTCATCGACGACGACGGCCAGGCCTACCTCTACTGGGGCTCCGGCTGGAACTGGGTCAACGGTCGCTGCTTCGTGGTCAAACTCGCCCCCGACATGGTCACCTTCGAAGGCGAGGTGCGCGACGTCACGCCGGCCAACTACTTCGAGGGCCCGTTCATGTTCAAACAGGACGGCCGTTACCACCTCACCTACTCCGAAGGCCGCACCGACCGCGACACCTACGAGGTTCGCTACGCCGTCGGCGACAGCCCCTTCGGCCCCTTCACCGAGGCGCCGAGCAGCCCGCTGCTCACCACCGACCGTTCCCTCGACGTCATCTCGCCCGGCCACCACACCATCTTTCGCCGCGACGGCCGCCCCTACATCGCCTACCACCGGCACAGCGTGCCCTTCGACCCGAAGTTCACCGGCCGCCAGATCTGCTTCGACGAACTCCGCACCGACACCGACGGCCTGCTCGCCAAGGTGACGCCCACCCACGCCGGCCCCGACTGGCTGCGCGCGGCGCGGTCGAAAAACAAGCGCGGCAACCTCGCCACGCCCGAGGCCGGCGCCACCGCCGACGCCTCCGCTTCGCTCCACCCCCACACCGGCCCCGAGCGCGTGCTCGACGACAACCTCGCCACCTGGTGGACCGCCGCGCCCGCCGCCGACGCCTCCGCGTCCGGCGCCTGGCTGCGCCTCGACCTCGGCCGGGAGCGCGCGCTCACGCGCCAGCTCATCCGCCTCGAGTATCCATGGAAGGGATACCGCATGACCCTCTCCGCCTCGACCGACGGCGAGACCTGGACGGAGCTCTTCCGCTCCGACGGCGCGACGCCCGTGGGTTCTCCGCTGGTGATCGAGCGCCCCGCCCGCGCCCGCCACCTGCGCATCGATTTCCCGGCCGGGCAACCCGCCGGCACCACCCCCGCCGTGATCGAGTGGGCGGTCTTTTGATCGCGCGCAGGAAACGGGGCATCCGCACGTAGTCGGTCGGGCGCTTGGCGTAAACGGGACGCGGATCCCGTTATTTGTTCATGGTCGTGCCCCACCATGCTCGTCACCCCATCCGGTTCGTCCCGCCCCGATCCCGCTTCCGCCCCGCCCTCGCCCCCGGCCGTGCCCGCACCCGCCTGCGAAGCGTGTCCGACGGGCGCGGCGGTTTCGCGAACCGCCCTTCCCGATCTCGCGGCCGACGCCCTTCGCCAGGGCATCTCCGGCGGACGATGGTCCGGATTCCTTCCCAGCGAGAACGAACTCTGTCGCGACCTCCGGGTCGGCCGTGAATCCCTGCGCAAAGCGCTCGCCCAACTCGCGTCGGAAGGCTTGCTCTGCCTGGGAGGCCGGGGCCGCCGCCATCGTATCGAACAAACTCGCTCGCGCGCCACGCCTTCGGTCCGGGGTCGCGTCATCCGCTTGCTCACGCCCGAACCCCGGGGGCTCCTCGGCGAATCCCACCTCACCATCTGCGACAGCCTGCGGGAGAGCGCGGAGAAGGCCGGCTACACCCTGGAAATGGAGCATCACCCCCGGCTCTACCAGGCCCGTCGCCCGGTCGGGCTCCTGCGTTTGCACGCCCTGCCCGACACCGCCGGCTGGGTGGTTCTCTTTTCCACGGCCGCGATTCAGCGGACCCTCGTGGCCCAGGGTATTCCCTCGCTGTTGATCGGCCCGCCCCTGCCCGGGCTGCGCATCCCCGCCATCTGGCCCGACTCTTCCGCGGCCACCCGGCACTCCGTCGGGCTGTTCCACGCCCGAGGCCACCGAAACGTCCTCTTCCTGCAAAGCGAGGCGCCCACCCAGGGCTCGCGTCGCGCCGAGGCCGCTTTCATCGAGGAAGCCCGACGCCTCGGCCTGCGTCCACGCTCCCTCACCCTCGCCGCCCTCGGCGACGAGTGGCATCGTTCCTTCGACACGCTCATGCGCGCCCACCCCAAGCCCACCGCCATTCTCGGCTGCGGCTCCCACCTGTCCCTGCGGGTGCTCTGCCATCTGCAAAACCGGGGCATGCGCGTGCCGGCGGACGTCTCGCTCGTCTCCCTCTGGGCGGACGGTTTCATGCACTTCACGGAACCGGCGCTGGCCCACTACCAGGTGGACGGCGCCGCCGTCGGCCGGAAGGCGATTCGCCTCCTGATCCACCGCATCGAGCGCGGCCCAGCGGAAGCCGAGAATGTCGTTCTGATCCCCGATTTCGTGCCCGGCGCCTCGCTCGCCGCGGCGCCCGCGCGCGAACCGACCGCGCGACCGGTTGTCCGGAAAACGGACAGTTTCGACGGGCGTCCGCGGATTTGACCCGGCGCCCGCCGCCCCGCTGCGTTGGACGAAGCCCCGACGCGTATTCACTTTCCAACGACAGGCGCCGGTTCGACCCCGGCCCCGTCCCGAGGAAGGCGCGGAAAAGGGGCCCGGTCCCCCCAAAAACGAAACCCCCATGAAACACCTCCGCGCCCTCGCGCTCATCGGCACGCTCCTGCCCGCGCTGCCCCTCAACGCCCTCACCTGGTCCTACGGCACCGACCCGGCCACCTGGCCCGCCGACATCCGCGACCAGATCACCAACTCCATGAACGAGGCCGTGGCCCTCTACAACGCCCACGGCCACTTCGACAAACACGTCTGGGCCACCTACGAACCCGGCGTGCCGACCGCGGACGCCAACTACGAGGGCTGGATCCGGTTCGGCGGCTCGCGCCACACCCGCGTCGCGCTCCACGAGATCGGACACACCCTCGGGGTCGGCACCTACTGGAGCTGGAACGGAAACGCCTTCGCCCGCGCCAACGCGCTGGTCAAACTCTACGACGGCCAGAACGCCGGCGTGGGCGCCGGAGGCGGCCACTTCTGGCCCTACGGCCTGAACTTCGACAACGAGGACGGCCCGGTAAGCCGAGTCCGCCACTGCCGCATGGTCGCCGCGCTGCGCTTCGACCTGGGCATCGTCGGCGACTCCGACGCCGACGGCATGGCCGACGACTGGGAGACCTTCCACTTCGGCAACCTCGCCCAGACCGCCTCCGCCGACCCCGACGCCGACGGTGTGTCCAACCTCGACGAATACCTCATCGACACCCACCCCAACCAGGGCCTGGTGAAGCCCAACCGCACCTACACCTTCACCGCACGCCACAGCGGCCGGGCGCTCTCCGTCGCCGGCGCCGGCACCGACGACGGCGCCAACATCGTCCAGAGCACGACCACCGGCTCCGCCGCCCAGAAGTGGACCGCCTACCCGGTCGGCGGCGGCTGGTTCAAACTCGTCAACGTCAACAGCGGCAAAGCCCTCGAGGTCGCCGGCCTGAGCGTGAGCGACGGCGCCAACATCCAGCAGTGGTCCTGGCTCGACAACCAGGGCCAGCACTGGCGCTTCGCCGACGGTGGCGTCGCCGGCCACGTCAGCCTCTACAACCGCAACAGCGGCCGCGTCGCCGACGTCGCCGGCGTCAGCACCGCCGAGGGCGCCAACATCAACCAGTGGCCGGACTGGCGCGGCGACGGCCAGCTCTGGGCACCCGCCGAAGTGCTGCCCCTCGCCAACAACGCCGTCTATTCCCTCACCGCGGTTCACAGCAACAAGGCCGCCGACGTGCAGTGGCCCAACACCTCCGACGGCGCCAACATCGGCCAATGGATCTGGAACGGCGGCAACTGGCAAAAGTTCACCGCCATCGACCTGGGCGGAGGCTACGTCCGCTTCGTCAGCGTCCACAGCGGCCGCGTAATGGAAGTCGCCGGCGCCTCCACCGCGAACGGAGGCAACGTCATCCAGTGGCCGTGGAGCGGCCACGCCTGCCAGCAATGGCGCCTCGAAGGCACCGACAGCCCCGGCGTTTACAAGGTGGTCAACCGTCACAGCGGGCTCGTGCTCGACGTGAGCGGCGTCTCCACCGCCGACGGCGCCAACATCCACCAGTGGCAGTGGCTCGGCGCCAACAACCAGAAGTGGCGTTTCGACCTGCGCTGAGCCCGCTGCAAACTCAAGAAGCGGGAATTCAGGCTCTTCGCTGTTCCCGGCGGGTGGAAGTAGCGGAATGGCGAAGCCATTTCGTTTCCGTGAAGCCCGCCGCCTCGTAAGCCCGAATTTGCTGCTCAACTCCGCTCACCCGCCCGTGCCTCTCCATGAAGCGCGGGCGGCTTTCCTGTTTTCCCCTTTTCACTTTCCCCATTTCCCCATGACCACGCGCTCACTCCACCCCGCTGCCGCGCTCGGGTTGTGCCTCGTCGCCGGCGCGTGGCTCATCCTCGACCGCCAGCCGCCCGCCGCCCCCGCCGCCACGCCCGTGGACAACCCGGTCGCGGCCGCCCCTTCGCCGCCTCCGCCGCCGCGTCCGCTGCCAACCGCGCATGCCGCCTTCGCCGCGCCCGCGCCGGACGTCTTTTCCATCACGCTCGACGGCCAAGTCTTTTCCGATCCGCGGGCGGCCCTCCGTTTCGCCGAGGACGGCCCGGCGGACCTGCGCCTCGCCCGCTACCTTCGCATCGTCGAACTCTGGGGGCCGGAAGATCTCGTCGCCGCCACCGCCTGGGCTCGTTCCCTGGCCGACGCCTCCGAACGTTCCGACGTCTTCACCCGCCTCGGCCAGATCATCCGCCCCGTCGCCCCCGAACTTGCCTTCGAGCTCGCCGACCAACTCCCCGAGGGGCCGCCGCGCGCGCGTTTTCTCGGCGAACTCGTCCACCATTGGGCTGCGGAAAACCCGGCCGCCGCCGCCGCCGACCTGCCCCGTTTGACCAACACCCTCGCCGCCGACACCCGGGCCGAACTTCAGTCCGCGATAGCCATCGAATGGGCCCAGGCCGATCCCCGCGCCGCGGCGGAGTTCGTCGCCACCCGCATACCCGAAGGTCGCGCGCGCTCCGATGCCGCCCGCACCGTGGCCCTCCGCTGGGCCTTCCTCGATCCCGAGGCCGCCCGGGACTGGATCGCCACCTTCCCCGAAAACAGCACCCGCGCCGTTTTGCTCACCCAGACCGAGCTCCTCGCCGACGGTATCGGCACGGACCCCGCCTTACGAAACTCCCCGTAGGCTGGCCCAAAACCAGGCCAAAAGCCGCTTCTTCTTTCCGCCCCCACCCTGCGTCCGCCCGGCGCCCTTCCCCCCGGCCGTGCCCGCCCCGGTCGCCCCCTTTTTTCACATGTCGCTCCTCCGCCTCCCCCTGCGTCCCGCCCGCCTGAAACCGGACCGCGGCACCGCGCCCGCCGCCCTCGTCCGCACGCCGCTGCTCGTCCTGCTCGGCCTGTTCACGCTGCTGCTCGCGCCGCTCCGCGCCATGACCTGGAGCGGCGATCCCGGCCCCTGGGGTTCCGAACCGATGAACGCCCTGGTCCAGACGTGGGACACCTACGCCACCTACGGCTACAACATCCCCGTTTACTACCACGAAGGCATCCCCACCGCGCAGGCCGACTACCGTGGCGCCATCGGCTTCGGCGGCCAGGGCAACTACCGCACCGCCATGCACGAATCGGCGCACTGGCTGGGCACCGGCACCACCGGGGCATGGTATGCGCACCAACGCTGGTCCGTCTGGAACGGCACCTACACCGTCAACCTCCGCCGCGCCTTCGACGGCCCCGGCGAGCGCCAGATGATCTACGGCGTCCACTACGGCCCCGACGGCGCCAACTACGACTCCGAAGGCGTCAACGGCCCGCGCTTCGTCGGCGTCGTCGGCGCCTTCCGTCGCGACCAGGATCTCGCGGACGGCGACCTCACCATCGGCATCGCCTCCGGCACCTACCGCCTGCGCAACCGCACCGCCGTCAAGGTGCTCGACAGCCTCGGCGCCACCACCGAGGGCGCCTCGCTCAAACAGGGCGAAAACACCCCGACCACCACCCAGCAGTGGCAGGTCAACCTCCTCCTCGGCACGCGCCACTTCACCCTGCAAAACGTCGCCACCGGCAAATACCTCGACTCGCTCGGCGCCGGCACCGACGGCGCGGCCGTCGCCCTCACCTCGCTCGTCGGCGGCGTCCCCACCGACAACCAACTTTGGGAAATCGTCCCCACCGACTCCTTCTTTTTCAAAATCATCAACAAGGCCAACGGCCGCGCCCTCGACAACGAGGGCCTGAGCGCCGACGGCGCCGACGTGAAACAGCGCGCCGCCGCCGGCAACAACAGCTGGAACCAGCACTGGACCTTTCTCCACCCCCTCGTGCAGAGCGCGCCGCCCGCCGGAGTCGTTTCCCAAGGCCGCCCGACCGCCTCCAGCTCCACCGACGGCGCCCACTACGACACCAAGGGCAACAACGGCGTCGCCGGCGACCGCTGGACCGCCTCGAGCGGCAGCTACCCGCAGTGGTGGCAGGTGGACCTCGGCTCCGTGCAACCCATCACCAAGGTCGAGGTGGACTGGTTCCGCGACGGCGCGCCCGTCTTTCGCTATCGCATCGAGGTCAGCGACGACGGCGCCAATTTCACCGTCGCCGCCGACCGCACCGGCAACACCGTCACCGGCACCACCGTGGACCGTCTCCTCGCCTCCGGCCGCTACGTCCGCGTGGTCGTCACCGGCGTCGCCGGCGGCGGCTACTGGGCCGCGTTTTACGAGTGCCGCGTTTACAACGAGGTGCAGCCCATGCGCCTCCTCTCCCTCTTCCGTCCCACCTCCGCCAGCAGCGAGCAGGCGGGCAACCTCGCCGTGAACGCCAACGACGTGGACCCCGTCTTCACCCGCTGGTGCTCCAACTCGCCCGGCTACCCGGCCTGGTGGCAGGTGGACCTCGGCTCCGCCCAACCGGTCAACAAGGCCGTGATCCAGTGGTTCGACGACAACGGCCGCTCCTACCGCTACCGCATCGAGGGCAGCACCGACGGCGTCAACTTCGCCACCCTCATCGACCGCACCGCCAACACCCGCGCCTCCGACACCACCGACCTCTTCTCCGGCGTCGCCCGCTACCTGCGCGTCACCATCACCGGCGGCTCGGCCGACTACCCGAGCCTCTACGACGTCCAGATCTACGGCGCCGTCGGCCCGCAACCCACCGCCACCCCGGCCGGACTCACCGCCACCGCGGCCGCCGCGCAGATCAACCTCGCCTGGCTCCCCGTCCCCGGCGCGACTTCCTACCAGGTCAAACGCGCGCTCGCCCCCGGCGGCCCCTTCGCCCTCCTCGCCTCGCCCGCCGCCACCACCCACGCCGACACCACCGCGCTGCCCGGCCTGCCCTACCACTACGTCCTCTCCGCGACCGACGCCGTCGGCACCGGCGCCGACTCCGCTCCCGTCGTCGCCGCGATCGGCGCCGAGCTCCGCGCCTGGCTGCCCTTCGACGAGACCGCCGGCGCCCTCGCCGCCGACGCCTCCGGCCTCGGCCGCACCGCCACCCTCGTCAACGGCCCCGTCTGGGCCGCCGGCAATGTTGGCAACGCCATCGACCTCGACGGCTCCGACGACCACGTCTCCCTCCCCGCCGGCATCGTCTCCGGCCTCAACGACTTCACCATCGCCGCCTGGATCAACCCCGAGGTCCACGGCAACTGGGCCCGCCTCTTCGACTTCGGCACCGGCACCGACAACTACATGTTCCTCGCCCCGACCAACGGCACGCAGATGCGCTTCGCCATCCGCACCTCCGCGGTGGGTGAACAACAACTCAGCGCCGCGCCGCTCCCCACCGGCGTCTGGTCGCACGTCGCCGTCACCCTCTCCGGCAACACCGCCACGCTCTACCTCAACGGCACCGCCGTCGCCACCAACAGCGCCGTGACCCTGCGCCCGGCCAACCTCGGCGTCACCACCAACAACTGGCTCGGCCGCGCCCAGTTCGCCGACCCCTACCTCAACGGAAAAATCGACGATTTCCGCATCTACAACCGCGCGCTCAACACCACCGAGCTCGCCCGCCTCCGCGGCGTCTCCGCCCCGGCCTCGGCGCCCACGCTCGCCGCCCAGGCCGGCGACGGCCGCCTCGCCCTCGCCTGGTCGCCCGTGCTCGGCGCCACGAGCTACCGGATCAAACGCGCCACCGTATCCGGCGGGCCCTACACCACCCTCGCCACCGTCGCCGCCGCCCACCACACCGACACCGGCCTCTCCAACGGCACCGCGTATCACTACGTCGTCTCCGCGCTCAACGCCGCCGGCGAAAGCGCCGACTCCGCCCCGGTCTCCGCCACGCCCGCCGCGCTCCCGCCCGCTCCGCCCGCCGCCCTCGTCCCCGCCGAGATCGGCTCCCAGATCCGCCTCCTCTGGTCCGCCTCCCCCTCCGCCACCGGCTACCAGGTGAAACGCTCCACCGTATCCGGCGGGCCCTACACCACCCTCGCCACCCTCGGCGCGACCACCACCTACACCGACGCCTCCGTCGTCCCCGGCCTCACCTACCACTACGTCGTCTCGGCCACCGGCCCCGGCGGCGAAAGCGCGGACTCCGCCCCGGCCACCGCCGCGCCCGCCCCCGCCGCCTCCCGCGTCCTGCTCAAAATGGACGAGACCGCCGGCGCCACCACCGCCGACGAGACCGGCGGCGGCCGGACGGGCACGCTCGTCAACGGCGTCACCCGCGTCGCCGTCGGCCGCCTCGACCGCGCCCTCGGCTTCGACGGCGCCGACGACCACGTCACCCTGCCCGCCGGCGTCGTGGAGACCCTCGGCGATTGCACCTTCTCCGTCTGGGTGCGCCCCGGCTCGCTCGCCACCTGGTCGCGCGTCTTCGATTTCGGCACCGGCACCGACAACTACCTCTTCCTCTCCGTCCAGGGCTCCAACGGCCGCCCGACCTTCTCCATCCGCACGCCCGGCGTCGCCCAGCAGGATATCTACGGCTCGGCCGCCCTCGCCACCAACACCTGGACGCACCTCGCCGTCACCTTCTCCGGCCACGTCGGCACCCTCTACGTCAACGGCGCGGTCTCCGGCGCCAACGGCTCGATGACGCTCACGCCCGCGAGCCTCGGCCGCACGACCAACAACTGGCTCGGTCGCTCGCAGTGGCCCGATCCCTATCTCAACGGCCAGCTCGACGAGTTCCGCATCCTCGACCGCGCCCTCACCCCGTCCGAGATCGCCGCGCTCGCCACGCCGCCCGCCGCTCCCGCCGGCCTCGCCGCGACCGCCGGCGCCGGAGAGGTCGCCCTCTCCTGGAACGCCGTCGCCGGCGCCACCGGCTACACCGTGAAACGCGCCACCGTATCCGGCGGCCCCTACACCGCCATCGCGGAGAATCTGCCCACCACCGCCCACACCGACACCGCGGTCTCGTCCGGCACCGCCTACCACTACGTCGTCACCGCGCTCAAGACCGTCGCCGAGAGCGCGAAGTCCACCCAGGCGACCGCCACTCCGACCGCGCCGCTCACGCCCGCCCAGACCTGGCGCCAGGCGAACTTCGGCACCACGGCCGATTCCGGCGACGCCGCCGACGCGGCCGACCCCGACGAGGACGGCGTGAGCAACCTGCTCGAACGCGCCTTCGCCGGCGATCCGCTCGTGGCCGACGCCTCGATCCTCCCCGCGGTCGATCCCGCCGCCCCCGTGCTTTCGCTGGCCTATCGCCGAGCCAAGGCCGCCACCGACCTCGTGTTCACCGTCGAGGAAAGCACCGACCTGGCGGATTCCTGGAGCGTCTCCACCGGCGAGGAAACCATCGTCGAGGACGGGGAGGAGCACGAACAGGTGCGCCACACCCGCCCGCTCGACGCGGACGCGCGCCTCTTCCTCCGCCTCCGCGTATCCGAATCGCCGTGACGCCCGGCGCCCTCGAGGGCGCCTCCGTTTCATGAGGGTCGATGTGGAAAGCTGGAAAGTTGGAATCGGAAAACCGCCACGCCGCGTCACCGCCGCTGTCCGTCCGTCCGAACCTTCGACAAGTTATCATCGAGAAACCAACAGGTGGAGCGCATTGTCCCCAATGCGCTGACGCGGCGCCGCCGCGCCCAAGCCAAGCGTCTTGGGGACAAGCCGCTCCACCCAAGGAGGACGGACATTCCTCCTTTTCCTGTTTTCCCGCTTTCCACATTCCTCGCCTGCTTCGTTTTTCACGCGTCGTCTCGGGGAAACCGCCCCCCGGGACACACCCGCCCGCTCGACTCGGACGCGCGCCTCTTCCTACGTCGCCGCGTATCCGAATCACCATGACGCCGCGCACGGCCGGCGGCCGCGACGCGTGCCGCCGGCCGGGGAGGACACCTTCATCACGCCGACCGGCACCAAGTCGGTGCAAAGGAGGGTCAAGCCCAGCAATGCCTGAACCTGAAGGCTGAGTCGTCGTGACGACGTTAGTCCTCCTCCGACAAACACTCCAGCGATTCGATCCAGCCGCTGAAGGAGTCGGACAGATGATAAACCCCTTCGCTCTCGAATCCCTTGGTGGGATCGTAGATCTCGTGGAAAAAGTAAAAAACATGGCCGTAATCCTGTTCCCGAACCGAGATGGCCGTGTAGTCGCCATAGCCCGAGCAGGCTATCGGAATAAAGCCGGGAGGCCCTTGGAACCAATGAAGTCCATCGAGGATAGATCGCGGGTTGTTTGCCGGAGCGATCCCCAGCATCTCATCAACCGTTTCAATCCAAAGGGGATCCACGGAGGTATAAAGGCATGGGACCAGTGAGAGGTCCGTAACCATGGACCCAAGGATAAATCTTATTACTAAAGCTATCATCACGGATCAAGAAGAACATGATGAGCTTATTGACTATCCACCGGCTCAAATCGCACATTTGTCCACTTGTCTCGCTCTGCTAGTTCAATTATTTTTTGGGTGCACAAGAGGTAGGCGCTGGGCCCGGCACTAGGCATTGGGCCTCCAAATATATCCTCGCCGTTCCAAGTTGACCGATCATACACCCAGTGCGGATTCTTGCCTCCATGTGAGATAATCCCGCCCGCTTCATCACGAACGATCTGGCTGGCTTCGTCGTGAATTTTTATACCCTGATTATACTGAAGAATAAAATATTTGGGCGCGGGAATCTCCCTAAGTCTTTTCACGTCGATGCGCGCTATGGGCATCTCGGTTTTAATTGCCGGCGGATAACCCGCGTGGCCCAGGGATTCCACGACCCTTTCACTTACGGGAAGCATAGAAATCGCCCCAAGTATATCAGGCCATTTGGACACTCGCCGCCAAGAATCGCCATTGCCTATTTCCATGCCGGGGGGGGGCCGGATTGACCTTCCAGAAAGCTAGCTTACGCTCTAGCATGTGGGGAGGTATAAAAGGCATGGGACCCGTGAGAGGTCCGTAACCATGGACCCAAGGAAAAATTCTGCTACTAAAGCTATCGTCACGAATTGAGAAGAACATGATGAGCTATTGACTCTCCACCGGCTCAAACCGCACGTTCGTCCATCTATCCCGCTTCGCTAGCTCGATTATCTTCTCGGTGCATAACAGCGAGTCGCTTGGCCCCGGGCTAGCCATCGGACTCCCAAATATGTCTGCACCGTTCCAAGTGGATAAGTCGTAAACCCAGCGAGGATTTTTTCCTCCATGGAAAGTGATCTTTCCCGTTTCGTCGCGCACGATCTGGCTGGCTTCGTCGTGAATTTTGATGCCCTGATTATATTGAAGAATAAAATATTTGGGCGCGGGAATCTCCCTGAGCCTCTTTACGTCGATGCGCGCAATAGGCATCTCGGTTCTTATATCTGGCGGATAGCCGGCACTAATGAGAGATTCCACGACCCTTTCGCTCACAGGCATAATGGAAGTAGCCCCAAGCACATCCGGCCATTTAGTGGCCCGGCGCCAAGGTTCGCCGTTATCTATTTTTAGCCCTGGGGGTGCCGGATTCACCTTCCAGAAGGCCAGTTCCCACTCTAGAAGATGGGCAGGTATAAAAGGCATGGGACCAGTGAGAGGTCCGTAACCATGGACCCAAGGGTAAACCTTATTGCTAAAGCTATCATCACGGATCGAGAAGAACATGATTAGCTTATTGACTATCCACCGGCTCAAATCGCACGTTTGTCCACTTGTCTCGCTCTGCTAGTTCAATTATTTTTTGGGTGCACAAGAGGTAGGCGCTGGGCCCGGCACTAGGCATTGGGCCTCCAAATATATCCTCGCCGTCCCAAGTTGACCGATCATACACCCAGTGCGGGTTTTTGCCTCCATGCGAGACAATCCCGCCCGCTTCATCACGAACGACCTGACTGGCTTCGTCGTGGATTTTGATGCCTTGGTTATATTGGAGAATAAAATATCTAGGCGCAGGAACCGCCCGAAGTCTCTTTACATCGATGCGCGCTATGGGCATCTCGGTTTTTATGGCTGGCGGATACCCCGCGCGGGTGAGCGACTCGACAACCCTTTCGCTAACGGGCCTAATCGAAGAGGCCCCAAGCACATCCGGCCATTTAGTCGCCCGGCGCCAAGGTTCACCATTGTCTATTTTCAACCCCGGCGGGGCCGGATTGACCTTCCAGAAGGCCATCTTCTGCTCCAGCGTGTGAGGAGGTATAAAGGGCATGGGGCCAAGAAGGGGCCCATACCCATAGCACCAAGCGTATTCTTTATTTTTGGATGTGTCGTGTCGAATTGAATAAAACATGGTTAATCATTCGCCCCCATACTATAGATGCGCCGAGCTTCGGCAAGTTTGTCGATTACAGTTTGCCTAGTGTAGGGAGTCCCCGCGCTAACGCTTTCGTCCGCCGCTTCGAAAAAATCCTCCCAGAAGTCATTGTAGTGTGGATTAAACTGTTCGTGCCAGTATTTATGAAGTCTCTCGGGTATCCATCTCCCAAATGCAGGGTCGTTTACGTCAATGCCAAATTCCGCAAAGCGTTCCTTGAACTGCCACGGGAAATCGTGATGCGCCCGGTGCAAGGGTGTGGGCCGAGGCACGAACTTGGACATTCGGATTCCCAGCTCCAGTCTGTTGGTTGGAGCCGGAACAGGCCCGCCGGGACCCGCAACCACCCGCCTGATGAAGTCCAGATATCCGTCTTCGTCCAAGACGGTTCCCGCCGTTCGCAAGTCCCGAATTAGCCATATTTTCTGCAGTCGCTCCAGCCGCTCGACATCGGCAATGGTGTCGAGGGTCCGGCCGCCGTAACTCACTAATTTCATTGGCCTTACGGACACAACCGCCCGCGGCACGAAGGGCAGCGCGGCGGCGAGGGAGGTGTAGTGGCCCTCGGATACGTCGTTGATGACCATCGCCCAGTCCGCGCCCTCGTTGACGATGCCGA
>CBINNW010000010.1:0-78267 GCA_966252115.1 uncultured Akkermansia sp.
CGCGGTCACCGCCCTGCTCGGCGAACGGGCCGGCACGCTTTCGGACCATCTCGACCAGGTGGATGCCTTCGGGCGCACGGTGATGGAGTTTCGGCAAGCACTGGCCCGGGAACCATCGCTGGCGACGGACGAGAATCCGGAGCTGAAGGAGGAATGGTGCCAACGACTGATGGCGACGGCGTTCCGCCCCCTGACCCGGGACTCGGCGGAGTCGTTCATCATCGAGCACGCCAATCGTCTGGCGTTGGAGCGGCGCGTCGCCACGGCGTTGGCGGAGACCCTGGCCACGCTTGACCGCCAGGCCGGAGGGTTCGCGCCGGGGAGAGCCGCCGGGAATCCGCCGTAGGGGTGGTGAGAGCGGCGCCCAAGACCAAGCGGGAGCGATCCGCGAGCGACCCTCGGCCAGACAAGGTGGAGCGTGTTGTCCCCAACACGCTTTGGCCGGACCGGCTCCGGCGACAAGCCGCAGGGCAACGAGAACGACACCTCGACCGACGGCGCGCCTCGCCGTGGAACCCGGCGACCAACACGCCGGCCGACAGACCGGGCGGCTGCGCCGTCGAACCGATTGGGGACAATCGGTTCCACCTCCAGGCGGCCCCGCGCGAGCAGCCGCGCGGCAAGACAAGGTGGAGCGTGTTGTCCCCAACACGCTTTCGCCGGACCGGCGTCGGCACCACCGAACAGCTCCGCCGGCAGGTCCGAGCCGCGCGCCCCCACCTCCGCTACGGCGACGGGCTCCACCGCCACGCCCAATCTTCGGGTTGCGCGGCCAAACCCTTCACCACCGGATTTCGTCCCAGATAAACCCACGCCTCGTCGGCTTCAGTCTCCGATCTCAGGCGGTGGTCGAAAAAGTTATCCTGCCACAACACACCATGGAAACGCGCCGTGGCCCGCTTCCAATCCCGCACCGTCGCCACCAGCCCGCCGGTCTCGGGAAACGACAACAACGCGTGCAGGTGATCCGGCATCAGCACGATCAAACCACACCACCAGCGACCTCGTTCATGATACAGCTTGGCCGCGCTCAGAAGCCCGCCCCCAAGCGTCGGATCCGTCAGCGGGACCGCTTGGTTCGCGGCGGCCCGAATCCTGACATGAAACCTCGCGCCCGGCTTCACCCAGCCCGGCACCCCGTGGCTCAACCGGCCCGGATATTCGCCATCTTCAGCCATCGAACGGGACGGTGCCGGCAACAAGGCGCGGGTCAACGAGAACGACACCTCCACCGACGCTGCGCGTCGCCGTGGAAGCCGGCGACCGACAAACCGACCGACAGGCCGACCGATAGGCCGGGCGACAAACCGGGCGGCTGCGCCGTCGAACCGATTGGGGACAATCGGTTCCACCTCCAGGCGGCCCCGCGCGAGCGGCCGCGCGGCAAGACAAGGTGGAGCGTGTTGTCCTCAACACGCTTTGCCCGGACCGGCGCCGGCGACAAGGCGCGGGCCAACGAGAACGGCACCTCCACCGACGCCGCGCCTCGCCATCGAACCCGCCAACCGACAAACCGGGCGGCTGCGCCGTCGAACCGATTGGGGACAATCGGTTCCACCCGCTGGCGGTCGCTACGAGGCGGTGCCCGCGCCCTCCGTCCCCGCCCTCACCGCAGCTCGTGCAGATGCGTCGCCGAGGGTCGCAGGGGCACGAGGTCGAGGAGGTTGATCGGCTCGTTCGTGCGGATAGACTCCCGCGCGGCGATGCCGACCAGGATCGACGCCGCGCCCTGCTCGTCCCCGGCGAAGCGCCCCAGCGGGTCCTCGCTCGACGCCCCGGCAGCGAAAAACGAACGGCACAAAATCTCGTCCGCACCGCCGTGCGCCCCCGTCGCCGGCGGCATCGGCACCGTGTAGCTCGGCGCGAAATGCGGGAACACCTTGATCCACTCGCCCTCCGCCTCGCCGCCCGGCACCTCGTCCAGCTTGAACTCGCCCGGCCTCACCGCGCGGTTGCTGTGCGATCCGATGAACTCGTGATACTCGACGCGGCCGCGGTCGCCGTTGAAACACACCCGCATGCCCTCGCGCGGACTGTAACAAGTAAGCGAATACGTCAGCACCTCGCCGGAGCGGTAGCGCACGTTGAGCGACATCTGGTCGAAACCGTCGATGTCCTCGCGAAACACGTTTCGATCCCGCAGGTAACCCGAATCGGCCTCGCCCGCCAGGTAGAGCTTCCGGAAGGGCTCGCTCTCCGAGAGGTCGAGGCGGAAGGGATCGCCCTTGGCCGCCGGCTCGCCGGTGTAGCGGGGGTAGGCCGCGAGGTGCGCATCACCGCGCGCGAGGGCGTTTTCCCGGCCGTAAAACACCAGGTCGCCGTAGGCGAAAACCTGCGCCGGGATCGCGTCGAGCCACCAGTTGACCAGATCGAAGTGGTGGGTCGCCTTGTGCACCAACAGCGTGCCGGACTGGTCGGCGCGCGCGTGCCAGCGGCGGAAGTAGTCGGCGCCGTGGTTGGTATCCAGGAGGTATTCGAGATTCACCGAGCGCACCCGGCCGATGGTTCCGGCGGCGATGAGCTCCTTCACCTTGGTGCGGAAGGGCGCCCAGCGGTAGTTGAAAGCGACGCGCACGCGGCGACCGGTGAGCGAGACCGCCTCGAGGATCGCGCGACACTGGTCGGCGTAGATCGCCAGGGGCTTTTCCGTGACCACGTCGCAGCCGGCATGCAGCGCGGCGACGATGTAGTCGGCGTGCGTGGCGTCGGTGGAGCAGACGAAAACGGCGTCGGGTTTGTGGATCCGGAGCAGCTCGCCGAAGTGCTCCGGCGGATACACGGGCACCGCGGGATGGTCGAGCCGGGTGGTGAGGAGCTCGTTGTAGTAGGCCATGCGGGCGGCGCTGGCGTCGCACAGGGCCACGAGCTCGACCGAGTCGCGATAGGTGGTGGCCATGGGCTCGATGAACGACACGGCGCGGCCGCCGGTGCCGACGAAGGCGTAGCGGGTTTTGGCGGGGGTAACCATGGGGCGGGAGCGAGCCGGTTGGACGAGGGGCGGGCGAGGACCCGGGGAAGGTGACAGTTTGAATCCGCCGCGCACGACGTGGGCCTACTCCGGAACGTCGAGCCGCCGCGCGAGTTCCGCCCAGATTTCCGGGCCGTGGCGGTGCCAGTCCGGCCACCAGTGGCAGCGGGCGAAACACCGCGCGGCGGCGACGTCGTCGCCCTCGAGCTGGAACAAAAGGCCCCGCACCAGCTCGTCCGCCTCGCCGCCGCGGCCGCCCAAGGCCGCGCGCGCGTCGGCCCAGCGTCCGGCGCCGGCCAGGTCCAGGGCCCGGGCGCGGGAGTCGCCGCGCGCGGCTTCGTCCCCCCGGCGCAGCAGGCGACGCACCCGGCGGCGCAGCTCCTCGGGCGTGAGGGGCTTGGAAAGAAAGTCCCACACCCCCAGCCGCAGCGCGGCCCGGGCGGTGGAGCCGTCGGCGTGGGCGCTGGCGAGCAGGATCGGCGGCCGGGCGCCCGCGGGCAGCGCCTCCAGGCGGGCGAGAAACTCCAGCCCGTCGAGCTCGGGCATGGCGTAGTCGAGCACGAGGGCGTCGAAACGCTCTCCGGCGAGCACGCGCGCCAACGCGGCGAGGGGCGAGGCCTCGGCCTCGGCGCGCCAGCCGGCGCCCCTCAGGGCAAAGGCGCACACGCGGCGCACGCCAACCTCGTCGTCCACGATGAGGATGCGGGGCGGCTCGCCGGCACCGACGGACGACGGCGGCGAGGCGGGGGCAGACCTCCCCGTGGCTCCGTCGGCGGCCGACGCCCCGCCGGAAACGGCGCCCGGACCGTCGGACGGTTCGGGCGCGCGGGCGACGCCCCGCCAGGCGGAGAACCATCGGGCGGCCAGCACGGCGCGCCGGGCGGCGCCAAACAGGGACCCGGAACGAAGGGCGGCGCGACGGCCCGGACGACGGGCGCGCGCCGCGAGGGAAGCGTGAGACGAGTAATGGTTTCCTGATACAGACATCGTCCGGGCTGGAATCGGTTGGCGAAGGGGAGGCGGGAAACGGGGATCAGGCGGCCACCCGAAGATCCAGATGGAACTGCACCTGACCGCCCTCGCACCATACGCCCACCCGTCCGCCGTGCAAGAGGGCTATCTCGCGGGCGATGGTGAGGCCGAGGCCGGAGCCCTCGGCCTGCTCGCCGGAGCGGCGGTAAAAGGGCTCGAAGAGCTTGGCCTGCTCGCGTTCGGAAAGCGGGCGCGAGCCGGTGTTGACGACGGCGAAGCGCACGTAGCCGTCGGCGCGCGTCTGCACCCGCAGGTGTATGGGCGCGCCGGGCTCGCCGTATTTGACCGCGTTGGAGACGAAGTTCCCGAGCACGCGGCCGGCGTGCAGGGTGTCGGCCTGCACCCGCGGCAGCTCCTCGGCCGGGACCTCGACCAGCAGCTCGCGGCCGCTGTTTTTCACCAGCGATCCGTGCATGGCCTCGACCTGGGTCAGCAGGGCGGCGGGCAGGGTGGGCTCCAGCTTGAGCGCGGCGCGGCCGCTCTCCAGGCGCGCGAGCTCGAGCAGGGACTGGAGCACGGCGAGCAGGCGCTCGCAGTCGTCGCGACCGCTCTCGATGAGCTCGCGTTGGTCGGGATTCAGCGGCCCGAGGCTCTCCTCGAGCAGGAGGTGCAGCGTCATGCGGATGCCGGTGACGGGCGTCTTCACCTCGTGTCCGAGCGTCGAGATGGCCTTCGTCTTCGCGTCGTCGAGGCGGCGCAGGTTGGTGACGTCCATCAGGAGGACCGCCCAGCCGGGGTTCGTGCCGGAGTCGGCGCCCATGCGAAACACCTGCGGCAGGAAGGCCAGCTTGGCCGCGCCGGGCGCGTAGTCGCCGGGCTCGACCTCGACGGCGCGGCGGAGGTCGTCGCCGACGAGATTTTCCCCGCGGGCGGCGGCGTCGTCCACGACGTGGCGCACGAAGGAGGGCAGCTGGCCGGGCACGCCGAGCGCGGCCGAGAACCGTTCGGCGCGCGGGTTGAGCATCTGCACCTCGAGCTGGTCGTCCACGATGTAAACGGGCTTGGGCAGGGCCTCGAGGATGGCGCGGCTCACGCGGTTGGCCGCGACCACGCGGTCGTCCTGCTCGCTGACGTAGGCGCGCAGCTCGGCGCCCATCTCGTTGAAGGCCTCCGCGATCTTGCCGAGCTCGCCCTCGCCTTTCACCGGGACGAATTCGGCGAACTTGCGGGCGCGCAGGCGGGTGATGGATTCCTTCAGCTCGCGCAGCGGCTGGAAGACGCTCTGGGTGAGCCGCAGCGAGGTGTAGATGTAGATGCCGAGCGACATGAACACGATGCCCATGGCGACGTAGCTGGCGCGGTGGGCGCGATCGAGGGCGGTGTCGCGGCGGCGGAAGATCGCGCGCTCGTTGATCTGCACGATGTCCTCGCAGGTGTTGGCGATCTCGACCGCGAGGCGCGCGACGGCGGTGCGCTGGGCGGAAAACTCGTCCGTGCGCCGGGGAGGGATCGCGACGAGGGCGTCGAGGCCGGCGAGGTAATCCTTGACCAGGGCCTGGAGGCGCCGGATCGCCTCGGTCTCGCCGGGCTCGGCGGTGAAGGGCCGGATCTGGACGAGGCTGTTGCGGATGATGTCGGCCTCGACGGAGGTGGTCTGGGCGTCGGCCTGGATCTCGTCGGAGCGGACGACGGTGAGGTGGGAGGCGTTGAGCCGGGTGGTGGCGGTGCGCAGCTCGCGCACCGCGCGGATGGCGTCGAAGTTGCCCGAGATGATGGCGCTGATGTCGCCCGAAAGCGTATTCGTTATCCAGATACAATACCCGCCCAGCGTCATGAGCAGGAGCAGGATGATGGTCAGCCCGCTGACGAAGTTCCACCGCTTCATGACGCGGCGCCCTCCGCCACGGCGGGCACGTCGGACGCCGCCGGGGAGCCGGGCGCGGCCTCGGCGGCCCAGCGCTTGCGCTTCCGGTAGAGGGTGGCGCCGTCGATGCCGAGCACGCGCGCGGCCTCCTCGAGGGTGGCGGTGCGGGCGAGCACGCGGCGCACGTGCTCGCGCTCGAGGTCGTCGAGGGTGACGAGGCCGCCGAGCGTGATCTCGCCCCCGGGAGCGAGGGTGGCGAGGGTGTCGGGCAGGTCGCCGCGCTCCACGCGCTCGCCGCGGCTGAGGATGACGGCGCGTTCGATCGCGTTGCGCAGTTCGCGCACGTTGCCGGGCCAGGGATGCGAGCGCAGGGCGGACCAGGCGTCGGCGGAAAAATCCGTCGCGCCGCGACCGGTCTCGGCCGCGAAGTAGGCGAGGAAGCGACGCGCGAAACGCTCCAGATCGGCGGGCCGCTCGCGCAGGGGCGGCATGGTGACGGTGATGACGTTGAGCCGGTAGAAGAGATCCTCGCGGAAGGCGCCGGTCTTCACGGCGGCGGCGAGGTCCCGGTTGGTCGCGGCGATCACGCGCACCTCGGCGGCGCGGGTGCGGGTCTCGCCGACGCGCTCGTAGGTTTTTTCCTGAAGGAGCCGGAGCAGCTTGGCCTGGAGCTCGCCGGGCAGCTCGCCGATCTCGTCGAGGAAGAGCGTGCCGCCGCGGGCGGCGTCCACCTTGCCGGCGTAGTCCTTGATCGCGCCGGTGAAGGCGCCCTTGGCGTGGCCGAAGAGTTCGCTCTCCAGCAGCTCGCGCGAGAGCGAGGGGCAGTTGACGGTGACGAAGGGGCCGTCGCGCAGCGGGCTCGACTCGTGCACGTGGCGCGCGAGCTGGCTCTTGCCCGTGCCGTTTTCGCCGAGGATGAGGATGCTGGCGCGCGTGCCGGCGGCGCGCTCGACCACGTCGAGCACGGAGCGCATGGCGGGCTCGTCGGAGACGAAGTCGGGGGCCGGCCCGCTGCGCGCGACGGCGTCGCTGAGATTGGCCACGCGCTGGCGGAGGCGGTTGACCTTTTCCACCCGGGCGAGGACCTGGCGGAGGGTGTCGGGCGTGAAGGGTTTTTCCAAATAGTCGAGGGCTCCGCGGCGCATGGCCTCGACGGCGGTCTCGATGCTGGCCTGCGCCGTGCAGACGACGACGGCCAGGCCGGGCGAGAGTTTGTGCAAACGCACGAGGTGCTCGAGCCCGTCCGCGTCGCCGTCGAGGTGCAGGTCGAGCAACACGAGATCGTAGGCGTCCTCCTGGAGCTTCAGCTGCGCCACGCGCCCGCTGTCCGCCGTGTCGGTTTCGTGCCCCTCGGCTTTCAGGGCCTGCGAGAGCGAGAGACGAACGGTGCGTTGGTCATCGACGATCAGTATGCGCATAGAATCCGGGGACGGGACGGTTGGGTAAACGGGACGGGTGACGGCCCGACTCGCTCCGGCCGGAATCTCGCGGCGGGCTCCAGACGGACCGTGCCGGAAAGGACCCCGGGGCCGCGCCCCTGTCAACCGCCCGCGCCGGACCTGCACCCTGCAAGTCGGCTCGGGGAGGCTCCGTGCATTTTGCCCGGGGAAGGACGCGGCCCGCGGTTGGCAACACCGTCAAAAGCCGCTGCCATTTGGCCGCTTGCAATAGACGACGCGCGGGCTGGCACAGCCGTTGCGATTTCTGCGGCGCATGAAACCGACCAAGCTCAACGCCACCTACCTCGCCTTGGCCCTGACCCTGATCGCGCTCCGGCCCGCCATCGCGGCGGAGGGGCCGACGACGGCGCCGCGCGGTGCCGCCGCCGGTGCCGGCTCCCGTGTCGCCCTCGTCCGCCTGGATCCCTCCCCCGATGATCCGGACGAGGTGAAGGCGGCGCTCACCGCGCTCGACGCGGAGCTGGAACGGCTTGCACGCCACGCCGACTCGTTGCCCGCCGGCGAGGTGAAACGCGATTTGGAAAAACGCCTGCCCGCCCTGCGCGAGCGGCGCGACGGCCTGGCCCTCGAGTTCACGCGGCCGGGATGGGACTCCCTGGTCCAGGAACTCAAACGCGAGTGGGACCAAGTCATCCTCTGAGACCGCGCCGCCACCGGAGATTTCCCCATGCAAAGAGCCGAACGCTCCCGGACCCGGACCACCCCCTACATGAGCTCCTTTCCCTTCCACTCCCAGCCGTTCTTCACGCCCCTGCCAACGGCTCCCGCGCGGGGCCTCGCCGCTCTCGCCGAAGCCGTGGACGCCTTGTTCGAGCCGCGACGGGGCGCCGCCTCCGCCGACACGTTCGGCGCCATCCCCTTCGGGTCCTGCCCCACCTTCGGCGCGACGCCGTCATCCCCGGCACCGGCGTCCTCCGGCGCGAGGCGAGGCTCCCTCGCCGCCTCCGCCTGACACGCCCCCTCCCCTCCCGCCCCACCCCCCACGTCCACGCTCCGCTCTCCAGCCTCGAACCGACATCCGCCGCACCGCTCCCCATGCATTCCAGCCCCCTCCAGCTTCTCCCCTCCCTCGCGCTTGCGGCCCTGGCCGTCGGCTCGACCGGAGCGCTCTGCGCCCAGGAGGAGGAGTCGGCGCCGCCCGTCCCCACCGACCTCGCCCGCCGCTCCGGCGTTTTCACCGTGTATTTGGAAAACGACTACTTCGCCGGCACCGACAAGAACTACTCCAACGGCGTCAAACTCTCCTGGCTCGGCCCCGATCTCCCGGAATGGGGCCAGGAAGGCTGGCGGCGCGATTTCCTGCACGTCCTGCCCTTCGTAAACCGGCCCGACACGCAAAAGAATCTCGGCGTCTCCCTGGGCCAAAACATCTACACCCCCAGCGACACGGCGGCTCGCGTGCCCGACCCCGCCGACCGCCCCTACGCGGGTTGGAGCTACCTGGAGTTCACCGCCATCTCCAAGACCGCCACGCGGGCCGACATCGTCTCCCTCCAGCTCGGGCTCATCGGCCCGTCCAGCCTGGCGGAAAACGCGCAGGACGCCTTCCACGACGCGATCGACGACGAGAAGGCCGGCGGCTGGGACCACCAGCTCGAGGACGAGCCGGGATTCAACTTCGTCTATGAACGCCGCCATCGGCTCGCCGGGCGCACGCTCTTCGACTCGGTCGGCTTCGACCTCATCCCGCACGGCGGCTTCTCCCTGGGCAACGTCAACACCCACGCCAACGTCGGCGGCACCGTGCGCTTCGGCGTCAACCTGCCGAGCGACTTCGGCGTCGGCACCGCGCGCGGCGCCTCCATCGGCGCCTCGCCCATCGACGACCTCGACCCGCGCGTGGCGCCGGACCGCGACCTCAGCCTCCACGTCTTCGCCGGCGTGGACGGCCGCGCCGTGGCGCGCGACATCTTCCTCGACGGCAACACCTGGACGGACAGCCGCCGGGTCAACCGCGAGACCTTCGTGGCCGACCTCGTCGCGGGCGTCGGCCTCATCGTCGGCCGCTGGCAGCTCACCGCCGCCTTCGTGCATCGCACCAAGGAATTCGACACCCAGCCCGACCCGTGGAGCCGCTTCGGCTCCGTCACCCTTTCCGCGGCGTTCTGATCCGCCTCCCGGCCGACGTCGGCGACGCGCGCGTCCCCATCCATCCGGTCCGTTCGATCGTATCAACTAACTCACTACACTCGCCCAACCCTCGACCCCCTCCCCGCCATGTTAAGCTGGACCCTTACCTTCCTCGTCATCGCCCTCATCGCCGGTCTGCTCGGCTTCACCGGCCTCGCCGGCGCCGCCGCCGGCATCGCGAAGATCCTGTTCCTCGTGTTCCTCGTGCTGCTCGTCGTCTCCCTCATCTCGGGCGGCCTCCGCCGCGGACGCTGAGCGCGCCCGCCGCTCGAAGCGAAATTTCGAGTCGGACCGCCCCGCCTCCGGCGCCGGCCACCGCCGGCGCCTTGGCCGCGCGAACCCGCACCCGGCGGGTTCGCGCGCGTGGTCGGCGCACGCTCCTCCCGTCCGTGCCCCGCATCCGCCGAACCTGAACCTAAATCCGGCGATAGCCCCGGCGATAGATCGCGCAAGGTGCTGAATCAGGTGGTGATTGCAGCGATCCGAAGGCGCACCTGGAAGGTGCGTCGAGTGATCGATGTGATCGGCAGATGATCAGCAAGTTGTGCGAGATGAGTCGCGGCTAACGCCGGTTTTAGGCCGAACCCTCAACCTCCCAGACCCATGAAAATCCGCTTCGGGTTCGACATCGCCTACGACTTCCCCGCCCCGACCGACGTCGTGCTCCTTCTTCACACCCGGCCCGAGCTCGCCCACCGCCTGCGCGAGCCCGAACGCCTGCGGCACAACGCCGGCGGCTCCGCCGACACCTTCATCGACCCCTTCGGCAATCGCGCCACCCGCCTGCGCGCTCCGGCCGGGCAACTCCGCCTCGCCCTGGACTCGCGTTGCGAGGTGCCCGACACCCCGGATCTCGTGCTCCGGGAGGCGCGCCAGCACCCCGTCGCCGAACTGCCGGTCTCGGTGCTGCCCTTCCTCCTGCCCAGCCGCTACTGCGAGACCGACCGCCTCGGCCCCGTCGCCTGGTCCACCTTCGGACACCTGCCGCCCGGCTGGCCCCGCGTGCAGGCGATCTGCGACCACGTCCACAAGCGCCTCCATTTCGACTACCAACGCGCCAGCGCCACCCGCACCGCCGCCGAGGCCTGGCGGGAGCGCGTCGGCGTCTGCCGCGATTTCACCCACCTCGCCATCGCCCTCTGCCGCTGCCTCCACATCCCCGCGCGCTACGCCACCGGCTACCTCGGCGACATCGGCGTGCCGCCCGACCCCGCGCCCATGGACTTCAGCGCCTGGTTCGAGGCCTACCTCGACGGACGTTGGCTCACCTTCGACGCCCGGCACAATCAGCCCCGCATCGGCCGCATCGTCATGGCCTACGGTCGCGACGCCGCCGACTGCGCGCTCACCACCAGCTTCGGCGCGCACACCCTGCGCAGCTTCAAGGTGTGGACCGAGCAAGCCGTGGCCTCCAACCCGCCGATGGCGCTGGCGTGAGCCCGCGCCGTGGCGAGCGCCGCCGGTGGAACGCGTTGTCCCCAACGCGTTGACGCGGCCCCGCCGCGCCCGCGCCGTCCCCTCGGCTCCCCGCGCTCCCCAAAAGCGGGTTGAGGACAACCCGCTCCACCTCGTGGCACGCACCGGCATCTCCCCTCCCCCGTCCACGCCCGCGCAAAACGCCCGTCCCACCGCGCCGCCATGCCAGCCCGCCCGCCGGTGGAACGCGTTGTCCCCAACGCGTTGACGCGGCCCCGCCGCGCCCGAACCGTCCCCTCGGCCCCCCGCGCTCCCCAAAAGCGGGTTGAGGACAACCCGCTCCACCGCGTGGCACCCACCGGCATCCACCCCCTCGGTCCGCGCCCACGCAAAACGCCCGCCCCGCCGCCCGTCCCACCGCGCCGCCATGCCGGCGAGCCCCGCCGGTGGAACGCGTTGCCCCCAACGCGTTGACGCGGCCCCGCCGCGCCCGCCCCGTCCCCTCGGCCCCCCGCGTTCCCCCAAAGCGGGTTGAGGACAACCCGCTCCACCGCGTGGCGCTCACCGGCATCCACCCCCTCCGTCCACGCCCACGCAAAACGCCCGCCCCGCCGCGCGGCCATCGTGCAAAATGCCGGAGCCGCATCGGCCGTCCGCCGCCACGAAGCGCCGCATCACATTAATCCGAAGCAGGTTACCACGCATCCATCGCCCCCTGGCACGAGCGCTGCGAACGAGATGCGCACACTTCCGACAACCCCGCCAACCCCTGCCCCACCCCACCCGCAACCCATCACCACAACCCGCCCTTCCGCCATGAGCTCACCCTCCTCCATCGCCGAAACCCGCGCCAACACCATCGAGCACCTCAACCACCTCGTCTCCGTTTGCAAAGACGGCGAGGCGGGCTTCCAGACCGCGGCCGACGCCACCCAGGACCTGTCCCTCAAATCGCTTTTCTCCCGCCTCGCCTACCAGCGTGCCGACTTCGCCTCCGAGCTCCAGCTCGCCATCCGTCGTCTCGGCGGTTCGCCCGCGCAATCCGGCTCGCCCTCGGGCTCCATGCGTCGCGGCTGGCAGGAACTCAAATCGGTCATCGTGAAACAGGACGCCCACGCGATCCTCGCCGAGTGCGAGGCCGCCGAGGACGACGCCGTCGCCGCCTACCGCGAGGTCCTCGCCCAGGCCCCGCTCGAATCGGGACTCCGCCTCGTCATCAGCACCCAGGCCGCCGCCGTGCAGGCCGCGCACGACGAGGTGCGCGATCTTCGCGACAGCCCCGCCTATAGCGGCCGCGGGTGACCCGGCCCGAAGGTAGGGCGCGACCGCCGTGCGCGCCGGTCCGAGCGCGAGCACCGTCCGCGCTCGCGGCGAGCCCGGCGGTCCCGCCCCACCCCGGCCCGACAAGCGCCCTGGCCGACACCACCCGCCGGTCCGAACGCCTTCACCTTCCTCAAATCCCCGGACTCCTCCCGACCCACTCCTCCCCTCATCCCAGCCACTCCACGCCCGCCCCGCTTCTCCGCTCCCTGCGGGCCCCCAACCCACCATCAACCGTCTCCCTCCCATGAACACCATCTCCTCCCTCGCGCTCTTCGTCGCCGGCCTCGTGCTCCTCGTCTTCGGGCTCAACTCCGCCGACTCCGCCGCCTCCTCCATCAGCGAAGCCGTCACCGGCGCCCCCACCGACAAAAGCATCTGGCTGATCGTGCTCGGCATCATCGGCCTGCTCTCCGGCGGCGCAGGCTTCTTCCTCGGACGCCGCAGCCACCACTAGTCCGCTCCGGGCGAATCGGGCCGCGCGCCCCTTCCGCCCGTTCCGTGTTCCGCCCCGCCCGCCGTGGTCGCGATCCGAACCCGCACCGCGGCGGGGCGTTCCCCCCCCCTTCCCCGTTTGGCTCCCGTTCTTCCGTCCGCCGCTCACCGCCATGAGAATCTGCCACTTCACCAACACCTTCCTGCCCCACGTCGGGGGCGTCGCCCGGGCCGTGCAGACCCTCTTCGAGGATCAACGCCGCGCCCGCCATCGCGCCCTGATCGTGGCGCCGGAATTCGCCGAGGGCGCCGCGCCGCGAAACATCGAGCGCAGCGTCGCCCGCATCCCCGCCTTCACCCATTTCAACGACAGCGATTTTTCGGTGCGCATCCCTTTCGCCGCCGCCCTGTCCGAACGGCTCTCCGCCTTTCGCGCCGACATCATCCACGCGCACCACCCCTTTCTCCTCGGCGACACCGCGCTGCGCGAAGCCGCCACGCGCCAGGTCCCCGTGGTCTTCACCCACCACACGCTCTACGAACGCTACACGCACTACCTGCCCGTGGAGAGCGAGGCCCTCGGCGATTTCGCCGCCGAGATCGCCACGCGCTTCGCCAACCGCTGCGCCGCCGTCGTGGCCCCGAGCGAGAGCGTGCGCGACCTCATCGTCTCGCGCGGTGTCACCGTGCCGGTGCACGCCATCCCGACCGGCATCGACACGCGCCTCCTCGCCTCGGGTGACGGCGCCCGCGCGCGCTCCCGCCTCGGCATCCCGCCCGGCGCCCCCGTCCTCGGCCACCTCGGACGGCTGGCCGAGGAAAAAAATCTCGGCTACCTCGCCGAGGCCCTCGCCCTCGCCCTGCGCGCCCGCCCCGAGGCCCGCGCGCTCATCGTGGGAGACGGTCCGTCACGGGCCGGCATGGAAAAAACCTTCGCCGAAGCCGGCGTCGCCGACCGCGTCGTCTTCACCGGCAAACTCACCGGCCGGCGACTGCTCGACGCCTGCGCGGCCATGGACCTGTTCGCCTTCGCCTCCACCTCGGAAACCCAGGGCCTCGTGCTCGCCGAGGCCATGGCCGCGGGCTCGCCGGTCGTCGCGCTCGACGCGTCCGGAGTCCGCGAGGTCGTGCGCGACGGCGAGAACGGCCTGCTCCTGCCGGCCGACGCGGCGGCCGACGTCTTCGCCCGCGCCCTCGTCTCCGGTATCGGAGATGCGGATACGCTGGCCCGCCGCGCCGGGATCGCCCGCGCCACCGCGGCCGAGCTCGACCGTTCCCGCACCTCCGCGCGACTCATCGCGCTCTACGCCGAGCTCGTCGCCGCCCGCCGCGCCGAAAACCGACGCGCCTCCGCCCTGGTCCGCGCGATCAAGCCGGTCGTCGAGCGCATCGCGGTGGAGGGCCGCATCCTCGCGGACAAGACCGGCGCGCTCTTCGACGCCGCCACCGGCACCGCCCCGTCGGCGGCCGACACCGCCACCGATCAACCCGCCGCGGTCGGCGCCGCCTGATGCAGGCCCGACCGCTGGTCGGGCGCCGGACCAAGGGTCCGGCCGTCCGGCCCACACCCCACACGCCCCTTCTCGCCCATCGCCCCATTCCGCCCGCCCCACGGTAGGGCGGGACCGCCGGGCCCGCCGATGCGTCGCCCGGCCGGCCCGGCGGCCCGGCCCCACCTTTCACCGCCCTCGCTCTCTCCCCGGGATCGACCCCGCCAAAAGCCAACCAGCCCCACCCCGTCATGCTCACCGAAATCGGAGCCCGCCTGCGCAGTTGGCGGCGCCGCTTCAGCCGCGCCGAATGGGAATTTCGCAGCCTCCGGCTCCCTCGCAGCGACGCCCCCGCCCACTCGCCCGGCCTGCTCCTGGTCCAGATCGACGGCCTCTCGCGCACGGAGTTCGAGCGCGCGATCGAGTCGGGCAAGCTGCCCTTCATCCGCCACCTGCTGCGTCGCGAGGGTTCGCGTTTGCACACCTTCTACAGCGGCGTGCCCTCGACCACGCCGGCGGTGCAGGCGGAGCTCCACTACGGCGTGCGCGCGGCCGTGCCGGCCTTCAGTTTCCTCGACCCGCGAGCGGAGAGCATCGGCGCGATGATGCACCCGGAATGCGCCAAACGCATCGAGGCCGACCTCGCCGAGCGCAACGAGGGCCTGCTCAAGGGCGGCTCCTCCTGGTCCAACATCTACACCGGCGGAGCGACCCAGGCCGACAGCCACTTCTGCGGCGCCTCCATCGGCCTCGGCGACATGTGGAAGACCGGCAAGATCCGGAACATTTTCCTCTTCGTTTTTCTGCACCTGCCCTCCTGCCTGCGCCTGCTCGCGCTCCTGCCGGTGGAGTTTTTCCTGTCCATCGGCTCGGCCCTGCGCGGCATGGCGCGCGGCCAGACGGCGGCGCGGGAGCTGGTCTTCATCCTCGCCCGCGTCTTCATCTGCGTGGGCCTGCGCGAGCTCGTGACGCTCGGGGCCAAGATCGACCTCGCGCGCGGCCTGCCGGTCATCCACGTGAACTTTCTCGGTTACGACGAGCAGGCCCACCGCCGCGGCCCCGCCTCGCGTCTCGCGCACTGGACGCTCCTCGGCATCGACCGCACCATCCGCCAACTCCATCGCGCGGCGCGCCGCTCCAACGGACGCGACTACGAGGTGTGGATTTTCAGCGACCACGGTCAGGTCCGCGTCCGCCCCTTCGCCCAAGTCTGCGAAGGCGGCCTGGAGGGCCTGCTGCGTCGCCACTGGCCGGGTCTGGACGCGCCCGCCCGCGCCGGGGCGGGACCGCATCGTTCGCAGGACCGCTCGGCCCACGCGCCGCCGTTTCACTTCCCGGGCCGGAATCGCCAGCTCGAGCGCCAGCGCGACCGCTCCAAGCTGAGCGCCTTTGAGCGCGCCGAGTTCGCCGTGGCCTCCATGGGGCCGGTGGGCCACGTGTATTTCAAAAAACCGCTCGGCGAGGAGCAGGAGCTCGCGCTCGTGCGCGCGCTGCTCGAAGGCGGAGTGCCCGGCGTCCTCCGACGCGAGGCCGACGACGCCGTGAGCTGGCACACCCGCGAACGCGTTTGCCCCCTGCCGGGCGACACCTCGCTGCTGCGGGCGCCGGAGGCGCTTCTCTCCTCCCTCGCGCACGACCTCGCCGACCTCGCCCGCCACCGCTTCGCCGGAGACCTGGTGTGCCTCGGCTGGCACCCGGAGCTCGGCTCCTTCACCTTCGCCGACGAAAACGGCTCCCACTGCGGACCGTCGCCCGACGAGGTTCAGGGACTGCTGGTCCTCCCGCCCGCCTCGAACCACCTCCTGCCCCAGGCCATCGTCCGTCCGGTCGAGCTGCGCGAGGCCGCGCTGCGCCATCTCGGCCGCGCGCCCCGGCCCGTGCATCGTCGCCGCCACCCGCCGCCGCCCGCGCCGCACCTGCGCGTCGTCACCTACAACGTCCACTACTGCCGCGGCCTCGACGGACGCTTCGCGCCCGATCGCATCGCCCGCGTGTTGCGCGATCTCGACCCCGACATCGTGGCCCTGCAGGAGCTCGACTGCGGACGGCCGCGCTCGCGGGGCGACGACCAGCTGGCGCACTTCGCCGCCGAGCTCGGCCTGCACCAGCTCTTCTGCCCTTCCATCGTGAAGGGCGAGGAACGTTATGGTCACGGCCTGCTCTCCACCCGCCCCATCCGGCTGGTGCGCCAGGCGCGTCTGCCCACCGGCGACGTGCCGGTGATAGAACCGCGCGACGGCCTGCACGCCGTCGTCGATTTCGACGGCCGCGAGATCACCGTCATCACCACCCACCTCGGCCTCGCCTACCCCGAACGCGCCGCTCAGATCGACCGGCTGCTGGAGAGCGATTTCCTCGGCGGCGTGGAGAGCGACCGGCCCGCTCTTTTCATGGGCGACCTGAACCTCGTGCCCGGCGGACGGCTCTACCGGCGGCTCGTCGCCCGCTGGAGCGGCGGGCCCAACGGCCACGCCTGTTTCCGCGACGTGCAGGCGCACGCGCCCAACCACGTGGCGGTGAAAACATTCCCGTCCTTCCTGCCCGTTCGCCAGCTCGACCACATCTTCGTCACCCGGCACTTCGGCATCCTCGGGGTGCGCAGCCCGGCCAACCTCCTCACCCGACGCGCGTCCGATCACCTGCCGCTTGTCGCCGACCTCGAACTTCATGCCTGACGCCGCCCTCACCTCCGAAGACACGCCGCCGCCGGCGGCGGTGGAAACCGAAACCAAGCCCTCCCGCGTGTGGTTCCGCCTCGGCCCGGTCGCCGTGACCTCGCGGCTGCTCGGCCGGGCGGCCGCGTTGATCGCCGTGCTGATCGTGCTCTCGCTGGTGTGGGGCCGGCTCGATCTGGAGGAGTTGCACGCCCGCGCGAAGGCCTTGCCCGCGGCGGCCGTCATCGCGGCCATCTCGGTGCTGCCGCTCGTCGGCTTTCCGGTCAGCTGGCTGCACCTCATCGCCGGCGTGCGCTTCGATTTCTGGGGCGGCATCGCGGTGGTCGCGGTGACCAGCGTGCTGCACCACGTGCTGGGCTGGGCGCTGGTGCACGTGTTGCCCAAGTCGGTCCTGCGCCGGCTCGATCCCTGGCGCGAGAAGCTCCGGGGCGCCGGCCACCGCGACGCCACCCTGCTCTGCTGCCTGCTCCCCGGCATGCCCTACACCGTGCAACTTTATCTGCTGCCGCTGATCGGCACCCCGCCGCATCTCCTCTTCGGCCTGAGCTCGGCCCTGCACACCGCGCGCGCGGTCGTGACGATCCTGCTCGGCGACATGAGCGACAAGCTCACCGCCGGGCGCGTCGCCGCCCTGGCCGGCTACTACGCGCTGCTGTTCACCGTATCCGGTTTTTCGTTACGCCATCTGCGGCGAGCTCTCCGCTCGGCCCGCGGGGAGAATCCGGCGACCGTCCCGGCGCCGCCGGCGCGCCCGGCCACACCCAGTCCCCGCCCACGGGATTGAAGTCCCCCGTCGGCGTCACCGCGATCACGCCGCCGTCGTCCCGTCCGTCGGCGCCCGTCGCGTAGAGCCGGTAGCCGCCGTCCGGCTCCGGCCGGTAGAGCGGCGCTCCGCCCGAGACGAGGTCGCGCCGGTCCACCGTGCCCTCCGGCAGCTCGGCGAGGGTCGCCGGATAGGCGCCGGTGAGCCGCCGATGGGTCTCCAGCGCGCAGGCCAGCCGGGCGAGGTCGATCTGCGTCTGCACCAGGGTGCACTGCGTGAGCGCCCGATGCACCGGCGGCATGAACATGCGCGCCAGGATCGTGTAGGGCCGGCTGGCGCTCAGGGCCAAAACCTCCCGGTCCACCGTCTCCAACCGCGTCAGATCGATGCACCGCGCCCCCGCGTCGTAGGCCGGGAAAATACCGTCGAGGTAAATTCGTCCCGCCCGCGCGAGGTTTTGATACACCCAGCCGCTCGGCACGCGGTGCAGGAAAGCCGGCCCGTGCGAGCCGCCGGTCAACTCGCCGACCGTCGCCTCCGACTCCTCCGCCAGACCGTGCATCAGCTCGACGGTGAAGGCGAAATCCGCCCGCAGCGAACGCATGCCGGCGCGGACCTGGTCCGGCCGCGCCAGCTCGGCCCGCAGGCGGTCGAGCTGCGCGGGCGACCAGAGCCCGCGCGCCAGACCCGCGCGCACGGCCTGAAGGGCGACGTGGAAGTTCGCGTTGGCCGAGAGCTGGGTGAGCACGAAGGGCTCCTCGCGCAACCGGTCGGCCAGCCGCAGGGCGGTCAAGGTGTCGGCGAGGGCGGCCTCGGCCTCGCCGCTCTCGACATGAGAGACCGCGCGCAGGACGAAGAGCCGGGTGAGGTCGCGCAGCGGGGAGAGAAAGGAGAGGCCGTTGAAGACGCCGCGTTTGTAGTCCACGGTGAATACGGCCGCCGGCCGCAGGCTCGCCGCGGCCTGCTCGACCAGGGCGGCGCCGTGATGCCGGTCGATCCACGCCGCCACGTCGTCGGTCTCGAAGTAGGCGCGCCACGCCTCCAGCGGCACCGGCTCGCCCGCCCACCACAGCCCGAAGCCCGGCTGCGAGCGCGTCTCCTCCCAGCCGATCGACACGTAGGCCCAGCCGACCGCGTCGGGCGCGCCGTTCCACACTCCCGCCGCGACGCTGGCGAAGTTGTCCTCGCTCGCCACCGGCTCGGGCAGCACGTCCGCGAGGAGCAGGGGTTCGCCGGCCGCCAGCGCCCGGTCCCGCACCTCGGCCCAGGCGGCCCGACCGCGCCAATCCTCGATCGCGTAGGCGAAGCCCACGAGCCCGATCACCGTCAGCACCCCGCCCGCCACCACCCGCCAGCGAAAAAGGAAAGGGCGGCGGGCGCGGCGGGGCTCGGTCATGCCGCCAGCTATGAACAGCCCCGGGCCCCGGGCAAGACACCAAGGCAATCCACTCCCAACGAACCCACCACGACCGCCCGGTCGAACGATGAAGGCCGCCCGCGCGCCGCCCCCCCTGTAAACACGATTCGGTGAAACGCGTATTTCATTGGCTTCTTACATCCGCCTGCTAGCGGGGCATGACTCCCATGCGCCACATCCCCCTCCCCCGGCTTTGCCGCGCGAAGGCGTTTCTGACCTTCGCCTTGCTGTTCGTCTTCGGCGGCCTCACGGCGACCGAAGCCCTCGCCCAGACCTCCACGTGGTTGTCCGCCCAACGCGTGGGCGACACGGCCTACTTCTTCTTCGCGGATCGCGTCTCCCGCTACGACCTCGCGTCGCGGACCTGGCAGACGCCCATCCTGCCGCCGGCCGGTCGGGCCGCCATCACCGCGGGCTGGACCGACGGGCAACTGCTGCTCCTCGCCTACGGCGCCACCCTCTACCGCTACGATGCTTCCGGCGGGGGCGAGCAGCACCTGCTCAACGCCTCGGGCACGATTCCGGCCGGCAAACTTTTCGCCAACGCGACCCACATCTACACCGGTTACCCGGGAGGCTACTACGGCACCACCACGAGTCTGGCGCGTTCGACCGGCGCGGTCGTCGCGTCCGAAACCTCCTGGTTTTATTCGACCACCGGCTGGTCCTACGCCCCCTCGCTCAACCGACTGTTCGGCCGCTCCACCGGAGTTTCGCCGTCGGACATCTTGCGGATGACGCTCAATCCCGACGGCACCTTCGGCTCCCAAACGGACAGCCCCTACCACGGCGACTATCCCAGCGGCACCCGCACCTGGGTCTTCCCCGGCGACGCCAAGGTCGTGGACTCCGCCGGCGTCGTTTACTCCACCGGCGACCTGACCTACCTCCAATCCTTCGGCACCACGCTGAGCGACCTCCAGTTCGACGGCGACGTGCCCATCGTGCTCAGCGGCAACAAGCTCATCGCCTACACCAACACCCTGCTTCCGGTCGGCGACAAGGTCCTCGGCTGGACCCCCGGGGCCTTTTTCCTGAACAACGACGAAGCGGTCACCTTCACCTTCGACGCCACCGTCACCAACGCGGTCCGCGTGGCCGCCGTGCCCCTCGCGGAGCTCAACGCCCCCGATCCCGGCGAACCGGTCAGCCCGGTCGGCGTGGCCTTCACCCCGGACGACGCCTTCATCGACAACGACGGCGTGCTCCACCTCTTCAGCAAGGCCCAGCAATCGCTCTTCCGCTGGGACACCGTCACCCAGGACTGGCTGGAAACGCTGCCCCTCCTCGGCGTCGCCGACTTCGTCGCGTATTCGACCCGCCAGAACGCGATCTACATCGCCTACCCCGGCGGCCTGGTGCGGAAACTCGACTATGAGGCGGAGCCGCTCGCGGAGACTCCTTTCGCCAACCTGCCGACCTCGCTGCGCGGTCTCGCGGTGGCGGACGATTACCTGTTCACGGTCGATATGACCGGCGCGTGGAGCGCGTCGCACTCCACCTACGACAGCACCGGCACCCGCGTGGACTACCGCGACTGGAACTACTACTCACGCGGCTACCTCTGGAGCCCGGTGCGGCAGCGCATGTATCACTTCCGCGACGACACCTCGCCCAACGATCTGCTCAGCGAGGAGATCAACGCCAACGGCACCGCCTACCCCAGCCTCGCGCCCGGAAAACTCGGCCAGCAGATCGACAGCCCGCTCCACAGCACCGACGGCTTCACCCACCCGATCCGCATCTCGCCCGACCACTCCACCATCGTGCTCGGCTCCGGCCGCACCCACGACGCCATCACGCTCGCGCGGCGCACCGAATCGGTCGCCAACACGTTCACCGACGCGGCCTGGTTCGCCCAATCCGATCTGCGCACCCTGCGCACCATCACCGGCGTCACCCAGTTCCAGCAATGGACCGGCTCGGGCTATACGCCGGGCACCACGCTCCAGCTGCCCGGCACCGCGCACCGTCTCTTCACCCTGGGCTCCGACCGCATGCTGGCCATCCTGCTCGACGCCGCCGGCCGCCCCGCCTTCTACGTTCTCAACCCCGACAACGCGGTCGTCGCCCCCGCCGAGCTCGCCGCGCCCGCCGGCCTGACCGCGGTGCTGACCGCCAGCGACCGCGCGACGCTCGGCTGGACCGACGTCACCGGCGAGACCGGCTACCTCGTGCAGAAAGCCGACTCGCCCGACGGCCCCTGGACCGATGTCGGCACGGCCGGCACGAGCGCCACCAGTTTCCTCCTCACCGGACTCACCAGCGGAAGCGTCGGCCACTATCGGGTGATCGCGAAAAACGGCGCTCTCTCCTCGCAACCGTCGGCCTCCGTGCGCCTCGCCTTCGAAGCTCCGGCCGCGCCCGCCGGACTCGCGGGCACCGCGCCGAGCTCCAGCAGCATCGTGCTGACCTGGAGCGGCGTGCCCAACGCCGCCACCTACCTCGTGGAACGCAACCTGCCGCCCTCCACCACCTGGACGCAGATCGGCACCGCCACCGCCCCCACCACGACGCTGACCAGCACCGGCCTGAGCGCCGACACCGAATACGGCTTCCGCGTGCGCGCCTCCAACGTCGTCGGCACCTCCGCCTACTCCGAACCCGTCACGGTTCGCACGCTCGCCCTGCCGACCTCGGCCCCGTGGAGCATCGCCGCCACCTCGGTCGGCGCGCTCAGCGTCACCGTGGTATGGTCCAACGTGAACTACGAAACCGGCTACGAACTCGAGCGCCGCCTCGGCGCCTCGGAGTGGGAACCCCTCGCCACCACCGCGGCCAACATCACGAGCTTCAGCGACGACACCGTGCAGCCGTTGCTGACCTACGAATACCGCGTGCGCGCCTTCAACAGTCTCGGCGCCTCGGGCTACTCCACCATTCTCGCCGTCACCACCCCGGCCCTGCCGCCGCCCACCACGCCGGGCGATTTCACCGCGCAATACCTGCCCGGCCCCTCGGTGCGCCTGACGTGGTCCGCGAGCACCTACGCCACCCGCTATCGAATCGAACGGCAGGAAGGCGAAGCGCCCTGGACTACCCTGGCCACACGCGCGGCGCCCCAGCGGATCTTCACGGATTCCACCGTGCAGCTGGACCGCGTTTATTCCTACCGCATCGTCGCGGAGGGCGAGGCCGGGGAATCGAGCGCCAGCGTCATCCGGACCGTCGTCACCTACCCGCTCACCACCGTCCTGGCCGACGACTTCAACTCGGGCCCGAGCCCGCTCGTCTGGGAACAAGTCGCCGGCGGCACCGCGCTCGACGGCGGGCAGGGTTTCCCCGGATCGCCCGTCCTGTGGTTTGGCGCCACCGGCCCCCGCCAGGCGCTCACGCTGCCGATCTCGGACGTCTTCTTCGGCTATGCGGAATTCAGCTTCCGGACCGGCAAGCCCTTCGACACCGACACGGAACACTGGGACGCGCCCGAGGCGGGCGAATCCATCGTGCTGGAATACCAGCTCGGCACCGGCGCCTGGCAGACTCTCGTGACCTACGACGCGGTCGGCGCCTGGACCGATTATCGCGTCGCCTTGCCCGTCGCGGACGGCACCTCGCTCCGCCTGCGCTGGCGGCAGCTCGCCCACAGCGGCCCGGGCTACGACACCTGGGCGATCGAGAACCTGCGGGTCCTCGTCTATGCGCCCTTCCCCTCGCCCCCGCCGGATTTCGTCCTCGCCTCGGCCGCCACCGACCGTGCCGTCTCGCTTTTCTGGGCCGGCATCTCCGGCGCGATCGGCTATACCGTGGAGCGCAGCGCCGACATGATCGAGTGGTCGCAGATCGCGCGGTTGCCGGCCTCGCAACCCCACCTGGTGGACCGAGCCCTCCTGCCCGCCACCTGGTATGCCTACCGGGTTCGCACGCTCGGCGCCGGCGGACTCTCCGAGCCGTCCGAGGTCGTCTGGGCGCAGACCTACTCCCAGATCCAGGCCTGGCGCTTGGACAACTTTGGCACCGCCAGCGCCACGGGGCCGGCGGCCAGCCTGAGCGCCGGAGACGACGGCGTGGCCAACCTGCTCAAATACGCCTTCAACCTCGCCGCCGGCGCCCGCGCCACCACGGTGAAGCCGGGCGACGGCCTGCAAGGCCTGCCGGACATTTGCATCGACCCGGAAACGGGCCGCCTGCGCGTCGAGTATGTGCGCCGCCGCGCCGCCGGCGCACCGGGGATCGCCTACCACGTCGAGTTCTCCGGCGACCTCACCGACTGGGGCACACCTGCGGGGCTGACGGAAACCGTCGAGAGCATCGACGATCTCTGGGAACGCGTGGTTGTGCTCGACCCGATCTCGCCCGCCTCCGGCGCCCCGCGCTTCGCGCGCGTGCGGGTCGAAGAAATCGAGCCTTGATTCGGAGCGGTCACGGGGCACCTACGGCGCCCCGCGACCGGCACCAAGATTCACCCGGTCCGCCGTGCCCCCGGGCAAGCGGGCCGGGCCGGCGGGCGCCCCCCGTGTGTTGCGGAAATCCGCGCGCCGGCCCCGCCCCCCTGACTCCTGCACGACCGGCCCTTGCGTTTTGCAAGGAACCTCGCGAGGCGCCCGGGCCGGAGAAAACCCCATGCATCCCCACACCAAGCCCTTGCGGGAACGGCCTCCGGCACGGCATGCAACCTGAGTCCACGGCGGCCCATCCCCGCCATGAAACTCAACGCTCCGCATCTCCGCCGCTACAAGGACCTCTCGCTGCTTTTTCTCCGCTACGGTCGCGGCGACCTCGCCCGGCACTTCCAGCAGTTGCACGCCGCCTTCCCGGAAACCGAACCCACCGCCGCCAGCCCCACGCCCACCACCGCCGCCGCGGCGGGAGCCCGCGCCTCCGTCGCCTCCACCACGCTCAACGGCCGCCAGACCGCCGTGCCCCCCGGCGACAACGGCGCGACATCACACGGCCCCTCCGCCCGCACGGGCTCGGCCGCCCCGCCGCCCTCCGCGCAACCCGACGTCACGCCGGGAAAACCCGAACAGCTGGCCGACGACCTCGAGCGCATGGGGCCCACCTTCATCAAGCTCGGCCAGGTCCTCGCCGGCCGCCCCGACCTCCTGCCGCCCGCCTACCAGGCCGCGCTCGAACGCCTTCAGGACCGCGTCGCACCGTTCCCTTACGACGAGGTCGAGCGCATCATTTTTCAGGAGCTCGGCGTGCGAATCTCCAAAGCCTTCGCCACCTTCGACCCGGAGCCGCTGGCCGCCGCCTCCCTCGGCCAAGTCCACGCCGCCACTCTCCGCGACGGACGGCCCGTCGTCGTAAAAGTGCAACGACCCGGCATCCGCCAGATCGTGGCGGAGGATTTTGAGGTGCTGGCCGAGCTGGCCCGCTTCCTCGACGAGCACAGCGAGGCGGGGCGCATCTACCGCTTCTCCGAATTGCTGGAGCAGTTCCGGCTCACCCTGCGCGAGGAGCTCAACTACGAACAGGAGGCCTCCAACCTGACCCTCGTCGGCAAAAATCTGCGCGAGTTTCCCCGCATCCGCGTGCCGCGGCCGATCCCCGATTACTGTTCGCCCGTCGTCCTCACCATGGAGCGCATCGAGGGGCGCAAGATCACCGCGCTCAGCCCGCTCGCGCGGCTCGACTTCGACGGCGCCCATCTCGCCGACGAGCTTCTGCGCGCCTACCTGAAACAGGTGCTCGTGGACGGCCTCTTCCACGCCGACCCGCACCCGGGAAACATCTTCGTCACCCCCGACAACCACCTCGCCCTCATCGACCTCGGCATGGTCGGTCGCATCGCGCCCGGTCTCCAGGAGCAGCTCCTGAAACTCCTCATCCACGTGAGCGAGGGTCGCGGAGAGGCGGCCGCGCTCGTGCTGCGCGCCATCGCCCCCGCCGGGGCGGATCTCGACCTCGCCGGCCTCGACGCCGAGGTCCGTCGCCTCGTCGTGCGTCACCGCGACGCCGACCTGCACGATCTCAACGTCGGCCGCTCCGTTCTCCTGCTCGATCACCACGCGCGCCGTCACGGCCTGCGCCCGCCCCCGGAGCTGGGCGTATTGGGAAAAACCCTACTGCAGCTCGACGAGGCCGGCCGCGCGCTGGATCCCGCCTTTCGCCCCACGCCCGCCATCCGCCGCCACCTCGCCTCGCTCATGGCCGCGCGCATCCGCGAGGACCTCACGCAAGGCAGCTTCTTCGGCACCTTGCTGGAGGCGAAAAACTTCGCCGCAGGGCTGCCCGGCCGCCTCAACCGGGTGCTGGAAAACTTCGGCGACCCGCACTTCGAGGTTAACATCAAGTCGGAGGACTCGAGCCGCCTCATCGAGGCGATGCAGAAGATCGCCAACCGCATCGCCGCCGCCGTCGTGCTCGCCGCCCTGATCCTCGGCGCCGCCCTGCTCATGCGCGTCGAGACCGACTTCCGCATCCTCGGTTACCCG
The DNA here is from genome assembly GCA_966252115.1 of uncultured Akkermansia sp. GTDB lineage: Bacteria > Verrucomicrobiota > Verrucomicrobiia > Opitutales > Opitutaceae > IMCC26134_A. The sequence goes on from CBINNW010000010.1 coordinate 25,291, forward strand.
GGGCTCGCGATGCTCTGCTTCGCCAGCGCCGCTGCGGGCGGGACCTGGCTGGTCGTCAGCACCTTCTGGTCCGATCGCCACGGGCGGAAACGCCGCGCGCCCTGAGCCGCAGCACCCTCCGGAGCGATCCCGCGCCCCGCCGCCCACGGGAGCTGGAAGCTCCCGCCACTTTCCGCGGAGTAGCGGGAGCATCCTGCTCCCGTCTGGCCCGAGATTGGACCACCGGCCCGTCGGCCCCGGCCCGGCTCCGCCGTGCAGTCCGCCCAAATTTCCACGCCGCGCGCGTGCAGAGTGCATGACCGCTCCGCAACGCACGCCGCCACCACGCGAGCCGACCGCCGGCGCAGGCCCCTGTCGTCAAATTGCTTGGCGCGTCCGCGCGCCGCGGGAGCCGCCCGTGGCACCGGCCCTGCGCCCTGTCGAGGCGCGAACGGGTTTCCGGTTCTCGTTCTCCGTTTTCCGCACCCGCCCCACCGCCCGCGTCCCCACTCCCGCAACCCCTCCCCCACCTCGCCATGAAAACCCATACACACCCCTCCACCTCCGCCCGGCTGCTGCTCGTCGCCCTGCTCAGCCTCCCCCTGACCTATGTCACCTGGGCGCAGAGCTCCGGCGGCGCCTCCTCGGGCGGAGCCGGCGGCTCGGGTGCCGCCTCCGGCTCCGCCGATGCCAACGGCGGCATGAGCTCCGACATCTCGGGTCTCCCCTCCGACGGCGGTCCCGCCAACGGCAGCGACTACGGCGGCGGCCTGCCGTCCGACGGCACCGACCAACCCGGCCTCCCCGATCAGCCGGACCAGCCCAATCCGCCCAACCAGCCGGGCATGCCTCGCAATCCCGGCACACCCCGGCAACCAGGCGCGCCCATCGATCCCGGTGTGCCCCGCCAGCCCGACAGCCCCATCGACCCCGGCCTCCCGCGCCAACCCGGCGTGCCCGACCAACCGGGCATCCCCCGCCAGCCCGGCCAGCCCGATCCGCGTTATCCACTGCCCCCGCGCGATCCCGCCGCCGACGGCACCGACCTCGGCGAAGCCACCGACACCACCGACGGCTCCGTGGGCGTCACCCGCGATGGCACCCGCACCCGCATGGGCACCTCGATCCGCACCGACGTGAACGCGACGACCCCTCAAGACAACTCCGTCGCCACCCGCACCCGCACCGGCGCCGACACCACCGCCGACACCACCACCACCACCGGCGCCAGGTGGAGCGGCCCGGGCTTCGACGCCGAGGCCACCGCCCAACAACTCCGAAGCACCGACTTCACCAACCGCGAACCCGCCCTCCGCCTCGCCGAACGAAACTCCCTCCTCGGCAACGACCTCATCGGCGCCATCGATAGCAACCGCGCCCACGTGGACGCCGATTCGCGCGACGCCGTCAATGCCGCCATCGTCCGCGCCCGCGAGGCCCGCACCGAGCTCGACAAATCCATCTCCCGCGCCCGCTCCGCCAACGAACGCCGCTGGGACGACGCCCACCGCGAGCTGGTGCGCAACTACAACGCCTACACCGAGGCCCTGCGCGACGTCCACGAAGCCGCCTCCGACGGCGGTATGCGTTTCGACCAGACCACCTCCACCTCCGCCCGCGCCCACACCGGGGGCGCCACCCTCTGAGCATCGTTACGGCTGGGGTGGAAACCCACGCTTTGCAGTCTGCCCGGCCGTCCACCGGACCCGTTTTGCAGAGTGCAAGCTCCGAAGGCCCGCCCCCGCCGAACTAGAATCCGCCAAAATCAACCCCAAGCAACTCATCCAAAGCTCGTTAAGCAACCAGCACTCGGCCGACCAGGCCCGGTTGGCATCGTCGCTGCGAAAGAGGAGGCAACCGCCAAACCGCGGTTCACAACCCTCCAATCCTTCAAACTTCAATCCAACCCAAACCCTCAATCCCTCCCAACCATGAAAACCACCCGAACCCACACCCGAGCCGCGCTCACCCTCTTCGCCGCCATGGTCGCGATGCCCTTCGCCCTCCGCGCCGAAAACGTTCACGATCACCCGACCGAAGTGGACACCCCCGCCAGCGTGAACGCCACCTCCGGCATCGGCGCCTACACCGGCACTCCCGCCACCGACTCCGTGAGCGGCACCTCCCGCGCCCCGCACGCCGTCAACACCGAAGCGGATGCCAACTACATCAACTCCCGCGCCGGCACCACGGCCGACTCCTCCCTCGAGTCCGACATCCGCCCCTCCGGCGGCTTCTCCGAGCCCGGCGCCACCAACGCCAATGCCAGCGCCAACCCCGATGTCCGCGCCCAACAAGGCGCTATGTCTCGCGACAACAACAACAGCTATGATCAAAACGGCAGACAGATGAACAGTCGTGCCGGCATCGGAGCCGAGCTGAACCACACCGACGCCGTCAACCTGCGCCTGCAGACCGAGACCGTGACCGACTCCGTCGAACGTGCCTCCTTCAGCGGTCGCGATCAGGCCATCAGCCTCGCCCAACGCGGCGCCGAGCAGGGCCGCGAAATCACCAGCTCCATCCGGAGCAGCACCCGCAGCCTCGAGGACGACGCCCGCAAGGACGTCGAGTCCGCCCTGCGCGACGCCGAGCGCGCCCGTGAGCGCCTGAACGTCGCCATCACCGAAGCCCGCAGCTCGACCGAGCGCCGCTGGGACGGTCGCCGCGAGCAACTGGCCGAGCGTTTCGAGGACTACGCCGAGAAACTCGAGGAAGCCCGCGAGACGGCGGTAAACGGCGGCGCCCGCTTCGAGACCCAGATCAGCCGCTCGCCCGCCAACACCCCCGACACCCAAGGCTAAACGAGCAACGCGTGGAGGGAAACGCGTTGGCCCCTCGTCCCGCCCATCCCGACATGCGTGTTGAGGACAACACGCTCCACCCTCCGCATCCAGGTGGAACGCGTTGTCCCCAACGCGTTGACGCGGCCCCTGCCGCGCCCCGCCCCACCGCCCCACGAAACCGCCGTCGGCACCAGCCGGCGGCGGTTTCGTTTTCTCCCTCCCAGCGCGGGTAAGCGTGCCGAGGACCGCAGGCGCGATCCCGCTCCAATTCCCCCGCTCCCCCGGCAAGCGTGTTGAGGACAACACGCTCCACCCTCCGCATCCAGGTGGAACGCGTTGTCCCCAACGCGTTGACGCGGCCCCGGCCGCGCCCCGCCCCCACCACCCCACGAAACCGCCGTCGGCACCAGCCGGCGGCGGTCTCGTTTTCTCCCTCCCGGCACGGGCAAGCGTGCCGAGGACCGCAGGCGCGATCCGGCTCCAGTCCCCCCGCTCCCCGGCAAGCGTGTTGAGGACAACACGCTCCACCCTCCGCATCCAGGTGGAACGCGTTGTCCCCAACGCGTTGACGCGGCCCCGGCCGCGCCCCGCCTCACCACCCCACGAAACCGCCGTCGGCACCAGCCTGGCGGCGTTTTCGTGTTCTCCCTCCCGGTTTGGGCAAGCGTGCCGAGGACCGCAGGCGCAACCCCGCTCCACTCCCCCCCGCTCCCCCGGCAAGCGTGTTGAGGACAACACGCGCCACCCCGCCCCGCCCGCGTCCCTTCGCCCGCCCGTTTCCAATTTCCATCCACCGCCGCGCCGCCCACCCTCGCCGAGCCCACCGCCCCTCCCGCCGCATGTCCGATTCTCCCCTCGCCAGCCGCCCCGACACCCCCGCCCCTGCCCGGGACTGGCACCCGTGGGCCGTCCTCCCGCCCCTGCCCCGTGCCCGCGCGCCGTTCACCCGCGCCGTGCTCGCCGAATTGCTCGACGGCGGCCAGGCCTTCCGCTGGCACGCCCTACACGACACGACCACCGCATCCACCGCCGGAGCCTCCGCCGCAGACTCGACCGAGTTCGAGGGCGGCTGGGCCGGCCACCACGTCCGCGTGCGCCTCCGCCCCGAACCGGGCGGCGATGTGAAAAACGAAGCGCCGGGCGGGCTGGAGTTTTCCACCCCGCGCCACGCCGATCCCGCGGCCACCGCCGCCGCGCTCCACGCCTACCTCGCCGGACCCGCCGCCGACGAGGATGCCCTCCCCTGGCGCAGCGACGCCCATCTCGCCGCCTGCCTGCGCGCGTTTCCCGGCCTGCGCATCCTGCGCCAGCCCTTCGGCGAGACGCTGCTCGGCTTCGTGTGCAGCGCGACCAAGCAGATCCCCCAGATCAAACAGATGCTGGCCCTCCTCGCCGCGCGCCACGGACGCCCGCTCGCGCCGCACGGTGGCGACGGACGGCGCGCCCTGCCGACCTGGACCGAACTCGCCGCCGTATCCGAGGATCAACTACGCGCCTGCGCGCTCGGCTTTCGCGCCCGTCACGTCGCCGGCATCGCCGCCCGCCTCGCCGCCGAGCCCGGCTGGCTGGAGACCACCGAACACGCCCCCTACCCGGAGGCGAAGGCGCGTCTGCTCGAACTCCCCGGAGTGGGGGAAAAAATCGCCGACTGCGTGCTGCTCTTCGGCGCCGGTCGCCTGGAGGCCTTCCCGGTGGACACCTGGATCATCAAGGCCATGGAGCGCCGCTACGGGCTCGCCGGCTGGTCTGCCGCGCAGATCGCGCATTTCGGGCGGGTGCATTTCGGCCCGCAGGCCGGCCTCGCGCAGCAATACCTCTTCGCCTGGGAACGCGCCGCCGCCCGTCGTTGAGGAGCGGCCGGGCGACCCGTGCGCGGCGAGGCGCCCCCGCCCGACGCCCCCGCCCAATCGACGGAAGGATCAGGCTGTTCGTGTAGCGTTGGCCGTCCTCGGCCAATTTCCAGATGGCCTCGCCGCAAGGGGGAATTGGAATTGGCCGCCCCGCCTTCCGTCACCCTGTCCGCTCTCGCTCCGTCATTCCGCCGTTCAGCCCTCTGACTTCAGGCCTCAGCCCTCCGGCTTCCGCCCCTTCCCCACGAACCACCCATCCATGCTCGCTCCCGCCTCGCCGCTCCGACTCGCCCTGCTGGCCGCCCGCGCCAATCTCGCGCCCGGCCTCGTGCTGCAAGGCGTGGCCGGCGCCATCGTGGCCGGTTATTATTTGCACGACCCCACCCGCGCCGCCCTGGAGCGGCTGGCGGCCTTTCGCGCCGAGGTGGGTTTGCCCTTCGCCCTGGTATCCACCGCGCTCTTCGGGGCGGTGTTGCCCTTCGTGGTGCTGCGCCTCGGCCGCGCCACGCGCAACCGCTACGACCTCGCCCAGATGGCCGCGCTCACCGCCTTCTGGGCCTACAAGGGCTTCGAGGTCTCCCTGCTCTACTCGCTGCAGGCGCGCTTCGTCGGCGAGGGACAGGACTTCCGGACCATCTTCATCAAGACCTGCGTGGACCAGTTCATCTACGGCCCGATCCTCGCCACACCGCTTACCTGGCTGGTTTACGCGTGGACGGAGCGGCACTTCGACAACCGCGCCATGCTGTCGGAGCTGCGCCGGCCGGGCCTCTATCGCCGCCTGATTCTGCCCCTGCTCGTCACGAGCTGGAGCGTGTGGGTGCCCACCGTGGTGATCATCTACCTGCTGCCCACGGCGCTTCAGCTCCCGTTGCAGAACATCGTCTGCTGCTTCTTCACGCTGCTGATCATCTTCATGACCCGGCGCCCGGCCACGATGCCCTCCAGGCCGATGTAGTGTTGGCCGTCCCCGGCCAACTTCCAGCTTTCGCAGAATCTCCGAAATTGGCCGGGGACGGCCAACCCTACACACGCAAACTCACCGGCAGGCCCGCCCGCGTTTTTCTCGCGAACCTTTTGCCGCGGGGGCGTATCCCCCTAAGATCGCCTCCCATGCTCCGCGCCCACACCCTCTTCTCCGCCCCCGCCCGGACCGTCGCTCCGCCGTCCCCCGCGCCCTCGTCCCGTCCGCCGGCCGGCTGGATTTCCCGCCTGCTTCTGCTCGTGCTCGGGGTGCTCTGGCTCCTGCCCCTCGGCGACACCGCGCACGCCCAGGTGAAGGCCTCGCTCGTGGCGCTCAAATCCACCTTCCCCGCCGATAGCAAGGAGCTGACCGTGGGGCTGCGCCTCGAACATCAAGCGCACTGGCACACCTACTGGATTTCTCCCGGCACCGGCTACGCCACCAGCCTCACCTGGGACCTGCCGCCCGGCTGGAGCGCCGGCCCCATTCGCTGGCCGGCTCCCCACCGCGTTTACGATACCTCCAAGAATCTGGCGGGCAATGGCTTCGAGAACATCACCACCCTTCCCGTCACCCTCACCCCGCCTCGGGACCTCCGTCCGGGGCAGGCCGTGACGCTGCGCGCCAAGGCGGAGTGGCTGATGTGCAAGGACGTCTGCATCCCCGGCGAGGCCGAGCTCAGCCTCACGCTCACGCCGACCGATCCGGACGCCATGACCACCGCCAACGTCACCGACTCCCCCGCGGGCGAGCACCTGCTCGCCGCCGTGGACGCCCTCCCCGCCCCCCTGCCGGCGGATTGGCGGGCGACAGCCACCCGCTTGGCCGGGACCGAGGGCAAACGTGTCCGCCTGACGCTGCACGCTCCCCAGGGCACGCCCGCCCTGCCCTCCGATCCTTGGTTTTTCGCCGAGGACGGCGCGGTCGCCTACGACGCGGCCCAAACCCCGATCGACGCCGACAAAGCGGACGGCGCCCTCTACGCCGCCGACCTCACCATCGCCGACTACGCCGATCCGGTGCCGACCAAGCTGGTCGGCGTGCTGACCCTCGCCGAAGGGCCGGGCTATCGACTCGAAGTTCCGATTCAAGCCGCCACCCCGTCCGACGGCGCGGCGTCCCCCCCCGCCCCGGGCGCCGCCGGCACGGGCGCGAGTTCCGGCACGGCGGGCGGCGCGGGCGGAGCTGGCGAGGGTGGTCCGACGGCCGAGGCACCGGCCCTGATCGGGATCCTGGCCCTGGCTTTCGTCGGTGGCTTGATCCTCAACCTCATGCCCTGCGTCTTCCCGGTTCTCGGGCTCAAGGTGCTCGGCTTCGTGCAACAAGCGGGCTCGGACCGCAAAAAGATCACCTCCCACGGGCTCGTGTTCACCGCCGGGGTTCTGCTTTCGTTCTGGACGCTCGCCGCCGTGCTCGCGCTCCTGCGCGCCGGAGGCGAACAGCTCGGCTGGGGGTTCCAGCTACAGGAGCCCGCCTTCGTCTTCGCCATGGCGGTGGTTCTGCTGGCCTTTGCACTCAACATGTCGGGCGCCTTCGAGTTTGGCCTCCGCGCCACCGCCATCGGCGGCGATCTGCAACAAAAGCAGGGGCTCGCCGGCTCCTTTTTCACCGGCGTGCTCGCCACCGTCGTCGCCACCCCGTGCAGCGCGCCTTTCCTGGCCCCGGCCTTGGGCGCCGCCCTGGCGCTGCCCACGACGGCGAGCTTCGCCGTCTTCACCGCCATCGCGCTCGGTCTGGCGGCGCCCTACCTCATCCTGGCGGCCTTTCCGGCCGCGGTCCGCATGCTGCCGCGTCCCGGTGCATGGATGGAGGGATTTAAGCAGGGAATGGCCTTCCTCCTCTACGGCACGGTCGGGCTGATGGTGTGGATTCTCGCCGGCCAACTCAGCGCCGACGGCCTGCTCAACGCCCTGCTCGCCCTCACCCTGCTCGGCTTCGGACTCTGGCTCTACGGACGCGCCACCGCCCCGGCCAGCCGCCCCGGCCGCCGTCGCGCCATCAAGCTCGGCCTCGCCAGCCTGCTCGCCCTTGGCTCGGTCGCCTGGGGCTGGCCGCGCCCCGCCGCGCCGACCGACATCGTGTGGGAACCCTGGAGCGCGGAGCGGGTGGCGGAGCTGCAAAAGGCCGGGCGCCCCATCTACGTCGATTTCACCGCCCGTTGGTGTTTTACCTGCCAGACCAACAAAAAAGCCGTCTTCGCGGGTCCCGGTTCGGGCGAGGTTCTGAAGGCGTTTCGCGACCAAAAAGTCGCCACCCTGCGCGGCGATTGGACCAACCGCGACCCGCTGATCACCGCCGAGCTCAAGCGCTGGGACCGCGCCGCCGTGCCGTTCAACCTGCTCTATCTGCCGGGCAAGCCCGAGCCCAAGGTGCTGCCGGAGCTGCTGACCCCCTCCACCGTGCTCGATGCGCTCGCGGCCGCTTCGGACACCGACGGCACGTAACGGCCCGCCCGCCACTTACCCCTCCCCCCGCCCCCGCCCTTCCTCGCCGGACGTCCCCCGTCCCACCCCCTCAGCCGGGACCGCCTACGCGAACAATATCCGCGAAAGGGCGACGCCGAGGAAGGTCCAGACCACGATGGCCATGAGCTTCGTCGCCATGGCCACGCCCGCCGCCCGGGCCAGGGTGCAGGCATGGGTGGTCTTCATGAGCGTGAACAAAAGCACTCCATAGGAGATCGCGTCATCCAGATGGAAGAGCTGCTGCGTGCCCAAAAACGCGAAAGCGCCCGCGCGAACCAGGGCCCCGCTCCCCGCCGCCGCCAAGGCGGGCAGAAACATCTGTCCCCAGTCCGCGTGAACATCGGTCCAGGCAAAGGCCAGCTTCAGGATCACCATGCCCACCGCCACCTGAATCAGGACTGCGACGAGCAGCTCGGGCCAAAAATGGGCGGCGGGGGAGGCCAAACCAAAATCCTCCACCGCCCCACCCTGCGCCAACCGCTCCTGATCCCCGCTCAGGCGCTCCACCGCCGATTCGATTTGTCCCCGCGATTCATCCTGCGCCTTCGCCCACTCGGCCTCGGCGGCGGCCGATTCCTTTTCCCACTTCGCCTCCTCCGCGGCCTCCGCCTCCTCGGCGGCCCGGGCCGCGGCTTCCGCCTGCGCGGCCGCTTGGGCGGCCAGTTCTTCGGGCGTGGCCGGGTCGTCCTGATGGCGCACCCGCACCACCCGCGTCACCCGTCCCCCCTCCAGCTCCACCCGGCCGTTGTCCGGATAGTTCAGGATGAGCCGGTCTCCCACGGCCATGGAAGACAACGGTAGCCCCAACTCCGCCTCCACCTCCGCGCGGCTCATCCCCTCCCGAATACCCGCCGCCTCCAGCGGCAGGACCGTCGCCACCATCCAGCCCCAAGCCAAACCCACCATCAGCCAGCGCAAAACCCGCGAAGTTTTCATAGGCGATTGCAACTGCACCGGCGGACGAAAAACGACAACCGCAAACCACCGGCGCGATCCGGCCGTTTGTGTAGCGTTGGCCGTCCCCGGCCAATCTCCGAGGCAGCCACACCTCGAGAGCGAGTCGGCCTCAGACCGACCGGCCGCCGCCCCGTCGCGCCTCCAGCCAGATCATCAGCACACTGATATCGGCCGGGTTTACCCCGCTGATCCGGCTCGCCTGCCCCAGGTTTACCGGACGGATGGCGGTCAGCTTCGCCAGACTCTCCGCCCGCAGGCCGCGCACCGCGCCGTAGTCCATGTCCGCCGGAATCTTGATCCGCTCCACGTCGGCCAGACGCGCGATCTGCCGCTCCTCCCGGGCCAGATAACCCGCATAGGTGACCCGATACAGGATCTCCTCGCGCTCCTCGGGCACCAGCGCGGCGCACTCCGGCGGCAGGGGCGGATTCAAAGCATCGCCGGCAATCTCGCCACCGCCACGCGACGCCCCGCCACCGGCGCCCCCGCCACCCTCGGTGCTCATCGCCGGTGCGCTCGGTCCATGTCCGGCCTGGGCGCGGCGCAGATGATCCGCCCAGGTCCCCGTGCCCCACCCCGCGCCGGCCGGAGGCCGCGTCCGCTCCAGTTCCTCGATCCAGTGCCGGATACGCGCCGCCTTGGCCTCGATACGCGCCAAACGCCCGGCCGAGAGCAGACCGCAGGCCCGCGCGTGGTGCACCAGACGCAGCTCCGCACTGCCATGGTTGAACAACAACCGATGCTCCGCGCGGCTGGTAAACATGCGATACGGCTCGCGGGTGCCCTTCGTCACCAAGTCGTCGATCAACACCCCGATGTAGCCCTCGTGACGACCGATCAGCAGCGGCGCCTCTCCCCTGCCCTTCCGCGCGGCGTTCACCCCGGCGACAAGGCCCTGGCACGCCGCCTCCTCGTAGCCGGAGGTGCCGTTGATCTGGCCGGCGAAGAAGAGGTTTTCGACCTTCTTGGACTCCAAGGAGGGGAACAACTGCGTCGGCGGCGCGAAGTCATACTCCACCGCGTAGGCCGGCCGGATGAGCTCCGCCCGCTCCAAGCCCGGCACGCTGCGCACCATCTCCACCTGCACGGCAAACGGCAGCGAGGTGGACAGGCCGTTGATGTAATACTCGTTGGTCGCCCGCCCCTCCGGCTCCAGAAACAGCAGATGGCGCGGCTTGTCGGCGAAACGCACAAACTTGTCCTCGATCGACGGACAATAACGCGGCCCCACCCCCTCGATCTCGCCCGAATACATCGCCGACAGGTGCAGATTGTCCCGCACCAACTGCGCCGTGCGCTCGGTGGTGTAGGTCATCCAGCACGGCACCTGCGCCTCGCCCGGCGCCCAGCCCAGTCGCTCCTCGCGCAAGGCGCCGCCCGCGAATTCGCCCCGATGTTCCACGTGGAACAAAGGCTCGGGGTCGCGCGTATCGTGGAACGCGAAGCGGGTCGGACGCGCGTCGCCGTATTGCGGCTCCATCTTCGCGAAATCGATGGAGCGCCCCAAAAGCCGCGGAGGCGTGCCGGTTTTCAGACGCTGAAGCTCGATACCAGCCTCCAAGAAACTCGCCGACAGCGTCTTGGCGCTGAAGTCCCCCAGCCGGCCGCCCTCGTTCTTGTTTTGCCCGATATGCATCAGGCCCCGCAGGAAGGTGCCGGTGGTCACAACGACAGTCCGCCCGCGAAACTCCAGGTCGAGATTCGTCCGCACGCCCACCACCCGCCGCACGCCGTCCGGCCCGTCGGCGAAAACGAGTCCCGTCACGGTCGCCTGAAACACCCGCAGATTGGGCTGAAGCTCCAGGGTGTGCTTGAGGCGAAACTGGTAGGCCTTCTTGTCGCACTGCGCCCGGGGCGACCTGACCGCCGGCCCCTTGGACTCGTTGAGCAAGCGAAACTGGATCGCGGTGAGGTCGGTGTTGATCGCCATCTCCCCACCCAAAGCGTCGATCTCGCGCACGATCTGTCCCTTGGCCTGCCCACCGATGGCCGGGTTGCAGCTCATCTGGGCTATGGTGTCGAGATTCCCGGTCAACATCAGGGTGCGGGCGCCGGTGCGCGCCGCCGCCAGCGCGGCCTCGCAACCGGCGTGGCCGGCACCGCAGACGATCACATCAAAAGGAGCTTCGGGAAAAACAGACATGGAGAACGATAAGCAGCCGCCCAATCGGCACAAAAGACCACAAAAGCGCAAAACCTAGATTCGCCGGCGACCGAGGCGGGAATGCCTCCCCAAAAACGAATAGCCACAAAGAACACAGAGAACTCAAAGAGCGGCGAATGCCACACCCGCCATTCTCTGCGCTCTCTGCGTTCTTTGTGGCCAATCCCTCACCGCCACAACCTCACTTACCGATGCAGAAATTGGCGAAAAGCGCGTCGAGCATGCGCTCGTTGTCCACCCGGCCTGCGATTTCCCCCAGGGCATCCAGACCTGCCCGCAAATCCCCCGAAACCAGCTCGATCAGCGCGGCCGGCTCCGCCACAAGCCCATCCAGCGCCGCCCGAATCGCCAGCTCGGCCCGCCGCAGGGCGTCGGCGTGGCGCGCATTCACCGCGATCTGCTCCTCGACAAAAAGACTCGGCCGCAGGCCATCGGCCAGGGCGATGATCGCCGTCCGCAACTCCTCCACACCCTCGCCACGCAGGGCCGACACCGCCAAACGCGGCAAGTCCGACGCCACGCCCCCCTCGCCAAACACCTCCGCCGCCCCCACGCCGGTCGCGCCGGCCGGCAGAAGATCACTTTTGTTCAGGACCAGCAGGGTCTTGTCCACCTGAAGCCGCCCCCGGAGCTCGGCCGGCAGGGGCGGGGTGGGGGAGGGCGCGGCCGCGTCCACCACCCACAGAATCAAGTCCGCCTCGGCCAGCCGCTCCACCGTCTTGGCGATTCCCAGACGCTCGATTTCGCCGGGCTCCGGATTCAGGCCCGCCGTGTCGATCAGCCGCAACAGATGCGGACCCACCTGAAGCCGCTCCTCGATGAAGTCCCGCGTCGTGCCCGGCTGGGCGCTCACCAGGGCGCGCTCCCGGCCCACCAACGCGTTGAGCAAACTGCTCTTGCCGGCGTTGGGCGCACCCAGCAGCACGGTTTTCAGACCATCCCTCAACAGGTCGCCGTAACGGTGGGTCGCCAGCAGGCGATTTGTTCCACGTAGAACATTCTCCAACGCCAACCTCACCTCGCGCCGATTCTCCGGCGGCAGGTCCTCGTCGGGGAAGTCGATATACACCTCGATGCGGGCCAGAATCTCCAGCACCTGCGCGATCAAGCCCTCCAGGTGTCGCCCCAACTCGCCCTGCAACTGACGCTGGGCGGCGGCGAGCGCCCGTTCGCTTCGGGCGTGGATCAAGTCCATCACCGCCTCCGCCTGGGTGAGCTCCAGCTTCCCGTTCAGAAAGGCCCTTCGGGTGAACTCGCCCGGCTCCGCCGCCCGGCATCCACGCGAGAACAGATCGTCGAGTATCAGTTGCGCGATCAGCGGATTCCCGTGGCAACTGAGCTCCAGCACGTCCTCGCCGGTGGCGGTGCCGGGTCCGGGCGCGAAGGTCCACACCAGATCGTCCAGCACGCGACCATCCCGGCCGCGGTAGGTTCCGTGGCTGTGGCGGCGATGGGGCAGGGTGGGGGAGGGGCGGCCAAAAATCCCGGCCGCCAGCTCCCGACAGAGCGGCCCGCTGACCCGGATCAACGCCAACGCCGAGGTCCCCGCTGGCGTGGCCAGCGCGGCGATGGTCTCGCTCGCGCCCCCGGAGGAGGCAAGCGCGGGCGGCACACCCGGCATCGCGAGGGTGGTGGAAACAGGAGGACGATGGGTCGGAGTCACGCCGGCAAACAAAGCCCCGCCCGCCGCGCCCGTCGAGGCCTCGCGCACGCGCCGCCCAACCGGCGACCGGGTCCGCTACCGCAGGCTGGCCAGCGCCCGCTCCAGCGGGATCGCCCGCCGCCGGCGGTCCAGAAACACGTTCACCTCCCGATACCCCGCCTCGCGCAGCAAACCCAGCGCCTTCTCGTAACCGTCCGCCACCCGCTCGGGACGGTGCGCGTCCGCCCCCAGCACGACCGGGATGCCGCGCTCCGCCATCATCGCCAGTTGCTCCGGTCCGGGATTCATCTCGGCCATGGCCTTGAGCATGCCGCTGGTGTTTAGCTCCATCGCCACCCCGGTCGCCGCGATGCGGTCGAGCGCCCGCGCGACGTGGGGGCGGATGCGGGGGAAATACCACTGCGTCGGCGCCTCGTTTTTGATGAGGTCGGGGTGGCTCAGCGTGTCGAAAAGCCCGCTCTCGGCCGCCAGCGCGAGGTGTTCGTAATAGGTCTCCTGATAGGCCCGCACGTCGCCCCGGAAGTAGCGCTCCCGGTAAAACGCCATCTGGTAGTGAACGCTGCCCAGCACATGGTGCAGGGGCGCCCGCTTGTGGAGGGCCTCCAGCCAGGGCTCCAGACCGGGAGCGAAATCGCTTTCCAGGCCCAGGCGCACGTCGAGTTGACCCTCAAAGGCCCGCCGCGCCCGCTCCACCATGGCCACGTAGTCGGGGAACTCCGAGTCGGCCATGCGCACATCCGCCGACCAGCCGTGGGGCAGGGGAGCATGGCAGGTGAAGATGATGCCGCGCAGCCCGCGCCGCAGCGCGTGGTGGCAATACTCCTCCGGCTGGCCGACCGCGTGTTTGCACAGCGGCGTGTGGCAATGCGACTCGTAGAGGACCGACGTGTTTTCCTTTTCTCCGGACATTCCGTCAGGCCTAGCACAGGCCGGACCGCGCCGCAATCAGCGCGCTCGCACCACCAGCAGGGCCCGGTCGTCGTGGCGCGGGGCGAGGGTGCAGAACTGCCGCAGGTAGCGGTCGAAGCGACGTAGGATCTCGGCGAGCGGCTCCTTCTGGTGACGCCGCAGCGCGTCGGCCAGACGGTCGCGGCCAAACTCCTCGCCGGACGCGTTGCAGGCCTCGTTCACCCCGTCGGTGTAGAGCGCGAGCAGGTCGCCCGAACCCAGCACCATGCGCCCCTCGTCGAGCGTGGCGTCGAAGAGCTCGTCCGGCGCCATGCCGAGGGCCATGCCGCCGTCGCCAAGCAGGATGGGGGGGCCGCCCGCCGCGCGCAGCAGAAGACCCGCCTCGTGCCCGGCGCGGCAGAAGCGCAGCGCCTTCGTGTCCACGTTCAGGATCCCGTAAAAGAGGGTGATATACATGCCCGGCGGCATGTCCGGCTGGAGCGCGCGGTTCACCCGGCGCAGCACCGCCGCCGGCGAGAGCTCGCCGGGCGCGCACAGACGGATGCTCGCGCGGCAGGCCGCCATCATCAGGGCCGCCGGCGCGCCCTTGCCCGACACGTCGGCGATGACGAAGCCGTGGTGGTGCTCGTCCACCGCCAGCACGTCGTAGTAGTCGCCGCCGAGCTGGAGCGAGGGCTGCGAGAGCACCTCCACGTCCACACCCGCCAAGGCCGGAAAACGGCTGGGCAGAAGGTGCTGCTGCACGTCACGGGCCAGGGCGAGTTCCCGCTCCTGCACCTCGCGGGCGCGCGCCTCGGCCGCCTTGCGCTCGGTGATGTCGGTGATGAGGCCCTCGTGGTGCGTCACCTGGCCGGCCTCGTCGAGCCGCACGATCGTGTGATCGTCCACCCACCGCACCGAGCCGTCCGCGCACTGGATGCGATACTCCTGATTGTATTCGAGGTGGCCGGCGCCGGCGTGGGCCTCGAGCTCGGCCCCCACGCGCTCGCGGTCTTCGGGGTGGGTGATGTCCCGAAAACTCAGACGCCCGCCCGTCAGCTCGTCCGGCTCGTAGCCGAATTGCCGGATGCTCGCGCTGACAAACTCCACCGGCCACGCGCCGCGCTCCGCGCGCCACAGGACCACCACCGAGGGCGAACGGTCGATGATCCGCGCCATCTCCTCCAGGCGACTCAGCGCCGTCCGCAGTTCCTGCTGCGCCTGCCGCCGGATCGAGATGTCCCGGCCCACGCCGAAAAACGCTCGCCGTTTGTCGCGGTCGCTGTAGGCCGAGCCGGTGGAGGCGTGCCAGACCCAGCGTCCGTCATGGTGGCGGACGCGGTATTCGATGCCCTCGCCGTCGCCGCCGGTGGCCAAGGTGCGCTGGAAAAACTCGTCCCAAAGGGGCGCGTCCTCGGGGTGCAGATACTCGCGAAACGGCCGGCTGATCACCTCCTCGACCGGATACCCGAGCTTGGTCGTCCACGCCTGCGAGACGAACTTGAAGCGCCCCTCCGGCGTCAGCGCATACAGGATCTCGCTGGCCGTCTGGATGTAGGTGCGCCACCGCGACTCGGTGCGCCGCAGCTCCTCCTCGGCCAGATGACGCGCCGTGATGTCCTCCAACATCGCGAAATGGTGCGTCACCCGCCCGTCGGTCTCGCGCACCACCACCACGGTGAGGATGGCCCACACCGTCTGTCCGCTCCGCCGCACGTAGCGTTTCTCGATGGTGAAGGAGTCGCGCTTGCCGGCGTAGAGCTCGGCGTTCAGCTCGGCCTGACGTCGCCAGTCGTCGGGGTGCGTCACGCGCTGGACGTTGGCCAGATCGCTCGCTTCCTCACGGCTCAGGCCGATGAGCTCGCAAAACCGCCGATTGACGTGGTTGGTGCCCGGTTTCCCGTCGGCGTTAAATTCGCGCCAGCTCAGGCCGATCGGCGAATGGTCGAAGAGCAACTGCAACTCCCGCGTCCGCAGCTGCAACTCCCGCTCCGCCTGAATGTGACGCGTAACATCCGTCCTTACGGCCAGATACCCCAAGGTCCGCCCGCCCAGGCCCAAAAGCGGCAGGATCGTCGTCTGCACCCAGTAAAACCTGCCGTCCTTGGCCCGGTTGCAGATGGCCCCGCGCCAGATCTCGCCCTCCAGGATCGTGCGCCACATCTGGCCGTAAAACGCGTCCGGATGCTGGCCCGACTTGAGCAAACGGTGGGTTTGACCGAGCAGCTCGGCCTCGGTGTAGCCGGAGATCTCGCAGAAGCGCGCGTTGACGTAGCGGATGACGCCATTCTCGTCGGTCACGGCGACGATGTCGTGCTCGTCCATGCCCTGCCGCAACCAGGACAGCAGCATGGGTTCATAGGCATCGAGCGTGGCGTGGAGCGACGGCGCGGGGACGGGCATGGTCGGGAAAGCGGGATCACCCGCACGCTAGGGCACCGGCGCCATGCGTCGAGCCTGCGCGCCGGAACCTTCCCCGAGCCCGCCCACCGGCCGCGCCGGCCGCGCCGGTCGCACCGGTCGTGCAGGCGGACGGACGGACGGACGCGGCCGGCTCATATGAATTCGCGCTCAAGGTGAGGCCTTGGCCCTCCCCGAAATTGGCCGAGGACGGCCAACCCTACACGGACAGCCCCGACCTTCCCGCCGATTTCGCTTAACCCTTCAACGCGCCCGCCGCGATGCCGCGTTCGAGATGCCGCTGGAGCACGAGGTAGATCGCGAGGATCGGCAGCGTCACCACCCCGATGCCCGCGAACAACAGACCGTAGTCGCTGCGATACTGCGCCGTGATCGCCAGATTCGCCAGACCCAGCGGCAGGGTCTTCGCCGCGCCCGAGCCGCCGCCCACCAGCATGAAGGCGAAAAAATACTCCTTCCAAATCCCGATGAACTGAAAGATCGCCACCGTCACCAGCCCCGGTCGCGCCAGGGGCAACATCACCCGCCAAAACGCCTGCGCCTCCGTGCAGCCGTCCACCACCGCCGCCTCGTGCAACGTGCGCGGCAAACCGCGGAAAAACCCCGCCAGGATGAACACCGCGAAGGGCAGCCCGTTCGCCGTGTAAACCAGCACCAGCCCGAACCGCGAATCGAGCAGCCCCAGCGCCCGCAGCTCGAAGAACAGCGGCACCATCGCGAGCTGCGCCGGGATCATCAGTCCGGCCAGAAACGCGGTGTAGGCGGCCTTGCCCAGCGGATGATAAAACCGCGACAAGGCGTAGGCGGCGGTCGAGCCGAAGAGCAGGATCAGCGCGACCGAGGCGCCCGTGACCAGGGTGGAGTTGAAAAAATAGTCGCCCAAACGCCCCTCGCCCCAGGCCCGCGCGTAGGCCGCCCCGTCCACCTTCGACCAGTCCGGCAACGCCAGCGGCTCGCGCAGGATGGCGGTGTCGTCCTTGAAAGATGAATACGCAACCCAGACCATCGGAAAGACGACCCACGCCAGGTAACCGACGAGCGCCAGGCCCACCAGCCCGCGCGACACCCGCGCCCCGAGTTCGCCACCCGCCCGGCGCCGCCCCGCCCGGGCCGACCGCGATATGTGTCCGTCGTCGTCCGTCGCGCTCATAGTTCCACCGACTCCTTCCGCGTCGCGCGCAGCACCGCCAGGCTCGCCACCAGCACGAGCAGGAACAACACCACCGCGATCGCCGCCGCCCGCCCCACCTGAAACTCGGTGAAGAGCGCGCCCACCATGAAGGTGCCCAGCGTGTGAACCCCCGCCGAGGGATCCTGCGCGGTCAGCAGCCACACCAGCTCGAAGGCGTTGAGCCCGCCGATCACGAGAAACACCGCCGAGATCACCAGCACCTCGCGGATGAGCGGCAGCGTGATGGTGAAAAACTGCCGCGCGCGCGACGCCCCGTCCAGCTCCGCCGCCTCGTAGAGCTCCTCCGGCACCGCCTGCATCGCCGCCAGATAGAGCACCAGGTTGAACCCGCAGGCCATCCACAGGTAGATCGGCACCAGGGACCAGTAGAGGCGGTCCTGCGCCAGCCAGGCGTGGCCGTGGAAACCGTGTAACCAGTTTTCCACTACGCGCGGCGCGTGCAGCGCCTCGGCCACGTCGCCCAGCGCCACCAGGCCCGCGTTCACGAAGCCGCTGGTGGGCTCGTAGGCCGCCAGCCAGATGAGCGAGGCCGCGATGCCGCCCAGCAGATTGGGAAACAACAACACCGCCCGGAAGAGCCCCGCGCCGCGCCCGCCGCGATGGATGAAGGCAGCCATGCCCAGCGCCACCGGCACCACCACGAGCGGCGGCACCGTCATGAGGAAGAGGTTGTTCTTCAGGGCCGACCAGAACACGTCGCTCTCCAGCAGCAGCCAGCGGAAGTTGAAGCGCCCCGCCCAGCTCATCTCGCCAAACCCATCCCAGCGCGTGAACCCCCAGCCAAAGGCCACCAGCCCCGGCAGGAGCACGAAGGCTCCGTAGAGCAGAAGCGCCGGCCCCACGAAACCCGCCGCGAAGCGCGCGCGCATGCGGCCAAGGTGTTCGGGCGCGAGGGTGGGGGAGGGGAGGGGAGCCTCCTCGCCCTCGCCGCCCGCCTCGCCCGCCCGGCCTCCGGAAGCGACGCCCGCGCCACCGCGCCGCGGCCGCCCGCGCCAGCCCAGCCACACGACGGCGGCGAGCAGGAGCGTGGCGAGCGCGAGCGCCTTGCCGCGGTGACGGGTCTCGACGTGGTCGGGCCGCGCCGCCCGCGCGCGCTCCACCGCCGCCGCCGCCTCGAGTCGTTGTCCAAACTCCTCCGCCGACACGCGCCCGGTCATGAGCTGGTAACGCAGATCGGTCAGCGCCTGCGCCAGCGTGGCCTGCGCCGCCGAGGCGCGGGCGGGCGCGGCGTCGAAGGCGGCGGGACTGCGCGCCAGCAGCGCGGCGGTGTCGGCCATGCGCGGCGAGTAGTCTGCCGGGCCGGCGGCGGTCAGCGCCACCGGCGCGTCGGCCAGCACGGCGAAGCGGCGCGCCCGTTCGCGCGAGGTCAGGAAACGGAAAAAATCCACCGTCGCCCGCTCGCGCCGCTCGTCGCCGGTGCGAAACAGAAAATAGTAGCCGCTCTGCGCCTGCACCGTATCCGGATCGGTGATACCGTCGGCGAAGACGGGCAGGTTCATCGCCCCGAGCTCGAAATCCTCCGGCAGGCGTCCGCGCATCTCGTTGGCGAACCAGGAGGCGGAGAGGGTCATGGCGCAGCGCCCCTCGATGAAGGCGAGCTGCGCCGCCGTGTGCGTCATGCCCTCCCAGCCGCGCAGGAGGTGTCGCGTGGCGACGCGTCGCAGCACCTCGGCGGCGCGCACGAACCGGGGATCGTCGCGCGTGCCGGGCGCGAGCGCGAGGTAGGCCGCGTAGCCCTCGGGGCCGACGAGGTTGTAGTGGGCGGCCCGCAGGATCGCGTCGCCGTAGCGCATGGTCACGCCGGGCAGGGAGAGGGGCGCCACGCCCGCCGCCTCCATGGTCTCGCAGAGCGCGAAAAACTCGTCCCAGGTGCGGGGCACCTCCCAGCCGTGCAGACGGAAAAGCGCCTTGTCGTAAAAGATCGTCCAGACCGCGTGCGCGAAGGGCAGCCCGTAAACCGCCGGCGTCGCGCCGGCGTTCTTCGGATCCGCCGCCTCGCTCCAGCGGGCGAGCACGCCCGGGCGGAAGGTGTCGCGCCAGCGGGCGTCGTTTTCCCAGTTGGGCCCGTCGAGGTGGGGCGCGAGGTTCAGGATGCGGTCGGCCGCGATGAGGCGCGGGTAAAGCAGGACGGCGTCGGTGGCGTCGGGCCATTCGCCGGCCATCACGCGCGTGCGCACCTGATCGTTGATGCGCGGGTCGCCGTAGAGACGCACCGTCACGCCGGGCCGGAATTTTTCGAACTCGCGCGCCGTCTCCTCGAAAAACTCCGCGCCGTAGCCGGCCACCAGAACGGGAATCTCGAGGGTGAGCGGCGGCGCCGTCGGCTCGGGCGGCGACGCGGGGGTAGGAGAGGGCCCGGCGAGGTCGGGGGCGACAGCCTGAGCGGCCTGGCCGTCGGCGCGAGCGACGCCCGTCGTCCACGCGACGAGCAGGCACACGAGCGAAAGGACGAACCGGAGAAGCGGCATGGAGCGGGATGGGCGGCGGAGGCGAAGGTGTTGCCCGCTTCGGAGCTGGGGCAACGCCCAAAGCTCGGCGGACGGGAGCCGGAAGCACCCGCCACCCAAAGTAGCGGGAGCATCCTGCTTCCGTCCCGTCCCGTCCTGTTCGCCCCGCGGTCCGTCCCACCGCTCTTCCGTGTGGGCGATCCCCAAACCCCGGGGCCGCGAACCCCGGGGCGGGCGCTTGCCTTGGCCCGCGGCGGCCGTTTGGGTGCGCGCCATGTTCCAGGTCACGTTTTCCGCCCAGGCGCTCGGAGAGCTGAAAAAACTCGATCCGCTGGCGCAGCTGTCCGCGGTCGAACCGGTGGGCAATCTGCGCCCGGATGAGCTCAGCCACCCGCGCGAGCCGCTCGGTCGTTTCGTGCGCGCCGGCAAGACGCTCTACCGCCTGCGCGCGGGCGAGCTGCGCTACTATTTCGAGAACCACACCGAAGGCGTGCTGCACGTGCTCTACATTCTCCACCATCACTCTTTGGAGGATTTTCTGCTCCGTAACCGCTTGCCCGTGACGGAAAACCAGTTGGTTGAGCAGGACTCCAAGTTTTGGAAATACCTCGAGTCGTTGACCAAGTAGCCGGCCGCGCCCCCCGCCCCCATCCCCGCGCCCCCCATCGTTCGCCCTCGTCCGCCGTTCGCCACCTCGTCCGCCCGCCCTCTCCACTCCCTTTCACCGATGGCCTCACCGAACCGCCCGCCCTTGATCGACGAGGATTACGAACCACCGCTCGATCCCGCCGAGGCCAGCCGCATCTACTTTTTGCCCAACCTCATGACGGCCGGGAACCTGTTCTGCGGGTTCGTCGCCGTCATCATGTGCATCCAGGCCAACTACGCCATGCGCGGCTCGGCCATCATCACGGCCGAGGCCAGCGCGCTCTACACCAAGGCGGTGTGGCTGATCTTCGGCGCGATGGCCTTCGACGCGCTCGACGGACGTCTCGCGCGCATGGGCGGACGGGAGTCGTTTTTCGGCGCCGAGTTCGACTCGCTCGCCGACGTGGTGTCCTTCGGCCTCGCCCCGGCCCTGATGGTGTTTTTCCTCATCCTCTCGCCCTCGCAGGGTTACCCGCACTTCCGAGAGATCGGCTGGCTGCTGGGCTTCATCTACCTGCTCTGCGCGGCGATCCGGCTGGCGCGGTTTAACGTCATCACCCACCCGCTCCTGCAAAAACCGGGCCCGCGCTCGAACAAGGATTTCGTGGGCCTGCCCGTGCCCGCCGCGGCCGGCACCGTGGCCGCCCTGGTGCTCTTCCTGCTCAACCTCGCGAAACACGAACGCGAGCTTCAGCAATGGGCCCTCGCCCTGCCCGTCCTCATGCTGCTCATCGCCTTTTTGATGGTCAGCCGGGTGCGCTACCCCAGCGGCAAGCAGATCGATTTTCAGACCAAGACCAAGCTGACCACGCTCATCCTCTACATCGTGGCCGCGGCGGCCATCGTCGTTTACAAGGAATACGGCATGCTCGTCTGCTCGCTCGGCTACATCTTCTACGGGCTCGGGCGCCACCTGCGCCGCAAGCCGGCGCCGGAGTCGTCCACCAACGACTCGACGCCGCCCCTGTAGGCCCCGGCACGGCACCTGATTCAGCACCTTGCGCGATCTCTCTCCGGGGCTTTCGCTCCCGGGCGGGACCGCCGGGCCCGCCGCGCCCGCCGCGCCCGCCTGCGCGTTTCGTCACGCTCTCGGCGCGCCCGGCGGTCGCGCCCTACCGGTCCGGAAAATCCCAACTCAAAATGGAATTGGTCTCCGGTTTACGCCTTCGCCCCTCTCCACCCGAGGCGCTCTCCCCGTAAGGATAAACACGTAGATTCCGATCCCGCGCGGCGCGGCCACGCCCCCGCCCCGGGCCCGCTCACGCCCCGTTCACGGCACCGCGTGGCCCGATACCCCGTCTCCACCCCTTGTTAATCACCCTGCGAAAAACTCTGTGAACAAGTGCGAACAACTTCGGCCCTGCGAACAAGTCGGCGCTTCTCGTATGCGGCCGGAACCTTGTTCGCAGCTCTTCCGAGCCCCTTCCTTCGAGGGTAAACCCCCGGTTGTTGCGGTTGTTCACAGGCCTTAAGACGAAGACGAACTTGTATATTTGGAGAAGGGGTTATCAGCAGACTTGGGAAAAACTCGTCCGCCAGCCGACCCCGCGCGTTCCCGGGGTTCCCGCTCCCCCCTTGAGCCGCGCGCCGGCCGCGCAGCGGCCGGCGTTTTTGTCCGGGGCCCGAGCGCGCCTGCCGGCGACAGGATTTGCTTCCCTCCGGACCGCTCGCCCGTTTCTTTCGCTCCCTTTGCCACACGGCCCACTTTCCCGGCACGCCCCCGCATACCCGTCCCCGCTTCCGCACCACCCATGAAATTCAAGATCAACCGCGATCACTTCAGCAACGGACTCGCCCAGGTGCTCAACGTCGTCGGCTCCAAGGCCACGATGCCCATCCTCAGCAACGTGCTCATCGAGGCGGAAAAAGACGGTATCACCCTCACCACCACCAACCTCGACCTCGGCATCCGCGCCAAGATCAAGGCCGAGGTCAAGGAGACCGGCGCCGTCACCCTGCCCGTCAAACGCCTCGCCGGCATCGTGCGCGAGCTGCCCCAGATCGACGTCTCCTTCGACGCCGCGCCCAACCACCAGGTCAAA
Source organism: uncultured Akkermansia sp. (assembly GCA_966252115.1). Taxonomy (GTDB): domain Bacteria; phylum Verrucomicrobiota; class Verrucomicrobiia; order Opitutales; family Opitutaceae; genus IMCC26134_A. Next base: position 47,757 of record CBINNW010000010.1, read on the forward strand.
CTCTCCTCCGGCGGCTCCGTGTTCCGCATCATGGGCATCGGCAAGGACGAGTTCCCACCGCTGCCCGACTTCGGCGACGACAAGACCTTCACCCTCGAGCAGGCCGAGCTCGTCGGCATGCTCAAGAGCGTCGCCTACGCCCAGTCCACCGACGAAACCCGTTACATCCTCAACGGCGTCTATTTCAACTTCCGCGACGCCAAACTCGCCCTCGTCGCCACCGACGGCCGCCGCCTCGCTCTCGTCAGCAAGGAGCTCGAGGTCCCCGCCGAAAAAGCCGGCTCGATCATCCTCCCCGCCAAAACCGTGGGCGAACTCCAGCGCATGCTGGACAAGGGCGAAAAACTCAAAGTCTCGTTCAACGACCGCCGCGCCGCCTTCCAGATCAACGCCGACAACCCCGACAGCGGCCTCGTGGATTCGATCTACCTCTACAGCAAGGTCGTCGAGGGCAACTACCCCAACTACCAGCAGGTCATCCCGAAGGAGACCCACCAACGCATCAAACTCGAGCGCGAGCTCTTCCTGGAGTGCGTGCACCGCGCCGCGCTCGTCTGCTCGGACAAGAGCAACTCGGTCAAACTCAAGCTCAGCAGCAACCACCTCGAGATCAGCGCCAGCAGCCCCGATTTCGGCGAGGCCCACGAGACCATGGCCATCGCCTACAGCGGTCCCGACCTCCAGGTCGCCTTCAACCCTCAGTTCCTCGTCGATCCGCTCCGCGCCCTCGCGAAGGACGAAATCTACTTCGAGCTCAAGGACGAGGTCAGCCCCGGCGTGCTCAAGACCGACGCCAACTTCATCTGCGTCGTGATGCCCGTGCGCATCAGCTGACGCCGGACGTCCCCGCGGTGGAACGCGTTGTCCCCAACGCGTTGACCTGAGCTAGCGCTCAGCGCCCCAAACACCACGACCTCGGCGCCACCGTCGCCGAGCCGCGAGGCGCCCAAACTAGGGCGCCCCGCTCGCTCCAGTTGCGGCGAGCGGTCCCGCCCGCCGGCGCCATTCTCCCCGAGTGGCCACCGCGCAACCCTTCCATCAGGCCGTCCATCGGGCGCGCCGGCCTTGCCCGCTCCGATAATCGCAGCACACTTGCCCCCCGGTTCCCTTTTTGGGTTCTCCCCGCCGCCAGCCCCCCGGCTACTTCGGTTTGCCCGGTCTCATCGTTTCCGTTTTCGGTCCTCCGTCTCCGCCGCCGTCTCCCTTTTCAGACCCTTTTGTCCGCGCGCATGCCGCCGATTTACATTCTTGTCCCCGTGATGCTGCTTTCGCTTCTGCTCGTGAAGCTGAACCAGCACTACGCGTCCCCCGTGCTCGCGATCATCAACCGTTGGCTGCGCTGGGGCGTGATGGCCGGCGGCCTCGCCCAGATGTTTGTCCACTTCGGCTGGAGCGAACGCCCCTTTGCCGTGCTCCTGGTCGTCTTCCTCCTCGCCTGGTTCCTCCTCGATTGCATCTACCGCTGGCTGACCATCCACGCGATGAGCGTCAGCCCGCTGCCGCTCTTTCCCCGCTTCGCGATCAACCGCGCCGGCGACGAGTGGCCCGTGCAAGGCCGTTTCCTGAAACTGCGCGAACAGCTCCGCTCCGCCGGTTTTAAGCAGGTCCAGGCGCTCCGCGCCGAGGTGGCGACGAGCCTCTTCCTGCGCATCTCGATCTACCAGAACGAGGACAACACCACGCGCCTCCAAATCGCCTTCATTCCGCAGCCGATGGGCAACGTCACCGCCTGCCTGCACCTCGCCACGCAGACGGCCGACGGTCGGCGCATCGCCACCGACAACCACTACCTTCCCTTCGCCGGCTTCTACCCCGAAAACTGGTTCGTCGAGCGTCGCCCCCGCACGCGCTCCTTCCGCGCCCTGCTCGCCCGCCACCGCGACCGCGTGACCGCCCTCGCCGCCGGCACCAGCCCCGTGCCCTGGACCACCGAGCCGCTCGACGACCTCAACCTCCAGCAATCGGAGCTCGAACGGCTCAACACCGACCTCGGATTTCTCCTGCCCACCACCGAACACGAGGAACACGGCCGCATCAGCCACGAGGGCCGCTATCGCGTCTGGAAAGAGATGCTCACCCTCAACTACTTCGGACGCGCCGCGCGCTACGAGTAGCCGGGGCGCCGGGAACAGCTCGCCCGCCCCGGACGACCGCCGCTTGCCAAGCGGCGCCCTGTTCCACCACTCGCACCAAGCGCCGACGAACTACGTCGAACTTCGGCACTCGCCGCCGGAAATATGGGAGTAACCACCTATATTAGCTTGCGCGAAACACCCATGGACATTGCAAGACACTGTCCATGTTTCGCGCGCTCCGCGTTTACCGTCCGCACCTCTTTCCGCTGATCGGCCTGCTCTTGGCCGGGTCGCCGGCCGCGGTCCCGACGCTTCGCGCGGCCGAGCCGTCCATCCCCGTCGGCCACCAGGTCGCCGAGGTGGGCATGCTGCTCGACAGCAAAGATTTTTCCGCCGCCGCCACCGTGCTCGACGAACTCCTCGTCCGTGCCCGCGCCGGGGAAAAACTGCCCGCCGGGCTGAACCTCGAGCGGCTGCTCCTCACCGCCGCCCACACCCATTTTCAGGCCGGCCAATACCCACGCGCCGCCGAGCTCTCCGAGCAGGTGGAAAAGCTCCTCACCGCCCCCGCCGCTTCCATCGGCGAGGCCCGCCTGATCCGCGGACTTTCCCTCGCCCTCCAGAAGGACTACGCCGCCGCGCTTCCTGTTTTCCGCGCCGCCGAGACCTCGCCCGCCCATCGCGACAAAGCCCTCCTCTACGGCGCCATCGCCGCGCGCGAAGCCGGCCTCCTGCCCGAGGCCATCGCCGCCTACCAGCGCCTGCTCACGTCCGCGCCGCGCGACCGCGACTGGGCCGACGCCGCCCTCTCGCTCATCGACCTGCACCTGCGCGCCGACCAGCTCTCCGAGGCCCGCCGCGGCCTCGCCCTCCTCCGCGGCCAGCTCGCCCTCGTGGACAACCTCGCCGGGCTCAACCTGCTCTCCCTGCGCCTCGGCGACGCCCTCGTCCGCGCCGACGACCCCGCCGGCGCCATCACCGTCCTTCGCCAGATCTCCACCCGGGACGCCCTCCTCTCCGAGCAGGCGCGCCGCAACACCGCCCTCGAACGCGCGCTCGCCCGCCACCAAGGCATCGCCCGCCCCGGAGCGCTCGAGGCCGACGCCGCCCGCCGGTTCGAAACCCGTCTCGCCCAGGCCCGCGCCTCCCTCGCGGAGCTGGAAAAAATGCAGGACTTCGACGCCACCCTCCGCCTGCGCTTCGCCCATGCCTTCCAGCAGCGCGGCGGCGCCTGGGAAGCCGCGCTTCTGCTCGAGGACCTGCTCGCCCGCGCCCCCGATTTTCCGGAAAACCAAAACGCCTGGGTCGCCCTCGTGCAGGCCTACGCCGAGGCCGGACGCTTCGCCAAGGTGCGCGACACCGTGGACCGCTTCCTCGCCGCCCATCCCGATTCCGAACACGCCCCGCGCGCGCTCTACCTCGCGGCCGAGATCGCCGCTCGCCACGCCGATCTCGCCACCCAGCTCTCCTTCATCGAGCTCGCCGAAAGCCGCTTCCCGGCCAACGCCTACACCGAGGTTTTTGTCCTCCTGCGCGCCAACGCCCTCTTCGGTCTCGGCCGTTACGCCGAGGCGCGCGACGCCGCCGAACGCTACCGCGAAGACTATCCCGAGGGTCGCTTCATGGAGGAGACGCTTTACCTGCTCGCCATGGCCGACCTCGTCGAGGGACGCCTCGCCGACGCCGAGAAAGCGCTGCGCGCGCACCTGAAAAAACACCCCGCCGGGCGCTTCGTGCCCGACGCGCGCCACCGCCTCGCCGCCATCGCGTATTCGCGCCAAGACTACACCGGCTGCGCCGGACAATGCGCCGCCTGGCTCCGCGACCACGAGCTCGCGCATCCTCTGCGCGGCGAGGTCCTGTCGCTCCGCGGCGACGCCCTCGCCGGGGCCGGCGACACCGACGGCGCCATCGCCGCCTACCACGAGGCGCTCGCGCTCGGCCTGCCCGACGAACAGCTCGGCTACGTGCTCGACGAGCTCACCGGCCTCCACCAATCGCGCCGCGAGTTCGACGCCGCCGTCGCCATGTGGGAACGCTTCGCCGCCGAGCGCCCCGACCACCCCTTCGTGCTCCACGCCGCCTACTGGATCGGCCGGCTCCGCGCCCGCGAGGGCCGCATCGACGAGGCGCTCGAGGCCGTCGCCGGCATCACCCGCCGCCACCTCCACGACCCGGCGCGCGGCGACGTGGAGCGCCTTCTGGTGGAGTTTGCCACCATGCTCGCCCGTCCCCCGCGCGGCTCGGCCAAGCCCCGCCCCGCCGATGCCGACGCCAACACCACCGACGCCACCGCTCGGCCGGCGCCGCCCACGCTGGACGAGCTTTTCGCCCGCGCATCCGCCCTCCTCCTCGACAGCGCCACCGCGGAGCGACCGGCCGCGCGGGCCCGTCTGCTTTTCACCCATGCCGAAATCGCCGCCGCTCGCGGCGAAAACGACCGCGCCGCCGGGCTGCTTTTTGAAGTCGCCACCGGTTTCGCGCCGGAGGAGCTGCCGCCGGGCATCCTCGGCAAGGTCGGCGACGCCTTGCTCGCGCGCGGGCAGCCGGAGCTGGCCCGCGAATTCTTCGAGCGGCTCGTCGCCACCCACGAGCGTTCGGAATTCGCCGACTTCGGCCACGTCGGCCTCGGTGAGATCGCGCTCGCCGAAGGCCGGCCCGGGGTCGCGCTCACCCATTTCGACGCCGCCATCGAGCAGGCCGGCGCGCGCTTCAAGCTGAAGGAGGCGACGCTCGGCCGCGCCCGCGCCCGGCTCGCCCTGGGCGATGCCGACGGCGCGCGGGAGCTTTTCGAACAGGTCGCGGCCAACCGCGCCTGGCGCGGCGAGGCCACCGCCGAGGCGCTTTTCCAGCTCGGGGAAATCTCCGCCCGCCGCGCCGGCCGCGACGACCTCGCCAAGGCGCAGGCGCACTACCAGCGCGTCTATCTCTCCTACAAACGTTACCCGCTCTGGGTCGCGCGCTCCTACCTGCGTTCGGCCGACACCTTCGTCGCGCTCGGGAAAACGCAGGAGGCCATCGACACGCTCAACCGCATGCTGAGCTTCGCCCCGCTGCGCGCCCGCCCCGAGGCGGAGGAGGCGCGGGAGCGCCTGCGGCGACTCAACTCCTGAACTCCGGACCTGCCGAACGATGTCCACGTCGCGAATCACACCTCCTCCCCCGCCGGGCCTCCGCCGGTCCATGCTCCGCGTTTTGGCGCTGGCGCTCTGCGCGGCGGGAGCATCGGGCGGGATGGCGCAGACCTATGTGCTGAAAAACGGCGCCACGCTGCGCGCCGGCCAGGTGCGGGTCGGACCGGCTGGTTTGGTGGAGACGGTCGTCCTTCCCGACGGGGCGAGCTACGAGCGCGGTTATCCCTTCGCGGACGTGCGCCGGATCGACGTCGATGAACCGCCCGCGCTCGACCATGCCGAGCCCCTGCTCGCGGCCGGCGAGGCGGAGGCGGTGCTGCGCCTGGTCGAACCGGTGTGCCGCGAGTATTGGCCCTTTCGCGCCGCCGAGGGCTCGCCCTGGCCACGCGCCGCGCGGCTGCGTTTGCAGGCCCTGCTCCTCGGTGACGACGCCGAGGCCACCACGCGGGCCGCGCGCGAGATCGTGGTCGCCGACGCGGGGCGCGAGCTCGTCGGCCTCGCCAAGCTCGCCTTCGCGCAGCTCGACCTGCGGGCCGGCCAGCACGAGCTCGCCCGCCTGATGCTGGAGGAGGTCATGAAGGACGCGTCGCCGGCGGTGGAGGCGCGGGTGTGGTTGCTGCGCGGCGAGCTCGCGACCGCGCGCAAGGCGCACGAGGAGGCGCTGGAGGCGTTTTTGCGGGTGCCGGCGTTTTTCGGCGGCTTCGAGGAGCTCATGCCCGCCGCGCTGCTGGGCGCCGCGCGTTCCTACCGCGCCTACGGCGACGCCGACCGGGCCGAGCGCGCCGCGCTGGAGCTGATCGACCGCCACCCGGGCAGCCCCGAGGCCGCCGCCGCCAAACGCGAGTTCGGGCTCTGAAACGATGAGCGCGAGACACCCGAGCATCGTTCGCTGGCTGCCGATACGGTCCGGGGAGCGCACCCGTCCCGGGTGTGCTGTTCGGCGTCTCGCCGAACAGTCCGGAAGCGCCGGGCGAGGCGCCCGGCGCGGCACGCGAGACGCGTGCGCTCCCCGGACCACGCGACCGTCCGACGTCGCGATCCGGCCCGGCCTCCGCGCTCGCGAGCGTCGCATGCCGTAACCAATTTTCCACTACAACCCAACCGACCATGCTCGCCTCCCGATCCCGCCGCCTTCGCCGCCAGATGATCGCCCTCGCCCTGGCCCTTGTCACCGCGCCGGCCACGCTCCTCGCGCAAACCGGCGCCGCTAAAACCACCAGCCTGCTGGAGGAGCTCTCCTCGCCCTTTATCCTGCCGCTCTGGTTCTGCTCGGCGCTGATCGTCTATCTGGTGATCGAGCTCTACCAGAGCACGACCGTGAAACGCTTCCTGCCGGCGACACAGGTGGCGATGGCGGCGAACTTTTTCCGCGCCGGCGACTATCGCGGCGCCTACGCCTGGGCCGCGGCGACGCGCGGGGCCTTCCCGGCCGCGCTGCACGAGGGCCTCAAGCACGCCACGAGCGGCAAGGCGGCGGCGGAGGACGCGTTGGCGGCGGCGGTGGTCGGGGCGAACGCGCGTTTCCAGGCGCGCATCGCCTACCTCTCGGTCATCGGCGTCATCGCGCCCATGGTCGGCCTCACCGGCACCGTCGTGGGCATGATCCAGGCCTTCGCGGCGATGGGCCAGGCGGGCGCGGCCGATCCGTCCAAGCTCTCCGGCGCCATCGGCCATGTGTTGCACGCCACCGCGTCGGGTCTGGCGGTGGCGATACCGGCCTTCGTTTTCTACTACCTGCTGCGCAACCGCGTCGCGCACCGCATCCACGAGCTCTCGCTCCTGCTGAACGACTTTTTCCGGGGCTTCCCCTACGCGCATCTGGACGGCGTGGTGTTCGAGGGCGGCGAGCGCATCGCGGCCTTGCCGGACTGGGTGGAAAGGGGCGCGCCCGAGGTCCTCGGGACGGCCGGAGCGACCGCGGCGGCCTGAGGGACGCGCGACGGGTATCGAAAAATCAACTACAAAGGAGGACGACACCATGGCCGGAGGCGGAGGCGGGGCGGAGGGCGAACCGGAGTTTCAAATCGCGCCGATGATCGACGTGTTGCTGGTGTTGCTCATCTTTTTCATGAGCATCGCGACGTCCTCGGTGGCGCGTTACGATCCGTCGATCGAGGTGCCGCGGGCGCCCGAGGCGAACAAGAAGGACGACTCGGAGGGCGAGCTGGTTTTCAACATCGCCTGGAGCGCGGACGAGCGTCGCGCGGTGACGACCTTCGAGGAGCGGGTGGTCGAGCCGGCCGACACCATCGCGACGCTGGCGGCGCGCAAGCGGGCCGATCCCGCCGCGCGCGTGCTCGTCCGCGCCGACGGGGCCACGCCCGCGCGTCATGTGCAGGCGGTGGTCGAGGCGGCCGCCAAGGCCGGCATCGACGACATCACCTTCGCCACCGTCGCCCGCTAAAATCCGCCCAAGAATTTCAGCCCCCAGCCCTTTCCCTCATCCTTCAGCCCTCCGCCTTCATCCTTCTCTTCCCCCATGCGCCTTCCCGTTCAGCAGCAAAACCCGGACGTCGGTTTCCAGATCGCGCCGATGATCGACGTGGTTTTCGTGATCCTCGTCTTTTTCATGGCCTTGGCGGGCCAGATCCGGATCGAGCAGATCCTGCAGACGCGGCTGCCCGGCGTGGCGGCGGCGGAGACGGAAACGGAGTTTTTCGACGAGCAGATCATCCGCGTCGCCGAGGACGGCGAGGTGACGCTCAACGACGAGGTTTTCGACACGCCGGAGGACGCGGAGCTGCCCCAGCTCACCAACACGCTCGGCCAGCTCCAGGCCTCGTCGGGCGCGGCCAAGACCAAGCTGATCGTCACGGTCTTCAGCCACCCGGATTCGCCCTACGAGCGCACGATCCATGTGCTCAACGCGCTGGCGGCGGCGGGGGTCACGCAGGTCACGCTCGGCGGCGCGGGCGAGGAGGAGGCGTTTTGAGCGGCACGGCTTCATCGACCCTCGCGCGTCCGCGCCCGTGGCGGCGTTTGACGCGCGGTCTGCCGCTGATCGTGGCGGTGGCGCTGCATGTCGTGCTCGGGTTGGTGGCGGGCATGATCGTGGTGCAGCGCGGGAGCGCGGAGAAGAAACGGGTGTTCGAGGCGGCACCCCTGGCGGCGGCCTCGGCTCCGCCGGTGGAGCACCGCTTGCAGTTGGCGCGACGCGGCGCGGCGGCCGGCGGAGGCGCGGCGGCGCCGATCTCCGCGCAACGGATTTTCTCCACGGCGCCGGGCGCGCTCGCGTTGCCCGAGCTGCCCGACCTGCCGAGCGTGGGCGGCGGGGGATTCGGCGGTTTCGGCGCGGGCGGGGCGGGCCTGGGCATCGGCGGCGGGACGGGTTTGGCGACCTCGCTGGGCTCGGGCCTGGGGCTCGGCGGACGCAGGTTCATGTCGCTCAGTTTCCTCGGGGCGACGACGCCCAACCCGAGCCAGATCGTCTTCGTGGTGGACACGGGCAAGGGCATCATGGCGCCGGCGAAGGGTGGTTTCCGGGCCTTCGCGATCATCCGCGACCAGATCATGCAACTGGTGGGCAGGCTGCCGCCCAACTGTCGTTTCAACGTGATCCTCTACCGCGCGGGCGGGGCCGAGGAGGACGGGGTGGAGCTCAACCTGTTTCAGCCCGCGTTGGTGCCGGCGACGAGCGAGCACAAGAAGGACTTTTTCGCGTGGATGACGCCGGTGAACGCGAAGCCGGGCGACTACGGGCCGGGCTCGGCGACGCGGCGCACGCCCTGGGCGCGGCGCGAGCTTCCGCCGGAGGCGGGCGTGGATCCGCTGTTTTTCCCGCCGGTGTGGTCGCGCGCGGTGCATGCGGCGCTCGAGCAGCAGCCGACCACGGTCTATGTCATCACCTCGACCGACGGCGACGTGCGGCGCGGGATCGACGAGGCCACGCGCGGCCGTCGCGGGGCGGAGGCGGAGCGGGCGCGGGCGGCCTTCGAGGCCGAGCTGGCCAAGGCGGGGCTCACGCTGAAGGGCGTGACCGAGGCGCGGGAGCGTGCGTATCGGAAAGCGGGACGCGAGCTGGAGGCGGCGAACCGGCGTCTGGTGGCGGCGGGCAAGGACCCGATCGTGGTGACGTCGAACCCGCAGATTTTCACGGCGGCGGTGCAGGCGGAGCTGAAGCGCCACGGCATCACCATCACGCTCGACACGAGCGGCTGGTGCCGGCCGGACGGGACGCCGTATCGCATCCCCGAGATGCAGGTCGCGGGCTGGGAGGGCGCGACCTGGGCGGAGTTTCACGAGCACCTGGCGAAGCTGCAAAAGGCCCTGCTGCCGGAGCGGGCGGTGTTGAACCTGTTTTTGTTCGTGGGTCCGAACGACAAGGCGCTCGGCGCGTCGGAAAACCTCGGCGCGGTGGCGAAGCGCAACGGAGGTTCCTTCCAGGTGCTCACCGCCGCGCGCCTGGAGGAATACCAGACGCGGGCGGCGGCGGAGACGAAGTGATATCAGGCCGATGCGCGTTCCGCCGAAATAAAACCGGTGATCGCACCCTGTAGGCCTGACCGCTGGTCAGGCAGCCCGACCAGCGCTCGGGCCTACATCGCGGCGGGCCCGGCGGTCCCGGGCCTACCCGATGATCGAGCCTACTTCACCGGCACGACCGCCGGCAGACCTTCGCCGGTGGGCGTGGGCGCGGGGGCGGTCTTCTCCGGCAATTCCGGTCCCCGGCCCCACGCCATGTCGCGGACGAGTCGTCGGAGGTCATGGAAACTGACATACAGCATCATCATGAGCAGCATGGCCACGAAGACCTTTTGCACGCCGAGCATGAAGCCCATGGGCAGCGGGCGACCGCGAAGTTTACCGAGGGTGGCAAAGGCGATGTGGCCGCCGTCGAGCACGGGGATCGGCAGGAGGTTCATGATCGCCAGGTTGACGTTCACGAGAACCGCAAACCACAGGACGAGGCGCCAGTTGACTTGGGCGACTTGGTGAAAACCCCGACCGATGCCGATGGGACCGCTGAGATCCTTGGCTCCAATGTCCGACTTCGGGCTGATCAAGCCGGCGAGCGTCCAATAGGCCTTTTTTGTCTGGCGATAGATCTCGGCGAAAGGCGGGGTGTGGACATAGGTAATGGGAGAGGCCCAGCCCATGCCGATAAGCCAGCGAGAGGATCCGTCCTCCAAAGTGGTCATTCGCGGGGTGAGCCGCACGGTCACCTCTCGCCCCTCGCGTTCGAGCGCGAGCTCCACCGGGCGTCCTTGTCCGGCCTCTATGCGGTTGGAGACGCCTTCGGTGGAAAACACCGGCTCGCCATCGATCCGTAGCAGGCGATCACCTTCGCGCACCCCGGCGGCCAAGGCGGCCGAGTCGGGCAACACGCGTGCTATGAGCAAATCGTCGGCGGGTCCGACGCCGATGGTGCGAAGCTCCGCTTCCCCGGAAAGCACCGGGAAAACCGTGATCGTGCGCGGCGTTTCATCGCGGAGGATGCCCAGCTCCACTTCGCGGCGACCGTCCTCGCCGCGGCCGGTGCCAACCGCGAGGGCGAGCCGAAAATCGCCCCAGGTGTCGATGATCTTGCCGTCCACCGTTTGCAGCACGTCGCCACTGCGTAGCCCGGCTAGGCGCGCCGGAGCGGGCACGGGGTTCCCGGACAGATCGGGCACGGTTTCAAACACGTCGCCGATCACCCGGGTTTGCTCGCTTTTCATCACCGGGTAGCCCGTCCACCAGATAATGCAGCTCAGGAGGAGGGCAAAAACGATGTTGAAGAAGGCGCCCGCGGCCAGCACCTCGACCTTGGCTCCGTATGGAATCTCAACTCGCTGAGCTTCGGTGAGCTCGCTGTTCCCTTCGAGTTGGCGCATATCCGCCAGTTGGGGCAGGGCCACGTAACCGCCCAGCGGCACCCAGGACAGGCGATATTCGACGCCGTCCTTGCCGGTCCATTTGAAGATTGCGGGGCCGAAACCGATCGAAAAGCGCTCGACCTTCAGTCCTCGCCGACGCGCCGCGAGGAAATGGCCAAGCTCATGCACGAAGATGGAGCCGCCGAAGAATATGACGATAACCAGGATCGACCAGAGGCTGGAGAATAGTTCCGAAAAGATGGCCATGGGAGGGATGCGTGTGGCGGGTGAGGCGGCGACCCGATCAAAGGAACTTCAATCGAGTTGTTGGCGTGCAAAGGTTCGTGCTTCGGCATCGACCGCGAGGACGGATGAAAGTTCGCCTCCCGGCATGCCGGCCAGGGCGGCGAGGGTGGTCTCGGTGACGCGGGGGATGCCGAGGAAGGGCAGCTCGCCGGCGAGGAAGGCGGCGACGGCGATTTCGTTGGCCGCGTTGTAGATGGCGGGCGCCGCGCCGCCGGCCTCCATGGCCTCGCGGGCGAGGCGGAGCATGGGAAAACGCGATTCGTCGGCGGGGCGAAATTCCAGGTTCAAAACCCGGTCCAGCGAGAGGGCCGCGTCGGTCCCCTTCGGCCCGCGCGTCGGGTGCAACAACGCGTGCTGGATCGGAAAGGTCATCGAGGGCGGGCAGAGCTGGGCGAGCATGGCGCCGTCGTCGAACTCGACCAGGCAATGCACGATGCTCTGCGGGTGGATGATCGCGGCGCACTGCGCGGGGCGCAGGTCGAAGAGCACGGCGGCCTCGATGAGCTCCAGTCCCTTGTTGGCCAGGGTGGCGCTGTCCACGGTGATCTTGGGACCCATGGCCCAGTTGGGGTGCTTGAGGGCGTCGGCCACGGTGGCCGCGGCGAGGCGCTCGACCGGCCAGTCGCGGAAGGCGCCGCCGGAGGCGGTGAGGATGACGCGGCGCAGCTCGTGGTGGGCGTGGCCCTGGAGGCACTGGAAAACGGCGTTGTGCTCCGAATCCACGGGGAGGAGGCGGGCGCCGGATTTTTTCGCGGCGGCGAGCACGTGGGCGCCGGCGAGGACGAGGATCTCCTTCGACGCGAGCGCGAGGTCCTTGCCGGCGGCGAGGGCGGCGAGGGCGGGGCGCAGGCCGGCGGTGCCGACCACGGCGACGAGCACCACGTCGGCCTCGGGCAGGGTGGCGAGGCTTTCCAGGCCTTCGACGCCGGGGGCGTGCAGGGTGGCGCCGGGCGGCAGGGGGGCGGGGCCGGCGGCGCGGAGCCTGGCGGCGGCGGTCTCGTCGAAGAGCGCCAGATGGCGAACGCCAAACTCGCGCGCGATGGCGAGGAGTTGTTCGCCCCGGGCGTGGGCGGCGACGGCCACCAGCTCGAGCGCCTCGGGGTGGGCGCGGAGCACGCGGAGGGTGTTTTCCCCGATGGAGCCGGTCGCGCCGAGCAGCACGACGCGTTTGCGTCGCGGGAGGGTGTCGTTCGCCATGCGCGTTTTCAGGTGCCGCCGTGGAGGAGCGCGAAGGCGATGTAGCCGACCGGCGCGGTGAGGATGAGGCTGTCCGAGAGATCGAACATGCCGCCGATGCCCGGGATGGTCTGGCCGGTGTCCTTCATGTCGGCGCGGCGTTTGATGACGGACTCGATGAGGTCGGAAACGATGGCCAGCGTCGCGATGGGCGCGGCGATGAGCGCGGCCGTGAGCGGGGTGAAGTTTTCCGGGTAAAAGCGGGCGAGGAAATGGGCGAGCGCGGCGCCGACGCCGGCCGAGATGAGCACGCCGCCGATCGCGCCTTCCCAGGTCTTTTTCGGGCTGATGCCGGGCGCCATCTTGTGGCGGCCGAAGGCCATGCCGGAGAGGAGCGCGCCGACGTCGCAGAACTTGGACACGGCGATCACCCAGACGGTGAGCAGCAGGCCGGTCTTCTCGTGCGGGCCGGACATCACCGCGATGCGCACGAGGAAGGAGAGCATGAAGGGCACGTAGAGCAGCCCGCAGAGGGACCAGGCGAGGGTCTCGAAACGGTTGTGCGGCTGCCGCTCGCCGAGGATGCGGACGGCGAAGGCGACGACGCCGGCGGCGAGGAGGGTGCCGGGCGCGGCGAGCTCGGTGGCGCCGGGCAGGAGGCGGCCTGCGTAGTAGGGCGCCAGCATCACGAGGGCGCCGAGCGTCATGCCGAGCTTGTCGAAGGGATCGAGGCCCATGCGGTGGACGAGTTGATAAAACTCGCGCTGCGTGAGCACGGCCACGAGGCAGACGAGCCAGACGGCGCCGAGCGTGCCGAAAAAGTAGATGCAGGCGACGACGATCGCCCAGAGGCCGAAGGTGCTGAGGATGCGTTGTCGCATGGAAAACGGGGTGGGGCCGGGCAGCTAAGCGCGAAGGCCTCCGGGTTCAAATCACCACCGGCTGATCGGCGGCGGCCGAGGGGCGGGAGGCGGCGGGGGGCGGCGCGATTTGCTCGCCGGTCTGGCCGTAGCGGCGCTCGCGACGGCGGTAGTCGTTGACCGCGGCCACCAGCTCGTCGCGCCCGAATTCCGGCCAAAGCACCGGGGTGAAAACGAATTCGGCGTAGGCGGCCTGCACGAGCAGGAAGTTGCTCAATCGGGTTTCCCCCGAGGTGCGGATGACGAGGTCGGGATCGGGAAGATCCCGGGTGTAGAGATGCCGGGAAAACCCCTCCCAGGTGGAGATGTCGTCCAGCGTGGCCTCGCCCGCGGCGACGGCGGCGGCGAAGGACCGGGCGGCGTCGAGCACCTCGGTGCGCGCGCCGTAGTTGAGCGCCAGGACGAGCGTGTGCTCGGTGAAGTGCGCGGTGGCGGCCATGACGTCGGCCAGCGCGGCGCGGGCGCGGGGCGGGAGCGAGTCGATGCGGCCGATGGCGCGGAGGCGGACGCGGTTTTTGATGAGGTTGGCCTTCTCCAGGCCGAGGAAGGTTTCCAGGAGGCCCATCAGACCGCCGACCTCGTCCTCGGGGCGGCGCCAGTTTTCCACCGAGAAGGCGTAGAGGGTGAGCACGCGGATGCCGAGTTCGCGGGCGGCGTCCACCACGGCGCGCACCGAATCCACCCCGCGCCGATGCCCCTCGATGCGGGGCAGCCCGCGGCGCCGGGCCCAGCGACCGTTGCCGTCCATGATGATGGCGACATGCTCGGGCACGGGAAGCAGGGCGGTGGGCTGGGACATGCGCGGGAAGGGGAGTAGGGACGGAAAGGCCGGATAAAAACGACCGGGGCCGGCGCGGCGCAACGCCCGAATGCCACGCGGCCGGGCGGGATGTCGGGAGGTGAATGCCGGGAGGGCGAAGCCTGGTCGCCACTGTGGTGGTCGCCGGGTGCCTGAACAAAATCGCCGCGCCGAAAGGTCCGGGGAGCGCACGCGTCCCGCGTGCCGGTGAGAGCGTCCCGCTCTCACCTCCGAAACGGCGGGCGAGACGCCCGCCGGAGCACCCGAGACGGGTGCGCTCCCCGGACCGGTTCGGAACCTGCGGGCTAGTGACCAGGCATTTCGAACACATCACCCTACAGGCCCAGCCCCAGCTGGTCCGCCGAGGGTCGGGGCTTGGCGACCCCGGCCGGCCTCGCGGGCGCCGCGCCGGGCGTCTCGGTGCGCTGGCGCACGATGGCCCGCGCCACGGCCGGCGTCGCCGCCAACTCCAGGCGCGGCTCGTCGAGCTCGGTGAGGATGCGCCGCTCGTGGCCGAGCGTCTCCAGCATGCGCGAGCACTCCCGCTGCACGGCCTGGCTCCGGGGCGAGAGGCCGAGCTCCTCCGCGAGCACATGCGCCAGGGGCGAGAGCTCGACGAAGGGCGGCGCGTCCGCCGGCAGGCTCGGGCGCGCGCGATCGGCCACCAGCTCCAGGCGGTCGCGCGAGCCTCGCACCAGGGCGCGACCGCAACGCGGGCAACGGGCGGCGTCGAAGGATGCCTGGCAGATACCGCAACGGTTGAGGTAATAACGTTCGCGCGCCACCGGCACCTTGAGCGTGCCGGCGATGCGTCCGGCGTGCAGCGCCTCCATCAGCGGCTCGAAGCCCGGGCGCGGCAGATCGACCAGGGTGCATTCGCGGCCGAGGTTTTCCAGGGAGTGCGCGTCCGAGCAGGAGAAGAGCGCGTGCGCGTCGAGGCACGAGAGGCGTCGGCACATCGCCGGGGTCGAGGTGAGGCCGGTCTCGACCGCGAGCAGCCGGGAGGCGAGGGCTCCGAATATCGCCTCCGGCGACTCCTTGCCCGCGACCGTGCCGAGGGACGAATACCAAGGATTAAACACGTGCGCCGGCGCCAGTTGGCAGGCTGGGTCGAAGTCGAGCAGCTCCTCGAGCAACTCGTGCGAGGCGAGCCCGAGCGTGGGCCGGCCGTCGGTGAAGTCGCCGTGGCGCGACAAGCGGGCGCGAAAGCCGCGCGCGTGTTCCAGCGACGGAAAAAACAAAAGGTGGTGCAGGCCGCCGAGCGGAGGCGTGCCGGGCGGGGCGCAGTTGACCTCGGTGGCGACGACGTAGCGAAGCGGGCGTCGGAGGATGACCGGGAGGGTCGCGGCCACGCGGGCCTCGAAGTCCGCGCGCGCTTGCAGGAAGCCCGGCGCGTCGGGCGCGGGCTCGAGGGCGGCCTCCAGCTCGTCCAGCCAGGCGTCGTGCAGGCAGTCCCCGGTGGAGAGCAGGTCGATCCCCTTGCGGCGTGCCTGACGCGCGAGGTTTTCCACCGTCATGGCCGGCGAAACTCCGCCCGCCCGGTGGGAATGCACGTGAAGATCGGCCGCCAGCAACATGGGCCGACGCTGCGAAGCCCCGGCCCCGCGCGGCAAGGTGGAACGCCGTCGCACGGCGCGCCGGTCGGCGTGGCGTGCCGCGCGGAGCGGAGGCGGACTTGAGGGTTGCGCGCGCCGCGCCGCGCCGCCGTGGTAGTGCCATGGCTGATACCACCGCGAAACTGGCCAACCGCATCCTGGCGGGCTTGGCCGTCGGCCTCGTCGCCGGCCTGCTCACCCTCGCCGTCGGGCACTGGAGTCCCGACGTGCTCGACCTCGCCCGCCGCGTGTCGGTGGCCGTGCTCGACCCGCTCGGACAGGTGTTTCTCCGGCTCCTGTTCTTCGTCGTCATCCCCCTCGTCTTCGCCTCGCTCGCCAGCGGCGTGGCCCAGCTCGGAGACCTCACCAAACTCGGCCCCCTGGCGGGGCGCACCTTCGGTCTCTTCGGGCTCAACATGGCGGTCGGCGTCGCGCTCGGCCTGCTCATGATGAATCTCGTGAATCCCGGCGGTTTCATCGCGCCCGAGACGCGCGACGCCATGATGGCCGCCTACGCGGGCGACAGCGCCAAACACGTGGCGACCTCCGCCGCGCGCGAGGGTTTTTCGCTGATGACCGTGGTGGACATGTTCATGCCGCGAAATCTGCTCGGCGCCGTCGCGGGCTTTTCGCGCAACGGCATCGGCGAGGTCCTGCCGCTGATCCTCTTCGCCCTGCTCACCGGCGCGGCGGCCACGCGCCTCGTCCCCGACGCGCGGCACCGCGTGCTCGCCGGGCTCGACGCCGTCACGCAGCTCATGACCGGGGTGGTCGGCTTCGCCCTGCGTCTCGCGCCCTACGCGGTGCCGGCGATGATCTACAGCGTGGTGGTGCGCATCGGCTGGGAATTCGTGGTGGCGCTGGCCGTCTTCGTGGCGGGCGTGCTCGGCGTGCTGGCGCTGCACCTTTTCGGCACGATGAGCGTGTTGTTGAAGGTGTTCTCGCGGCGCTGGCGGCCGGCGGCGTTTTTCCGCGCGGTGCGGGCGGTGTTGATCACGGCGTTTTCCACCAGCTCGAGCAGCGCGACCATGGCGGCCTCGATGACCGTGGCGCGCGACACGCTGAAGGTGAAGCCGTCCACGGCGGGCTTTGTGATCCCGCTCGGCGCGACCATGAACATGAGCGGCACGGCGCTCTACGAGGGCTGCGTGGTGCTCTTCGTGGCGCAGGTTTTCGGCGTGGACCTGAGTTTTGTGCAACAACTCACGCTGCTCGCGCTCTCCGTGCTGAGCGCGGTGGCGGTGGCGGGCATCCCGGGCGGTTCCCTGCCCCTGATCGCGGGTCTGTGCGCGAGCTTCGGCATCCCGCCCGACGGCATCGGCATCATCCTCGGCGTGGACCGTCTGCTCGACATGGCGCGCACCACGCTGAACGTCGGCGCGGACCTGGTGACCACCGTCATCGTGGACGAGCACAGCCCGGCCGACGAGCCGGTCTGATCCCGTCGCGTTCCGAGCCGGGGCTTCCGAAAGGTGGGGCGCGCCCGCCGGGCGCGCCGCGGTGGAGTGGCGAACGCCGTCCGTCCTCGGCGGCGGGCCCGGCGGTCCCGCCCTACCATAAGCCTCGATCCGCCTCGCCCCGTGACCGGTATGTCGAGGCGCGGCGTTGCCTCGCCGGCTCCCGCGCGCAGCATCTCGCGAAACCGCACCCGCCCGCCGAGACCGCCCTCCCACCGCCGCCATGATCGAAGAACGCGAATCCCCCGACGCCCCGCGCCAGCAGATGAAGAAGCCCGCCTTCCCCATCTGCGACACGCTGCGCGCCTACCTGCGTCGCACCCGCCGCGAGCGCGAGCTGCCCGTCACCTACGAGCGCCTGCGCCGCTTCGCCGACAGCGTGCCGCTCTCCGACCGCCGCGGCCGGCCCACTCTGTGGGAAAGCGTTTTCTACGACCGGCTGGAGATGAAACAGCTCCACGACGACCTGAAGCGCGTTTACGCCATCCTGCGCGTGGACGGCGACCTCTCGGTGATGGAGCACCTCTACATCGACCGCATCGACTACTGCGCCTTCGGCAACTCGGCGCCCTTCCGCGTGCGCATCGTCAACGCCTACAACGACAATCCCGACCACTTCTACATCAAGCGCGCCGACGCCTCCCGCATCTACGGCCTGGAGCTCGAGCACCTGCTCTCGCCCAATCGCCTCAACTACCTCACCTGCGGCGTCACGCTCATCGAGGAACACATCGCCGGCATCCCGGGCAACGAGTTCATCGACCGCTGGCTGCACAGCCCGGAAATCCGGCCCATCCGCCTGGCGAAGGAGTTGGTCAAATTCAACGAGCGCTGCTTCGTGCGTCTGCTCGGCGACATGCGCGCCTACAACTTCGTCGTCGTGGTGACGCCGGACTTCGAGGACGCGCAGATCCGGGTGCGCGCGATGGACTTCGACCAGCAGAGCTACGAGGGGCGGCTCAACCTCTACCGGCCGCAGTTTTTCAAGGACAACACGCCGCTGGCGCTCTTCTGCGCCAAGCACCTGCGCATCGAGACCGCGCGCCAATACCAGCGCGAGGAACAGGTGCTCATGCTCCAGCGCGCCGCCGTGACCGAGGATCGGCTGGCCCTGCTCCTGCACGCCATGTCCGGCGACCCGCTCGCGCCGCCGGAACACGTCCACGAGCTGCGCCAGGGGCTGGCCGAGCACTACAAACGCTCCGCCTACCTCGCCTGCGAATCCATGGGCGCGCTGGTGCGGGAAAACCTGGAGAGCATCCGCCTCGCCGTGTCCGGCTACTCGTCCACCCCGCGCACGCTCGGGGTGTGACCCCGGTCGTTCGGGCGCGGCCGTCGCGGCGCCCGCCGGGCGCGGTGGAGCGGCTTGTCCCCAAGCCGCTTCGGCTCGCGCGGAACGGGTGAGCGAGAACGGCGGCGGGCGCGGGGCGCGGCGCGGCCGCGTCAGCGCATTGGGGACAATGCGCTCCACCCGATGACACGGAAACGGCGACGACGGGGGCGACGCGTCGGGGCCGGCCGGGCCGCTCAACGTTTCCGATCCGGTCGCACGATGGAAAAACGATCGCGCGTCGTCGCGTAGTCCTCGCCGCCGAGGCGGCCGACCGCGTCGAGCTTGGCAACGTCCACCGCGCCCGAGGCGTCCAGCACCTCGTCGCGGACGTGGAGCCGCACGATGTCGCAGATCACCACGTGCGCCGCCATCGGGCCCTCGCCCACCGGCACGATCTGCCTCACGCGGCATTCGAAGGCCGCCGGCGCCTCCGCCACGCGGGGCGGGCGGACCGCGGTGCTCGCGACGGAGGCGATGCCAAAGGCCTCGAACTCGCTCGCCCCGTGCGGCAGGCGCGCGGCGCAGGCGTTCATCTTTTCGGCCAGGGCCTGCGGCACGATGTTCACCACGCACTCGGGCACAGCCTCCAGGTTGAGCACGGTGTCCTTCTTCGCGCCGTCGCGGAGATTCACCGGGACAAACAACAGCGTGGGCGGGCTGGAGGTGACGCCGTTGAAAAAAGAAAACGGCGCGAGGTTGGCGCGCCCGTCCGTGTCGATGGTGGAGACCCACGCGATGGGGCGGGGCAGGATGAGGTTCGTCATCCAGGCGTAGGCGTCGCGGGCGGCCATCGTCGCAAGGTCGATTTGCATGATGCCGGGCATGCTGCGGCGCGGGTCGCGAGCGGGCAAAAAAAAAGCCCCGCCTCGCGGCGGGACTTTTGATTCAACCCCAACAAAGTGTAGTGAGGCTTCGGATACGAAGCGCTCCTTGCGGAGCCCCGCGAGCCGGCTCAGGCCCGGCGGCGACGACGCAGCGCGGCGAGCGAGAGCCCGCTGGCGCCCAGCAGGGCGGCGGCGCTGGACGGCTCGGGAATCGCGGCGACGCCCGTCACGGCGTCGTAGGTGGACCCGAAGCGGATCTCGTCGAAGAGCGCGGCCGAGGCGGTGAAGCCGCCCGAGGTCGAACCGGCGAACATGCGGAAGCCGTCGATGGCGCCGAAGTCGTTGCTCGAAATCTCCATGTAGGGCGTGGCCGAACCTTCGTCGCCCAGGTCGGACGGATCGACGTAGAGGGTGAAGCGATCCGCGAAGCCGCCGGCGAAATCGAACTCGATCTTGCCCACGAGCAGATGGGTGGTGCCGAGGTCGAAGGCGACGGGCGCGGCCGAGGTGTAAACGCCGGCGGTGCCGGTGGCGTTTTGCGGATTGCTGAAGAGGGCGACGAACTGACCGCTGTTGGCCTTGGTGGCGGCGTCGGGATCGGCGTTGCCGTCCGGGTTTCTCAGATTCGTGTTGTTCGCGATCTGGCCGACCGCCAGGCGCTCGTTGGTGCCGTTGAAGAAGCTGAAGTTCACCGTGCGCACCTGATCCACGGTCTTCTGCACGAGGAAGCTGAAGTAGAAGGTGCCGGAATCGACGGTCTGGCCGAGGGAGCGACCCACGCCGCTGCCGCCGACGATGTTGGCCGCGAGCCCGGTGCCGGCGGGATACCCGGAGCCGCCGTAGGAGAGCCCGGCGCTGTGGATGGTGCGATTCGAGCCGCTGGAGGCGGGGCCGGTGGCCCAGGTGGTCGTGTTGGCGGAGGCGTCGCCGCCCGCGTTCCAACCGGTGCCGCCCGAGAGGGTGCTGTCGATGAGGACGCCCGAGGTGTAGTCAAAACCGTCGTGGGCGGAGCCGACATAGGACGCGCCAAAAGCCGGGAGGGCGGCGGCGGCGAAACCAAGACAGGTCAGGGCTAAACGACTGCCCGAAGCCGAAGGCAAGTTCATGGGGGAGGGTCTGTTGGGGGTGGGGCCAAGAATGGATTTTCACGGCGGGGCCTCGCGGCCCTTCCGTAAAATTTCACCCGCCCAAGCGGCTCGGCTTTGGCGGCAAACGCAAAGCCCGGTCGGTTCGGACAGTCCGAGGCCGCTCCCCCTTTCCCGCGGTTTCCGGTCGGCTCCCGCTTCGTCGGCGGCGCGCGCACGGCGCGCGCCCCGGGGACCGCGCGCTATTTCGCGCGCTGGATCAGCTCCACTTCGTAGCCCTCCGGCGCGTCGATGAAGGCGATGACGCTGCCGCTGGAGGTCTTGGTCGGGCCGTCGCTGAGCGGGTAGCCCTTGGCCGCGGCCTCGGCGGCGAATTTTTCCAGATCCTCCACCTCGAAGGCGAGGTGGGTGAGGTCGGGCTGCACCTTCACCGGCTCGGATTTGTCGGCCGGCATCTGGCAGAGCTCGATCTCCTCGGCGGAGTTCGGAGTGGAGAGAAACACGAGCTGCGCGCCGCGCGGCGAGGTGTGTTGGCGCGAGACCGAAAGGCCGAGCGCCTCGGTGTAAAACTTCACCGTGGCGGCGAGATCGTTGACGCGATAACGGGTGTGCAGGAGTCGGGTGACGGTGGGCATGGCGGCGGCCACGGTGCGCGCGTCGCCCGGAGTTGTCCAACGGCGGATGGCGACGCGCGGGTGAAAACCGGGCGCGGCGGCGGCGGGCGCGGCGGCAAGGTCCCCTCCGTTCGGGCGTTTCCGGTCCCGGCCGCGCGGCTCTCCGCGTCGCCGCCTTTCCCCGGGAAGAAACCCCCAACGACGCGCGGTGCTCCGCTTTCGTTTTGCCGGGCGCCGCGCCCACGCGTCACCTTCGCCCCCGTGACGGTTCCCGCGCCCCGGCCCCTCGCGCCTCGCCCGCGCCCCTGGTTGTTCAACGCCCCCCTCGACCTGCTGGTCGGTTGCGGAGCGTGGTCCTTGCCCCTGCTCGTGTTCACCTTCCTGTGGCAACGCGATCCCTCCCGCGCGGCCACCCTCGGGCTCGCGTTCTACGCCCTCGGGATTTTCTGCAACAACCCGCACTACATGGCCACGCTGCACCGGGCCTACCACAGCGCGGGCGATTTTAGGAAATACCGCTTCTTCACCGTTTACGTGACGCTCCTGCTCGGCCTCGCGCTGGTGCTCGTGCACCTCGCGCCGGCCCTCGCGCCCTGGGTCATCACGCTCTATCTCACCTGGAGCCCCTGGCACTACACCGGGCAAAACTTCGGCATCGCGCAGCTGCTCCTGCGCCGCGCCGGAGCGCCGGCCGATCCCGCCGCGCGCGCCTTGCTCCACGGCGGCTATGTGGCGGCCTTCGTGGTCTGGGCGGCGGCGCTGCACGCGGCGCGGCCCTCGCCCGATCCGGTTTTCCTCGGTCTCGGTCTGCCGGTGCGGCTGGCCGACGCGCTTCAGTTCGGCGGCGCGCTCGCCTGGGCGGGGCTCTCGGCGGCGGCGTTTTTTCGCCTGGCCCGCCACCTGCCCTGGCGCGCGATGGTCGGCCCGGTGCTCCTCAGCGCGACGCAGGCGCTGTGGTTCGTGCTGCCCGCCCTCGCCACGCGCCTCGGCTCGCTGGAGCTGCCGGCGAGCTACTTCAGCGCCGGCGTCCTGGCCTTCATG
Organism: uncultured Akkermansia sp.; assembly: GCA_966252115.1. Taxonomy (GTDB): domain Bacteria; phylum Verrucomicrobiota; class Verrucomicrobiia; order Opitutales; family Opitutaceae; genus IMCC26134_A. The sequence continues at coordinate 69,911 of CBINNW010000010.1, forward strand.
CACTGCGCGCAGTATCTGTGGATCACCACCTACTACGCGCGCCGCGGCCACGAGGGCGACCCGGCCCCCGCGCGCGGCGGGACGGGCTCGGGCGCGCGGCGACCGTTTTCCTTTTTGCGCTACTACCTCGCGCTCGTCATCGGCGGCATCGCCCTCTTCGTGCCCGGGCCCTGGATCGCCTCGCGCGTGTTCGGGCATGATTTTGTGCGCAGCTTTCTGATCTTCATGGCGCTGGTGAACCTCCACCACTTCATCCTCGACGGCGCCGTCTGGAAGCTGCGCGACGGACGCCTCGCCCGCCTGCTCCTCGGCCAACGCGATCCCGGCGAGGACTCGGCCGAGGCCGCGCTGCGCGCCGCCGGGGGAAACCCGTCCGCGCGTCACCATCTCGGGTGGCTTTTCGGCGCCTCGCGCTCGGCGCGCCTCACCCGCCCGGCCCTCGCCGCCCTGCTCGTCGGCGTCGCCGTGCTCGACCAGTGGCAATACGCCGCGAGCTCGCGCTCCACGTCCGAGGACGCCCTCGCCCGCGCCGCCGCGCTCAACCCCTTCGACCCGCGCCCCGCCTTTCGCCGCGCCCAGCGCCTCGTCGCCCTCGGCGAGACGGAGGAGGCGCGGCGCGAGCTCAAGGTCCTGCTCGCCCGCAACCCGCGCAACGCGCCCGCGCAGCACCTGCTCGGGGAGGTGTTGATGCGCCAGGGCGACACCGAGGCCGCCCTCGCGCACTACCGGCGCATGGCCGAGCTCTTCCCCGCCGACCTCGCCATCTTCACCAACCTCGGTCTCCTCCTCGCCGAGTCCGGCCGCCCCGACGAGGCCCTTCGTCTCTACGACCGCGCCCTGCGTCTCGCGCCGGCGCGCGCCGAGCTGCTGGCCCTGCGCGGCCGCGCCCTCATCGCCGCCGGGCGGCCCGAGGAAGGGCGGCGCGAGCTGGAAAAATTCTGCGCCCTGCACGAGTCCCGTCCGGCCGATCCGGCGACCCTCGACCACTATCTCGAGATCGCGCTCTTCCTCGGACGCGCCCGCCTCGACGAAGGCGATCTCGCCGGCGCCGAGCGACGTCTGCAAGGCACGGCGGACGTCGCCGCCACGCATCGGCGCTTCGCCGTCGCCGCCGAGAGCCTGCGCCTGCTCGCCCGCCTCCAGGCCGAGCAAGGGCGCGAAAACGATGCGCGCGCGACCTTCGACCTCGCCGCGCGCGCCGCCGGTTTCGCGTCCGAGCCCTGAGCCCTGAAATCGATCACGTTTTGAACGGGCTCCTTCCGAAAAGGTAGGGCGCGACCGCCGGGCGCGCCGCGGTGGAGCGGCGAGCACCGTCCGTTTTCGGCGGCGGGCCCGGCGGTCCCGCCCCTCCACGGATCTCACGCATCCGGCACAGGGCCTGCGCGGGGCGCGGATGTTTCGGGCATCGACGCAAAACGTTTACAGGCGCGCGCGACGGCCTTGTTTGGTCGGCATGAGCAAACGCGTCGCCCCCAGTCTCGGTTGCGGTTACTTCCTCGTCGCGGTCCTCGGGCTCGCCGGCGGTCTGTGTTTTTTCTTCGCCGCGCGGCACCTCGCCGGTGGCGCGGCTCGCGGTCTGCCCTCCGAGTTTTGGCCGCCCGCCATCGGCGGCGCCCTGCTCTGGCTCGCCGCCGGCGCCTACGCCCGCTTCGCGCGCAAGGCCGTGCGCGAGCACGCCGAGGATGAGCGCCGCCGCGCCGCCCATCCCGACGAGCCCTGGAAATGGCGGCGCGAGTGGCTGGGGGATCGATTGGAGTCGGAGGATCGCCGCGGCCTGGCCCTGCTCTGGTTTTTCGTGCTGGTTTGGAACGGCATCTCGACCCCCGCCCTCGTCGGCATCCTGGCCAACCCGCCTCGCGACAAGGCGGCCTACTTCGTCTTCCTTTTTCCGCTGGTCGGCCTCGGCCTTCTCTGGACCGCGATCCACCAGACGATCCGCGCCCGCAAATACGGTCGGGTGCGCTTCGCGCCGGCCTCGCTGCCGGGCGTGCTCGGCGGACATCTGGGCGGCGTCATCGAGGTCCCCGCGCGGGTCAACGCCCTCGGCAACCTGCGCCTGGTCCTCCGCTGTATCCGGAAAACAATTACCGGTTCGGGCAAGAGCCGCCGCGTCCGGGAGACGACCCTGTGGGAGACGGCGGAGAGCGTGCCGCCCGAGCGCTGGTTCACCGGCCCCGGGCGCACCGAGATTCCGGTGCTGTTCACGCTCCCGCGCGACCAGCCCGCCACGGACCTCGACGATGGCGACAACCAGGTCATCTGGCGGCTCGTCGCCGAGGCCGAGACCCCGGGCGTGGACTTCGCCGCCACCTTCCATCCGCCGGTTTTCGCCGTGCCCGGGCAGGAGATCCTTCCGCCCGCTGCCGATCACGAGTCCGACGGCACCGCGCCCGGCGCATCCGCCGGCGCGGGGTGGCGCCCGCCCGGAGCGCCCGCGCCGCGGCTCGACGACGCCTTTCTGCGCCGGGTTGGCGTGGTCCGCCTCGCCGACGGCTGGCGGTTCGACGGCCGCCCGCTGCGTGCCGCCAAGTGGATCACCACCGGTCTGCTGCTGTTCCTGCTCGGCGTGCTCGTGACGCTCATCGTCGAGCGGGCCTTCTTCGTGCCGATCCTGTTTGTCGGCGTCTTCACGCTGATCGCCTGGCTCATCGCCCACAGCATCTATTTCGGAAACACCGAGGTGCGGCGCGAGGGCGGCGAGCTGGTCGTGCGGGATTGGGAGTGGTGCCGGCGCCGGCAAAGCCGCGTCCCCCTCGCGGACCTCGCCGACGTGAGGATCGCGAACTCCATGAGCATCGGCGCGACCCAGTATCACCGCCTGATCCTGGTCGGGCGGCCGGTGGGCGAGACGGACGCGCCTCCGCACCCGCGCGAGCCCTTCGCGACGCGAAAGCTTCGTTTCAAACTGCAACGCGACGCCGGCGCGGAGAGCGCCAGCCTGCGCCGGCAGTTGGCCGCCGCCTCCCGTTTCGAACTCGTCTGCGCGCGCCACATCCCGGAGCGATCGACGGCGGAGTCGGTGCGGGAAGAGTTGATCAACCAACTGATTCGCAGCCGTTAGCAATCCAAGTGCCGCCGCCGCTGGCGCTTTGCCGGTTCCGGCTTTTCATCCCGGAGCAGCTTTTGGCAAGCTGCCGACTTCTCATGCACCTCGTCCGCGCCCTTCGTTCACTGGTTTTGTCCGTCGCCATCCTCGGCGCCGCGCGCCTGGCCGCCGCGCCGGTCGATGACGCCCGCGCCGCCCTCGTCTCCGGGATCGAGGAGGTCTCGGCGTCCCTGCGCGGGCAGCCGGAGCAGGCCGATCTGGTGGCGAAACTCGACACGCTGGCGGACAAACATTTCGCCTTCGCCACCACCACCCGCCTCGCGGTGGGTCGCGACTGGCGCGATTTTTCCCCCGCCGACCAGGCCCGCGCCACCGAGCTTTTCAGCCGGCTCGTCGTGCGCACCTATTCGGAGCGCATCCGCGGCGCCGAGGAGCCCAAGGTCGCCTACGGCGCGCCCACCGAGCTCAACGCCACCCGCGTCGAGATCCCCACCACCATCACCACCGCGAACGGCGTTTACTCGGTCATCTATCGGCTGGAGCTCGACCGCGAAAGCGCCCGCTGGCGCGTTTACGACGTGGTCGCCGAGGGCGTGTCCTTGATTTCCAACTACCGCGCCCAGTTCTCGCCCATCGTCACCAAGTCCGGCGCCGCCGGCCTCATCCGCTCGCTGGAGGCGAAACTCGCCGAACCCGTGGTGAGCACGACCAAGTAAACGCAAACGCCGCAAACGCCCGTCCCGGCGTGCCGCCGTCGCTCCTCCCCCTGCGCCCGGCGTCTCGCGCGTCTTCGTTCCCCCGATCCCGTTTTCGCTCCGTATGGCCCCGTCCCGCTTCCCCCGTCTCGCCGCGTTCATTTTCGCGCTCACGCTCACCGCGGCGCCCCTTGTCCACGCGCAGGCGCCGGCGCCCGCCGGCTCCGCTTCGGAAGATGATTACGACGATTACGACGACTATGCGCCGGTGTCGGTTTACGACCCCTTCGAGGGTTTCAACCGGCGCGTGTTTGTCCTCAACGACTGGCTCTACGTCCGGGTGCTCACCCCGGCCGTGAAAGGCTACGAGTTCGTCGTCCGTCCCCCGGTCAACAAGGCCATCGGCAATTTCTACGACAACGTCCGCTACCCGGTGCGGCTCGTGAACTCGCTGCTCCAGGGCAAGTTTTCCCGCGCCGATCTCGAGACGCGGAAATTCGTGGTCAACACGCTCGGCGGGCTCGGCGGCTTCATCCGCCAATCCGACAATATCCCCGAGCTCGCCGAGGTGCCCCGCGAGGATTTCGGCCAGACGCTCGGCGTCTGGGGCCTGCCGCACGGACCCTACCTCGTGGTGCCCGTTTTCGGCGGTCTCAGCGTGCGCGACATCGGCGGCCGCGTCGCCGACACGGTGACCGCGCCCACCGGCTGGCATCACATCGATCTCGCCGGCGAGGAGTGGGTGGACGCACTCGAATGGGAATGGCAGACCGCCATCTCGGTGACGGACACCCTGAGTTCGCTCCCGCGCGCGCTCGACCTCTACGTGGAGATGAAAAACTCCGCCCTCGATCCCTACGCCTCGGTGCGCGACGCCACCCGCCGCTACCGGGATCGGGAAACCGCCCGCTGAGGAGCGTCTCGGTCTGTAGCGTTGGCCGTCCCCGGCCAATGCGTGTTTTTTTTGGGGGGGGACGTCTCCCTCGGCTCACGCACCGCACGGCCTCGTGGCCCGCGGACCCATCTACATTGGCCGAGGACGGCCAACGCTACACGAGGACGGCCAGCGCTCCGCGCTCGACGCTACACGCCCGACGCGCGCAGGTGGGCGACCAGCTCGGTGGTGCCGGCGGCCATGCTGACGCGGGGCTCGTAGCCCAGATCGCGCCGGGCGGCGTCGATCCGGAACCAGTGGTCCTTGGCCAGTTCCGCCGCAACGAAACGCGTCATCGGCGGCTCGCCGTCGCGTCGCAGCAGGCGCCAAAGCCCCTCGCAGACGCCGCCCAGGGCGAAGGCGACCGGCAACGGCACCCGCCGCTTCGGCAGGGGTGGCCGGCCCAGCGCGATCAACAACTCGTCGATCCAGCGCCAGAGGTTCACCGGCTCTCCGTTGGTGATGAAGTAGGCGCGTCCTCCGGCCCGACCCGCCGCGAGCGCGGCCTCGGCCCGGAGCAGGGCGTCGGTGGCGTTTTCCACATGGACCATGTCCACGAGGTTTTGCCCGGTGCCGACCACGCGCAGTCTTCCGGCCGCCGCCCGGGCCAGGATGCGCGGCACCAGGTGCGGATCGCCCACGCCCCAAATCAGGTGCGGACGCAGCGCGCAGACGCGAAACGTGTCCGCCTGCGCCGCCAGCACCTCGCGCTCGGCCATCGCCTTGGTGAGCGGGTAGGGGGAGGGGCAATCGGTGGTCAGCGGCAGGCTCTCGTCGGCGCCGGCGAGATCGCGTCCGTTATAGACCACGCTGGGCGTGCTGGTGTGGACGAAACGGGCCACCCCCGCCGCCCGCGCCGCGGCGAGCAGGGTGCGCGTGGCGACCACGTTGTCCCGGAAAAACTCCTCCCGCCCGCCCCACACGCCGACGCGCGCGGCGACATGAAAAACCGTCCGCGCCTCACGCACGGCCTCCGCGCAGACCGCCGGATCGTGGAGCGCGCCCACCACCACGCGCAGGCCGGACGCGGCCAGCTCCGGTCGTGGCGAACGCGAGACGATGGTGACGGGGCGGCCGCCCGCGCGCAGGCGGGCCAGAAGGTGCGAGCCGAGAAAACCGGTCGCGCCCGTCACCAACACCGCGCCATCCGGCGCCGGGCCTGTCGCGGCCTTCGCCATCGTCGGGGTCGTCGCCATGCTCAGCGTTTCGGGTCCGACTCGAAGCCCACCGCGCCGTCCGCCGCCCAGGCGGCGAGGCTGAGGCGGTGGATCTTGGCGTTGTGGCGCACGTCCACCGGCAGGCTGGCCCGGAAGTAGAAGGTCTTGATCGCGGCGGTGTGCACGTGCGCGAGCGCGATGACGCGCAGCTCGCGGGCGAGGCGTCGGCAGGCCTCGCTGCTCTCGACGTCGGCGGCCTTCGCCAGCTCGACCACGATGCAGGGCTTTTGCCGGCCGCGAGCGCCGACGCCGATCAGCGCGCAGCGGCGCACATCCCGGTGCCCGTCGAAGAGCGGCTCGACCTGCGCCGGATACAAGGGGCCGCGCGGAGTGTGCACCGCCTCCGCCTTGCGTCCCACAAACCACAGGCGACCGGTCGCGTCGAAATAGCCGAGGTCGCCCATGCGGTGAAAGGTCAACAGGCCGTCGTGGTCGGCGGCGGCGCGGCGGGGCGCGACCTGCGGGCGCGAGTTTGCCGAGCCGCCGGGCGAGGCCTCGGTCGCGCCAGGGCGGGACGGCGTGGTCGGCGGGATCGGCGTGTCGGCCAGTTCCTGGGACAGGCTCGCGGCGGGCGGTGGCGTGGCGGGATCGGCCAGGGTGAGGTCGGACCCCGCGCGGCGCGCGTCGGCCTGGGCGAGGGCGGTCGCGGACACGCGGATCTTGGCGGCGGCGCTCGCCTCCGGCAGGTCGTCGTAGGCGAGGGTGACGGCCGGGCCGGCGACGATGATCTCGCCGATCTCGCCGGCGGGCAGCTCGCGCAGCGCCCCGGCGTCGCGGATCGGCCCGTCCACCGGGGCGACGATCCGCACCGTATTGGGCGAAAGGATACGGCCGACGCAGACGCCGGCGCCCGCGAGCGTCTCGTCCGCCGCGCCGCCGGTGATCTCGGGACCGGAGACCGTGCTCACGGGCAGGGCCTCGGTGGCGCCGTAGGGACTGTGCGGGACGCCGCGGGGCATGACCTCGGCGAGGGCCGGCCAGAGCCACGGGGGCACCGGCGCGCCGGCGCACAGCACCCGGCGCAGGCTCGGCAGGGTGATGCGCTGGCGGTGGCAATACGCGGTGATGTTGCCCCACAGGGTCGGCGAGCCGAAGGAGGTCGTCACTTTTTCCTGAAGGATGGCGCGCACCAGCCGGGCGGGATTGGCCTGCGCAGGCCGCGAGGGATCGAGCTCGGGCACGACGACCGTCATGCCCAGCGCGGGGGCGAAGAGCGCGAAGAGCGGCAGGAGCGGCAGGTCCACCTCGCCCGGCTCGATGTGGTAGGCTTCGCGGATCATCCGCACCTGCGCGTCGAAGTGGCCGTGCGCGTAGCACACGCCCTTGGGGGCTCCGGTGGAGCCGCTGGTGAAAAGGATCGCCGCCGGGTCGTCGGCGCGGCGCGGGAGGGCGCCGGGGTCGCCGGCCGGCCGGGTGGCGCCGGGGGCGGTGAGGCGCGCGGTGGTGGAGCCGGACACGCCGACGCGGATGCGGACGGAGCGAAAGGCCTCGCGAAACCACCAGGAGGCGAGCCGGGCGGTCGGGATGCCGACCAGGGCGCCGGGGCGGGCCTGGGCGACGCAACGGAGGAAGTTTTTCCGCCCCATGCCGGGATCGATGACGATGGGCAGGGCGCCGAGTTCGAAGAGGGCGAAGACCACCGCGATCAAGGGCAGGCCCTGGCGCACCATGACGAGGGTGCGGTCGCCGGGGCGCAGGCCGGCGGCGGCCAGGCGGGCGCGATGGGCGGCGACTTCCGCCGCGAGCTCGGCGTAGCTGAGTGTCAGGTAGTCGATCCGGTCGCCCGAGCTCCCGCGGGGTATCTTCAGGGCCGCCTGCCCGGGATGGAGGGCGGCGTGGCTGGCGAGATGTCGGGCGATGTTGGCGGAAGCGGACAAAGGCGCGAAGGGGCTACGGCGGAAAACACTTTAGCGCGCGGCGTCCCGTGGGAATGCCAAATATGCGCGATGCGGGGCACGAAGGGGCCAACAGGAAACGATGTCACGGCATGGGCGGGACCGTCGTGCCCGCCGCGTGGGCCGGACGGTGATCGGCAGCCCGAACCAGCGCTCCCGGAGGGAGCGCGCTACTTTCCGGAAGGCTCGCGGGCTCGGAATGTGAGACACATCGCGGGCCTGATTGGGACTCAAGGTAGGGCGGGACCGCCGGGCCCGCCGCCGAGGACGGACGGAGATCGTCACCCAAACCGGCGCGCCCGGCGGTCGCGCCCTACCTTCCTGAATGACCAAGGGCGGGCACGAAAGAGCCGCGCTCCCTTTGCGGGAAACGCGGCTTGGGAAATGGGACGTGTATCGGGGGCCCGTGCGGACCCGGTGGCCGAGGCGGGGGCGCCTCGCGGCCGGGCGGAGACTCAATAGTCGTTGAAGGAGAACAGGCCCCAGAGGATCTTGGTCTGGGTGCCGGAGACCTCGCCGGCGTCGCCGAAGTTCTGGTTGGTGTCCATGTCGGCGGAGATGACCGGGGCG
>CBINNW010000011.1:0-75679 GCA_966252115.1 uncultured Akkermansia sp.
AGCCGCGTCAACGCGTTGGGGACAACGCGTTCCACCCACGCATGGGCCGTGGTCACTGGGTCCGTCCAGGCGCTCCGCGCGGTGGAGCGTGTTGTCCCCAACACGCTTGGTTCGGGCTCCGCCCCGAAGCCGGGCGCTGTTCGGGCGCGGCGCGGCCGCGTCAACGCGTTGGGGACAACGCGTTCCACCCACACATAGGCCGTGGTCATTGGGTCCGTCCATGAGCTCCGCACGGTGGAGCGTGTTGTCCCCAACACGCTCGGTTCGGGCTCCACTCCGAAGCCGGGCGCTGTTCGGGCGCGGCGCGGCCGCGTCAACGCGTTGGGGACAACGCGTTCCACCCACGCATGGGCCGTGGTCATTGGGGCCGTCCATGAGCTCCGCATGGTGGAGCGTGTTGTCCCCAACACGCTCGGGTTCGGGCTCCACTCCAAAGCCGGGCGCTGTCCGGGGCGCGGCGCGGCCGCGTCAACGCGTTGGGGACAACGCGTTCCACCCACGCATGGGCCGTGGTCATTGGTCATTCGCGGCGGCGAGCCGCCGCGCCCGACCTTTTTATTTGCCGCCGCGGACCGGGCGCGCCGCGATTGGCGCCTTTTCATGTCCTCGACCACCACCGTTCCCTCCTCAGCCGACTCCGCCCTCTGCCCCTGCGGTTCCGGCAAAAATTTCGACGATTGCTGCGGCCCCATCCTCGCCGGCGCGCCCGCGCCCACCGCAGAGGCCCTCATGCGCTCGCGCTACGCCGCGTATGTGCAACGCAACTACATCCACCTGCGCCGTTCGCTCAGCCGCGAACAACAGGCCGACTTCAGCGAGAAAGACGCCCGCGAGTGGGCCGAATCGTCCGAGTGGCTCGGCCTCGAGATCACCGGCACAGAGGGCGGCGGCCCCGACGACCAGACCGGCACGGTGGACTTCGTCGCGCGCTTCAAAATCAACGGCGAGGAGCGCAAGCACGTCGAGAAGGCCTCCTTCATCCGCGAGGACGGCAACTGGGTTTACGCCGGCCAGGTCGTGCCGAAAGCCGAACCCGTCCGTCGCGAAGCGCCCAAGGTCGGCCGCAACGACCCCTGCCCCTGCGGCTCCGGCAAGAAATACAAAAAGTGCCACGGCGCCGGCTGATCCGCGCCGGCACTACCGATCACCTTCCGAACCGGAAACGCTTCCGAAAAGTTGCGCGCTCCCTCCGGGAGCGCCGGCTTGGGTGACGCCCCGCCTCCCTACTCGGACATTGGCCGGGGACGGCCAACGCTACAGACATGCGAGGCCCTCCCCAGATCACTCGGTGAACTCGTCCCGCTTGCGCTGGCGTTCGGCCTCGAGCTCGGCGGCGACGGCGGGATCGACCTGCGCGATGCGTTGGCGGAGGTCGTGCTCCGCGCGACGCAGATCCTCGTAGCGCTGCTCGAGCATGATCTCGTGCTCCTGCTGGGCGGCGACCTTGTTGAGCAGGGTCGTCTCGGACTGCTCGATGAAAATCTCGCGCTCCTTCAGCGCGGCGCGCGCCTCGTTGAGCGCCGCCTCCTGCGCGTCGAGCGTGGCCCGGAGTTTTTCCAGGGCCGAACGCTCCTCCTCGCTCGCGGCGAAGGGCGGCATGGTCGGCGCCTTGCGCTGCGCCATCAAAACGCGTTCGCGCGCGAGCAACAGGTTCTCCAGCTCGGCGATCTCGCGCTCGCGTTCACCCAGCCGCGCCTGGAGCTCCTCGAGAGCCCGCTCGCGGTCGTCGAGCTCCTGCTCGCGCAGGCGCTGGGCGCGATCCATCTCCATCAGCCGGGCGCGCTCGGCGGCGGTGTTGGTCGCCGACTGCACCACGGAATTGGGAAACGGGGATCGGCTGCTGAGCCGTTGCTCGACGCGCCGCTGCACGTCGGGGTGCGCGTCGGCGTAGGCGAGCGAGATCAAGCCGCCGGTGGGCGGCTTCGTGTTCCCGGTGTGCGCCCGGCGCGAGAGGCTGAGCGACTGATGCGGGCGCGGCGGAGGCGCGCCCAGCGGGGGGCGTGGCGGCGGCGGCGGTGGAGGAAAGGGCGGCTGGTCGGGCATGACTCGGAGCGACGGAAGGAGGCGGCGCGACGACGGGAAAAAAAACGCGGCGCGCGATCAGCGGAGGCCGAAGAGGCGGCGGAAAAAGGAGGTCTTGGGCTTGGCGGGAGGAGGCGGCGGCGCCGGCGGTGGCGGCAGATGCGGCGCGAGCAGGGCGGCGGCGACCGACTCGAGCTCGGGCTCGCCAAGGCCGGTCAAAACCCGCGCGGCGGGCGTGCCCGCGGCGACGGCGGCGCTCAGCTCGGCGTGTTCGGCGGTGAAATAGGCGACGAGGCGCGAAACCCGCGCCGCCAGCTCGGACGGCACGGCGGCGCGACCGGCGGCGATTTCGGCGCGCTTCGCCGGGGGCAGCGAACGGGCCGCCTGGGCGAGGGCCTCGCGGAGGTGGAGCCCGGTGGCGCCGGGCCGGAAGGGCAGCAGCCGGGCCAGCGTGGCCTCGTCGCGCTGGGCGAGGGCGTTGAGCAGTTCGCGGAAGTCGCCGCCCACGATCACCGACTGGGAGAGGCGCGAGGCGAAGGCGACGAAGCCGCCCAGCGTATCCACGTTTTCGTTACGGCAGAGCTCGACGGTGCCGGCGGAGAGGGAGGACAGGCCGAGCGGGAAATCCTCCTCCAGTCCGAGCTTGGCGAGGTTTTTGAAGAGCGGGGACTCGGAGTCGATGGCGCCGGCGGGCGGCGGCTGCATGTCGTCCATCATGTCGCCGAAGGGTTGGTCAAAGGCGTTGGTGTCGTTGAGCAGCGTGATGAGGGCGCCGAGCTGGGTGGGCGGCAGGCCGCGCGCGGCGAGGGCGGCGACGGCCTGCGAGTAGGGCAGATAGATGTAGGCGGCGGGCGTCTCGTCCGGCGAATTGACCGGCCAGGGCGGCACGTCGAGGTCCTGGGCCAGACTGGCGAGCGGGGTGTCCACGAGGATGGACTTGGCGAAGGCGGCGCGGGCCTTGTCCCAAGCGGCGGCATCGGACGGGATCGGGGGAGTGGTGGCCATGGCGAGGCGGCGGGCGGGATGGGTTTAAAACAGGATCGAAAACCGGCGAACGGGCAATCGGGGCCGGGCGACTACGGGCCCGGCGGCGGGTTGCGCAGCAGCTCCTCGGCGACGCGTTCGAAATCTCGCACCACGTTGTCGCCGGCGACCTCCTGCCCGAGCAGGGCGACCGGGAGCCCGAGGGCGACGGCGCGCCGCACGACCATGGCGTCGCGCACGAAGGCGTCGAAGATGCGCGCCTCCTTGGCCACGCGTTTGGCGGCTTTGAATTGGTTCAGCCGGAGCTGCATGCGCATCTTCGGAACCTCGATGTCCACGCCGGTTTTGATGGCGTTGAAAATGATGCCGTAAACCTGGGCGGCGGGGCCCATGGCGGCGCGGCGGAAACTGGCGGAGAGCTGGTGGAAGCGTCCGAGTTTTTCGATGAGCAGGGTGAAGCCGATGAGGGAGAGCGCGTCGGGGTTGGCCGGCACGTAGATCTCGTTGGCGGAGAAAATCCCGCACTGCGAGGCGCGCAGGATGTTGGGCGGGCAGTCGAAGAGGATGTAGTCGTAGGCGTGCTCCACCTCGGCGAGCTGCTCCTGGAAAATCACGTAGGCGGGCCGCTTGGGGTCGCCGGTGTATTCGCTCTCGAGGTCCACGAGATTGAAGGAGGTCGGCAGCAGGTCGAGACCGGGGAGGGCGTGGCCGCCCGCCTTGTCGAGCACGACGTCGCGAATGATCAGGTCCGGCACGCGGTGCCGGGCGGGGTCGAAGATGGAGTAAACCGCCCCCTCGCCGGTGGAATTGATGGGGTTCCAACGGTCGAGCTTCAGGAGCCAGATGGAGGCGTTGGATTGGGTGTCGAAGTCACAGAGCAGAACGCGTTGCCCGAGGCGGGCGAGGCAGGCGGCGGTGTTGACGATGAGGGAGGTCTTTCCGACGCCACCCTTGTAATTTATGAAAGCGATCTTGCGGGCCATTTGCGCGAATGTGCGAGAGGACGGGTTCGGTTTTTACAATTCCCCATCGCCACGGCGAGGGCAATGTGAAGGAGTTTTCAGTCCCCGGGGGGGCGGGGGTGGCGAGGAGAGCGGGGGGCAGTGTAGCGTTGGCCGTCCTCGGCCAATGAGTGGTTCGGCCAAGGTCCGCATTGGCCGATCCTTCGAAAACCCCCTCGCCGAGAGTCGCTCGGGTTGGCCGGGACGGCCAACTCTACATCGTTATCGGGCGGCTCGCGGGTCGGGTCCTTCGCGGCTCGGAGCCGTAGCGTTGGCCGTCCTCGGCCAATCGCCTTTTCGGCCGATCCTCGATGGAAACCGTTGCCCCCCGCCGAGCGGATTGGCCGGGGACGGCCAACCCTACATCAATCCTTGGTCGGCGACGGCCGACTCCACATCGCGATTGGCCGGGTGCGGCCGGCTCAGCGGCTCGAGTAGAAGGCGTTGATCTTGTCGGCGACGTCGCGGAAGCCGATGTCGTCACTGTAGATCAACTTATACTCGTTGATCGCCTCTTCCGTCTTGCCCATGCCTTCGTAGCACTCGGCGAGCTGGTAAATGATGTCCTTCTTGAGGTCGTCCATCACCGGGATCTCGGCCTTCGCGGTCTGGAACTGCTGGACCGCGATGTCATACATTTTACGAGCCTTGAGCGCCTTGCCCATGCCGGCGAGGGCGGCGAGGCGGACCTTGGGCGACTTTTGCGCCTGCTGGAAGTTGGCGATGGCGCCCTGATGGTCGCCACTCTCGTAGAGCAGGTTCGCGAGGGTGAAGCGGGCGGCGTAATCGTTGGGATAGCGCTCCACGTAGGCCTTGGCGTCGTTCAGGCGGACCTGGACCAGTTCGTTCTTGGCGGCCTCGAGCGCGGCCTGGGCGGCGGCGTCGTCCGGGGCGGCGCCGGCCTTGGTGGTGGCCTCCTTCACGCGTTTCTCGAGCACGCCGATGGTGAGATCGCTCTGGAGCTTCTCCAAGGTGGCGTCGCCGGAGGCGGACGGAAGCTCGCGGGCCTTCTTGACGTATTCCAGCGCCGAGGCGGGATCCTCGAGCCGACGATAACCGTCGATGATGGCGCGGAGGTGATTGATGTTGGTCGGCTCCTTGGCGAGACGCTCCTTGGCCTCGACGATGAGGCGCTCGGTCATCTCGGAGGAGGTGACGACCTTGGCCGCCTGCTCCAGCGAGACCGCGAGGTTCTCGTCCTTGAGCTTGTTGCGGAAGGAGGCCTGCGACTCCCAGTTGCCCTTGTCCATGGTCTGGGCGACGGAGGCCTTGCGCATGAGGGCGAGGGCGTCGCCGTCCTGCGGACGCAGTTTGAGCAAATCTTCGGCGACGCGAACCGCCTCCTTGTGCATCTTGGCCGCGATGTAGGCCTCGGCGAGATGCACGAGGGTGTCGTGGTCCTTCGGCTGGGCCTCGCGGATGCACTCCCAGGCAAAAGCGGCGGTTTCCAGCATGCCCAGCGAGACGGAGGCGTCGGCGAGGCTCTTGAGGGCGGCGACGTTGTTGGGATCGGCGTGGAGAAGTTTCTCCGCGCTCTCGATCGCCTTCACCGGGTCCTTCTTGTTGGCGAACATGAAGCCGGCCATGGTCATCGAACCGAGGGCCTTGGCCATGAACTTGTTCTTGCCCTCGTGATGTTTCACCAAGGCGGCGCGCTGCAAACGACGCACCGGCAGACAGCCGGGGGAGTGCTTCAGCACCTGCGAGGTCACCTCTATGACGTAGTCGTAATTGCCGCGTTGAAGCGCCACCTGGGCGTTCTCCACCTGCTTCTGCAACCGGACGTCGAGCGAGTTAAGGGGAACTTCTTGCATGGGGAAATCGCAGGGAGCCCACGGATGCCTTTGGGGTCAACGCTAGATTGCCCTTTTGGGACCGCTCAAAGCACCGCCAAATCCCGGCGCGCGGCGGCCTCGAGACGCTCGAGCGCGGCGCCGACCTGCGAGGCTTCGCGCGCCTCGGCGAGGAGCCGCAGCTTCGACTCGGTGCCGGAGAAACGCGCCATCACGCGACCGTCGTTTCCAAGCGTGGTTTCCAGCACGCGCAATTCGCCGAGAAGCGCGGGACACTCGGCGAGCGGGCGCTTGGTGGAGACGCGGAGATTGCGGGTGCCCTGAGGAAATTTACGCAGCGCCCGCCGGAGCTCCGAAAGGGGACGCCCCCCGGCCTGCATGATCGCCAAAATCCCCAGGGCGGCGGCGAGGCCGTCCCCGGTGGGCGAGAGGTCGAGGTTGATGATGTGGCCGCTGGATTCGCCGCCGAGCCGGGCGCCGAGGGCGCGCAGCCGCTCGAGGACGTAGCGGTCGCCGACATCGGTGCGCTCCACACGGCCGCCGGCGGCGCGGATGGCGGAGTCGAGACCGAGGTTGCTCTGCACGGTGACGACGAGCGTGTCGGCGGCGAGGGCGCCGCGGCGGAGCGCGTCGAGCGCGAGGATCGCGAGGATCTCGTCGCCGTCGAGCAGGGCGCCGGTCTCGTCGCAGAGCACGCAGCGGTCGCCGTCGCCGTCGTGCGCGATGCCGAGGCGGGCGCCGCGCGCCACCACCTCGCGGGCGAGGGACTCGGGGTGTTCGCTGCCGACGCCGGCGTTGATGTTGAGCCCGTCGGGCTCGCCGCCGATGACATGCACCTCGGCGCCGAGAGCCCGGAGCGCGGCGGGGGTGGTGGCGCAGGTGGCGCCGTTGGCGGTGTCCACCACGATGCGCCAGGCGGCGAGGCCGCCGGCGGGCACGAGCGCGGCGAGGGCCCCGACGTAGTCCTGAGCGGCGTCGCCGAGAGGCGTGGTCGTGGGTGAGAGTGCGGGCGCGGGCGTGGACGTGGCTGAGAGCGCGGGCGCGGCCACGAGGTTGGTCGCGAAGTCGGCCGCGGCGGAGAGGGGCGGGACCGACGCGGAGGCCGGCGGCGCGGGCAACAAAGGCTCCGACTCCGCCGGCAGGAGCGCCTCGATGGCGGCCTCCTCAGCGTCGGACAACTTGAGCCCGCCGGGGGCGAAAAACTTGATGCCGTTGTCGCCGGAGGGGTTGTGCGAGGCGGTCACGACCACGCCGAGGACCGCGCCGCGTCGCGCCACGGCGCGGGCCACGGCGGGCGTGGGCAGGACTCCGAGCGAGACCGGGCGCAGACCACCGGCGCGAAGGCCGGCGGCGAGCGCGTTTTCCAAGGCCGGACCGGAGCCGCGCGTATCGCGACCGATGAGGACGAGATCGGTGGCGGCCACCGTGGCCTCGGCGGCCGTGGAGGAGGGGGCGGCGGCGGGAGCGGCGGGAGCGGTGGTGGCGGGGGAGCCGGACGCGACGTCGGCGTTTTCCCGCGCCTTCACCCAACGGGCCACGGCGAGGCCGAGGCGGGCGGCGAAGCGCTCGTTGATGAGGGGGCCGCCGCAGGGGCCGCGCACGCCGTCGGTGCCGAAGTAAACGCGTTTCATGGATTGGATTCGGTTTTGGCGACGGCCTCAGGCCTCGGCGAAAAATTCGCGGGTGGCGGCGATCTTGGATTTCACCGCGCCGCCGAGCAGGAGCTCGCGCGCCTCGACGAGGCGCTCGGTGGGCGAGGCGGCGCGTCCGCAGATCCAGAGGGCGACGGCGGCGTTGAGCGCGATGGTGTCGGCGAGGCCGGCGGGGCCTCGCCCGGCGAGGAGCGCGTCCACGATGGCGAGGTTTTGCGCGAGGTCGCCGCCGAGCAGCTCGGCGAAGTCGGCTCGGGGGAGCCCGAGGTCGGCGGGCGTCCAGGCCGTATCCACGTTTCGGAGACGACCGAAACCGCGCACGCGGGTGTCGGTGGCGCTGGTGAGCTCGTCCACGCCGCGGGTGTCGTCGATGCGTCCGTGGACCGCGAGCCCGGCGGTGGCGCCGAGGCGCTCGAGGGTCTCGGCGAGCAGGGGAGTCCAGGCCGCGGAAAAGACGCCGAGCAGGACGTGGGCGGGGCGGCCGGGGTTGATGAGGGGGCCGAGGACGTTGAAGACCGAGCGGCGGCCCTCGGCGGCGAGGAGCTTGCGGGCCGGCGCGATGTGCTTGAAGGCCGGGTGGAAGGCGGGGGCGAAGAAGAAGACGTAGCCCAGTTGCTCGAGCGCGGCGCGGAGTTTCTCGGGCGGCGCGTCGAGGCGGAAGCCGAGGCCGGCGAGCAGGTCGGCGCTGCCGCATTTGGAGGTGATGCCGCGGTTGCCGTGTTTCATCACCGGCACGCCGACGCTGGCGAGGGTGAGGACGACGAGGCTGGAGATGTTGAAGGCGCCGGTGTGGTCGCCGCCGGTGCCGACGATGTCGATGGCGTGAGCGGCGTGGGCCTGCACGCCGGGATCGAGGGCGCGGGCGCGAAACACGGTGGCGAAGGCGGCCAGTTCACCGGCCGTCTCGCCCTTGTCGGCGAGGGCGCGGAGGAAGGCGACCTTGGTGTCGTCCCCCACCGCGGCGTCGGCGAGCGCGCCGGCGGCGAGCTCCACTTCGGCGGCGGCGAGTTCCTGTTGTTGCAGCAGTCGAGCGGTGAGATCGGCGAGGGACATGGTGAAAAAGGAGGAGGGACGGGGCGAGACTTCCTCCGGGGTGCTCGCGAGGGAAAGCCAAAACTCGACAGGCTCGCGCGCGTGTGCGGCCATGCGGCGTGCGCAGCCTTTTCCTCCTTCTTCTTGCATTATCGCCCATCCCGCGGCTCGCCGCCGCGGAAACCGCGCCGCTCGAAGGCGCCTCGCGGACCGACGCGGTCGTGGTCACGACACCGGCCACGCCGGCCGCGCCGATCCCGTCCGTGATGGACGGCGCGATCCTCGGTTTGGTGGAGGGCGTGACGGAGTTTTTGCCCGTCTCCTCGACCGGCCACCTGATCATCGCGAGCGAGGCGCTGGGCTTCGACTCCACGGCTCCGGTGCTCGTGCCGGAGCGGGACGAATCGGTGGAGTTCAAGCAGGCGGCGGACGCGTTTATCGTTATTATCCAGATCGGCGCGATCGCGGCGGTGGCGCTGCTCTATTGGCGACGCGTGGTGCGCATCCTCGCGGGGCTGGTGGGCAAGGATCCGGTGGGGCTGAAGCTGGCGATCAACATCGTGATCGCGTGCATCCCGGCCGGGTTGCTCGGCTTGCTTTTCGGGGATCTGATCGACGCGTATCTGTTTTCCACCACGGCCGTGGCGATCGCCCTGGTGGCGGGCGCGCTGCTGATGTTCTGGGTGGAGCACCGGCGGCGCGCGACGGTGAAGATGGTTTCCCATACCTCCCCGCCGGTGGGAGCGGCGGCGGCGGCGATCGCCACGCCCTCGACCTTGGAGACGCTCAAGCCCTCCCAAGCCCTGCTGATCGGCGGCATGCAGTGCCTCGCACTCTGGCCGGGCACCAGCCGCTCGATGGTGACCATCGTGGGCGGCTACATGGCGGGGCTGCCGCCGGTGCTGGCGGCGGAGTTCAGCTTCCTGGTGGGTCTGCCTCTGCTCTCGGCGGCTGCCTTGCTCAAGACGGTGAAACACGGCCCGGAGGTGCTGGCGGCCTTCGGGAGCGCGCCGGTGGCGGTGGGTTTGGTGGTCGCGGCGGTCTCGGCCGCGGCGGCGGTGCGTTTCCTGGTGGGGTTTTTGACCAAACACGGTCTGGCGGCCTTCGCTTGGTATCGCATCGCTCTGGCGGCGGTGTTGGTGGCGCTGATGGTTTTCTAAAAGGCCAAAAACGGGGGATGCGCGCGCCGCGCCGGCCAGGGAGAGGGCCACCGCGCGCCGCCCCGCCTGATCGCGCGCAAAACGTGGGCGAAGCGAGTAAAGAGCCTTGAGGTTTAGCGTAAACGCCGCTTAAACTGCCGATCCATGTCCGACCCCCTCCCCGAGGCCGCGCCCGAGTCCGCCTCCGCGCATACCCCGCGCGTCAGCATTCGCGACATCGCCAAGGCGCTCGATGTCAGCATCATGACCGTTTCGCTCTCCCTGCGAAACAACCCCAAGATCTCCGCCGCCACCCGCGAGCGCGTGCGCCGCATGGCGGACCAGCTCGGTTATCGCCCCGACCCGGAAATCGCGCGGCTGATGACCCGCCTGCACAACAGCCGCCAAGCCGGCGACGCGCCGCCCATGGCGATCCTGGATCTCTCGCCCATGCGCCTGCCGGCGGGCACGGAAAACTACTGCGAATCCGTGCGCCGCGGCGCCATCGCCCGAGCCGAATCGCTCGGCTACATGGCGGCCTGTTTTCACCAGCTCGACTACGAGGGCGACCTCAAACGCCTGCTCAAGGTCCTGCACTATCGCGGCATACGCGGCATCCTGCTGCTACCGCCCTTGCAACCGGTGGAGTTGCCCGCCGATCTGGATTGGTCGCCGTTTTCCGTGATCGTGGCCTCCTACGCCATCACGCCGCTGATTTTTCACCGGGTCGTGCCGCACCAGTTCATCGACATGTGCCGGCTGCTGAAACTGCTCGACGCCAAGGGCCACAAACGCATCGGCGCCGTCTTCGAACACGGCTTCGAGGAGCGCATCCAGTTCCACTTCACCGCGGCCATCAAACTCCTCGGACACGGCGACAACATCCATCGGGTCAAAAACCAGCGCGCCCTGCCGCGCGACGAACTCGTCAGCTGGCTGGCCGGCGCCAACCTCGACGCCATCGTGTGCCCCTTCGCGCTCACCCTGCGCGCCACCCTGCCCGGCGAGTTGCCCGACGGCTCGCCCCTGCCCGAGATCATCAGTCTGCGCGCGGTCAAGGACTCGCCCATCTCCTACTGGGACGAGCGCCCCGAGGAGATCGGCTCCGACGCCGCGCTCCTGCTCGCGGGCATGATCCAGCACAACGAAACCGGCGTGCCCGAGTCGCCTCGCACCAGCATGGTCCACGGCGTCTTCCACGACCTCACGCCCGCCCCCATCCCCGCCCCCGCCAAACGCAAAACGACCACGGGACCCAAACCCAAAACCTCATCCCGCCCCGCCAAATCGGCCGCCGTCGGCGCCTGAGCGCCTCCCCGCCGAGAGGGGGGGCTCGCCCACCCCCGCTCCGCAGCCCGCCACGAACGGGGCGCCGGGAAAGCTGGCTTGACGCTAAAACTAACAAAGCAGCCGAAGAAATTGTCCACGCCCGCGCCCCGGCGGTTTTATGGCCTCCTTTTCCTCCGGCGATGCGCCGTGATACCCCCTTCCCCGCCCCAACAATTCCTTGCACAACGCTGTCGGCGTTCTTGCTGAAAATACGCTCTTACCCCAGACGACAGCTCCCGGTCTTCCCCCTACTCCCATGTATAAACAACAACGTTTCCCCCTCCTCGCCGCCTCCCTGGCCGCCCTCGCCCTCGCCTTCGTGGGCTGCGGCAAGAAAG
This sequence comes from uncultured Akkermansia sp., assembly GCA_966252115.1. Taxonomy (GTDB): domain Bacteria; phylum Verrucomicrobiota; class Verrucomicrobiia; order Opitutales; family Opitutaceae; genus IMCC26134_A. Next base: position 11,291 of record CBINNW010000011.1, read on the forward strand.
ACGCCGCCTCGGGCTCGGCCGACGCGCCGGCCGCCTCCGGCGACAAGCAGCTCGTCGTCGGCTTCTCCCAGATCGGCGCCGAGAGCGCTTGGCGCACCGCCAACACCGAGTCCATCAAGTCCGCCGCCACCAAACACGGCGTGGACCTGAAGTTCGCCGACGCCCAGCAGAAGCAGGAAAACCAGATCAAGGCGCTCCGCTCCTTCATCGCCCAGGACGTGGACGTCATCGCATTTTCCCCCGTCGTCGAGACCGGCTGGGAGCCCGTCCTCACCGAGATCAAGAAGGCCGGCATCCCGGTCGTCCTCACCGACCGCGCCGTCGCCGTCAGCGACGACTCGCTCTACGTCACCTTCATCGGCTCCGACTTCGTCGAGGAGGGCCGTCGCGCCGCCAAGTGGCTGGTCGAAAAGACCGGCGGCAAGGCCACCATCGCCGAGCTCGTCGGCACCCCCGGCTCCGCCCCCGCCATCGATCGCAAGAAGGGTTTTGAGGAGATCATCGCCGCCCATCCGGAGATGAAGATCATCAAGTCCCAGAGCGGCGACTTCACCCGCGCCAAGGGCAAGGAGGTCATGGAGACCTTCCTCAAGTCCCCCGAGGGCAAGTCCATCAACGTGCTCTACGCCCACAACGACGACATGGCCCTCGGCGCCATCCAGGCCATCGAGGAAGCCGGCCTGAAGCCCGGCACCGACATCGTCATCGTCTCCATCGACGGCGTCCGCGGCGCCTTCGAGGCCATGGTGGCCGGCAAGCTCAACTGCACCGTCGAGTGCAACCCCATGATCGGCGACCAGCTCTTCGAGATCGTGAAGAAGGTCCACGCCGGCGAGACCGTGGCCAAGCGCATCGCGGTCGAGGAAGGCGTCTTCGACCAGTCCACCGCCGCCGCCGCCCTCCCCACCCGCGCCTACTAAGCGCCCCGCACGTGGCACAGGCATTCCAGCCTGTGCCGCCTTCGTTTTTGCCTCCCGGCCCGAATCGTCCTCTCGATCCGGGCCTCTCCGATAAAAGCCGGCGAGACGCCGGCGCCCCCGGTTTCGCCCCGGTCTCCGCCCTCCGGCCCCCCCGACATCTGGCCTCTGGCCTCCGGCCTCTTCCGCTCTGTCTCCCGCCCCGCCTCCCATGCCCGATCCCATCCTGATCTGCCGCGGTCTCACCAAACGCTTCCCCGGCGTCATCGCCCTCGACGGTGTCGATTTCCAAGCCTACCCCGGCGAGGTCCATGCGCTCATGGGCGAAAACGGCGCCGGCAAAAGCACGCTCATCAAGGCGCTCACCGGCGTGCATCCGCGCGACGCCGGCGAGGCCTTCGTGGACGGCAAGGCCATCCACCCCCGCTCGCCCCGCGAGGCCGAGGCCTCCGGCATCAGCACCGTTTACCAGGAGGTCAACCTGATCCCGGACCTCTCCGTCGCGGAAAACATTTGCCTCGGGCGCACCCGCACCCGCTTCGGCATGATCCGTTGGAACGACGCCCGCGTGCGCGCTCGCGCCGCCCTCGCCCGCCTCGGCCTTCAGCTCGACGTGGACCAGACCCTCTCCGACTGCTCCATCGCCATCCAGCAACTCGTCGCCATCGCCCGCGCCACCGACATCGACGCCCGCGTGCTCATCCTCGACGAACCCACCTCCTCCCTCGACGAGGGCGAAGTGGAACAACTTTTCACCGTGGTGCGCCGCCTTCGCGCCCAGGGCATGGCCATCATCTTCGTCTCCCACTTCCTCGACCAGGTCTATGCTTTGGCTGACCGCATTACTGTCCTGCGAAATGGAAAACTGGTCGGGGAATGGCCCGCCGCGCAGCTCCCGCGCCTGCAGCTCGTCGCCCACATGATGGGCCGCTCCGTCTCCGAGGTGGAGGCCCTCCACCACCGCGAAAAACCCGCCCAAGCCGCCGGCGATCCGCTCCTTTCCGTGCGCGGCTACGGCCGCCGCCTCACCGTCAAACCCCTCGATCTCGACATCCGCCGCGGCGAAGTGCTCGGCCTCGCCGGCCTGCTCGGCTCCGGCCGCACCGAGATCGCCCGCCTGCTCTTCGGCCTCGACCGCGCCGACTCCGGCGAGGCCAAACTCGAGGGCAGACCCGTCCACTTCCGCTCGCCCAAGGCCGCCATGGACGCCGGCTTCGCCCTCACCCCCGAGGACCGCAAGACCCAGGCCATCCTGCCCAACCTCACCGTCCGCGAAAACCTCATCGTCGCCCTCCAGGTCCGCAGGGGCATCTGGAAAAAGATTCCCCGCGCCGAGCAGGACCGCCTCGTCGCCGACTTCACCAAGGCCCTCGGCATCAAGACCAGCGGACCCGAACAGCTCATTCGCAACCTCTCCGGCGGCAACCAGCAGAAGGTCATCCTCGCACGCTGGCTCGCCACCGAGCCCCGCCTCCTGCTCCTCGACGAGCCCACCCGCGGCATCGACGTCGGCGCCCAGGCCGACATCGAGCGCCTGCTCGCCAAGCTCCGCGACCAGGGCCTCGCGGTCGTCTTCATTTGCGCCGACACCGACGAGCTCGCGCGCAACAGCCAGCGCATCGTCGTCCTCCGCGACCACGCCAAGGTCGCCGAGCTGACCGCCGCCGCCGACCTCAACAGCCAGGCCATCATGCGCGCCATCGCCCACGACAACTCCGCCGCCGCCTAACCCGCCTCCGCCTTCCGACTTCTGTCCTCTGGCCTCCGGCCTCCGGCCTCTGAAACAATGATCACCGATCTCCTGCTCTGGGGCGGCCTCGCCGCCCTGCTCTGGTTCAACCGCGGCAAAGCCATCTTCTGGCCGCTGCTCGCCCTCGCGCTGTTGTTGCTCTTCAACCGCTTCTTCACCCCGGGCTTCTTCAAGTTGGAAATCGTGGACGGCCGCCTCTACGGCACGCTCGTGGACGTCCTCAACCAGGGCTCCAAGGTCATGCTCCTCGCCCTCGGCATGACGCTCGTCATCGCCACCGGCGGCGTGGATCTCTCGGTCGGCGCCACCATGGCCATCGCCGGCGCGGTCATGGCCCAGCTCGCCGGCGTCTCCGTGCCGGTCGCCATCCTCGGCGGCCTCGGCGTCGCCCTCGTCGCCGGCGCCTGGAACGGCCTGCTCGTATCCACCTTCAAGATACAGCCCATCATCGCCACGCTCATCCTCATGGTCTCCGGCCGCGGCGTCGCCCAGCTCATCACCGACGGCCAGATCATCAACTTCGAGCAGCCCGCGCTGGTCTTCCTCGGCAACGGCACCCTGCTCGGCCTGCCCTTCACCCTCACGCTCGTCGTGGTGATGTTCGCCATCACCGCCCTCCTCGTCCGCCGCACCGCGCTCGGCCTCTTCATCGAGGCGGTGGGTGACAACGAATCCGCCAGCCGCTTCACCGGCCTGCCCGCCCAGAGCGTGAAGTTTTTGACCTACGTCTTCGCCGGTTTCTGCGCCGGCCTCGCCGGCCTCGTCGCCGCGTCGAACATCAAGAGCGCCGACTCGAACCACGCCGGCCTCTACCTCGAGCTCGACGCCATCCTCGCCGTCGTCGTCGGCGGCACCGCCCTGACCGGCGGCCGTTTCCAGCTCGCCGGTTCCCTGGTCGGCGCGCTCCTCATCCAGACCCTCAGCACCACCCTCTACGCGCGCAACGTCAGCGCCGACATCGCGCCCGTGCCCAAGGCCATCGTCATCCTCGCCGTGTGTCTCCTCCAGTCCCCCGTCCTCCGCACCAAGCTGGCCAAGCTCTCCTCGCTCCTGCCCGCCAAGAAGGGAGGTGTCGCGTGAGCCTCCTCGCCAAACTCAAGCCCTCCCCGCAGACCATCCCGCTGCTCGCCTCCATCGGCGTGCTCGCCCTGCTCTATCTCGGCGGCTGCGTGGCCTTCGACAATTTCGCCTCGCCGCGCGTGCTGATAAATCTTTTCGGAGACAACGCCTTCCTCGGCGTCGCCGCCATCGGCGTCACCTTCGTCATCCTCTCCGGCGGCATCGACCTGTCGGTGGGCGCGGTGGTCGCCTTCACCGGCATCTTCATCGCCCAGCTGATCGGCCACGACTGGCATCCGGTCGCCGCGATCCTCGCCGCCCTCGTCTTCGGCGCCGGCTTCGGCGCCATGATGGGCTCGCTGATCCACTTTTACGCCCTGCCTCCCTTCCTCGTGACGCTCGGCGGCATGTTCCTCGCCCGTGGTCTGGCCTTTGTCATCCACCCCGAGTCGCTCTCCATCGACCACACCTTCTACGGCGAGTTCATCTCCCAGACCCTCTCGCTGCCCATCTCGCGCCGCCTCTCCATCCCCTTCACCGCCTTCGCGCTCGTCGCCGTCGTCCTGGCGGGAACCGCGCTCGCGCGCTGGACCCGTTTCGGTCGCAACGTGCGCGCCATCGGTTCGAGCGAGGCCTCCGCGCGTCTCATGGGCGTGCCCATCGGCTCGACCAAGATCTGGGTCTATACCTTAGGCGGTCTGCTCTCCGCCCTCGGCGGCGTGGTCGCGACCTTCTACATGCAGTCGGGCAACCCCGCCTCCTTCGTCGGCCTGGAGCTCGACGCCATCGCCGCGGCCGTCATCGGCGGCACCCTGCTGCGCGGCGGCGTGGGTTTTATCCCCGGCACCCTGGTCGGCGTGCTCATCCTCGGCCTCATCCAGACGCTCATCATTTTCCAGGGCACGCTGAACTCCTGGTGGACGCGCATCGCGGTCGGCGCGCTGCTCTTCGTCTTCATCGTCCTCCAGCAGATCACCGCCCGCCGCAAAGCCTGAGCCCGCAGGCCTTGTCCGTGTAGCGTTGGCCGTCCTCGGCCAATGTTCGCCTCACGCCGCGCCGCCCGTTCTTCGAATGTGGAAAGCTGGAAAACTGGAACCTGACACCACCGCGACCACCGCCTCCTCCGCTTCGTCTGTTTCCTCCTTTCCTGTTTTCCACATCCCATGTGGAAAGCTGGAAAACTGGAACCTGACGCCACCGCGGCCACCACCTCCTCCGCTTCGTCTGTTTCCTCCTTTCCTGTTTTCCACATCCCTTGTGGAAAGCCGGAAAACTGGAACCTGACACCACCGCGACCACCGCCTCCTCCGCTTCCTCTGTTTCCTCCTTTCCAGCTTTCCACATCCCATATGGAAAGCTGGAAAACTGGAACCTGACACCACCGCGGCCACCACCTCCTCCGTTTCGTCTGTTTCCTCCTTTCCTGCTTTCCACATCCCCAACGGAGAGTGGGACAACTGGAACCGGGCATGGGCTACCATGCCGCGCGCCCCCGGTCGCATTGTTTCCCCATCGCCTTTTTTCTGTCGGGTTACCGCCGGGGATCTCGCTGAACCAGACAAACCCACCCCACCTGGTTCACTTCATCCCACCCGCCATGATCCGCCACGCGCTGGCCGCAGCCGCCCTGCTCCCCCTGCTCGCCCCGTTTGGGGTCGCGCAACCCGCCGCACCCATGCTCACCGTCACGCTCGACGCCGCCGCTCCCGGCAAGGCCATCAGCCCGGACCTCATGGGCATCTTTTTCGAGGACCTCAGCTACGCCGCCGACGGCGGCCTCTACGCCGAGCTCATCCAAAACCGCTCTTTCGAATACTCCCCGCTCGCCCGCCGCGAATGGAACAACCTCACCGCCTGGGAAACCGTCGAGCGCGGCGGCCGCGGCGGGCTCGACGTGGACAACGCCTTCCCGCTCCACCCCAACAACCCCCACTACGGCGTCCTCGAACTGCGCGACGCCGGCGAGGTCGCCCTCGTCAACGCCGGCTTCGGCGGCATCGTCGTCCGAGCCGGCGAACGCTACGATTTCTCCCTCTTCGCCCGTCGCCTCTACACCGGCGGCCGCTGGGATCGCGACAAATCCTCCGCCCCGCTCCCCGTCCTCGTTCGCCTCGAAACCAAGGACGGCACCGTGCTCGCCGAGCAGGCCCTCGCCATCTCCGCGACCGAGTGGGTGAAACTCGAGGCCACCCTCACGCCCACCGCCGACGCCGACGAGGCCCGCCTCGTGCTCCTCGCCCGCGAGCGCGGCGGCTTCGCCCTCGATGAGGTTTCGCTCTTCCCGCAAAAAACCTTCCGCGGGCGCAAAAACGGCCTGCGCGCCGACCTCGCCCAGACCATCGCCGACCTGAAACCTCGCTTCGTGCGCTTCCCCGGCGGCTGCCTCGTCCACGGCAGCGGCATTCCCAACTTCTACCGCTGGCAAGACACCATCGGCCCCGTCGAGCAACGCCGCCAGCAATACAACCTCTGGGGTTACCACCAGACCGCCGGCCTCGGCTACTTCGAGTATTTCCAATTCTGCGAGGACATCGGCGCCCTCCCGCTCCCCGTCGTGCCCGCCGGCGTCAGTTGCCAAAACTCCGGCCACACCGGCGGCACCGGCCAGCAATGCATCCCGCTCGAGGACATGCCCGCCTACATCCAGGACGTGCTCAACCTCATCGAGTGGGCCAACGGCCCCGCCACCTCCGCCTGGGGCGCCAAACGCGCCGCCGCCGGCCACCCCGAACCCTTCGGCCTCAAATACCTCGGCGTCGGCAACGAGGACCACATCACCCCCGGCTTCGAGGAACGCTTCCGCCTGATCCACGACGCCATCAAGGCCCGGCACCCCGAGATCGTCGTCATCGGCACCGTCGGCCCCTTCCACTCCGGCGACGACTACGATGCCGGCTGGAAAATCGCCGACGCCATGAAACTCGAGATGGTGGACGAGCACTACTACGTCCCGCCCCAATGGTTCTGGGACAACCTCGGCCGCTACGACGCCTACGACCGCGCCAAATCGAAGGTCTATCTCGGCGAATACGCCGCGCACGACGAACGCCGCCGCAACACCCTCCGCTCCGCCCTCGCCGAGGCCGCCCACCTCACCTCGCTCGAGCGCAACGGCGACATCGTCTCCTTCGCCTCCTACGCCCCGCTCCTCGCCAAACGCGGCCACACCCACTGGAGCCCCGACCTCATCTACTTCACCAACACCGCGGTGTATCCGAGCATCAACTACGAGGTGCAGCGCCTCTTCGGCGAAAACGCCGGCGACCGCTGGCTCGAGCACCGCGTGGAGCCCGCCGCCGGCGGCGCCCTGCCGGAGCGCTTCGCCAGCTCCGCCGTGCGCGACTCCGCCACCGGCGACGTGATCGTGAAACTCGTCAACGGCACCGGCTCCGCCCTCCCGCTCCGCCTCGACCTCGCCGGCCTCGCCACGTCCGCCGCCTCCGCCGCCAAGGCCCGCCTCACCGTGCTCCACGCCACCGACGAGACCGTCGCCCGCGAGGACGGCAAACCCGACCCCGTCTCGCTCGAAACCCGCGAAATGGCCCTCCCCGCCTCCGATCCGCTCGCATTCGACGCCCCCGCCTTGTCGCTCACAGTCCTTCGTTTTTCCACCCGATGATCCGCCCCACCCAACTCGCCCCCCTCGCCGCCTGCGCGGCCCTCGCCCTCGCCTTCGCCGGCTGCCAGTCCGGCCCCGCGTCCAGCGCCAACGCCGCGCCCACAACCGTCGCCCCGCAAGCCGTCGGCACGACCTGGACCAACCCCATCGTGCCGCAGCGCGCCGACCCGCACGTCACGCTGCACAGCGACGGCTACTACTACCTCGCCGCCACCGTGCCCGAGTATGACCGCATCGAGCTGCGCCGCGCCCGCACCCTCGACGGCCTCTCCACCGCCGAGCCCAAGGTCATCTGGCGCAAACACGAGCGCGGCGAGATGGGCGCGCACATCTGGGCGCCCGAGCTCCACTTCCTCGACGGCAAGTGGTATGTCCACTTCACCGCCGGCAAGGCCGAGGAGATCTGGGCCATCCGCCCCTACGTGCTCGAGGGCACCGGCGCCAACCCCCTCGAAGCGACCTGGACCGAAAAGGGCCGGGTCCAGCTCGGCTGGGAATCCTTCTCGCTCGACGCCACCGTCTTCGAACACCGCGGCACGCGCTACTACGTCTGGACCCAGACCGAAAACAACGTGAAGGGCACCAACCTCTACATCGCCCGCATGGACACCCCCTGGTCCATCACCGGCAAGATCACCCGCATCACCCAGCCCGACTACGAGTGGGAAAAGCGAGGCCACTGGGTCAACGAAGGCCCGGCCGTCCTGATCCGCAACGGCCGCGTTTGGATGACCTATTCCGCCAGCGCGACCGACGCCAACTACTGTCTCGGTCTGCTTTCGGCCGACGAAAACGCCGACCTGCTCGACGCCGCCTCCTGGCGCAAGTCGCCCCTGCCCGTGTTCGCCTCCTACGAGCCCGCCAGCCAGTTCGGTCCCGGCCACAACAGCTTCACCACCACGCCCGACGGCAAGACCGACATCCTGGTGTATCACGCCCGCAACTACGCGCGCATCCAGGGCGACCCGCTGCGCAACCCCGACCGCGGCACCCGCGCCCAGATCCTGCGCTGGAACGCGGACGGCAGCCCCGACTTCGGCGCCCCCGCCCCCGACGGCCCCTACGTCGTCCCGCCCGCCCGCTGAAGTCCTCGTCCGAACTTTGGCCGGGACAGCCGGCCGCCCATCCCCTGCTACATCATCCATGCTCTCCCGCCTTAATGCTCTCTCCCGGCTCCGGTCGGTCCTGCTGACGATTGCGGCTATGCTGGCCACCTGTCCCGGGACCTTGGCACAGGCGCAGTCCACACCAGCGGAGCCGACGGCCTCCGCGTTGTTGGATCGTTGGCTCGCCGACCTCCCGAGCCAACATGGCGAGGAGGCCAGACGGACGTTCACAGGCCGGGTGCGAGACCTCCTGATGGAGGAAAAATTCACCGAGTTGGAATACCTGGCCGGCAAACTGCGGGCCGCGCCATTCCTGCGTTTCGCGGATGATCGCGTCGTGTTGGTATCCTTCTACGCCGGTGTTTCCACCAGCTCCCGTGAGCTGAGAACATCCCAAAATGTGGACGATTGGCGCAGGCGCTATGATCGCTGGCAGGCCGCCTGTCCCGAATCGCCCACCGTATCGGTGGCGCGAGCAGATACCCAGGTGGGCTACGCTTGGAGTTTACGCGGCAGCGGCTATGCCTCCAGCGTCTCGGACGACTCTTGGGAGAAATTCAACACCGAGCTGGAACTGGCCCGCCGTATCTTGGAGGACAGCGATTCCCCCTGCCCCGAACGCCGCTCTCAGCTTTTGGCCGTAGCCATGGGCCAGGAATGGTCGGACGCCCGTTACGATCAGCTTTTCGAAGAGGCCGTAAAGGCGCACCCGACCTATCCCCCCTACTACGCGCGAAAGACTTACCGGCTACTTCCGCGGTGGCATGGAGCGAAGGGCGAACTGGCTCGATGGGCGAAAGATGAAACGCGCCGCAATCGGCTTGGTTTGGGCGAAGGCACCTACGCTCGGATCGCGCTCTTTGCGGTCGGTTACTCATCCAGCGTGCGCAACGAGTTGTTCAACGAACTGGGTTTCACCTGGCCGGAGCTGAAATACTCCTTCGACTCGCTCCTCCATCAGTGCCCTAACGCCAGTTCTCTCATCGATACGGCGCTCAAGTTTGCCTGGGAGGAAAAGGATGCCGAAGCGGCACGGGCATGGCTGGCCTTGCGCGACGACGAACGGTTTCTCGGCCCCCTGACACCCGATTTGCTAGCCCAAATCGAACACTGGTGCACCCCGGCCACAAAATAGCCCTCCCTCTAGCCCCTCCCCATTCCCATGCCTGCCCTGCGCTCACTGCTCCTCGCCCTGCTCATCCCCGCTGCGCTGCCCGCCGCCGAGATCGCCGGTCCCGACGGCTCCATCCGCGTGAAACTCGAGCTGAACGACGGCGCGCTCAGCTACTCCGTCACCCACCGGGACCGCACCTTTCTCGAACCCTCTCCGCTGGGGCTGGAGACCAGCATCGGCAGCTTCGCCGCCGGCCTCCGCGCCAACGGCGAATCCACCACCGTCATCGACGAACGCTACACGCTCCCGCACGGCAAGGTGCGCGAGGTCCACCACCGCGCCAACGAACTCACCGCCCGCTACCTCAACACCCAAGGCGACTCCCTCGACGTGATCTTCCGCGTCGGCGACCGCGACGTCGCCTTCGCCTACCGCCTCTCCTCACCCAAAAAGACCCGCGCCATCATCGAGCGCGAGCGCACCGGTTTCCGTCTCCCGAGCACCACCACCGCCTTCGTCACCCAACAGGCCCCGGCCGGCGCCGGCTGGGAAGGCACCAAACCCAGCTACGAGGAAGGCTACCTCATGGACGTGCCCGTCGGCACCGTCTCCCCGACCAAGCTGGGCTTCACCTTCCCCGCCCTCTTCCGCCTCGGCGACGCCGGCTGGGCCCTCGTCTCCGAAACCGGCGTCTCCAGCCGCTACGTCGGCTCCCGCCTCGGCGACCCCACCCCCGAGGGCCTCTACCCCATCGCGTTTCCCGAACCGGCGGAAAACGGCGGCGTGGGCGCGAGCACCGTCGCCGCCGCGCTTCCCCTGCTCACCCCTTGGCGCACCATCACCCTCGGCGACACCCTCGCGCCCATCGTCGAGAGCACCGTCGCCACCGACGTCGTCCAGCCGCTGTATCCACCTTCCCACGACTACCGCGCCGGCCGCGCCACCTGGAGCTGGCTGCTCTGGCAGGATCCGAGCATGAACGAGCCCGACCAGCGCGCCTTCATCGACCTCGCCGCCGAGATGGGCTACGAATACATCCTCATCGACGCGCTCTGGGACCAGAACATCGGCCGCGAAAAAATGGCCAAGCTCGTCGCCGACGCCCGCGCCAAAAACGTGGACGTGCTCCTCTGGTATAACTCCAACGGCCATTGGAACAACGCCCCCCAGAGCCCCAAGCACCGCCTCGACAGCGCCCCCGCCCGCCGCGCCGAGATGGCCTGGCTCCAATCCATCGGGGTGAAGGGCCTGAAGGTGGACTTTTTCGGCGGCGACAAACAGGAGACCATGAAACTCTACGAGGACATCCTCACCGACGCCGACACCCACGGCCTGGTCCTCAACTTCCACGGCGCCACCCTGCCGCGCGGCTGGGAACGCATGTATCCGAATTTCATGACAGCCGAGGCCGTCACCGCGTCCGAGAACCTCGTCTTCTCCCAGGGCTTCGCCGACAAGGAGGCCTTCAACAGCACCGTCTTCCCCTTCGTCCGCAATCCCGTCGCCGCCATGGACTACGGCCCGATGGTCCTGAGCAAACGCTTCCACAAGGAGGCGAACAAGGGCACCGTGCGCCGCACCACCGACGCCTTCCAGCTCGCCACCACCGTCCTCTACCAGTCCCCCCTCCAGCACTTCGGCCTCGTGCCCGAAAACCTCGGGCAGCAGCCGGACTTCGTCATCGATTTCCTGAAAAAAGTGCCCGCCGCCTGGGACGAGACGCGCTTCGTCGCCGGCCGCCCCGGCGACCACGTCGTCCTCGCCCGCCGCTCCGGCGACCGCTGGTATGTCGCCGCCTCCCACTCGGGCAAGGAGCCACGCGAGCTCACGATCCACCTGCCCTGGCTGAAGGACGGCGACGCCACCCTCATCCAAGACCGAGGCGACGGCGGCCTCGCCGCCGAAAAATCCACCTTGCGCATCGGCGCCGACGGCCTCGTGCGCCTCACCCTCGCCCCCGGCGGCGGCGCCGTGCTCGTCCGCTGATCCGCCGCCCACCGCCTCCCGCCACCCGTCCCCTTCCTCCCCATGCACCTCGCCCGCACCCTCGGCCGCCGCGCCGCGCTCCTCGCCTCCGCCCTCCTCGCCCCGGCGCTCCACGCCGCGAATCCGATCATCACCGACGTCTTCACCGCCGATCCGGCGGCCATCGTCCACGGCGACACCGTCTATCTCTACACCGGCCACGACGAGGCCAAACCCAACCAGCATTACACGATGCGCGATTGGCTCTGCTTCTCGTCGAAGGACATGAAGACCTGGACGCCCCACGGCCCCCTCCTCTCCGTGAAGGATTTCGCCTGGGCCAAGTCCGACGCCTACGCCGCCCACGTCGCCGAAAAAGACGGCAAGTTCTACTGGTTCGTCTCCATCGAGCACAACGACTCGAAGCGGGGCAAAGCCATCGGCGTCGCCGTCGCCGACTCGCCCACCGGCCCCTTCAAGGACGCCCGCGGCTCCGCCCTCGTCACCGCCGACATGACCCCCAAGGGCAAACACTCCTGGGAAGACATCGACCCCGCCATCTTCATCGACGCCGACGGCACCCCCTACCTCTTCTGGGGCAACCGCCACTGCTACTACGCGAAGCTCAAGCCCAACATGATCGAGCTCGACGGCCCCATCGTGGAAATCACCGACCTCGAGCGCTTCACCGAGGCGCCCTGGATCCACAAACACCGCGACACCTACTACCTCACCTACGCCAGCGGCTTCCCGGAAAAGATCTCCTACGCCACCGCGCCCTCCATCACCGGCCCCTGGACCTCGCGCGGCCTGCTCGCCGAGGGCGCGTTCAACAGCAACACCATCCACCAGAGCATCATCGAGTTTAAGGACCAGTGGTATTTCATCTACCACGACGGCTCCATCCAGCATGACAACCCGCTCGGCGGCGGCGGCAGCTACCGCCGCTCCGTCTGCATCGACTACCTCCATCACAATCCCGACGGCTCGCTCAAACGCGTCGTCATGACCACCGAAGGCACCGACCTGCCGCCCGCCCGCTAGACTTGGTATAAACGGTCCGCCCGCCCGGCCGTGCGGCCCTCCGCCACGGGGGGCCGCTCCACCGTCGGCACGTAGTTACCCTGATTTTGCGGAACGGCGCCCCGATTCCACGTTACTCCCCCGCCCCCTTCCCAGTCCGCCGACCCCCTCGCGAACTCCACCGCCCGCCCACGCCCACGCGTGGTATCGAATAGATGAATACCAAACACCTCCTCGCCATGCTCGCCGCCTGCGCATGCTCCGTCGCCGCGCCCGGCCTGCGCGCGACCGCCGTCCCCCTCCGGGCCGAGCCCTTCCCCCCCGCGCGCGTCCGCCTGCTCGAAGGCCCCTTCAAGGCCCGGCAGGACGCCAACGCCCGCTACCTGCTCGAGGTCGTCGAGCCCGACCGCCTCCTCGCCGGCTTCCGCGCCCAGGCCGGCCTGCCCCAAAAAGCCGAACGCTACGGCGGCTGGGAGGCCCGCGGCATCAACGGTCACAGCCTCGGCCACTACCTCTCCGCCCTCGCCTTCCTCCACGCCACCACCGGCGACCCCCGCGCCAAGGAGCGCCTCGACTATGCCGTGGCCGAACTCGCCGCCTGCCAGCAGGCCAACGGCGACGGCTACGTGCTCCCGGTCAACAAACGCGTTTACGAGGACCTCCGCGCCGGCCGCATCAAGGCCGCCGGATTCTCCCTCAACGACGAATGGGTGCCCAACTACACCCTGCACAAGGTCTTCGCCGGCCTGCGCGACGCCTACCGCCTCACCGGCAACAAACAGGCCCTCGAGGTCGAGCGCCGCCTCGCCGACTACCTCGCCGGCATCTACCAAAACCTCAACGCCGCCCAGGCCCAGGAAATCCTCCGCGCCGAATTCGGCGGCATGAACGAGGTCTTCGCCGACCTCACCGTGGACACCGGCGATCCCCGTTATCTGAAGCTCGCCGAGACCGTCTTCCACCACGACGCCATCCTCGATCCGCTCAAGCGCGGCCAGGACAACCTCGACGGCAAACACGGCAACACCCAGGTGCCCAAGCTCGTCGGCCTCGCCCGCGAATACGAGCTCACCGGCGATCCCGCCGCCCTCCGCGGCGTGCGCACCTTCTGGGACACCGTGGTCAACGAGCGCTCCTTCGCCAACGGCGGCCACGGCGACCACGAACACTTTTTCCCGCCCGTGCAGTTCCCGCAGAAACTCGGCCCCCAAAACGCCGAGACCTGCAACACCTACAACATGATCAAGCTCACCGGCCTCATGTTCTCGTGGGAACCCCGGGCCTCCGAGATGGATTTCGTCGAGCGCGGGCTCATCAACCACGTCCTCGCCAACATCGGCCACGAGCCCGGCGAGTTCGGCTACTTCCTCCCCTTCGGCTCCGTCGCCTACAAGACCTTCTCCACCCAACACGACTCCTGGTGGTGCTGCGTCGGCAGCGGCATGGAAAACCCCACCCGCTACGCCGAGCAGGCCTACTTCCACCACGACGACACCCTCTGGGTGAACCTCTACCTCGCCTCGCGCCTAGACTGGACCGAGCGCGGCGTCGCCCTCCGCCAGCAAACCGCGTTTCCCGAAAGCGACACCGTCCGCTTCACCATCGACGCCAAGCAGCCCACGCGTCTCACGCTCAAGCTTCGCCACCCCGCCTGGTGCGGGAAACCCGAGCTCAGCATCAACGGCAAACGCGTCGCGACCAACTCGACCCCGAGCTCCTATCTCGACCTCGCCCGCGAGTGGCGCGACGGCGACGTGATCGAGCTGCGCCTCCCCATGAGCCTGCGCACCGAGCCCCTGCCCCACTCCGACGGCAAGATCCTCGCCATCATGTATGGCCCGCTCCAGCTCGCCGCCATCATCCCGCCGGCCCCGGATCGCCCCGACCCCGCCAAACAACGCTACGGCGATCACCTGAAATCGCCCGGCCGCGTGCCCGGCACCGCTCCGCTGATGGTCGCGGAAAACACCGCCGACCTCCTCGCCGGCCTGAAGCCCGTTCGCGGCCGGGGCTTCGCCGCCTTCCGCAGCGACGGCGTGGTCAAACCCGCCGACCTGGACTTCATCCCGCTGCATCGGGTTTACGAGGAACACTACGCGGTCTATTTCCCGCTTCTCTCGCCGGCCGCCTGGGCCGCGCGTCAGGCCGAGATCCGCGCCGAGGAGGAAGCCCGCGCCGCCCTCGATGCCGCCACCCTCGACCGCGTCGAGACCGGCTTCCAGCAATCCGAGGTCGAGCACCAGTTCATCTCCGACCGCAGCGAGACAGGCGACCACAACAACCGCAAATGGCGCGACGCCCTTCCCGGCGGCGGCTGGTATTCCTACCGCATGGCGGTCAGCCCCGACAAACCCGTGTCGCTCGTCACCACCCACTGGGGCAACGACCGCGGCCGCCAACACGAACTCTGGATCGACGACCACCGCATCCAGGTCCGCCTGCCCGACGGCGACCGCAACAGCTTCTTCGAGGCCGCCTACGCGATCCCGCCCGAGCTCACGCGCGGCAAGACCCACGTCACGGTGAAGCTCGTCGCCCCGCGCGATCGCTCCGGCTCCTTCGGTTTCCGCATCGTCGAGACGGGCGCCATCACCGAGGCCCAGTGGCGCAACGGACTGCGCTGATCCGCTCCCTCGCCGCCTTCGCCGGAGCCCGAACACGGCCCCCACGACGATTCATACCAGTTTGCATCCAAACGTATAAAACCGCGGCTCCGATGTAGGCCCGACCGTTGGTCGGGCTGCCTGACCAGCGGTCAGGCCTACAGCTTGCGATCACCGGTTTTAATACGACGGAAAGCGAATTGGTATCACAACCAACCGCCCCGCCCCTTCCGGGTGGGGCGGTTTTGTGACCAGCGCATCCCGCCGATCACGCCTCTCCTCCCGATGGAGCCGGCCCGCCGGGCCCGGCACGAGAGAGCGACGCTGATCCCCCCAACCGGCGCGCCCGGCGGTCGCGCCCTTGTTGTTATCTTTTCGAACTCAAACGTGCCGAATGATCTCCTCCGCCGGGAAACGCACCTTTTTCGCGCCGGCGTATTTGTCGGCCGCGGCCCGGTAACCGACGGCGCAGGAAACCACGGTGGCGAACTCCGTTCCCCGAAGCCCGAGGATTTCGTCATAGGCGGCCGGATCGATCCCTTCCATCGGACAGGTATCCACGCCGAGCAGCGCGGCCGAGGCCATGAACTGGCCCAGCGCGATGTAGATCTGTTTCGTCGCCCAGGTGTCGAGCTGACCGCTCTGCGTAAGCCGTTGCAGGAAATCCATCAGGATCTTGCGATAGCCCGCGAGACTCTCGACCGAGCCCCCGCGCACCTCCACCTGACGCGCCAGAAACCGGTCCACGTAGGCCTCGTCCACCCCGCGCCGCACCGCGAAAACCACGTGGTGCGAGCAGTCCGTCACCTGCGACTGTTTCCAGGACACGTCGCGCAGGCGCGCCTTCACCGCCGGATCGGTGACGACGATGAATCGCCAGGGCTGGAGCCCGAAGGACGACGGCGCCTGCACCAGGGCGTGCTCGAGCGCGAGCCAGAGGTCGTCCGGCACCCGGCGGGCGGGATCGAACTGCTTGACGGCGTAGCGCCAGTCGAGGGCGGAGGCGAGTTGGGCGGTCGGGATCGGCTGCATGCCGCAGAAGACGCGGCCGGAGTTTTGGCGCCAACAAATTCTTCCGCCAATTTCGTCCGCTCGCCCCCACGCCCGGGCCCCGTCCGCGCCGCCTCGGGTTTACGTTACAAAAACGGCTCCTGAAACCATCCCGCCGTTCCCCCGTCTGCGGGGGAAGGCGACCAGTCCCGCATCCGACGGCCGGCACCTCCGCCCGCCTCCCCCCTCCTCCCGTCAAGCCACCCAAACTCCCACCCGTGACCTCGACTCCCTTTTCTTCCTCCGCCCCGCGACGCTTCCCCTTCTCCCGCCGGCTCACCCTCGCCGCCGCCCTCGGCGCGAGCCTCGGCGCCTTCTCCGCCGGCGCCCAAACCCCGGCCCCCGCGTCGCCCGCCACGCAGACCGCGCCAAGCACCGCCTCGCGCGCCGAGCGCGCCGCCGGCCTGCCGCCCTCGTTGGTCTCCACCCCGGCCCGCCAAACCAGCATCCGCAACGACGAGTTTCGCCCCGACACCGACGGCATCCACATCAACGCCCACGGCGGCGGCGTGTTGTATCACCGCGGCACCTACTACTGGTATGGCGAGTATCGCAACCCGCGCCGTCGCGGCCAGCCCGGCACCCAGGGCGTCGGCTGCTACTCGTCCACCGACCTGCTCAACTGGAAACACGAGGGCGTGGTCATGCGCGTGAGCGATGATCCCGATTCCGACATCACCGCCGGCTGCGTGGTCGAGCGCCCCAAGGTCATTTTCAACGAAAAGACCGGCAAATTCGTGCTCTGGTTTCACCTCGAGCTGAAGGGTCGCGGCTACTCCGCCGCGCGCACCGCCTCGGCGGTCTCGGACTCGCCGACCGGGCCCTTCACCTTCATCCGTTCGCTCCGCCCCAACGCCGGCGTGTGGCCGGTGGAGTTCCCGAAAAAGGACCGCAAGCCGCTCACGCCCGAGGAGACGAAGGAGCTGATGTCCGGTGACAACTACCGGCCCGCCCTGCGCGCCGGCGCCTACACGCGGCGGGATTTCACCGGCGGACAAATGGCGCGCGACATGACGCTCTTCGTGGACGACGACGGCGGCGCCTACCTCATCGCCTCGGCCGAGGAAAACTACACCCTCGCGATCCACGAGCTCACGCCCGACTACCTCGATTTCACCGGCAAGTGGACGCGTGTCGCTCCCGGCGGCCACAACGAGGCGCCGGCGGTGGTGAAGCACAAAGGCCGCTACCACCTGCTCGCCTCCGGCTGCACCGGCTGGGATCCCAACCCCGCCCGGGTGCTGACCGCGGACTCGATCTGGGGTCCGTGGACGCACAGCCACAATCCCTGCGAGGGCGAGAACCCGCGCCTCAAGCTCGGGCCGGGCAAGACC
This sequence comes from uncultured Akkermansia sp., assembly GCA_966252115.1. GTDB lineage: Bacteria > Verrucomicrobiota > Verrucomicrobiia > Opitutales > Opitutaceae > IMCC26134_A. The sequence continues at coordinate 28,831 of CBINNW010000011.1, forward strand.
TGGGGCGGCCAGAGCACGCACATTTTCAAGGTGCAGGGCCAACCCGACGCCTACGTGGCGATGTTCGACATCTGGCGTCCGGCGAACCTGATCGAGAGCGGCTACATCTGGGTGCCGGTCGAGTTCGAGAACGACAAGATGGTCCTCCGCTGGCGCGACGAGTGGAGCCCCGCCGGCTTCGCCCGCCGCCAGCCCTGAGCCGGCGCGCGAGAAATCGGGCAAATCGCTTCTCGCCCCCGCCGCGCCCCAGCCCGGACGCGGCTTTTTTATGCCCGCCGGAGCAGTGGCCGAGGACTCCACCCTCGACCTCGGCGCGTGCCCCGCCCCATTTTCCGGCCCTTTGATTTAGCCCCATGCCCACGCTCGACTGGATCGGCAAAAAAGCCGTCGTAAACCACCATCAGGACGTCCCCTTTCACCTCCTCCGCGACGTGCCCGAGCTCGGCTGCGGCCCCGCCGATTCCGGCAACCTCATCGTCGAGGGCGACAACCTCACCGCCCTCAAGGCCCTCCTCCCCTACTACGCCGGCCAGGTGAAGTGCATCTACATCGACCCGCCCTACAACACCGGCAACGAGGGCTGGGTTTACAACGACAACGTCAACTCCCCCGAGATCAAAGCCTGGCTCGGCAAGGTCGTCGGCAAGGAGGCCGAGGACCTCTCCCGCCACGACAAATGGCTCTGCATGATGTATCCCCGGCTCAAACTCCTGCGGGAGTTTCTGCGCGAGGACGGGTCGATTTGGATCAGCATGGACGACTCCGAAATCGGCCTGCTTCGCCAGATCATGGACGAGATTTTTGGTTCCCAACTTTTCGTCGCCTGTAACGTCTGGCAAAAACGCTACTCGCGCGAGAACCGCGAGGCCATCGGCGACGTGCACGAATATCTGCTCGTTTACGCGATGAACCCGGAGCGGTTCAAAGAGACGAGGAATCGGGTGCCGCTCACGGAAGAACAGGCTGCAATCTACAAAAACCCCAACAATGACCCGAAGGGGCGTTGGCGCGGGATTCCGATGACCGCTCAAGGTTACCGACCGAATCAGATGTATGAAATCACTTCGGATGCCGGCGTTAAACATGTGCCGCCCGAAGGACGCTGCTGGTCAACGATTGAACCGGAATTCCTGAAGCTCAGGGCCGCTGGACGCATTTGGTTCGGCAAAGACGGCAAGGCCCAACCATCCACAATCCGCTACCTCTCCGAAGTTGAAGGCCTCGTTCCTTGGACTTGGTGGACGCACGAGGAAGTCGGCCACACCGACGAAGCGCGCAAGGAGATCCAAAGCATCTTCGGCACTCAAACTGCCTTCGACACGCCCAAGCCCACTCGTCTCGTCGAGCGTGTCCTACAAATCGCATCCAGCCCCGGCGACCTCGTTCTGGATTCCTTCGCCGGCTCCGGCACCACTGGCCACGCCGTCCTGAAACTTAACCAAACCAATCCCTCGGCCGCGCCGCGCCGCGCAATTTTGGTCGAGATGGACCCTGAGCTTGCGCCCAAGGTTACCGCCGAGCGCGTCAAACGCGTCGCCCTCGGCTACACCAACGCCAAGGGCGAAGCGGTCGCCGGTCTCGGCGGCGGTTTCCGTTACGTGCAGCTCGGCGAGCCGCTCTTCGACGCCACCGGCAAGATCCGTCCCACCGTCCGCTTCCGCGCCCTCGCCCGCCACGTGTTTTTCACCGAGACGGGCACGCCGCTCCCGCACGACGCGCCTTGCGACCAGGCGCTCCTCGGCGTCGCCCACGGCACCGGCGTTTACCTGCTCTACAACGGCATCCTGAAGGACAAGTCGCCCGACGGCGGCAACGTGTTGACCCAGCCGATACTCGACACCCTGCCGCCGCACGACGGCCCCAAGGTTATCTATGGCGTCGCCTGCCGCATCGGCCCGCAGCGGCTCAAGGCCCTCGGCATAACGTTTAAGCAGACGCCCTACGCGATCAAAGTCCGCTGACCCTCCCGGCCGCTCCCCATGCTCACGCCCAAGCTCTACCAGTTCCAAACCATCGAGACGCTCGCGGAGTTTTTTCGCCGCACGCGCGAGCTCGGCGGCCCGGCCGCCGCCTTCACCCAGCTCACCAGCGAGCGCGGCGGCGTGGGCCTGCCGTATTTTAACGCCCCCGGCTTCGATCCCGCCGACGCCGCCGGCATGCCCTACGTTTGCCTGCGCCTGCCCACCGGCGGCGGCAAAACCCTGCTCGCCTGCCTCGCCGTGCCGGTGGTCCAGCGCGAACTGCTCCGCCAGGAGCGCTCCGTCGTCCTCTGGCTCGTGCCGTCCAAGACCATCCAGGAACAGACGCTCAAGGCCCTGCGCGACCGCTCGCACGGCTACCGCCAGACGCTCGACAACGCCCTCGGCGAGGTGACGGTGCTCGACCTCTCCGAGGCGCTCTACGCCAACCAGGCCACCTACGACGCCGGCACCGTCATCCTCGTGAGCACGCTCCAAGCCTTCCGCGTGTCCGACAAGGAAGGCCGCAAGGTTTACGAAAGCTCCGGCGCGCTTCAGCACCACTTCACCGGCCTGCCCCACGAGACCCTCGCCACGCTGGAAAAAAACGAAGCCTGCGCCACCGCCTACTCGCTGGCCAACGTGCTCCGCCTGCGCCGCCCGGTCGTAATCGTGGACGAGGCGCACAACGCCCGCACCTCGCTCTCCTTCGACACCCTGGCGCGTTTCCGCCCGTCCTGCATTTTGGAGCTCACCGCCACGCCCGCCACCGGCGAGGCCCCGAGCAACGTGCTCGCCCACGTCTCCGCCCGCCAGCTCGCGGCCGAGGACATGATCAAGCTCCCCATCCGACTCGAAACGCGCCCGGATTGGGAACAGTTGCTCGCCGACGCCGTCGCCATGCGCGAAGGCTTGGAACAGGACGCCAAGGCCGAGGCCAAGGTCACCGGCGAGACCATTCGCCCCCTCATGCTGGTGAAGGCCGAGCGCCGCGACAAAACCCGCGAGACGCTCACCGTCGAGGTCGTCGAGAAGGCCCTGATCGAGCAATGCAAGGTGCCGCCCGAGTGGATCGTGCGCGCCACCGGCGACGAGCGCGGCCTCGACGGCCTGGACCTCTTCGCGGCGGATTGCCCGGTGCGCTTCGTCATCACGGTGGACGCGCTCAAGGAAGGCTGGGACTGCGCTTGGGCCTACGTGCTCTGCTCCGTCGCCGAGATGAAGTCCGACACCGCCATCGAGCAGATCATCGGCCGCGTGCTGCGTCTGCCGCAGGCCCGCCGCAAACAGGCGCCCTCGCTCAACCGCGCCTACGCCTTCGCCACCTCGACCAATTTCTCGCTCACCGCCCGCGCCTTGGAAGACGCCCTCGTCGAGGGCAACGGTTTCAACCCGCTCGAGGCGAAAGACCTCATCGTCACACCCTCGACCACCCAGCCGACGCTCGACCTGCCGGCCACGCGCGGCGCCCCGCCCAAGACGCTCTCGCTCGGCGTCGTGCCCGAGACCACGGCCTGGACGCCCGCCCTCAGCGCCAAGATCAAGGTGGATGCCAAGGCCGGCACGGTGACGCTCGTCGCGCCGCTCACGCCCGAGGAGACCAAGCAGGCCGCCGCGGGCTTCGTGATGGACACGCATCGCGAGAGCTTCGTCGCCGCCGTCGCGCAGCACGCCAAGGCGACCGAGCAGATTTTCACCAGTCCGGCGGAGCGCGGCGTGCGCCTCGCCGTGCCGATGCTCTGCCTGGAGCGCCAAGGCGTCTTCGAGTTGCTCGACGAAACGCATTTCCTCGAACGTCCATGGAGTCTGCGCGACTACATCGAAAAGCCGGTGGACGAACCCGGCTTGCTCAACGAAGCGCAGGCCGGCTACGGCGAGATCGCGCTCAGCACGAAGGGCAAGGTGCAGTGGAAGTTCGGCAACGAGCTGGCCGACCAGCTCAAGCTCATCGAAGTCTCGGACAACTGGACCGAGGCGCGCTTGGTGGACTGGTTCGACCGCAACATCCCGCACCCCGACCTCGGCGCCGACGAGACGGGCGTGTATATCGCCGGTCTCGTCGCCCGCTGGCAGGAGCAGGGCTGGCCGCTCGGCCGCCTCGTGCGCGAACGCTTCCCCCTGCGCGCCGTGGTCGAGAAACGCATCCACGCCTGCCGCCTCGACGCCAAGGTGCGCGCCTACCAGGAGGTGCTTTTCCAAAGCGTGAGCGGTCCGGTCACGGTGAATCCGGAGCACGTGTTCGCCTTCGATCCGGATCGTTATCCCGCGCGCTGGGTCTGCGAACGCTCGGACGATTTTAAGAAACACTACCACCGGCAGGTCGGCGAACTCGGCCCCAAGGGCGAGGAGTTCGAGTGCGCGCTCTTCCTCGATCAGTTGCCCGAGGTGGACCTGTGGGTGCGCAACCTCGAGCGCCAGCCCGACAAATCGTTTTGGCTGCCGACCTCGACCGACCGGTTTTATCCCGACTTCGTCTGCAAGCTGCGCGACGGCCGCATCCTCGTCGTGGAATACAAAGGCGCGCATCTGTCCTCGGCCGACGACGCGAAGGAAAAGCGCCTGCTCGGTCAGCTCTGGGCGGAGCGCAGTGGCGGCACCGGCGTGTTCGTGATGCCCGACGGGAAGGATCTCGCCGCGATCAAAAAGGCCATCGGCGAAATCCGTGCGCCGCGTGCGCCCCTCGCCGAGCACGACTGCGTCGCCCTGGTCGCGGACCTCGTCGAGGACGGCGTTAAGTTCCCCGCCGGCACGGTCGGCGTCATCGTGAGCGTTTACCAAGACGGCCGCGGTTATGCGGTCGAGCTGGAATCGCCCACCGGACCACCCGTCGTCGCCACCCTCCTCGCCCACCAGGTGAAACTCGCGCCATGACCGGAAAGACGCTCCCCAACGCGTCGGCGGCGATCATCGACGAGCGGAAACTCTCCGAGTATCTGCTGAACTTGGCGCACCGGAAAGGCGGCCCGAAGGCGAAGTTTTTTCTCGGCCGGGGCTTCCGCCCCGAGCGGCTGGAGGAATTGGCCGACGCGCTGAGCCACCACGCGAAGCACAATCCGGTGGTCCAAATCAAAACCACGCTCTTCGGGGTGAACTACGCGCTGGATTGCAGCCTGCCGACACCGGACGGAAGCGGCCCCTGCATACGCAGCGTCTGGGAGCTGCGCCCGGACGATCCGCGCCCGCGCCTGATCACCGCGCATCCGCTGGGTTGAGCGCGGGCATGGCCGGTCGCCACGCGATCCGCGACCGCGACCGGGGACCGGGGTCCTATCCGAACCCGCCGCCCCACCCCTTACGCCGCGAGGAAGGGGTAGTCGGTGTAGCCGGCGCGCGAGGCGGTGGCGTAGAAGGTCGAGGTGTCGGGTTGGTTGAGGGGGGCGTTTTTCAGGAAACGGCGCGGCAGGTCCGGATTGGCCAGGAAGGGCACGCCATACGCGATCGCGTCGGCCAGGCCCTCGCGGATCGCCGCCTCGCCCGCGTCGCGGGTGAAGCCGCCGTTGCGCACCAAGGAACCGGAAAAGTTTTTCCGCGCCACGCGCGCCAGTTCGTATTCCTCGGGACGGTCGAAGTTGTCGTGCCGCAGTTCGAGAAAACCGAGACCGCGCTTCTCGCTCTCGCGCGCCACGTGGGCGACGAGCGCGGGCGCGTCGGAGTCCGTCATGTCGTTGATGGGCACGAGCGGCGAGATGCGCACCCCCACCCGGCCGATGCCGAAGACGGCGGCGGCGGCGTCCACCACCTCGAAAAGCAGACGCGCGCGGTTCTCGATCGGGCCGCCGTAGGCGTCGGTGCGGTCGTTCACCCCGTCGCGCAGGAACTGGTCGAGCAGGTAGCCGTGCGCGCCGTGGACCTGCACGCCGTCGAAGCCGGCGAGTTTGGCGTTTTCGGCGGCCTTGGCGAAAAGCGCCACGATGCCGGGCAGCTCGTCGGTGCGCAGCGGACGCGGCGTCGGGTAGGCGAGTTTGCCGCGCGGGGTATGGATGGTGTCGTCGCGGATCGCTTTGTCGGAGGAGGAGATCGGCCGCGCGCCGCCGTTGAGCACCTCGTGGGTGGCGCGGCCGGGGTGCCAGATTTGCAGGTAGATGCGCCCGCCGGCGGCGTGCACGGCGTCGGTGACGCGTTGCCATCCGGCGACGTGGGCGAGCGAGTGGATGCCGGGCTGGTGCGGCCAGGCGAGCGCGTCGGCCGCGACCATGGTGGCCTCCGCGATGAGCAGACCGGCGCTGGCGCGCTGGGTGTAGTATTCGGCCATGAGTTCGCCGGGCACGTTTTCGGCGTCGGCCCGCACGCGGGTCAGCGGCGCGAAAAGCACCCGATTGGGAATGGAGAGCGAGCCGAGCTGGCCCGGGGAGAGCAGTTGCATGAGAGGGCTAGTGTAGAAGTTTTTTAACCACGGGGAGCACGGAGGACACGGAGGGCGATCCCATGTCACCGGACGGAGAGCAAAACGCCCAAAGCCGCAAGCCGGGCGCCGCCTTGCGCGGGCACACGGAATACCCGACATCGTGCCACCCGGGCAAAATGGCTGTCTTCGGAAAAATGTCGGACTACACCGGCCCGACCACCGCCCCCGCCGCCGGCCCGAAAGCAGCGAAGCCCGGCCCCTCAAAAAAAATCCCGGCACCCTGTCCGTTTTTCACCCGTTTGTTCGTGGAGGGATCGAAAGCCATACTCCCCACCATCGCCACCGCCCCGCCCCCCGACACGTTTTCCCCTGATCCGCATCCCGCATCGCCCGTTCCCAAACCCGCCCTTATGAACTCCTCCGACCAGACCTCCGCCGAACCGAGCGCCGAGCGCGAGCTCGTCCTCCGCCGGGTGCTCGACGCATCCCGCGAAAACCTCTTCCGCTGCTGGACCGAGCCCGGCCTCATCACGCGCTGGTTCACCCCGCCCCCCTTCACCACCACCCATGCGGAGGTGGACCTTCGCGCCGGCGGCGCCAACCTGGTCGTCATGCGCGGCCCCGATGGCCAGGAATTTCCCAATCGCGGGGTCTATCTGGAGGTGGTGCCGAACAAGCGGCTCGTCATGACCGACGCCTACACCCGGGCGTGGGAGCCCTCGGAAAAACCCTTCATGACCCTCGTGCTCACCTTCGAGGAGGCCGGCGAGGGCCGCACGCTCTACACCGCGCGAGCCCGCCACTGGACCGCCGCCGACCGCGAGGCCCACGAGAAGATGGGATTCCACGAAGGCTGGGGCGTCGCCACCTCCCAACTCGAAGCCCTCGCCCGCACGCTCTGATCCACCCGAAACCACAACCCGCAAACCCACCACCCACCATGGCACGCGTCAGCACCTACCTGAACTTCCCGCGCAACACCGAAGAGGCGTTTCTCTTCTACAAGTCCGTCTTCAAAACCGAATTCGCCTGCCCCATCGCGCGATTCAAGGACGGCCCGCCCTGCCCCGGCCAGCCCTCGTTGCCCGAGGCCGACGCCGATCTCGTGATGCACGTCGCCCTGCCCATCCTCGGCGGCCACATGCTCATGGGCACCGACGCCCCCGAGTCCATGGGCTTCAAGCTCAACGTCGGGAACAACGTTTACATCAACCTCGAGCCCGACACCCGCGCCGAGACCGACCGGCTCTTCGCCGCGCTCGGCGAGGGAGGCGTGGTGGAGATGCCCCTGCAGGACATGTTTTGGGGCGCCTACTTCGGCTCGCTCACCGACCGCTTCGGCGTGCGCTGGATGTTCAACTGCGCCGCCAAATAAGCCGCGTTACGAGACAAACTTAGGCCCAAGGTAGGGACGGACCGCCGGGCCGTCCGCGTGAACGGACGGCCATCGCCACCACACACGGCCGCCGCGCCCGGCCGCCGCGCATCGCCACCGCACCCAAACCGGCGCGCCCGGCGGTCGCGCCCTACCTCGACCGCGCCCCCTCGCCCCCGGTTCAGCCCATGTCGAAAAAGCGGCGCAGGGTCTCCTCCAGCGTCCACTGCGCGCCCCGCGCCCGCGAGGCGCCGTAAAACCGCAGGAACGGCACCACCTGGTGCGTGCCCGTCTCCATCTCGCGGTAAAACAAACGCCCCAGCGGCCCCGCCTGATCCAGATAACCGCTTTCGCGAAACCGACGCAGCGTCGCGCCGACATCGTAACGAACCGCCCGGTGGCGCACCCGCCAGGCTGCCTCGCCGCTCTCCGCCGGATCGTGTTCGAGCACGAGAAACTGCGCCGCCGGGTTGCCGTCCTGCGGCAGCCCGGCGCTCCCCGTCGTCACGATGCGCCGCCCCCGCCATTCGCGGGTGGAGCAAAAGTGGTTGTGCCCGCGCACGATGATTTTCACGGCCGGGTCGATGCCCTCGAACATCGGGTCGATCTGCGCGTCCGGCGTGTAGGGAAAAATCGAGTCGTTGTCCCCGCGCAGCGAGGCATGCACGACCAACAGCTCCGGCAGGGCCGGATCGCGCCACACCAGGGGCAGCGCCGCCAGCTCCGCCAACTCCTCGTCGCTCAGCTCCGCCCGCGCCACGCGCAGCGGCGCGAACTGCGGCGATGACCACGCCGGATCGGCGCGCGGCGTGCCGTAGTCGAAGAGATACCGCTCGTGGTTGCCGCGCAGCACCGGACACCCCAGCGCCTTCACCCGCCGCCAACACGAACCGGAGTCGGGGCCGCCGTCCACGATGTCGCCCGCCACGATCAAACGATCCGGGCGCAGCGTGGCGATCTCCGCGAGAGCCGCCTCGAGCGCTGGCAGGTTCCCATGGATGTCGGCGAGGATGACGATGCGCATCCCGCCAGCATGCGAAGGCCCCGCGCAATCCGCCAAGGCTTTTGCTCGGCCCGGCCCCCGCGCGTCCCGAAGTCGAAGCCGCCGCGGAGGTGCCGCCGCCGCCTATCCCAACAATCCCGCCAGCACCCCGTCCCGGCTCAGGCGAAACGCCGCGCGCACCGCGTCGAATTGATCGAGACACTCCGCCGGCGAGCCCGCCCGCGGCAGGCGCAGGCTCAGGGTCGCCCCGTCGCACTCCACCCGCGCCGCCACGCCCGGCACCGCCAGCACGCAGTGGCGGCAGTCGGACGGATAATCCACCGTCAGCGCGCCCTCCGCCTCCGCGTCGAGCGACTCCACCGCGTCGATCACGGCCTCCACCCGCACGCCCCGCACGAGATCGAAAACCACCGCGTCGAACTGCGCCGCGAAGAGCTGGTTAAACGCATCCGTCCGCGTCAGCTCGCCCGAGCGCAGACCGTGCAGGGCGCGCCCCGCCACGTAGCGCGCCGGATCGCGCTCCTCCAACGCGTAGGTGAGCTCCCAGCAAAAATCGCGCGTCGTCAGCGTCGCCTGCCCCGCCCCCACGTCGAGCGCGATGCCGGCGCGCTTGTAACCCAGCGCCGCCCGCGCGCGCTGAAACATCGCCTCCGCCTCCTCCGCCAGCTCCGCCGCGCACAGCCGCGCGAGGAAGCCGCTGGTCGCCGCGTTCACCGCGTCGGGCACCGAGTGCCGCGACTTGTCGAAGCCGCGCAGGCTCTTCACCGGACCGCCGCCGCCGCCGTGCAGGCGCACCTGGGAAATTTTGGAAAACATCGCCTCCATGGGCCCTCCGACGGTGGGTGCTTTCCGCCATCCGCCAAGCCCGCAACGGAGTTTCCCCCAAACGCCGTTGCAACAGGAAGCGAAGCCACGGCCTGGGTAGGGCGGGACCGCCGGGCCCGCCGCGCCTGCCTGCGCGTTTCGTCACGCTCTCGGCGCGCCCGGCGGTCGCGCCCTACCTTCATGAAGTGCGGAGAGCCGACATCGCCGCCCGCCCCCCCAAACGCCCCCGCGAAATCCCCCGCGTCGAGGCCCTCTCGTCGCCCCGCGCCGTGCTTTGAGGTTGATCCATATCCGGCTCCGACCTGCATAGCCGCCCGTGCCACCCATCACCAAGGCCAGCTTCGAGGGTCCGGTCCTCGTGGTGCCGGACGTCCATCAAGACCTCGGCTTCGTGCAACGCGCCGTCGCCTTCGCCGAACGGGAGGCCGCCGCGCTCGCGTTTCTCGGCGACCACGTCGATGCCGTCGATGCGCGCTGGCGCGACGCCTCCGCCCTGCGCGCGCTGGCGCGGCTCCTGCCCGAGCTCGCCGAGACCCACCCGGGCGGCTGTTTGTTTCTCGCCGGCAACCACGACGTGCAGGCGCTCGAGCTCGCCCGCCACCGCGCCGCCCTGCTGGTCGCGGGCGAGACCGACCTGGTCGCCAAACTCGACGCCGCCACCCCCGCCGCCGCCGCCTACGGAGAACTGCTCGGCTCCTGGTCGCGGGCCTTCCTGCAAACGTGGCGCCTGGCCGCCGTCGTCCACGGCTACCTGCTCTCCCACGCCGGCGTGGCGCGTCGTTATTGGCCCTGGGGGGCCGCTCCCGCCATGGCCGGCCAGACCGACGCCTTTCTCGCCGAGACCCGCCTCGCCTGGGAGCGCTGGCTGCTGCACGACGAGGAGGGCCCGTTCTTCGCCGTGGGCCCCGGCCGGGGAGGTCGCCACGCGCCCGTCGGCGGGCCCCTCTGGCTCGATTGGGACACCGAATTTGTCGATGACCTCCCGCTTCCGCAGGTCGTCGGCCACACCCGCGGCCGCGACCCGCGCCGCAAGGACCGGAGCTGGTGCATCGACGCCGCCCAGACCTGCGTCGCCCTGATCGACCCCGACCTCGGGCTGCGCGTGCTGCGCATCTGAACCGGACGGCCGGACGCGAGGCCGTCCCGCCGTGACGGTGTTCCGGCTCAGCCCCGCGCCCGGGGCCAGGGGCCGGTGATGGCGAGGGTGTAGCCCGGCGTCTGCACGTTGACGAACAAGGTCGATCCGTCGGGGGAAAAACACACGCCCGCCAGCTCGCGTTGCGGCACGGGGTTTCGCCCGAGCACGTAAAATTCGCCGCGCGGCGTCACGCCGACCAGCCGGCACACTCCGCCCGTGTCCTCGGCCAGGACGAGGTCGCCCCAGGGCGCCACCGTGAGGTTGTCGGCGTTGCTCACCAGCGCGGAGTCGTTGGGCTCGACGAAAAGCTCGATCGTGCCCGGCGCGTCGTCCTCGCGCGCGGTCCCTTCGTATTCGCTCGGCCGATACCGGAAAATCTGGCCCAGCCGGGTCGAGCCGCCGCTGGTCATGGCGAACCACGCCGAGTCGCCGCCCCACCACGCGCCCTCGCCGCGCGCGAAAAGGGCCGCGCCGGCGCCGAAGCCGCGATGCCGCAGATCGTCCATCGGGCTCTCCACCTCGTCCAGATCCACCCAGCGCACCGGCAGGGCCCGGCCGACGGACAGGAGCGCCCCGTCCCAGTTTCGGGTGTCGGCCCCGAAACGCTCGCGCAGCGCGAGCGCCTGGAGTTTCCCGCCGGCGGCCAGTTTGCCCGGCTGGTTCGGGATGAAACGGTAGAGCAGGCCGTCGCCCAGATCCTCCGTCTGGTAAACCACGCCGCTGCGCGGCTCGACGCAGATCGCCTCGTGGCGGAAGCGGCCCATGGCCTTGAGCGGCACCGGCTCCACCAGCCCGGGCGTCGCGCTCGGCGGCACCTCGAAGTTGAAGCCGTGCGGCATCTCCGAGCCGGGATCGGGCTCCTTGTTGACCTCCTCGCAGGTCACCCAGGTGCCCCAGGGCGTGGGACCGCCGGCGCAGTTGCGCGTGGTGCCGGCGAGGCTGAGGAAATGTTTTTCGAGCCGGCGCGTCGCGGGATCGTAAACCAGCGTGGTCGTGCCCCCGAGGTGGGGCAGCACGCCGCCGCCGCGATCGTAGAGTCGCGCGGCGTCGATGCGCGCGAGACGCGAGCGGTCCTTGCCGAAGGGCGAGTAGTCGATCCACGGGCTCTCGTTCTCGTGGTTGCGCACCAGCAGGACGCGCCCCTCCGGACCGGCGAAGGCGGCCATGCCGTCGTGGCGGCCGGGCACGAGCAGACCGTCGTCCATCTCCTCGCCCGTCGCGGAAAACCGGCTGTAGGAAAATCCGGCCGGCAGGTCGAAGAGCCCCGTCGGATCGGCCACCAGGGGGCCGAAACCAAGCGCGGGCGCGCCGGTCTCGCCGCTTTGCTCCGCCAACGCGGCGGCGAGGGGGTTGCGGACGAGCGCGCGCAGGCCAAGGAAACCCGCGGTGTAGAGACCGGCGGCACGCAGAAAATCGCGACGGGGATGCATCGCGACGCAGCCGAGATCAAAAGCCCGCCGCGCGCAAGACGGCCGGCCCGGCGGCCCGACGTCCCCCCCCGACCGAGATCCCTCCGGCCCGCGCCCGCGCCGAACAATGCAATACCATGGCAAATGCCGATTTCCGGCCGGGGGCGGTGGCCGCCAATCCCAATATCCGGGATGGCGTTCGGCGCGCTTTTTTCGGGCAATTCTGTCGGTCTTCAAGCCGCGATCACGCTGCTACAGGGAACAGCTACCCCACCCCTGCCCCCCCCGCTCACCCCGCCCGCAACCCCCACCCAGCCTTCATCACCATGATCCGCCCCACCCGATCCCTCCTCGCCGCGCTCCTCGGCGCCGGTCTGCTCGCCCTGCTCCCCGGCTGCGTCTCGCCCGGCCCCGACGGCGCCTCCGCCGACTCGGGCTCCACGTTCGCGCCGGCCCCGGCCACCGCCAACCCGCCGTCCGCGACCGCCCCCGCCGCCCCCACCCGGCCCACGCCCCCGCCCGCACCCGCGCTGCAAACCACCGCCTACCTCTTCGCCCACTTCACCGGCGAGACCCCCACCGGCGAACAAGTTTACTTCGCCCTCAGTCAGGACGGCCTCAACTGGCGCGATCTGAACGACTCCCAACCCGTGCTCGTCTCCACCATCGGCGACAAGGGCGTGCGTGATCCCTCGCTCATCCGCTCCCCCGACGGGAAAAAGTTCTACCTCCTCGCCACCGACCTCCGCATCGCCGCCGGTCGCGGCTGGGACGCCGCCCGTTTTCACGGCAGCACCTCGCTCATCTTCTGGGAATCCACCGACCTGGTGAACTGGTCCGCGCCCTGGAGCGTGGACGTCGCCCGCGACATCCCCGGCGCCGGCTGCGCCTGGGCCCCCGAGGCCATCTACGACGAGGCCGCCGGCGCCTACTTCGTCTGCTGGGCCACCATCGCCCCGCTCCACGGCGTGCGCGAGGCCCGCGTCTATGGCGCGCACACCAAGGATTTCCGCACCTTCACCCCGCCCCAGCTCTACATCGAGCGGGCCGGCGAGGGCCTCGACGGCGGCGACATCATCGACACCCAGATCATCGAGGTGAAAGGCGCCGCCCACCGCTACTACCGCGCCTCGCGCGACACCCAGATCACCATCGAGGCCGCCGACAAGCTCGCCGGCCCCTGGACGCGCATCGGCGACCTCTCCCACCTCGGCTACACCGGCCGCCAGGTCGAGGGGCCGATCCTGTTCCAGTTTAACCGCGAGCCCAAGTGGGCGCTCCTCGTGGACCAATACGCCGCCGCCCGCGGCTACCTGCCGCTCGTGAGCACCAACCTCGAGGACCCGCGCGGCTTCCGCGTCGCCCCCGCCTCTTCCTACTCGCTCGGCGCCAGCCGCAAACGCCACGGCGGCGTGCTCAACATCACCCGCGCCGAATACGACGCCCTGCTCGCCCGCTGGCCCAGCATTCCGGTCACTCGCATCGCCTCCATCGCCAACCCCAACCGCTTCATCCGTCACTACAACTACGTCCCCCGTCTCGACACCAACGTTACCCCCGCCGAGGACGGCCAGTGGCGTCTCGTCGCCGGCCTGACCGGCGGCGCGAACACCGTCTCGATCCGTTCGGTCAACTTCCCCGACCGCTACCTCGCCTTCACCGGCACGGGCTTCGAGATCCAGCCCCGCGAGCAGGGCTCCGACTACGCCAACCGCGCCACCTTCATCCGCGAGCCCGGCCTGGCCGACGAATCCGCCGTCTCCTTCCGCCTGCTCGGCGAGGGCAACCGCTATCTGCTTGAGGAAAACGGCGCGCTCATCGCCGGCTCCGTCGTCTCCGAAACCGAGCGCCGCAACGCGACCTTCCGCCTGCGCGAATAAGTCGGGTTCCCGGCGTTGACCGGTGGTCGAGGCGGAAGCGCGAAAACGCTTTCGCCCGGCGGCTCCACGGAAACGAAATAGCTCCGCCATTCCGCCGCTTTCCCCGCTGAAAACAGCGCGGAACCAATTGGCCCCTGGGTTAAGCGCCCAGGCCGGGAAGGCCGCTTCGGCGCGGGAAGCGGACACATCAACGGCACGAAGAAAATTACGACTTGCTTGAATTTGGTCAAAACGACCAAACATAAGCATGCCCGCGCATCCCGCTCTCATCACCACCCCCACCGACACCGACGCCTACAAGTTCTCGATGGCGCAGTTCGCCCTGCATCAGGCGCCGACCGCGATGGTCGAATACAAGTTCGTCAACCGCAGCCCGGTGGACCTGCGCCCCCTGCGCGAAGAGATCCGCGAGCAGATCGACGCGCTGGCCGATCTCGCTTTCACCGACGCGGAGATCGCCCACCTCGCGAGCCATCCCTGGTTCAAGCCCGACTTCCTGATGTTTCTGCGGATGTTCCGCTTCGATCCGCGTTCGGTCGAGATCACGGAGCGCGACGGCGCGCTCGACATCCGGGTCGAGGGACCGTGGTTGCACCGGATCTTTTTCGAGATCCACGTGCTCGCCATCGTCACCGAGCTGCATTTCCGCCGCACGGTCGCCGTCGCGGATCGTGAGGCGGCCTACGCCGCCGGGCTCGACCGCCTGCGGGGCGAGCTGGAGCTGGTGAAGGCATTCGCCCGCAAACACGGCGCGGAAAAACCCTTTCGCCTGATCGAAATGGGCACGCGTCGGCGCGTGAGCCGCGACTACCAGGGGCGCGTCCTCGACCTCCTCCAGGCGGAGATTCCCGAGCAACTTTTCGGCACGAGCAACGTGAGCTTCGCCCGCGAAAAGGGTCTGCGCGACATCGGCACCATGGCGCACGAATTCCTGCAAGTTCACCAGCAGATCGGCCCGCGTCTGGAGAATTCGCAGAAGGCCGCGCTGGAGGGCTGGGTGCAGGAGTATCGCGGACACCTCGGCATCGCGCTGACCGATGTCATCACCTACGACGCCTTCCTGCGCGACTTTGACCTCTACCACGCGAAGCTTTTCGACGGCGTCCGGCACGACAGCGGCGACCCCTTCGTGTTCGGCGAAAAAACCATTCGGAAATTCGAGAGCCTCGGCATCGACCCGCTGACCAAAGCCGCCGTCTTCAGCGACAGCCTGAACCTCCGGAAAGCGCTCCTGCTCTGCGAGACCTTCGAGGGCCGGATCAAGACCTCGTTCGGCATCGGCACCACGCTCACCGCGTCGATACCCGGCTACAAGGCGCTGAACGTGGTGATGAAACCGCTCCGGGTGAACGGTCGCCCGGTCGCGAAAATCTCGGACGCCCCGGGGAAAAGCATCTGCGACGACGCCCCGTTCCTCGCCTACCTGCGCAACGTGTTCAACGTCGGCGAACCCGAGCCGGTGGCGCTGCCGCCCGAGGTGGCGCGCCTCCGCGAAGCCTTTCACCAAGTCGGCTGACTCCGCCGCCGCGCTCCCATGAAGACGATCGTCCTCGCCGCCGCCGCGCTGAACACCACGCCCAAAGACTGGGCGGGCAACCGCGACAAAATCCTCGCCGTCCTCGCCGAAGCAAAACGGCGCCGCGTTCATTTCGTGTGCCTGCCCGAACTCGCGATCACCGGTTACGGCTGCGAGGACGAGTTTCACGCGCCCTACGTCGCCGAACTCGCGCTCGCGATCCTGGAACGGGACATCGTGCCCGCCGTCGCGGGTCTCGGCGCGGCGGTCGGCCTCCCGCTCGGCTTTGGCGGCAGCACCTACAACGTCATCGCCATGATCCACGACGGCGTGCTGCTCGGCTTCACCGCCAAGCAGAACCTCGCCGGCGACGGCATCCACTACGAGCCGCGCTTCTTCAAACGCTGGCCGCAGGGGCAGCGCGCCACCTTCACCACCCCGGCCGGCCACGAGGTGCCCCTGGGCGATCTCGTTTACGACCTCGGCGGCGTGCGCTTCGCGATGGAGATTTGCGAGGACGCCTGGGTCGCCGGGCGCCCCGGCATCAGCCACTCGCGCCAGGGCGTGGATGTCCTGCTCAATCCCTCGGCGAGCCATTTCGCCTTTGGAAAAACGCTCACCCGCGAACGCTTCGTCCTCGAGGGCTCGCGCGCCTTCAACTGCGCCTACGTTTACGCCAACCTCCTCGGCAACGAGGCCGGCCGCGCGATCTACGACGGCGATTGTTTCATCGCGAGCGGCGGCGGTGTCCGCGCCTACGCGCCGCGTTTCAGCTACGCGCCGTTCACGCTCGCGGTCGCGACGGTGGACATCGAACACAACCGCGTGGGCCGCGCCCGGCTCGCCAGCTACGAGCCGGAGCTGGACGAACACGGACGCGTCTCGCACCCGGCGCGCTGGGAGCCGGTCGAAACGTCGATCTCGCCCGTCGTGACCCGCCCCGCGCCCACCAAGGAGGACGAGTTTGGCCGCGCCGTGGCCCTCGGGCTCCACGACTATCTGCGAAAAACGCGCTGCCGCGGTTACGCGCTTTCGCTCTCGGGCGGCGCCGACTCGGCGGTTTGCGCCGTGCTGGTCGCGCTGATGGTCCGCTTCGCCGACGAGGCCGCCCGCGCGGAGCTGGCGAAAACCGCGGGGCTGCCGGCCGACTGCGCGGAACGCGATCTGATCGGGCGCCTGCTCACCTGCGCCTACCAAGGTTCGGCCAACAGCGGCGCCACCACGCTCGAAGCCGCACGGACCGTCGCCGCCGAGCTGGGCGCGCGTTTCGTGAATTTCGACATCACGCCGCTCGTCGCCCACACCGAGCGCCTGCTGGCCGACTACCTCGGCCGCGCGCTCGACTGGGAACGCGACGACATCACGCGGCAAAACATCCAGGCGCGGGTGCGAAATCCCCCGATCTGGGCCGTAGCCAACGCGGAGAACTTTTTGCTCCTCACCACCAGCAACCGCAGCGAGGCCACCGTGGGCTACTGCACCATGGATGGCGACACCGCCGGCAGCCTCGCCCCGGTGGCGGGCATCGACAAGGTGTTCCTTCGCCACTGGCTCGCCTGGGCGCGCGACGCCCACGGCTTGCCCGCGCTCGATCTGGTCGTGCGGCAGGCGCCGACCGCCGAACTCAAACCCGGCGCCTACCACCAGACCGACGAGGCCGACCTCGGCGGATCCTACGCCCTGATCAATCGCATCCAGAAACTGCTCGTCGTGGAAAAGAAGAGCCCGCGCGACATCCTGCACGTGCTCGCCGGCCCGGACGAATTTGGCGCGGTGCTGAGCCGGGCTCAGTTGCTCCAGGCGGTGACGCGCATCCTCACGCTCTGGAGCCGCAACCAGTGGAAACGCGAGCGCTACGCGCCCTCGTTTCACCTCGACGACGAGAATCTCGATCCGCGGACCTGGTGCCGCTACCCGATCCTCTCGGGCAACTACGCCTACGAGTTGGAGCAACTGCGCGTCGAACTGGCCGCCGACACCCGCTGAACGACCATGCCTCGCCACACCTACGATTACCCCCGGCCCGCCGTCGCGGTGGACCTCGTGCTCTTCGGCATCAAGGACCAGTCGCTGGTGGTGCTGCGCGGTCGCCGCGCCGCCGCGCCGCACAAGGGCCGCGTCTGCCTGCCCGGCACCTACGTCCGGGAAACCGAGAGCGCCGACGACGCCTGCGCGCGCAAGATCGCGTCGATCGGTCTCGCGCACAGCTATCTGGAGCAGCTCTACACCTTCACCGCGCCCCGCCGCGATCCGCGCGAGCGGGTCGTATCCATCGCCCACTACGGGCTGGTGCCCGTGCCCGCCGCCGTGCCGGGCGGGGACGACAAGATCGACCTGCTCGAGTGGGCCGCGCCCGGAGACGACGCCAAGCCCTGGGCCTTCGACCACGGCGAGATCGTGGCCAAGGCGCTTGAGCGCCTCCGGGCCAAGATCCAATACGCGCCGGTCTCGCCCCATTTTTTCACCGACGATTTCACCCTCACCGAACTGAGCCTGGTTTACGGGGCCATCCTCGGCCGAAAACTCGATCTCTCCAACTTCCGCCGCGACCTGCTCAAACAAGAGCTCGTCGTCCCCGTCGGCACGCGCCGCGTGCGTGGACCGGAGGCCACCACCTACCAATGGAACTGGGACAACAAGCGGCCGTTTTTCCTCTCGCTGGGATAACCGTTTCGCGGATCGTCGCCGCCCTGGTCCTCCGCACCGATGCCCGATCCCGAAACGACGTCCGTCGTTCCCCCACGTCCGCCCCGCATCCTTCCCGACGCGAAACGAGGGGCTCGTTTCGCGTTTTGCGTCTCGCGTTTCGCGGCCCGCATGCCCTCCTTCATCCGAATACAGTCAAAATGACTAATCCGACTTGACCGCCCTGCCAGCGTATGGTCAAAACGACCAAACAAACATGAAACCCGTCACTCCACCCGCCCAAACCGCGCTCCTCGTGATCGACGTTCAGAACGACTTCATGGAAGGGGGCGCGTTGGCCGTGCCCGGCGCCGCCGAGATCCTGCCGGTGATAAACGAGCGCCTCGGCGCCGACGACTACGGCGTCAAGATCGGCACCCAGGACATGCATCCAACTGATCACGCCTCGTTCGCCGTCTGGCCCCGGCACTGCGTGGAGGACACGCCCGGCGCCGAGCTGCACCCGCGCCTGCGCAAGGACCGCCTGCACGTGGTCTGGCGAAAGGGCATGGATCGCGAGGTGGATTCGTATGGGGCCTGCTACGACAACGCCGGCGCGCCCACCCGTCTCGTCGAGCTGCTCCAGGCCCATGGCGTGACGGCCGTCGATGTCGTGGGACTCGCCACCGACTACTGCGTCGGCACCACCGCGCTCCAGGCCGCGCGTCATTTCAAAACCCGCGTGCTGCTCGCGGGCTGCCGCGGCGTCGGGCTCAAGGCGACGGACATCCCGGACATGTTGGACCGCTTGCGCACGGCCGGCGTGGAGCTCGTGGAGGCGTGACCATGACGCCCAACGCACCGTCGCAGGAACCCCGCGTCGCGCTCTACGGCGGCGCCTTCAATCCACCCACGCGGGGGCATCGGGCGGTGGTGGAGCGCCTCCTCCGGGCCGGGTTTTCCCGGGTGCTGGTCATGCCCTGTTTCGGGCACACGTTTGGGAAACAGCTCGCGCCGGCGCTTGATCGCCTGGCCTTGGCGCGCGCCTGTTTCGCCGAGCTGCCGGGCGCGCTTGTTTCCAGCTTCGAGATCGACGCCGGGCTGGGCGGATCGACCTACGAACTGCTCCAGCGCTTGCGGGGCGATCCGGAGCACGCGCGGACCGATTTTTTTGTGGTGATCGGCAGCGACGAGGCGAACCAGTTGCACCGCTGGAAACGCTCCGAGGAGCTGCGCCGGGAAGCGCGGTTTGTCGTCCTTCCGCGTCCTGGCCACCCGCTCGATGCCCGCGCCGACTGGGCGCGCGATCCGCGCCACCTGGTGCTGGAGGACGATGGCAGCCTGCCCGAGACCGCCTCCTCGGACGCGCGCGCGGCGATCCTCGCGGGTGACGAGGCGGCGGCGCGACGTCTCCTCCCGGAAGCGGTGCTGGCCGAGATCGCGACGCGGCGCCTCTACGCACAGCCGGCCTAGGCTTCGGATCCGGTTTCCCTCCTACTTCGACCTCCCATGACCAAACCCACTCCCACTTGCGGCGCCGTTCGGCGGCTGACCGACGAGCGACACCTCAACCTTTTCAGCCTGGACGTGCATCACGGTGAAAAAGTCCGCCCCTGGGTCTTCGCGTCACGACGCGAGACGCCGCATCCGGGGAAGAATCACCCGGGCGACGCCGTGTTCGTGATCGCGGTGGTGGAGCGGGGCGGGGAGCCGTGCCTGCTGACGATCCGGGAGTTTCGCCCGGTGCTGGGCGCGCACGAGCTGTCTTTGCCGGCGGGTATCATCGATCCGGGCGAAGACGCGGCGACCGCGGCCGCGCGGGAACTTTGGGAGGAAACCGGTCTGCGCCTGAAACGTGTCGCCCATGTGTCGCCGCCGCTCGCGTCCTCGGCCGGGCTCACGGACGAGACGGTGGTCTATGTTTATGGAGAGGCGGAGGGCGACTTTTCCCGCATGCACCTGGAGGAGCACGAGCACATCGACGCGCGCCTGCTCAACCTCGCCGAACTCCGGGCTTTGTTGGCCAACCCGGGGCCGGACGTTTTTTCGAGTCGTTTCTACGCCATTGCGCTGGGCTTCGTGATGGCGGGGAAGATCGTGCTGCCATGAACCCCGCGCCCACCGGCGTTTCACCCGACCGATTCGCGGGCGTCTTGTTGGGCACCGCGGTCGGCGATGCGCTCGGGCTGCCGGCGGAGGGCTTGAGCGCGCGAACGATCGCGCGGCGTTGGAACGGCGTCTGGCGTCACCGTTTCGTTTTCGGCCGGGGAATGGTGAGCGACGACACCGAGCATACCGTGATGGTCGCGCAATCGCTTCTGGAGCACCCCGCGGATCCCGCCGCGTTTCAGCGGGCGCTCGGGCGGCGAATGCGCTTTTGGTTGCTGGCGCTGCCCGCCGGGGTGGGTCTGGCCACCGCCCGAGCCATTTTCAAATTGTGGATCGGCTTTCCGCCCCATCGCGGCGGCGTGGCCTCCGCCGGCAACGGGCCGGCGATGCGGAGCGCGATCCTGGGCGTTTTCTTCGCGAACGACGAGGAACGGCGCCACCGTTTCGTAAATGCCTCCACACGGATGACGCACACCGATCCGCGAGCCTTCGTGGCGGCTCTGGCCGTGGCCGAGCTTGCCGCGGCGGTCTGCACCGGGCGCACGGACGAGTTTTCCTTCGAGAGGCTGCGCCGCCTGGATGGCGGACCGGAATGGGGAGGCATCGTGGATAGCTTGGAGCGCGCCCGGATAGACGGGGCGAGCGTGAGCGACTTTGCCAAAAGCCTCGGCCTGGAAAAAGGCGTGTCGGGCTACGCGTTCCACACCGTGCCGGTGGCGCTCTACGCCTGGTGGCGACACCGCGGCGATTACCGGACCACCCTGACCTCCGTGCTGGGCTGCGGCGGCGACACGGACACGGTCGGCGCCATCGCGGGTGCGCTCGCCGGCGCCGACCTCGGCGTCGCCGGGATCCCCGAAGAGCTTGTGAACGGCATCGTCGAGTGGCCGCGCTCGACGAGTTGGCTGCGCCGCTTGGCGATCCGGCTCGCCGAGCGAAGCCAAACCCCGACACCCGCCGGGGCGCTGCCGGTTTTCTGGCCGGCCATTCTGCCCCGAAACATGGTCTTTCTGTTCATCGTGATCGCGCACGGTTTCGGCCGGCTGTTTCGAGCGCGTTGAAAAAGTGCGGCGGGACGGAGCCGGGCCGACCGACCGCAATTCGCGTTTCGTCGTAAGAGAGCCGGTGTTCGCAACCTGTAGGCCTGACCGCCGGTCAGGCTGCCCGACCAGCGGTCGGGCCTACATCGGCGCGGTGTTTTTATGCCTTTGAATGCGGCCGGGGATGACACCGGACCACGAGGCGCCCGCACCGCCGACCGAGCACCGCACCGCCTCCCCCCGTTTGGGGGCATTGTTCCGTGGACCTCGCCCCCTGTAAGCTCCTTCCTTTTCACGCCCCCCCGCACCCACCATGTTCCGCCCCGCCCTCCGACTCCTTGCCGCCATGACCACACTTTCGTCCGCCGCGTTGACCGTCGCCGCCGATTCCGACTTCCACTCCTGGGCCGCCACGCCGCCGATGGGCTGGAACAGCTGGGACTGCTTCGGCACCACCGTCACCGAGGCCCAGACCAAGGCCAACGCCGACTTCATGGCCGCCAAGCTCAAGGCCCACGGCTGGCTATACATCGTCGTGGACATCCAGTGGTATCAGCCCTCCGCCCAGGGCCACGACTACATCCCCGGCGCCAAGCTCGTCATGGACGAGTATGGCCGCCTCCTTCCCGCCACCGAAAAATTTCCCTCCGCCGCCGACGGCGCCGGATTCAAACCCCTCGCCGACTACGTCCACTCCCTCGGCCTCAAGTTCGGCATCCACCTCATGCGCGGCATCCCGCGTCAGGCGGTGAAACAAAACACCGCCATCCTCGGCACCGACCAACGCGCCGCCGACATCGCCGACACCTCCAGCATCTGTAGTTGGAATCCGGATATGTATGGCGTCGATATCCGCCGCCCCGGCGGCCAGGAATACTACGACTCCCTCATGGCCCTCTACGCCGGCTGGGGCGTGGACTTCATCAAGGTGGACGACATCGCCCGCCCCTACGACGAGGTGCAGAAACTCGAGATCGAGGCCATCCGCCGCGCCATCGCCAAGACCGGCCGCCCCATCGTCTTCAGCCTCTCCCCCGGCGAGACCCCGCTCGCCCGCGGCGAACACGTCGCCGACCACGCCAACATGTGGCGCATCAGCGACGATTTCTGGGACAACTGGCCCGCCCTCCTCTCCCAGTTCAAACGCCTCCACGACTGGACCCCGCACCGCCGCACCGGCGCCTGGCCCGACGCCGACATGCTACCGCTCGGCACCATCGAGTTCGGCCGCCGGACCAAGTTTACCCGCGACGAGCAGTTCACCCTCATGACCCTCTGGTCCATCGCCCGCTCCCCGCTCATGCACGGCGGCGACATGACCCACACCGACGACTTCACCCTCTCGCTCCTCACCAACGACGAGGTCCTCGCCGTCAACCAGCACAGCGCCAACAACCGCCAGCTCTTCCGCACCGCCGACGGTCTCATCGCCTGGGTCGCCGACGTGCCCGGATCGCCCGACAAATACCTCGCGCTCTTCAACACCCGCGAGGCCTACCTCGACGCCACCAAACGTCACGAAACCGCCCTCATCGACCGCCACACCCCCGACCACGGCGTCGCGCTCGATGTGGACGTCTCCGGCGCCAAGGTCCTGCACCTCGTCGCCGACGAGGCCGACGGCGACATCATGGGCGACCACGTCGTCTGGGCCGACGCCCGCCTCACCGGCCCCGCCGGCGAGCTGCGTCTCGGCAAACAGGGATGGATCTCCGCCAGCACCGGCTGGGGCAAGGTCGCCGTCGGCCTCGGCGCCGCCGGCCGCCCCCTCAGCCTCAACGGCCAACCCGTCGCCGACGGCATCGGCGCGCACGCCCGCGCCCACCTCGCCTTCGCCGTGCCGGAAGGCTACGACCGCTTCCAGGCCTTCGCCGCGCTCGACGACGTCGCCGTCGGCCACGCCCGCGGCGCGACGGTGAAGTTCCAGGTTTACACCGCCGACAGCACCGTGAACCCGCCCGCCACCATCCGCGTGCCCTTGGCCGATCTCGGCTTCGGCGATGAGGCGCGGGTGCGCGATCTCTGGACCCACACCGACCTCGCCCCGGCCAAGGGCGAGATCTCCGCCGCCGTCGCCCCGCACGGCGCCCGCCTCTTCCGCGTCAGCCCGGCTCGCTGAGCCTCGCCGCGCGAAGCGTCGGCGCGGGAGGCGACGGGACAAACGGATCTTGGCCGGGGACGGCCCACCCGCCATCCCCGCAGGCGCGACCGATACCGCCGGTTCCCATGCGCGCGTCCCGACTTTTGCTGCCGATCATTTACCTGGGCTTCGTCAGCCTGGGACTGCCCGACGGCACCCTGGGCGTGGCTTGGCCCGCCATGTATCCCGCGCTCGACGCGTCCATCGGCCTGGCCGGCACGCTCCTGATCGTGGTCACACTGCTGTCGGCCCTGTCCGGCTTTTGCAGCGGGCGGGTGGTCGCCCGTTTCAAAACCGGCCCCGTCGTCGCGGCCAGCGGCCTGCTCACCGGCGGCGCGCTCTGGGCCTTCGCCTCCGCTCCCGCGCCGTGGATGCTCTTCCTCGCCGCCGTGCCGCTGGGCCTGGGCGCGGGTTCGGTGGACGCGGGCCTCAACGGTTTCGTGGCGCGCCACTACAGCGGCAAACACATGAACTGGTTGCACGCCTGCTGGGGTTTGGGCGCCACCGGAGGCCCCTTGCTCATGGGCTGGGCCCTGGCCGGCCCGGCCGGCTGGCGCGGCGGTTACCTGCTGATCGGCTCGCTCCAGCTCGCGCTGGCACTGGTGTTTTTCTCCACCCTGTCCCTGTGGGCGCGCGCCCCGAGCCGCCCCGCCGGCGACGAGGCGCATGACAACCCCGCGAAAAACAACGACGCCACGCCCGGCGCCACCGCCGGACTCGCCGCCGACTCCCCGGCCGGCTGGCTCGCCCCGGTGATTTTCGGACTCTACGTCGCGGCGGAGACGACGGTCGGCCTCTGGGCGGCCTCGGTCCTGGAGGTGGGCCGGGGCCACGCGCCATCGGCGGCGGCAGTGTGCGTGGCGTTTTACTACGGCTCCATCACGGCGGGGCGCGTGTTGACCGGCTTCGTGGTGGACGCCTGGGGCGCGCGCCGACTCGTCACCGGCGGACTGCTCGTGGCCGCGGCGGGGCTGCTGCTTTTCGCCGGGGCAAACACCGCCGCGCTCGCCGGCCTCGGGCTGACCCTGGTCGGGCTGGGTTTCGCGCCCGTTTATCCCTGCCTCATGCACGAGACGCCGCGCCGTTTTTCCCCGGCCGCGACCCAGGTGGTCATCGGCCGGCAATCGGGCGCGGCCTACGTCGGCGCGGCGACCCTGCCCGCGCTCTCGGGCTGGGTGGCCACGCACTCCCTCGCGGCGATTCCGTGGGTGGCGCTCGCCTGCGTCGGCGCGCTCTGGGCGACCATTCGCCGCCTGGACGGTTTGAGCCGCCGCAACCGGCCAGTCTGAGGGGGGGGCCCGGCTCGTCGCCGCCCGGTGGCCCCATCCGGGCCCGCCCCTCCGCACATCGCGCCCGCCGCCATGCTTGACCGTCCCGCGCCGCCCGCGCTTCCTCTCGCGGCATGAGCGACCGTCCGGCCACGCCCTCCAACGTTAAGTATAAACGCATCGTCCTGAAACTCAGCGGCGAAGTGCTTCGCGGCAAAGGGGTGGATCCCATCGATCCCCAGATCCTCGAGGCGACCTGTCATCAGGTGAAAGCCGCCCACGACGCGGGCGTGGAGGTCTGCGTGGTCATCGGCGGTGGCAACATCTTCCGCGGCCTCACCGGCTCCCAACGCGGCGTGGACCGCACCACCGGCGACTACATGGGCATGCTCGCCACCGTCATCAACTCCCTGGCGATCATGGACTGCCTCGAAAAAATGGGCGTCAACTGCCGCGTCCAGTCCGCCATCCCGATGAACCAGGTCGCCGAGCCCTTCATCCTGCGCCGCGCCGTCCGCCACCTCGAAAAAGGCCGCGTCGTCATCTTCGCCGCCGGCACCGGCAACCCCTACTTCTCGACCGACACCACCGCCGCCCTGCGCGCCTCCGAGGTTCGCGCCGACATCATCATGAAGGCGACCAAGGTGGACGGCATCTACAACAAGGACCCCAAGAAACACGCCGACGCCGTGCGCTACGACAGCCTCACCTTCCTGGAGGCCCTCAAACAGCGCCTCAACGTCATGGACAGCACCGCTTTCAGCCTCTGTCTGGACAACAACCTCCCGATCCTGGTGTTCGATCTCAACGCCCCCAACGTCATCACCCGCGCCATCAACGGCGAACAGGTCGGCACCCTCGTCCACGCCTGAGCCCGCCGGCCCGCCGGCGGCGACCCGCCGGCAGGCAGAGGTCGCAAGGCCTCAGGTCCGAACGGTCCAGGTCAAAACCCCGCGCAACGCCGCCTCGCTCGAGGCGGCTTTTTTGTGTCCGCCCACCATCGATCACGGCGCGGCGTCCGGTAGGCCGGCATGGAAGCTCCCCTCCGCCCCCCGCCCCCTCCCCCTCCGCTCTCACCGGGTCCGCGCCCCGCGCCTCGACCCGCCGGCCATTTGCGAATTTCCACCCACCCAGGCGAATCCGGCTAAGGTCGGCGCCCGCCGGACCGATGGAACTCTCATCCGGTCCCATGCACCCGCTTCCTCTCGCCGCTCCCACCCGCCCGGTCTCCGGCGGCCGCCTCGGCCGTCCCCACCGGAGGGAGGAGAAACCGTTCGCCGGCGAAGTGCCCCGCGCCGGACCGGTCCTCGCCACCCGTCGCCCGATCCTCGGCACCCTCCGCGAAGACCGCCCCCCTCGTCGCCGCGGAGTCGCACCGGGGCTGGTTTCCGTCGTCCGCCCGTCCCCGTCACCATGAGCGCCCGCATCCTTCTCGTTGACGACCACGAGCCCAACATCGCGACCCTCGAGGCCGTGCTGGACTCGCCCGACTACGAGCTCCACACCGCGCTCGACGGCCCCTCCGCCTGCGAGGCCGCCGAGCGCCTGCGTCCCGACCTCATCCTGCTCGACGTCATGATGCCGGGCATGGACGGCTTCGAGGTCTGCCGCCGTATCCGCGCCCTCGATACCATCCGGGCCGTGCCCGTCGTGATGCTCACCGCGCTCAACGACCGCGCGTCCCGCATCGCCGGCATCCAGGCCGGGGCGGACGACTTCGTCTCCAAGCCCTTTTCCGTCGAGGAACTGCGCGCCCGGGTGCGCACCATCACCCGGCTGAACCGGGCCCGGGTCATGGGCGAACAACGCGCCCGCTTCGAGCACCTCTTCGACCTCGCGCCCTCCGCCATCCTCGTGCTCCGCGCCGACTGCACCGTGGTCTCCGCCAATCGCCGCGCCCGCGCCTGGTTCGGCGGCGCCGAATCCGCGCCCGCCACCGGGGGCCCGCCGATCAGCCCGCCGGCCGACGTGCTGCCGGAGCTGCGTCGCCTGCTCGCCTCGGTCTTCGACGCGGACCCCGAGGCCTCGGCCGCGCCCGCGCCCGCCGACTGCCACATTCGCTCCCGCGGGCCGTCCGGCGTCCGCGTCTGGCAGGTCTCCGCCGTCCGTCTCGACGAACGCCCCGAGCCCCACGCCCTCGTCGCGTTCGAGGACGTGAGCAGCGAGGTGCTGGCCCGCGAGGATGCCGAAAACCTCAACCGCCGTCTCGATGGCCTCGTGCGGGAGCGCACCGCCCGGCTGGAGGAGGCCAACCAACTCCTCAACTCCTACGCCGTCTTCGTCGCGCACGATCTTCGTTCCCCGCTCTCCGCCGTGCTGGGCTTCCTGTCCCTCGCCACCGCCACGGCGCGCGACCTGCCCGCGGAGACGCTCGACTACGTGCGGCAGGCGAGCGGCGCCGCCCACATGATCGAGGAGATGATCGCCGACACCCTCGCGCTCGCCGCCCGGGAACACTCCGGCGGCCCCACCGCCAAGCCCATCGACCCGAAACCCGTCATCGACCGCCTCTGTGGCAAACTCCGCAGTCTCCACCCCACGCCGCGCCCCCGTTTCCTGGTGCATCCGCTGCCCCCCGTCCTCGCCTCGGGCGCCTTGATCGACCGCATCTTTTTCAACCTCGTCTCCAACGCCCTCAAATACTCCGCCTCCCGGCCCGAACCCTTCGTCGAGATCGGCCCCTTCGACACACCCGACGGCCCGGCCATCTACGTCCGGGACAACGGCGTGGGCTTCTCGCCCGAGGAGGCCGACGGGCTCTTCCGCGAGTTTTCCCGGCTCTCCACCTCCGCCGGTCACGACGGCCTCGGCGTCGGCCTCTCCCTCGTCGCCCGTCTGGTGCGCGCGCACCACGGTCGCATCTGGGCCGAGGGCCGCCCCGGCGAGGGCGCCACGTTTTTCGTCTTCCTGCCCGGGGCGCCCCCCGTCCCCGACCGCCGCGCTTTGATCGATCCCCCGGCAAAACCGAAACTCCCGTGAAACTCCACCGCCTGCTTCGCCCCGCCTCCTCCGGCCCCTGGGCGCCCCCGCTCGATCAACTGCCCGGGGATCTCTCCGCGCTCCTGTATTTCGGTCCGTCGGAGCTTCTCGCCGCCGACTCCGGCCCGGTGGCCGAGTTGCTCGCCCGGGCGCCGGCGCCGATCATCATCGGATGCAGCACCGCCGGCTCCATCCTCGATCACGAGATCCACGACGACGCGTTTCTCGCCGTCGGCATCCGGCTCGAACGCTCCTCCGCCCGCGCCGCCTGCGTTCACCTCGACCCGGCCGGGGCCGACACCGGTGCCTCCTCCCGCGCGGCCGGCGCCCGCCTCGCGCGCGAGCTCGCCGGGCCCGACCTTCGCCACCTGCTGGTCCTCAGCGACGGACTGGTGGCCGACGGCGCCGCGCTCTCCGCCGGGCTCCGGGAAAACCTGCCGACCGATGTCGGCGTCACCGGAGGCCTCGCCGGCGACGGCCCCCGTTTTCGCGACACCCGCGTCGGCCTCGGCCGCGACATCGGGCCGGGCCGCGTGGTCGCTCTCGGTTTCTACGGCCCCGCGCTGCGTATCGCCCACGGCACCGCCGGCGGCTGGTCGCCATTCGGCCCCGAACGCCTCGTCACCCGCTCGGAGGGCACCCTGCTCCACTCCCTCGACCACGAGCCCGCGCTCGATCTCTACCGGCGCTACCTCGGGCCGCGCGCCGCCGAGCTGCCCGCCGCCGGTCTGCTTTTCCCGCTGCAACTCCTGCCCGATCGTCCCGGCGAGAGCGGCCTCATCCGCACCCTGCTGGCCATCGACGAATCCGCCCGCACCGTCACCTTCGCCGGCCCCATCCCGCAGGGGCGGCGGGTGCGGCTCATGCAGGCCACCCGCGACAGCCTGGTCGGCGCCGCCGAATCGGGCCCCGGCGCGCTGCGTCTCGCGGACTCGGCCGGCGACACGCTCGCGCTGGCCGTGAGCTGCGTCGGCCGCCGCTCCGTGCTCGGCCAGCGTTGCCCGGAGGAGCTCGAACTGGCCGCCGCCACGCCGCCCCCGGGCTCGGTCGTGACCGGCTTTTACTCCTACGGCGAGTTCGCCCCCTCGGGCGGCTTCTCCGCCTGCGAACTGCACAACCAGACCCTCGTCCTCACCCTCCTGGGCGAGGCCTGAGCCGATCCGCGCGCCGCGGCCGAAGACCACCGCCCCGCCCGACACCATGCACAGCCTGCTCGCCCGCCAGCTCCGCAAACACCTTTCCCCGGAGCTCGCCGCCCGTCCCGAGCTCGCGTCCTTCCTCGCCGCCGTCTCGGCCAGCTACGACGAGCTTCAGGACAGCCAGGAATTGTCCCGGCACACCCTCCAGGTCGTCTCCGAGGAGCTCACCGAGGCCAATCGTCGGCTCCGCGCCGAGTCCGAGACGCGGGTCGCGGTGCTGTCGCGTTACTACCGGGAGACGCTCGAGCTCCAGCAGGGCATGATCCTCTGCGTGCGCCGCGAGGCGGACGAGTTTGTCCACACCCTCTGCTCCGGGCGGCTCGCCGCCCGCCTCGGGCTCGGCCCCGAGACCGTCCTCGGACGCACCGCCGCCGAGGTTTTCCCCGCCGCCGCCGCGCGGGACCTCGAGGCCGCCTACGCGGCGGCGCAGGCCGGCGAGGAGCGCCACGTCGAGTTCGCCACCGCCGACGGCTCGCTCGTCTGCCTCGCCCACCTCAGCCCGAGGCGGGAGAACGGCCGCGTGGCCGAGATCATCGTCTCCGGCGTGGACGTCACCGAGCTCAAGCGCACCCAGGCGGAGGCCGAGAAACTCGCCCTCGTCGCCGCCCGCACCGACAACGCGGTCGTGCTCACCGACGCCGAGGGCCGTATCGAGTGGGTGAATACCGGCTTCACCCGCATCACCGGCTACGCCCTCGCCGAGGTCCGCGGACGCCGGCCCGGCTCCTTCCTCCAGGGCCCGGAGACCGATCCGGCCACCATGCGCCTGATGCACGATCGCGTCGCCCGCGGGGAGGGCTTCTCCGTGGAGATCCTCAACTACGGAAAAAGCGGCCGGAAGTATTGGCTCTCCATCGAGGTCCAGCCCGTCCGCGACGCCGCCGGTCGGCTCACCCAGTTCATGGCGATCGAGCGCGACATCACCGGGTCCCGCCACGCGCAGGAAAGCCTCCGGGTGCAATTCGAGCTCGCCCGGGCCCTCGCCCGCGCACGCTCCCTCTCCGAGGCCCGCCCGGCCATTCTGGACGCCATCGGTCGCGGCATGGGCTGGACCGTCGGCCTGCTCTGGAGCGTGGCCGCCGGCGGCCAGGCCCTCGTCTGCACCGACCACTGGCCCGACACCTCGCTCGCCGCCGACTTCGCCACCGGCAGCCGGGCGTTTCGTCTCGAGCGCGGAGAGGGGTTGCCCGGCCGCGCCTGGTCCGAGGCCGAGGTCCAGACCTGCCACAACCTCGCCGCCGCGGACCAGTGCCCGCGGGCCCGCCTCGCCCTCGCCCAGGGCCTTCGGGGCGGCGTGGCCCTGCCCTTTCACGCCGGCGGCGGCGTGCTCGGCGTGGCCGAGTTTTTCTCCAAAACCGCGCGGGAATTCGACGAGGCCGCCCGCCGCACCTTCCAGGCCCTCGCCGCCCAGATCGGCCAGTTCTACGAACGCAATCTCGCCGAGCAGGCCCTGCGCGCCCGGGGCGAGGAGCTCGTCCGCGCCAACGCCGCGCTCGACCGCGCCTCCCGCCTCAAGGACGCCTTCCTCGCCAGCGTCAGCCACGAGCTTCGCACCCCCCTCAACGCCGTCCTCGGCCTCTCCGAATCCCTGCTCGAACGCCTCCACGGCCCGCTCACCGAAAAACAGGACCGCTACCTCGCCCAGATCCACGAAAGCGGCCAGCACCTGCTCGATCTCATCAACGACATCCTCGACCTGGCCAAGATCGAGGCCGGCCAGCAGGCCCTCGATCGCACCGTCTTCCCGCTCGCCGAGCTCTGCGAGGCCGCCCTCGCCCTCGTCGCCCCCATCGCCCAGCGCCGCCGCCAAAGCCTCGAATCCGAGCTCCCGCCGGCCTCGCTCCAGCTCGACGCCGACCCGCGCCGCCTGAAACAGATCCTGGTCAACCTCCTCGGCAACGCCGCCAAGTTCACCCCGACGGGCGGCCGCCTCGGCCTGCGCGTCGCCCACGACGCCGACTGGCTGCGCCTCGAAGTCTGGGACAAGGGCATCGGCATCGCGCCCAAGCACCTCGGCCGGCTTTTCACCCCGTTTCAGCAACTCGATTCCGGGCTCGACCGCGACTACTCCGGCACCGGCCTCGGCCTCTCCCTGGTCAAACAACTCACGCTCCTGCACGGCGGCACCGTCGAGGTCCACAGCCGGCCCGGCGAGGGCTCCACCTTCACCGTGCTGCTCCCGGCGCGTCTGCTCGTCGGCACCGCCCCCGCCGCCGAAGCGCCGCCGCGCGCCCCCGCGGCGCCCGCGGTCCTCGCGTCGCCCGAACGAGCGGCGGAGGCGGCCACGCCGGCCTCGCCAGCCGCGTCGCCCACACCGTCGCCCCCGCCGGCCACGCCGCCCCCTCCGGTCGCCCCGCTCATCCTCATCGCGGACGATCTGCCGAGCAACGTCCTCGCCCTCCGCGATTGGCTGGAGGCAAACGGCTTTCGTGTCGTGCACGCCGCCAACGGACGCGAGGCGCTGCGGATGGCGTCCGAGCTGAGGCCCGATCTCATCGTGATGGACATCCAGATGCCCGAGCTCGACGGCATCGCCGCAACGCGGGTCCTGCGCGCCTCGGCGGACCCGGAGCTGGCGCGCACGCCCGTGCTCGCCCTCACCGCCCTCGCGATGGAGCGTGACCGGGCCACCTGCCTGGCGGCGGGCATGAACGACTACCTCCCCAAACCCGCCTCCCCCCGCGAACTTCTCGCCAAGATCCGGCAATACCTCCCCGCCCGAGCCTAACCCGCCTGCCATGGAGTGCGGCGGCACGACGCCGCTTTGACGAGCCGACGCGTCGGCTCGCCCCCCGCCGCCCCGGTGCTCCTGCGCCCCTGCACCGCGCCTCCGTGCCCAAACCGCCCTCCGTGCCCAAACCGGGATTGGCCGCAAAGGAACGCAAAGATCACAAAAATCCAGAACCCGGCACCGCCCCTCCACCCACCTTTTCTCTGCGCTCTCTGCGTTCTCTGCGGCCAATCTGCTCGGGATTCGGCTCGGGAAGATATGGAAAGCTGGAAAGCCGGATTCCGAAAACCGCGCCCCGCCCCGCGACCGAAGCTTCTATTCCTGTTTTCCCGCTTTCCGCATCCATCCGCCGCCCCTCAAGCGCCTCTTCTTTGCGGTCCTTGCGTTCTTTCGCGGCCGATCTGCTCGGGGCGGTTTGGCCCTCAAGTTTTACCACATGGTGACGATGAGAAAAATTCACGGCAGCCGCCGTTCATCGGATCCATGCACCCGGCCAAACCCCTCCGCCCGCCACCCGCCGCCACCTCAGCACCCTCCTCCGCCACCACGACCAGCGGACGAGTTTGCCGCATCCTGCTCGCGTCCACCACCTTCGCCGCCACCGCCGCCACCCGGGACGCGCTCGCCGCCGAACCCGCCGAAGAGATCAACTTCGCCGACCTCAGCCTCGAGCAGCTGATGAACGAGACCGTCACGTCCGTATCCA
Organism: uncultured Akkermansia sp.; assembly: GCA_966252115.1. Taxonomy (GTDB): domain Bacteria; phylum Verrucomicrobiota; class Verrucomicrobiia; order Opitutales; family Opitutaceae; genus IMCC26134_A. Next base: position 61,077 of record CBINNW010000011.1, read on the forward strand.
AAAAAGAACAACGACTCGACGACGCGCCCGCCGCCATCTCCGTCCTCTCCAACGAGGACATCCGCCGCTCCGGCGCCACCCGCCTCACCGACGCCTTTCGCCTCGTCCCCGGCCTCGATGTCGGCGCCATCAACTCCAGCCAGACCGCCGTCTCCGCCCGCGGCTTCAACGGCCTCTACGCCAACAAACTGCTCGTCCTCGTGGACGGCCGCGCCGTTTACAGCCCGATCTACGGCGGCGTCGTCTGGGACCTGCAACAGTTCCAGCTCGACGACATCGACCGCGTGGAGGTCATCCGCGGCCCCGGCGCCACCATCTGGGGCGCCAACGCCGTCAACGGCGTCATCAACGTCGTCACCCGCGACGCCCGCGACACCCAGGGCGGCCTGCTCTACGCCGGTGGCGGCGACGTGTCCGAGGCCATGGTCGGCGCCCGCCACGGCGGCCGGCTCGGCGAGCGCACCTACTTCCGCGTCTATGGCGGTGCCTACGCCCAGGACGACTACCCCGCCGCCGACGGCTCATCCGCCGGGGACGGCTGGTCCACCCGCCAGGGCGGCTTCCGCGTCGATCACCACGCGACCGACGACTCCCGACTCACCTGGCAGAGCGAATACACCGAGGCGGAGATAAACGACGGCGACGCCGACGCCTACAACGCCAGCACCCTCGCCCGCTGGACGCGCGCCCCCGACGCCTCGCGCGGCTCCGAACTCCAGTTCTACTACGATCGCAACCACCGCGACGACCCGCTGCGCGCGCGCGTCACGACCGACATTTTTGATCTGTCCTTCCAACACCGCGTCCCCCTCGGCGAGCGCCAGGACATCGTCTGGGGCGCCGGCTATCGCCACAACCTCATCCACCTCGACCAGACCTCGCCCGCCGTCCTGGTCCTCGACGACCGCCTCTCCCTCGATCTCTTCAACTGCTTCGCGCAGGACGAGATCACCCTCGTCCCCGACAAGCTCTCCGTCACCCTCGGCGCCAAGCTCGAGCACAACGACTACACCGGCTTCGAATTCCAGCCCAGCGCCCGCCTGGTCTATAAACCGGCCGCGCGCCACACCCTCTGGGCCGCCATCTCGCGCGCCGTCCGCACCCCCAGCGTCGTCGAGGGCCGGCGCGGCCTCGCCCCCGTCGTCGGCGCCCCCATCCCCGCTCCGGGCGGCCCCTACCTGCCCATCGTCACCGGCGACCCTTCGGTAAACGCCGAAACGCTTTGGGCCTACGAGCTCGGCTGGCGCGTCCAGCCCACCTCCCGCGTGCGCGCCGACCTCGCCCTCTTTTTCAACGACTACGACGACCTCATCGACACCGGCACCTCGGCCACCCTCGACCCGGCCACCGGCCTCGCCGAGACCGGATTTAACAACAACCTCGCGGGCGAGACCTACGGCGGCGAAGTCTCCGTCACCATCTCCCCGGTCGATTCGTGGCGCCTCACCGCGGCGTATTCGCTGCTCCTCGCCGACATCCGCCCCTCCGGCTCCTCCGCCGCCCTCATCGAGGACAGCACCCCGGTCAACCAGGCCAGCCTCCGCTCCGCCCACGATCTGACCCGGCGCATCGGCTTCGACGCCCAACTGCGTTACGTGGACTCCCTTCCGACCATCCCCGCCTACCTCGCTTTCGACCTCCGCCTCGCCTACCGCCCCAACGAAAACCTCGAATTCTCCCTCACCGCCCAAAACCTCCTCGACCAGCAGCACGCCGAACAAGCCGCCCCCGTGGGCCCCTTCGTCCCGCTCGGCGAAGTCCCCTGCGGCTTCCACGGCAAGATCACCTGGCGTTTCTGACGCCACCCCGAGCCGAGACGATGCCGCGTCCCCGCCACCGCTCCCCAGTCCGCCTCACTCCCGATTTCCTCCTCCCTCGGGCGCTGCTCCGACTGCTCGCCCCGCTCGCCCTGGCGCTCGTCGCGGCGCTCGCCGCGCCCACCCTCCACGCCGCCACGACGAAGGAACATCAGCTCAAGGCCGCCTTCCTCTACAACTTCGCCAAGTTCGTCGAGTGGCCGCCCGAGGCGCTGGCGGAGACGGACGCCAGCCCCCTCGTCATCGCCGTCCTCGCCGACGAGGCCTTCGTCCAAGAGTTGGTCAAAGCGGTCCAGGGCCGCTTCGTGAAAAAACACCCCGTCGAGGTGCGGCGCATCTCCGGCGACGACGAGCTCGGCGGCGCCCACATCCTCTTCATCGGCGCCGGCCGGGAATCACGGCTCGCCGGCGCGCTCCGCGGCAGCCCCGGCCTGCTCACCGTCGGCGAGAGTCCGGAATTCGCCCGCCGCGACGGCATCATCACCTTCGTCCTCGTGGACGACCAGGTCCGCTTCGCGATCAACCAGATCTCCGGCGAGGCCTCGGGCCTCAAGCTCAGCGCGCAACTGCTCAAGCTCGCGCTCCCCTCCCCTCCCCGGCCATGAGCCACTCCGACGCCCCGGCCACGGGCCTCCTCGCGGATCTGCCCATCAAGCGCAAGCTGACCCTCATCAGCGTGCTCACCAGCGGCCTGGCCCTCCTCCTCGCCTGCGGCGTCTTCATCATCTACGAGCAACAAACCTTCCGCGAGGACATGGCCCGCGAACTCACCGTCGCGGCGCGCATCGTCGGCTTCAACAGCGCCTCCGCTCTCTCCTTCCACGACGAGGAATCCGCCCGGGAAACCCTCCTCGGTCTCGCCGCCCAGCCCAGCATCGTCCACGCCTGCCTCTACGACACCGCCGGCACCGTCTTCGCCACCTACCACCGCCACCCCGATCCCGATCACCTTTGGCCCGAACCCTACGGCGACGCCGTCATATTCGGCCCGGAGTCCCTGCAGCTCTTCCACGTCATCCGGCTCTCCGACGAGGTGATCGGCACCCTCTACGTCGAGTCCGACCTGCATGACCTCATCCAGCGTCGCTGGCGCTACGTCGCCATCGCCGGACTCGTGATGGGCGCCGCCCTGCTCCTCACCCTGCTGGTCGCCTCCCGCCTCCACCGGATCATCTCCGAACCGCTGATCCGCCTCGCCGGCGTCGCCGGCCGGGTGGGGGCGGAAAAAAACTACGCCCTCCGCGCGGTGAAAACCGGCGACGACGAGATCGGCCGCCTCATCGACGGCTTCAACGAGATGCTCGCGCAGATCCAAGCCCGCGACGCCGAGCTCCACGCCGCCCACAAGGACCTCGAACACCGCGTCGAACAGCGCACCCACGAACTCCGCGCCAGCCAGGAACGCGTCCGCCTCATCGTGGACACCGCCTTCGACGCCATCGTCACCACCGACGCCGCCGGCGTCGTCGAGGTCTGGAACGCCCAGGCCGAAAAAACCTTCGGCTGGTCCCCCACCGAGGCCTGCGGACGCCCCCTCGCCGACCTCGTCGTCGCCGAGCGCCACCGCGAGGCCTTCCGCGAGCGCCTCCGCCACTTCGTCGAGACCGGCGACCGCTCCGTCCTCCAGAAACGGGTCGAGATCCTCGCCCTCCACCGCGACGGCCACGAGCTCCCGGTCGATCTCGCCGTCTCCCCCGTGCCCGTGGACGGCACCGTGCTCTTCAGCGTTTTCCTCCGCGACATCACGGAGACCAAACGCGCCGAGGCCGAGCTCAAGGCCATCCACCGCCAGCTCCTCGACACCTCCCGCCAGGCCGGCATGGCCGAGGTCGCCACCGGCGTCCTCCACAACGTCGGCAACGTCCTCAACAGCGTCAACGTCTCCGCCACCCTCGTCGCCGACCTCGTCCGCCGCTCCAAGTCGCCCAACGTCGGCAAACTCCGCGACCTCGTCCACCAACACCGCGACGACCTCGCCGCCTTCTTCACCCAAAACCCCAAGGGCCTCGTCGTCCCCGCCTACCTCGGCACCCTCGCCGACTCGCTGGCCCAGGAGCAGCGCGCCATCCTCGCCGAGCTCGACGGGCTCCACCAAAACATCACCCACATCAAGGACATCGTCGCGATGCAGCAGAGCTACGCGAAGACCTCCGGCATCACCGAGACCATCTCCGTGCCCGACCTCGTCGAGGACGCCCTCCGCATGAACGCCGGCTCCCTCTCCCGCCACGACGTCCGGGTGGCGCGCGAATACGACGGCCGCCCCGTCGTCACCCTTGAGAAAAACAAGGTTCTGCAAATTCTGGTGAACCTCATCCGCAACGCCAAATACGCCTGCGACGAATCCGGACGGCGCGAAAAACTCCTCACCATCCGCACCACCACCGACGACGCCGGCGTCGCCATCGCCGTCACCGACAACGGCGTCGGCATCCCACCCGACAACCTCACCCGCATCTTCGCCCACGGCTTCACCACCCGCAAACACGGCCACGGCTTCGGCCTCCACAGCGGCGCCCTCGCCGCCAAGGAACTGGGCGGATCCCTCCTCGCCCACAGCGACGGCCCCGGCAAAGGCGCCACCTTCACCCTCCGCCTCCCCTTCAGCTCGGAGACCTGCCCGCCATGACCCCTCCCGACCCGCAGAAAAACGTCCGCGTGCTCGTGGTGGACGACAACCGCTCCATCCACGCCGACTTTCGCAAGATCCTCGCCGCCCCAGCGGAGAGCTCCGAGGCCGCGTCGCTCGAGGCCGTGCTCTTCGACGACGCCGCCCCCGAGCCCGGCCGCGCCCCCCTGCGCTTCGAGCTCGACTCCGCCTACCAGGGGCTCGAGGCCCTCGACCTCGTCGCCCGCGCCCGCGCCGAGGCGCGCCCCTACGCCATGGTCTTCATGGACGTCCGCATGCCGCCCGGCCTCGACGGCGTCGAGACCACCGAGAAACTCTGGACCATCGACCCCGACGTCCAGGTCGTCATCTGCACCGCCTACTCCGACTATTCGTGGGACACGATGATCCGCCGCCTCGGCCACTCCGACAAGCTGCTCATCCTCAAAAAACCCTTCGACAACGTCGAAGCCCTCCAGCTCGCCACCGCCCTCACCGAAAAGTGGCACCTCGCCCGCCAGGCCCGCGCCAAGATGGCCGACCTCGAAAAACTCGTCGAGGAACGCACCGCCGAACTCCGCGCCGCCAAGGAGGCCGCCGAGGTCGCCAACCGCGCCAAGAGCGAGTTCCTCGCCAACATGAGCCACGAAATCCGCACGCCCATGAACGGCGTCATCGGCATGACCGGCCTCCTCCTCGACTCCGACCTCAGCCCCACCCAGCTCGAGTTTACCCAGACCATCCGCTCCAGCGCCGACACCCTCCTCGCCATCATCAACGACATCCTCGATTTCTCCAAAATCGAGGCCGGCAAACTCTCCTTCGAAAGCCTCGATTTCGAGCTCCGCGACATTCTCGAAACCACCGTCGATCTCCTCGCCGAGCGCGCCCAGGCCAAGTCCATCGAGCTCGTGCTCGACATCGGCCCCGCCACCCCGCTCCTCCTCCGCGGCGACCCCGGCCGCCTCCGCCAGGTCCTCACCAACCTCATCGGCAACGCCATCAAGTTCACCCACGGCGGCGAGGTCGTCCTCGAAGTCGCCACCGAGAACACCCCGGCCGCGCCCGCCGGGGCCGAGACCGGCCTCGCGCTCCGCTTCGAGGTTCGCGACACCGGCCTCGGCATCCCCCTCGAAGCCCAGTCCGGCCTCTTCCAGGCCTTCAACCAGGCCGACAGCTCCACCACCCGCAAATTCGGCGGCACCGGGCTCGGCCTCGCCATCTCCAAACGCCTCGTCGGCATGATGGGCGGCGACATCGGCGTGCGCAGCGCGCCCGGCCGCGGCTCGACCTTCTGGTTCACCGCCCGCTTCGCCCAGCCCGCCCACCCCTCCGCCCTCCCCTTCCCGCCCCCGGCCGCGACGGACGGTCTCCGCGCCCTGGTGATCAAGGACAACGCCAGCGCCCGGCGCGGCCTCCGCCGCCAGATCCAGGCCTGGAGCGGCGAGGCCTGCGGCGACGCCGAGGGCCGCGACGCCCTGCGCCTGCTCCGCGAGGCCGCCGCCGCCGGCCGGCCCTACACCGTCGCCTTTCTCGACGTGCACCTGCACGGCGTCGAGGGGCTGGCGCTCGCCCGCGCCATCAAGGCCGACCCCGCCCTCGCCGCCACCCACCTCGTCGCGCTCGCCCCCAAGGGCCACGCGCCCACGCCCGCCGAGGTCGAGGCGGCCGGCATCGCCTCCGTCCTGGCCAAGCCCGTCAAACAGTCGCACCTGCTCGATTGCCTCACGCGACTCCACGGCCGCGGCCTGCCCGGCACGGCCCGTCCCCCGACTCCCTCCGCAGCCCGCGCCTGCCTGCCCCCCGCCCTGCAAACCGAGCTCCGCTCCGTCCGCGTCCTCCTGGTCGAGGACAACATCGTTAACCAGAAAGTCGCCCTCGGCATCCTCGCCAAACTCGGCTGCACCGCCGACGTCGCCGCCAACGGCTTCGAGGTCCTGGAAGCGGTCGGCCGCAAGGACTACACGGTGATTTTCATGGACTGCCAGATGCCCGAGATGGACGGCTACGAGGCCACGCGCCTGATCCGCAAACAGGAGCGCGAGAACGGCCGGCCGCCGGTGCACATCATCGCCCTGACCGCCAGCGCCATGCAGGGCGACCGCGAGAAGTGCCTCGCCATCGGCATGGACGACTACGTCGTGAAACCCATCCGCGGCCCCGAGCTGAAGGACGCGCTGGAACGCTGGCACCGCCGGTGCGCCGAGATCCCGAGCGGCTGATACCGATTCGCGTTCCGTCGAAACAAAACCGGGGTCGCAACTGTAGCCCGGACCGTCGGTCCGGGTGCCCAAGGAGGACGGACATTCTTGTCCGTCTGTCCGCATATTCTACCAGTCCATGCGGACCGGCAAACGGACAAGTTTCGAGGCCGCAGGCCGCCACCGGGAGCGCCGGCGTCCCGCCGGCTGTTTGCCCGGAAAGCCGGCAAGATGCCGGCGCTCCCGGTGGACTGACATCGCATCCTGTTGCCCCGCCCCCCGCCGGCGACCGCCCATCGCGCTCTCGACAAGCCCCCGGCCGGAGGAGGATAGTCCGCCCCTTTCCGCAAACCACAACCGACATCAGCACCATGTCCTCCCCCTTCGTTTCCGACGCCCAGGCCCGCATGAAAAAAGCCGTGGATCACACCCTCCACGAGTTTTCCAACATCCACACCGGCAAGGCCTCCCCCACCATGGTCGAGAGCGTGATGGTCGAGTCCTACGGCTCGATGATGCGCATCAAGGACTGCGCCGCCATCAGCACGCCCGACGCCCGCCAGATCGTCATCCAGCCCTGGGACAAGGGCGCGCTCCAGGCCATCGTGAAGGGCATCCAGCTCGCCAACATCGGCTTCAACCCCCGCATCGACGGCAGCGTCGTCCGCATCGGCCTGCCCGAGATGTCCCGCGAGCGCCGCCAGGAGTTCGTGAAGATCGCGCAGCGCCTCTCCGAGGAGGGCCGCGTCCACGTGCGCAACGTCCGCCGCGACGTGCTCGAGGCGGTGAAGAAGGCCAAGCTCCCCGAGGACGAGGCCAAGCGCGTGGAAAAGGAGATCCAGACCGCCACCGACAAGGCCATCGAGGAGATCAACAAGCACCTCGCCTCGAAGGAAAAAGACCTCCTCACCGTCGGCTGATCCAGGGCCCGCCCAAACCGTCCAAAGTCCGAAGGTCGAAAGTCGAAGGTCGTCACCGCGCGGCTTCGCCGCGCCACCCGCGAGACGGGTCGTCGTTCGCCTCTCCCCATTGGTCATTCGTCATTGGTCATTGGTCATTCCCCCCATGCGTCCCCTTCCCCGCCGCATCGTCGTCAAGCTCGGCACCGGCGTGCTCACCACCGGTATCGGCCAACTGAATACGGAGCGCATCGCCGCCCTCGCCACCGGCATCGCCGGCCTGCGCGCGGCGGGCGTCGAGGTCATCGTCGTCTCCTCCGGCGCGGTCGGCCTCGGCATGGGGCGGCTCGGCCTGAAAAAGAAACCGGCCGACGTCTCCCGCAAGCAGGCCTGCGCCGCCATCGGCCAGAGCCTGCTCATGCAGACCTGGCAGCGCGCCTTCGACCCGCACTCGACCACCGTCGCGCAGGTGCTGCTCACCCACGAGGACCTGCGCTCGCGCGCCCGCCACCTCGGCGTGCGCGACTGCCTGGAGGAGCTCATCCGCTACGGCGTCGTGCCCGTCATCAACGAGAACGACACCGTCAGCGCCGCCGAGATCAAGTTCGGCGACAACGACACCCTCTCCGCGCTCGTCGCCGGCCTCATCGACGCCGACCAGCTCGTCATCCTCTCCACCGCGCCCGGCCTCATCGACATGAAGGGCAGCGGCAAAATCCTGCCCGTAGTCGAGAAGATCACCCCCGAGATCGAGGCCATGGCCGGCGGCACCACCGACGTCACCGCCACCGGCGGCATGATTTCCAAAATCTCCGCCGCCAAGGTCGCCCTGCGCGCCGGCTGCGGCGTCTTCATCGCCAGCGGCGCCGAGCCCGACATCCTCGCCCGCCTCTTCGCCGGCGACAATCCCGGCACCTATTTCGTGCCCGCCGGCGTGCCCCTCGAATCGCGCAAACGCTGGATCGCGCATTACCAGCGCCCCAACGGCGCCATCCTGGTCAACGCCAACGCCGTGCCCGTGCTCCGCGAGCAGGGTCGCAGCCTTCTGGCCATCGGCGTCACCGGCGCGCGCGGTCGCTTCGCGGCCGGCGAGATCGTCAACATCGTCGGGCCCGACGACACGATCATCGCGCGCGGCGAGAGCGCCTACGGCGACGCCGAGATCGCCCGGATCGCCGGCCTGGCGAGCGAGGGCCTGAAACCCCTCTTCCCCGGCCGCAAGCGCCTCGAGGTCGTCCACCGCGACGACCTCGTGCTGCTCTGAGCCCGGCTGGCGGGCGCGTCCCCGCGCACGCCGGTGCCGTCGTCGCCAGATAACCGGGCGAAACCCCTGCGCCGAAAGGTCCGGGGCGCACCCGTCTCGGGTGCTCCGGCGGGCGTCTCGCCCGCCGTTTCGGAGGTGAGAGCGGGACGCTCCCACCGGCACGCGGGACGCGTGCGCTCCCCGGACCGGTTCCTAACTTGCGGAACAGCCCGCCGCGCGCGCCGATTCGAAAGCCGGCCGCCTGCCCCGCCGCCTCGCCGGGTGCCGCCCCCACCCCGCCAACCGCGCCCGCCCCGGGGCTTCGACCTTGTTTTCCGCCCCGCGCGCGGGTGTCGTGGCGCCCGCGTTCATCGTTTTTCCCGCCACTTTCATGCGCTTCCTCTCCTATCTTCGCGTCGCCCTGGTCGGCTTTTTCATGGGCATGGCCGATCTCGTGCCCGGTGTGTCGGGCGGCACCATCGCCTTTGTCTGCGGCATCTACGACCGCTTCATCGACGGCCTCAAAAGCTTCGACCTGGCCCTCGTCCGGCTGGTCCTGGCCCGCCGCTGGCCCGAGGTGTGGGGGCGGGTGCCGTGGGTGTTTTTCATGTGCCTGGGCACGGGCATGCTCACGGCGATCTTCACCCTGTCGGGCCTGCTCAAGGGCCTCTTCCTCAGCCATCCGGTGGAGCTCTGGTCCCTGTTCTTCGGCCTCGTCGCCGGCTCCATCCTCCTGCTCGTGCGCCTGACCTGGCCGTGGAAACTCTCCCACGTCGCCGCCTTCGTCGTGGCCACCGTGGCCACCTACTGGCTCGTCGGCCTGCCGCTGCTCCAGACCTCCGCGAGCAAACCCTTCCTCTTCCTCTGCGGCGCGGTCGCGATCTGCGCCATGATCCTGCCGGGCATTTCCGGCTCCTACATTTTGGTGATCCTCGGGCAGTATCAGACCGTGCTCGACGCGGTCCACACCCGCGACTTCGCCACCCTCGCGGTCTTCGTGGCCGGCATCGCGGTGGGCGTGCTCTCCTTCGTGCGCATCGTGAGCTGGTTCCTGCATCACCACCGGCAGATCACGCTCGTGGCCCTGACCGGCGTGATGGCCGGCGCGCTGCGCACGGTCTGGCCGTGGAAACACACCCTCGCCACGCGGATCAACAGCCACGGCGTCGAGGTGCCCACCCATCAGGTCAACATCGCCCCGCCCGACGGCACCGGCCTCGTGCTGCCCATCGTGCTCGCGCTGATCGGCGCCTCCCTGGTGCTCGTGCTCGCCAAACTCGCCCCGCCGGAAACACCGTCCGAGCCCGGGGAGCTGAAATAGCCTCAAAGAACGCAGAGCGTCGGAGGGGCCGCCCCCGCCTCCCCCGCTCGTTCTTTGTGCTCTCCACGTTCTCTGCGGCTAAATCTCTGTTTTCCACGGCGCCGCGCCGGCCCGCCCCCGCCAGCCCGCGCCGCCGGGCGCAACAATGCGCCCGGCGCGTTTCGTTTACTGTCTGAGCGATTCCGGCATAGCCATGCGGGCGCCGATCCCCGGCATCGTTCCCCCATGCGCTCCCCCCGCCCCCCGGAGTCTCGCCGACTCGCGTCCCCGCCCCGCGCCCTGCTGTTCCCGCTCCTCGTCCTGTTCGCCTGCCTGCCCGGGCTCCTGCCCGCGCAGACCGTGACCTGGCGCGCGGCCATGAGCCAAAAGTCCGACTGGTATGCCACGCCCGAGGCGCGCGCGCTGGCGGCCAATGTCGCCGCCTATCAAACCACCCACGGCGGCTGGCCCAAGAACACCGATTTCACCGCGCCGCCCACGGCCGAGTTTCTCGCCCAGACCGCGATGGACCGGCGCGCCGCCACCATCGACAACCAGGCCACCACCACGCCGCTCCGTTTCCTGGCCCGCGTCATCTCGGCCGCGCCCGCCGATCCGGCCTCCGTGGCGCCGCTGCTCGCCTCCTTCCAGCGCGGCGTCGATTACCTGCTCGCCGCCCAATACGACAACGGCGGCTGGCCCCAGTATTACCCGCTCCAGAAGGGCTACTACACGCGCATCACCTACAACGACGGCGCGATGGTGAACGTGCTCGTGCTCCTGCGCGACATCGCGCGCGGCGAGGAGCGCTACGCCTTCGTGGACGCCGCCCGGCGCGAGCGCGCGGCCGCCGCCGTGGCCAAGGGCGTCGAGTGCATCCTGCGCACCCAGGTCCGCGACGCCGAGGGCCGCCCCACCGTCTGGTGCGCCCAGCACGATGAAAACACCTTCGCCCCCGCCGCCGCCCGCGCCTTCGAGCCGGCCTCGCTGTCCGGCGCCGAGAGCGTGGGCGTGACGCGTTTCCTCATGTCGCTCGAGGAGCCGTCGCCCGAAATCATCGCCGCCGTGGAGGGCGCGCTGGCGTGGTTCGAACACACGAAGATCACCGGCTATCGTTTCGAAACCTTCACCGACGCCGAGGGCCGGATCGACCGTCGGCTCGTGCCCGACTCCGATCCCGCCGCACCGCCGCTCTGGGCCCGGTTTCACGAGCTCGGCACCTATCGCCCGCTCTTCATCGGACGCGACCGCGAGATCCACTACGACCACGCCGAGATCGAGCGGGAGCGGCGCGGCGGCTACGTTTACTACGGCTCCTGGGCCGACGAGCTCCTCCGCGAGGACGCCCCCCGCTGGCGCGCCCGCTTCGCCGCGCGCCGGGCCGGCGCGCCGACGATCTTCCTGATCGGCGACTCCACCATGGCCGACAAACCCAACCTCGCCCACCCCGAGCGCGGCTGGGGTCAGCTGCTGCCCGAGTTCGTGCGCCCGCCGGCCCGGGTGGACAACCACGCAAAAAACGGCCGCAGCACCAAGTCCTTCATCGACGAGGGCCGCTGGGACGCCGTGCTCGCCAAGCTCCGCGCCGGCGACTGGGTGATCATGCAGTTCGGCCACAACGACCAGAAAGCCGACAAGCTCGCCATCCACGCCCCCGCCCGCGGCGCCTACCGCGACAATCTCCTGCGTTTTATCAACGAGACCCGCGCCCGCGGCGCCCACCCGATCCTCGCCACCTCCGTCGCCCGCCGCAAATGGGACGAAGCCGGCGCCGCCCTCGTGCCCACCCACGGCGACTACCCCGCCGTCGTGCGCGAGCTCGCCGCCGAGACCGGCGCGCCCCTGCTCGAGATGGAGAAACTCACCACCGAGCTGGAGCGGAGCTTCGGCGTCGAGGGCTCCAAGCGCCTGCACCTCTGGTTCGAGCCCGACACCCTCGCAGCCGCGCCCAAAGGACTCCGGGACGACACCCACTACTCCGAACTCGGCGCCCGCCGCGTCGCCGCCCTCGCCGCCGACGAGATCCGGCGCCTCGACCTCCCGCTCGCCAAGTGGATCGTCACCCCCGACGTCGTCGTCTCGGCCGACGGCGATGGCGACTACACCTCGCTTCAGGAGGCCATCGCCAAGGCCCCCATGCGCACCGGCGCCGACGATCCCCGCTGGGTGATCCGCGTGAAACCCGGCACCTACCGCGAACGCATCTACGTGCAACGCGAGCGCGGACGCATCCTCGTGCGCGGCGACGACCCGCTCACCACCACCGTCGCCTTCGACCTGCACGCCGGCGTCGTCGGCCCCGACGGCAAACCCATCGGCACCTTCGCCACGCCCACCGTCCAGATCGACGGCGACGGCATGATCTGGGAGGACATCACCCTCGCCAACACCGCCGGCCCCGTCGGCCAGGCCCTCGCCCTGCGCGCCGACGGTGATCGGCTCGTGTTTCGCCGCTGCCGTTTCCTCGGCTGGCAGGACACCGTCCTCGTCAACCGCGGCCGCCACTACTTCGAGGACTGCCACATCGAGGGCCACGTGGACTTCATCTTCGGCGCCGCCATCGCCTTTTTCGCCCGCTGCCACATCCACTGCCTGCGCGACGGCTACATCACCGCCGCCAGCACGCCGGAAGGCGCGGCCCACGGCTACGTCTTCGCCGACTGCCGCGTGACCACCGGCGAGGAGGTGAAAAAAGGCGTCTATCTCGGCCGCCCCTGGCGCAACTTCGCGCGCACCGTTTTCCTCCGCACCGAGCTTGCCGGCAACATCCGCCCCGAAGGTTGGCACAACTGGAACAAGCCCGAGGCCGAACAGACGACCTTCTACGCCGAGTTTGCCAGCACCGGTCCCGGCGCCTCGCCCGCCACGCGCGTGCCCTGGGCCAAAACGCTCACCGCCGGGGAGGCCGACGCGCTCACCCCCGACGCCGTCCTCGCCGGTCCGGACGGCTGGCAGCCCTCGGCCCGCTAAAAGAGCGACCTGGCTCCTTCCGAAAAGTAGGTCGCTCGCTCCGCGAGCGACGCCTTGGTTAGGCGCCTCGATCGACGCTTTGCGCCACTCTCCGGCCGGCAATCCGCCCACCCCGCGCCCGCCCCTCGCCTCCACGCCCCGCCCGCCCACCGCGCCCCGCCCCCTCAAAACACCGAAAAACCAAGGAGCATCCGGCAAACCTCCGCCCGGCGCACTCCTTGCCGTTTAATCCTATTTCTTCGTCCAAACACCCCTCTTTTACGTTCCTTATATGAACACATCCTCCCATCCGGGCCTTTCCCGTTTGCCCGATCAGGAGCTTACGGGCAATTAGGAGGCTCCCGCGGGATCCGTGTTTCGGCCAAAAAGGCAAAAAACGTCCCGTGACCCCAACCTCCTCTCCACCATGCAAATCCCCACCCTCGCGTCCGTCGGGTGTTGCGCACTCGCGTTTTTCGGCTCCGTCCCCGGCCTCCGTGCCGAAACCCTCGTCCACTGGAATTTCGACGGCGGTAGCGACAACACGACTTTCGCCGCGCTGCCGGCCGTGGACATCTCGGGCAAGGGCTACCTCTTCCTCGGCTACGACAACGAGGTCGGCCCCGCCTACTCCCGCGACACCCCCGACGGCCAGGGCCTGAGCTGCGGCCTGAACGGGCGGCAGGACGGATACACCGTGGAGCCGCAGCTCAACAACTGGTCCCCGCTGCGCTGGACGATCGAGATCTCGGTGAAGATCAACAAACTCGACGGCTGGAACACCATCATCGGTCGCGACGGGAGCAGTTTCCCCGGCAACCTGAAGTCCGACTTCTACTTTCAGAACAACGGCACCAACGACCATTTCCGCCTCGATTTCGCCACCGTGGACGGCTCGCGCTACATGATCGAGTCGGACTTCGCCCCCGTCCCCGGCGCCTGGTATCAGGTCGCGCTGGTGAGCGACGGCACGAAGGTGGAGATGTATATCGATGAGGGAAAAGGCGCGGGCTACAAACTCGCCGCGTCCGCCGCGCTCAGCCGACGCACCGGCGCCAACAACGCCCTCGCGAGCAACGGCTCCAATTGGACCTTCGGACGCGGGTGGTATAACGGCGCCCAGGTGGACTGGATCGACGGCTGCGTGGACAACCTGCGTTTCACCGACTCGGCCCTTTCCCCCGACAAGTTCCTGGCCGCCAAAAAGGCCGGCGCCGACGAGTCCGCGCTCACCGTGGCGCGTTCCGGCTCGGACGTCTCCCTGTCCTGGACGCAGCCGAAGAAACCGGTGGCGCGGGTGGAGATCCACCGTCACGACCGGGAGAGCGCGGTCGGTCGCCAGCAGGTGGCCACGATCTTCCCGCCCGGCCAGCTCTACATCGAGCGCGTGCCCGACGAGACCAAGACCTACTGGTATTGGCTGGTGTTTGTCGGCACCGACGACAGCCGCACCACGGTCGGCCCCGCCGCCACCACCTCCGGCGACGTCTGGCAGCCCTGAGGCGCACCGTCCAAACGACCGCCCCCCCCCCGCCGCGCGCGGCGCGGTCGGCGCCCCATCGGCGCTTCGGGCGGGTCCCCGTTGG